>JBAYVC010000011.1:0-15778 GCA_041674725.1 Pseudobdellovibrionaceae bacterium | reverse complement strand
GGTGTAAGTCCCGTTCGCCGCAATCGTCAGATTGCCATGCGCCCCTGCAACCGTCACTGTGCCGCTCGCTGGCACGTTGTAGGTGGTCCCGTTAAAGGTCACTGCCGTTACAACATAACCAGGTTTGTCGGAGCCAATATCATCATTCGTCACAACATTTCCTGAAACTGAGCCGGGAGCTGTTTCGAGGGTTGCAGTATCGTTTGCGGCCACAGGGGCATCATCGATAACATTGATGGTAATTTTTCCATCCGCCATGTCGCCGTCGCTATCGACCGCGATTACACCAAAATCAAGGGTGATTACATCATTCGGGTTCGACCCATCCGCATGGTCAAGCGCCGCGAATTGTTCGAACACATAGGAACCATCGTCATTCAGAGTCAGAGTGAAAATGACCGTATCGCCCGCTTTACCGATATACTGGTTACCGACTCGTGTCACATCAACCGGCACACCGTTTGAGGAAAGGACGTCGCCCGTCATGGAACCAGAAGCGGTGAATCCCGCATCTCCCGCGAGGGTCAAAGTGCCGGGAGCATCGTCACCAAAATTGGCAGTAACATTTCCAGTCACAGTGTGGCCGCCCGTTTCGTCAATTTGTGTTTCATCAAGCGTCCCAGGAATGACTTCCACGGTGGGTTTTGTATCAATATCAGCCACCGTTACATTGAAGGCGGCCGTTGCCGTATCCCCATCATAGTCACGGATGGTGTAGGTAAAATTATCAGTGCCTTCGGCGGTGTTAAACGGTGTATAGGTATAGGCACCGTCCGATCCCAGCACTAATGTGCCGTAAGTCCCAGTTACGGTGACTGTTCCAGTGGTTGGTACATCATAAGTGGTACCGCCAAAGGTCACGGCAGTAACTACATAGCCGGGTGTGTCATTGCCGACTGAATCGTTGCCCGTAATATTGCCAGTAGCGGTATTATTGGCATCGTCAATCGTCAGCGTGTCGTTTACTGCAACAGGGGCATCATCAAGCACATCAACGGTAATCACACCGGTTGCCGTGTCACCATCTGAATCAGTTGCGACAACGCCGAATTCGAGCGTAATCACGTCGTTGGGGTCGCTGGCATCTGCGTGATCGAGCGCTTGCAGTTGTTCGAACACATAGGAACCATCGTCATTCAGAGTCAGAGTGAAAACGGTTTCGCCGCCTGCCGTACCGATAAACTGGTTGCCCACTTGTGTTACAACAACAGGGACACCGCCCGAGGTCAACGTGCCATCTGCGGCTGAACCACCGTAGGAGAAGGTCGAGACATCCCCCAAGGTAAGAGTGCCCGGACCATCGGCTTTATAATCGACCACAATATTTCCGGTAAGAGTCGTGATTCCGGATTCGTCAACTTGCGTGCCGCTGTCACCGCTCGGAACAACATCCAAGGTTGGGACGGTATCAATATCGCCGCCAGTGGTGCCTGTCACGTAAGGAATGGTTGGAATACTCGGCGCATTGTACGCAAGAGCGGTCGGGTCAATCGGGCCAATCGCATTGGCGCCACGGAAACCTGCGCCGTCAATCGAACTGCTGAAACCTGCGCCACCTGTGGCATTCAAAGGGCCTGCCGCATCACCTGCGGCTGGCTCGATGTCGGCGAAACCATTATCTTTAGCCACTTTCAGGGACGTTTGCTCAGCATGAGCTGCTTTGGCACTTTCCCCTGCTTCACCTGCCGCCGGTTCAATGTTTGCGATTTGCGTTTGAGGGTCTGCCTGATTTTCAGCCACAGTTTCAACAACAGTCGGGACAGAAACCAGTTTGCACGAGGTGAGTAGCGCATTCGCGTCAATAGTTGCGCCATCTGCCAGCGTCATCACTGGCGGGAGGTCGGAACCCACTGCTGAATAGTAATTAGCGAGAGTAATAATACCGCCATTGGGGAAGGTGAGGAGCAAATTATTGCCCGATTGCGCCGCATTAACGCCATCAAGGTTAAAAGACATTTTATATTCGTGACCCGCTTCGATATTCTGGGTCACCATTTGACCGGGCGCTGGCATATCGAGGGTGACAATACCGTTTTCGCCTGCACCAAAAGCCACGGGGCCTTGTGCCAATTGGTCGCGCAGTTCTTCGGGATAAATGATCGTGTTGTCCGACAGCTGGATAAGTGTGTCACGTCCGCATGATTTGGCCGAGTCCGCTAGTTCATTGAAATTTTCAATGATGAGGCGCGACCCGTCACGGAAGGAAATTTCCAGTTCACCCTTGGCGGTCATGTTCATGGAGGCAATTGAATCTTGCGCAAAAGCCAGTGTGTTGACTTGTCCGGCGTTGAGCGTCACGGGAAGATCGAAAACTTTGTGCGCGCTGATTGATTCTACGGTATTGATGTCTTTTGGCATTCTATGTGTCCCTCTTTAGAATGATGATCTGCCGTAAAAGGTCAGTTTGCAGCACTGCCAATTCTACGAACAAGTCCCTAAAAAATGTCTAAGGCGTGGGGCGTATAGTACAGATTTCCCCACGCGCGGTCAATAATTATGTTAATAATAAATTAACCTGCTGCAGTATTGCGCCAGAGACGTGAAAAATCAATGAAATTTAGAGTTTTTCTTGCGGCAGCGCGTCATGGCCGGCAGCAAGCTGGGCAGCGCGCTCCACATCATGAACCTGCTGGCTGTGCGCCCTTTGTTTCCGGCGGATCAGCATGTTGACACCCTCCACTGCAAACGAGAAAGCCATAGCAAAATACAGGTAACCTTTGGGGATTTCCTGATGCATGCCTTCACCCACCAGCGCCATGCCGATCAATATCATATAAGATAATGCTAATACTTTCAGTGTTGGGTGTTTGGAGATGAAGTCAGAAATCGCGTTTACCGCAGCAAGCATAAAGATGACGGAAACAATAATCGCCGCAATCATCACCGCAATTTCGTCGGCAATGCCAACTGCGGTCAAGACGCTGTCAAACGAGAACACGATGTCCATAATGACAATCTGGAAGATCACAAGGCCCAGCGAACTGAATTTAGCCCCCGCAGAGCCGTGTTCAGCGCCTTCCATTTTGGAGTGAATCTCAAGCGTTCCCTTGGCAATCAAGAATAGACCACCAAGCATCAAAATAACGTCACGCACGCTAACTTCGTGCGCCCCGATTGTTGCAAGAGGGTCGGTCAGATGCGCCAGAATGAAAATCATGCTCAAAAGCAGAATCCGTGTCACCAACGCAATGACCAAGCCAATACGGCGGGCAAAGGGGCGTTTGTGGGGGGGAAGTTTATCCGACAGGATGGAAATCAAGACCAGATTGTCAAAGCCAAGAACGATTTCCAGAACACACAGCGTAAAAAAGCTGAACCATGCTGTCGGTTCGGTCAAAAGGGCAATGATTGATTCCATGAGGGGAGGCTCCTTAAGGCACTTTTAGATATATACTCCTACATAGTCTAATTTTGACATTGCGACAACCGTAAAAATGGGCCGTAAAAATGGGCCGTAAAAATGAGGTCTAAAAAAGCGGGGGAGTTGCCTATTTATTTTCTTGCCTTTTACGGGCTGCTCACCTACTTTCATAGGTGATCCCGGTACAATCCTTGTGCCACTCGGACAAACCGTGTGGTAGGAGGGTGGAGTACCGGGATCATTCCTTCGAGGTATGCCCCCTTACGTCTGAACCCCTATGGTGGAGGATTTCGATGCGGTGTGTTTTTATTTCCGTTTTTATCCTGACTTTTTCCGGCGTCCTTCCGGCAGCATTGGCTGACGAAATTCCTTCTTCTGTCATTCATGAAATGTCAAAACCCAGCGTGGGTGAACGTTTGATGGCCCCCGAAGTCCCGCAAGATTGCGGACATCAGGAACTGGTCGGTAAATCCCGCAGCGATGCCCAAAGCGCCCCGAGCCTCAAAGGCCTTGTTGTCCGCATCATGCATGAAGGTGACCAAACCACTATGGATTACAGCCCCGCGCGGGTGAATATCATCCTTGATGAGCACGACATTGTTATTCGCGTTTATTGCGGGTAGAAGAACAAAACCCCGCCGGAGAGCAGGGTTTTATCAATTCCATTTCAAAAACGATTCGGATCGTAACCTGCGCTTTAGGCGACAGGTGCGTCAACTTTAACCGGCAGGTCAGCCGCAATCGGTTCGTCATTGAGCATTTCAATCATACCCGAGGGCTGCACCGCAAAGTTCGCGATAAACAGGGCGTTCGAATAATAGACCACCGCGTCACACAGGAAATGGCCTTGTTCGTTACGGCCTTCATAGCTGGCGCCGCGCACGGTGCCTTCGATGACGGTGCGGGTTTTCGGGTCCAAATTTTGGGGAATATAGGGGTCATCCATGCTTTCGGCAATCAGGAACGGACCTTCTTCGCCACGGACAAAAAAGCAGAAAAAGCGCAGGTAATCAAGCACGTTCGCATCATTAACCTTGACCGGCGCCTTGGCGTTGACCTCATGGATGGGCGGGGATGTGCCGTTCAAACGGTACAAAATACCCTGATCGGCCAGATAATAGATGGAGAGTTTCGGTTTGCCCCAGCTGCGGTCACGCAGACGGATCAGCACAACCTGATCGTAAAAGGGCAGAGAGCGCCATGCAACTTCAGTGGTCTGGCTGGACGCCTGATATTTCCCATCAATCGGGTTAACCTGCGAAATGAAGCCGTCAAGCTCGGGGCCAGTCACGGCATTCCATCTGTTATCTTCGTACATGTATGTTATGTCCTTAAAAATTTAAAATGCTGGCCCAAAATAGGCGAAACTGCCCCTAAAGAAAAGCGGTTTTTGTCGCCTCACAACGATTTAGGCTTTTTTTATCAGGAGTTCCTTGACTCTTCCCGTCAATGGCATTATAGACTGCCCTTCAGAATTTTAGATCGATATTTGTCAGACCGCTGTTGGAGTAGATTATGACTAAACGCACTTATCAACCAAGCCGCCTCGTGCGCAAACGCCGCCACGGTTTCCGTTCCCGCATGGCCACTGCCGATGGAGCCAAAGTGCTCTCCCGCCGCCGTGCCAAGGGACGCCGCATCCTCTCCGCTTAAGGGCTCGGGGATCGCCGATGCGCGCCCGCCATGAGGATATTAATCGCACAAGCCGCCTGACGCGTCAGGCGGTTTTTGATTGCCTGCGCACCACCAAAACCCGCTGGGTCAGTGATGCTTTTGCCTTGCAAGCCGTTCCCAAAACCGCGGATTCTCCGCCGGATATTGTGTCGTTTTGCGTGATTACCAGCAAGAAAACCGCCAAGCTTGCCACCAATCGCAACCACATGCGCCGCCGCCTTCGCGCTGTCGCACTCGAGATTCTCCCTACTTGCGCCGCGATGGGGATGGACTATATGATTGTCGCGCGTCATAAGGCGGACAGCCGCAGTTATGACGATATGAAGAAAGATATGATCTGGTGCTTAAAGCGCCTGAACCTCTTGAGAGAACCCCATGACGCCTAATCTTGCCTCCCGCGCGATGATGGGGCTTATCACACTCTACCGCCAGATCCTCTCGCCCCTGATTGGCGGGCAATGCCGTTATGCCCCCACGTGTTCACATTACGGACTGGAGGCCTTTCGCGCGCATGGTTTCTGGAAAGGGCTTTTCCTGACAATCACCCGCATCTGCTCCTGTCACCCCTTCAGCCGCCGCCCGTGGAGCGACCCTGTACCAAGAGAGTTTGCATGGCGCAGCCTGCTAGGCTATAACCTCCCCACATCTAACCAGACCCACGAAGAAATACGAGAGACCGAATGACCCCTCCTTCCCCCCAGCAACAAGGTATGCACCCCCACGACAAGCGCAACCTCGCTATCTTTGTTGTTCTCTCGCTCGGCCTGTGGCTGGCCTTTGACCATTTTATTCTGACCCCGCGTTATGAGGCCGCGCACAAAGCGCAAGAAGCCAAAATGGAGCAAGGCCCCCAGTCGCCTCAAACATCAGTTGCCGATCCTATTTTGCCGCGCACCGAACAGCTGGCCAAGAGTGTACGTATTCCTCTCTCTTCCAAAGAACTTGAAGGGTCAATCGCCCTGACCGGCAACCGTCTTGATGATATTGTCCTCAAGGATTACTACACGGCGCTTGACAAGAAAGATCATGTTGTCCTGATGTCGCCAAGCGGCACCACACATCCCCATTATGCCGAGAGTGGTTGGCTTGCCAGTGACCCCTCAATCAAGCTACCGGACGCAGACACCCTCTGGAGCGTTACCTCCACTACTGCTGCGTTGACTCCTGCAACGCCTCTCGTGCTGACATGGGATAATGGCGCGGGACTTGTGTTTGAACGCAGTTATGCCATTGACGACCAATATGTCTTTACCTTGACGCAGAAGGTTACCAATAGTTCCGGTAAAACCGTTACTCTTTATCCTTATACCTCCCTCGCGCGGCGCGGTCTTCCTGAAGCCCATGGCAAGGGCAACGGCTATGAAGGGCCAGTCGGCTATATCGCCGACAAGCTCCACGAAATCAGCTATAACGATCTTACGGATGATGGTGCGCAAAAATTTACTGCGCTGTCTGGTTGGATCGGCTTTGGCGAAAAATACTGGCTCTCGGCTCTTTTACCCGCGCAGACCCATCAGAATAATTTCTCTTTCCAAGCGGTGGTTGACCCCAACGACCCTAGCAAAACCCTGTACCAAGTTGACCAGCGCGGCGAACAACAGGTCATTGAAAATGGCAAAAATGCCGAGGATAGCGTCCATATTTTTGTCGGCGCAAAAGAGATCACATTGCTCAATGATTACGAAGAAAAACTCGGGGTCAAACATTTCGACCTTGCGATTGATTTCGGCTGGCTCTATTTCCTGACCAAGCCACTTTATTACGTGCTTACGCTGTTTTATGGCTGGGTGGGTAATTTCGGGGTCGCCATCTTGATGCTCACCATCGGTGTGCGCTCGCTCGTCTTTCCACTCGCCAGCAAATCCTACCGCTCCTTCGCGGGACTGCGCAAGATCGGCCCCAAAATGGCCGAAATCAAAGCCCGCTATGCCGATGACAAACCACGTTTCCAGCAAGAACTCATCAAGCTTTATGAAGCCGAGAAGGTTAACCCGATGGCTGGATGCTTCCCTATTTTGTTGCAGATGCCGATTTTCTTTGCCGTCTATAAAGTGATCAGCATTTCGGTCGAGATGCGCCACGCACCGTTCTTCGGCTGGATACACGATCTTTCGGAGCGCGACCCTCTCACGGTATTTAACCTGTTCGGCCTTGTTCCCTTTGACCCGCCCAGCTTCCTGCATATCGGGCCATGGTCGATCCTGATGCTGGTGCTCATGCTCATCCAGAAGCAGTTTAATCCACCGCCTACCGACCAAATTCAAAAAGATGTCGCCAATTTCATGCCGTGGGTGATGACCTATACACTGGCCACCTTTCCAAGTGCGCTGGTCATTTACTGGGCGTTTAGCAACCTGTTCTCGGTGGTACAGCAGGCCTATATCATGTGGTCGATGAATGTGCCGATTTATCTGTTTGCCCCCGATAAAGCCGTGGAACATGCCGAATCCTTCCGTACTGAAACGGCCAAAACAATGGCCAAGGTCAGCAAAGAGATGAAGGAAGAAGCCAAGGCTAAGACTGACGCCAAAACCGAAGATACATCTGGATCCGGTAAAGACGAAACAAAAGATGGAGCGCCTTCATGACGCTCCCTCCGGAAATCCGGCAGGTTTTTTCAGGTCCGTGCGATTTCAAACTGGGGATTGCTGACCTTGTGCAACTCCCCCCCAGCGAAATCCCCGAGATTGCTTTTGCGGGACGCTCGAATGTCGGAAAATCGTCCCTGATTAACGCGGTGATGGGGCGCAAAATCGCCCATGTTTCCCACACACCCGGGCGCACACAGCAGCTCAATTTCTTTGATGTGGGCGGGCATTTCTGGCTCGTAGATATGCCGGGTTATGGCTATGCCAAAGTCTCCAAAACACTCAAGAAAAACTGGAACCATGTATTGCGTGATTACCTCAAGGGTCGCCCCAATTTGCGCGTAGTCTTTCTCTTGATCGACAGCCGGCATGGCCTCAAAGACAACGACCTTGAGATGATGGAGATGCTCGATAAAGCCGCGGTGGCTTACCGCATTATCCTCACCAAAGCGGATGAGCCCAAACCAGCAGAGCTGGCCGCCACGGTTGAGGCAGTCTCGGCCGCCATCAAAAAACATCCCGCCGCTTTCCCCACCGTTCATCCGGTGAGTTCATGGAAGAGCAGCGGCATTGAAGAGCTGCAAACACTCATGGTGCAGATTACGTCCTATTAGCGCGTGCCCTACGGATTTTTCATCTTTGCTATAGCACAATAATATTTCCATCCGGTGGGCGGGGCAGTATAGTGAGATTTATTTAAACTTCGGGGAGTTATCATGGCTTTGTCTTTCTCGCTTGATCTGGTTTCCTTTGTGCTTGGCGCGCTTGGCGCCGCTCTCCTGATGCTCGCCGTTTTTTTGCCGAAACTTTCGCGCTTGAAAAGCACGCAAGAGCATATGAAACTTACCTTTGACGAGATCGCGCGGACGTCGCTTGCGCAGTCGCAAGACCAATTCCTGCAGATGGCTGCCGAGAAACTTAAAGAGGCCCGTAAAGACGGCGATTTCGATCTGGAGCGCCGCCAGAAAGCCATTGCCGAACTGGTTGACCCCATCGGCAAGAGCCTGAAAGACATGGAAGGGCGCATCGAGACTTTGGGCAAAGCCGGAGCGGGACTTGAGGCGCAGCTGAAAAACTTTGCGCAAGACCAGACTTACTTGAGGGAACAAACCCAGCACCTCGTCAATGTCCTGCGGAACCCCGCCGCACGCGGGCGATGGGGCGAGATGCAACTCCAGCGCACCTTCGAGATGATCGGGTTTGTCGAGGGCGTTCATTACAAGGCGCAAAGCACGGTAAGTTCAGAGAGCGGTACACAAAAGCCCGATTTTATTGTGAGCATGCCCAACGGTGTCCAGATTGTGATTGATGTCAAAACGCCGCTTGATCCGTATTGGAACATCATCGATATGGACGGCAGCAGCGGGCAGGAACAAGCCTTGATCCATTTCCGCCAGAAGGTGCGTGACCACCTTAAAATCCTTTCGCAAAAAGATTACTGGCGGCAGTTTGAAAGTCCCGAATTTGTCGTGATGTTTTTGCCATCCGAAAGTCTTTATTCCCTTGCGGTGTCGCATGATAGCGGACTCCTTGAGGATGCTTCACGGCACAATGTAATTCTGGCCTCGCCCACGACCATCATGGGTTTACTCCGCGTGGTCATGTACGGGTGGCAGCAGCAAAAAATTGCCGAGGAAGCCAAAACCATCGCTACACTTGGCTCAGACCTCTACCGCCGTGTGTCAATCTTTGGCGAGCATATGGGCAAACTCGGACGCAATCTTGGTACCGCCGTTGAGGCTTATAACAAAGCCATCGGCTCGCTCGACCAGATGATTTTGCCTTCACTACGCAAGTTCAAGGATTTGCAAGTCTCAACCGGCGGGAAAGATTTGGTCGAGCCGGAAGTTCTTGAAAATTCGCCGCGCGCTCTCTCATCACCCGAGCTTCAGGTCGCGGATTTTACCGCGGCGCTCGAGCGTAAAGCCAAGGTGGAATAATTCTTACTGATTGACGCTTTTGCGTACGGGGTCGTGGTAAGCAAAAGTGCCCGAAGCAAATTTTGGCGCGAGATCAACGTTAAAAAGTTCCGTTTCGGTGATGTTCCCGACCTGGTCCTGAATGCGCCATTTTTTAAGCTGTAGATGCGGTGTCTCCTGAAAACCCAAGGTGAGTTCACCGGCATCCGGCTCAGCCGTTTGCACCAAGGAGATTTGCAAGAGGCCTCCCGAGCGCATGATACGTGTTACTTCGAGATCGCCTGAGAGTTTCAAATCCTTGCGCAAGAGAAAATCAGCCAAGGTTTGGCCGATCGGCGCGTTGGTCTGCTGCTCTACCTGACCATCATAGAAATAGATGAAGATACCATCTGCTACGATAAAATCGGTGCTGGGGGGGTCATATTCGAAACGGAGCTTACCCGGGCGCGACAGATAAAAGGTGCCGCGCGCCTGCCGTCCATCCGCCGAGGTTTGCACAAAACGCGCTTTGGCTTTGCCAAGCGTTTTGAAGTAACTCTCAATCTGGGCAATTTCCGGTGCCACCGGAATGGCGAGTTTTTTAAGGGACATATCATCGCCCGCCGCCAACGCAGGCATTGATGCGCAGAGCAGAATAAGGATGGTAAAGAGCGTTTTTGTCATGATGGTTCCTTCTTTGTCTTTCTTATCTTATGGCCGCAGAAAAAGAAAGATACCCTCTTTCCTGTCACCAAAAATTTCCCTATTGTGCCCTGATGACCAGCGCAGCGCCCACACTTAACGTATCTGACCATCCGATCCCCCCGTATTTACAGGGATTAAATCCGGCGCAGCTTGAAGCGGCTTCCACCCTTGACGGGGCTCTCCTTATCCTCGCCGGAGCAGGAACAGGCAAAACACGGGTGCTGACCACGCGCCTTGCACATCTTATCCATACCGGACGCGCGTACCCGTCACAAATTCTGGCTGTTACCTTTACCAATAAGGCCGCGCTTGAAATGAGAGAGCGCGTTGCGCATTTACTGGGCAGTCCTGTGGAAGGCTGGTGGCTTGGCACGTTCCATGCGCTGGCCGCGCGGATGCTGCGCCGTCATGCCGAGCTTGTGGGGCTTACCTCCTCTTTTACCATTCTTGACCCTGATGATTGTTTGCGCCTGATTAAACAGCTCCTTGAAGCGCGCAATATTGATACCAAAAAATGTCCACCAAAACTCGCTCTCGCGATGATCGAGCGGTGGAAAGACCGCGCATTGACGCCGCCCGACATCTCACCTAAAGATGCTGGCGAGGTTGCAAATGGCCAGATGGCGGCGCTCTATGCCGAATATCAGGCACGCCTTAAAACCCTTAATGTGTGCGATTTTGGTGACCTTCTCCTCCATATGATCGTGATTTTGCGCGACCCCAAAAATGCAGCGTTGCTTGCCGATTACACACGCCGATTCAAATATATTTTGGTCGATGAATATCAAGATACCAACGTTGCGCAATATCTGTGGCTGCGGCTTCTGGCTCAGGGCAATGGCAATATTTGCTGCGTGGGGGATGATGACCAGTCGATTTACGGCTGGCGCGGCGCGGAAGTGGGAAATATTTTGAGGTTCGAGCAGGACTTTCCATCCGCCAAAATTGTACGTTTGGAGCAAAATTACCGCTCGACAGGGCATATTCTGGCGGCTGCCAGCGGTGTGATTTCGCACAATCAAGGGCGTCTCGGCAAGACACTCTGGAGCGCAGGCGAGGATGGCGAGAAAGTCATCACGCATGGCTTGTGGGATGGGGAAGCCGAAGCGCGTTTCATCGGTGAAGAAATCGAGACATTGCAGAATAAGCAATGGAAGCTACGGCAAATTGCTATTCTGGTGCGCGCCGGATTCCAGATGCGCGAATTTGAAGAACGCCTCATTCAATTGGGCGTGCCGTACCGTGTTTTTGGCGGTCCGCGCTTTTATGAGAGGCAAGAGATCCGCGATGCGCTCGCTTATCTGCGCGTTGTGGTGCAGCCCAGTGATGACCTCGCTTTCGAGCGGATCATAAATCTTCCCAAGCGCGGGATCGGGGACGCCACCATTGCCACGCTTTACGATGGGGCGCGGGCGCAAAATATTCCCCTCACTCTGTCCACCGAACGCCTCTGCCAGACAACCGCGCTGCGCCCCAAGGTCAAGGAAACACTTCAAGCTCTCACGCAGGATTTTACGCGCTGGCGCTCGCTTTTGAGCAGTATGGAACACCCTCAACTGGCTGCGCAGATTTTGGAGGAGTCCGGCTATATCACCATGTGGAAGGCGGATAAATCCCCCGAGGCACAAGGGCGCATTGAAAACCTGAATGAACTGGTGTCGAGCATCGCCGAATTTGAATCGCTCCCTGCCTTTTTAGAACATGTCTCCCTTGTGATGGAGACGCAAAATGCAGCAGGCTTGAGCGACGATTATGTGTCCTTGATGACGCTGCACGGCGCCAAAGGCCTCGAATTTGATTGTGTGTTCCTGCCCGGGTGGGAAGAAGGGTTATTCCCGTCGCAAAAATCGATGGATGAAAGCGGCCTTAAAGGATTGGAAGAAGAACGCCGCCTTGCCTATGTTGGAATCACCCGCGCCCGAAAACGCGCCGTTATTACCTATGCCGGAAGCCGCCGCATGTACGGCAACTGGGTGAGCGCCATTCCGTCACGCTTTGTCGATGAGTTACCAGAAGCCCATATCGAACCGCGCGAGATGGAGACTCCGTATAAACAAACAGGCCGCTCGGCGCACTGGGATTCATCAGGCTTTGGTGGCCGAGCTTCATCCGGTTTTTCATCAGGCCCGTTGCCCCAAGCCTTGGCGCACCCGACCGTCTCTGCCACAAAAAAATCGGCCAGCGGCTTTGTCGTAGGTGATCTTGTTACTCACACCGGTTTCGGGGATGGCCGTGTCATTCATGTGGCGGGCAATAAACTTGATATTCGCTTTGGTGATGGCGCGATCCGCCGCTTGATTGAAAGTTTTGTTCAGAAAATCGACTAATTTCTTGATTTTTCGTATCATTTTTTGTATTTATTTCACATAAACAAAAAATGAGGTGCGTAAATTATGAATTCCATACATCAGCGTATGCGTGATCTTATGGCGGGAAAAGATCCCTACGCGGATTTTTTGCCCCTCACCCAAAAGGGTGATTCCTCAAGTCTTCAGGAAGTTGAGGCCTTTATGGCGCAACATGCCAGCTGTTCCCATCTGGCCGATGATGCCACGAAGGTGCTCGCCCATATCGTGACAAACCCTAAGAGCTTTGCCGAACCGCAAAAGATTGCAGACATTATGCTCGGCCGCGGTATTTCAGCCACAACGTTTTTTGCCAAAGCCGCCCAGCACGGCGTCGATGAGGCCCGTATCTGGGTAATGCCCGCGCTTGATCCGCGCCCTGAGACACAGGCGACCTGTATTCATCTGGCCGCCGAATTCATGCGGGCGCACCTTGGTGCCTCGAACGCACCTTACGCTTTTCCCGTCGAAGCGGTGTTTGCGCACGCCAAAACCCAGCTTGGCACCGCGTTTGACAAAGAAAGCTTTGTCGCTACCCTTACGCAAACACAAAACAAGCTGGTGGAAGCTGTCCGCGGCAGTTCCCAATCCGGCCCCATCAACCGCGCCGAAGCCATTCTGGATATGTTGGGGGATGAGGACGGTAATGGCCATGGTTTCTGGACAGAAAAACTCTCCGGTGTTAAGATCCGCAATGTATATTCCGACACACGCGGTGACATAACGTCTTATCGGCTGGTTTTTCAGGAACCCGTGTAACCGGATCAATCACTACCCCCACAGGTTTTATGCCGTCCGTTCGTTTTTATCATCTGCACTCCCAAAGCCCGCTCGCGGCTTTGCCGTTGCTCGCCCAGCGCGGCCTTGATAAAGGTCATAAAATTTTTATCCGCGCCAAAGATGATGGCGCAGCAGCAGCCATCGACAGTGCCCTATGGGATTTCCTGCCGCAAAGCTTTCTGCCCCACGCTATAGCAGGCGGCCCGTATGATGAGCTTCAGCCCGTCCTTATCGGCACGGATTTTGATCCACGTGAAGAGTTAGGCGGCATGGCCGATATGATGATCGTGATGCCTGATGCCGCGGGTGAAACTCCCCTTGATTTTCCTCCTTGTGTCACATTGGCGTGTGAAATTCTGGATGGAGCCGACCCTGCGCATATCGCACTCTCACGCAAACGCTGGGCCGCTTATAAAGAAGCCGGATATGATCTCTCCTACTGGCAACAGACGGGCGATGGCAAATGGGAGCAAAAAGCGTAGGTTTCCATGGCACATTTACCGCAGACGTACCACGCCGAATATATCATCGTCGGAGCCGGATATGCCGGAATTTCCGCCGCGCTGGAACTTGCGCAAAACGGCAAGCAGGTTCTGCTGATTGATGCGCTCGATCTGGAACATGATTTGCCGCTTCTTCCATCCCCTCAACAAAGCTCTATCTCCGGCGGTCATGTGGTGCACGGATTCGGGCAGGATTTCCGCGGCCTCGAGAAAGAATATGGCACCGTATATGCCCGCGATCTTTTCGCACTGAGTACCTATGGCATCAACCTTGTCGAGCAGTTGTGCCAGAAACCAGAGCTTGACGGCGCGCATTTTCGCCGCGGACATTTGCACCTCTCGCGCAGCCCGCGTGAAGATGCTTTGATCGCCCTCACCTATACCGACCACCTGACCTATGGTGATAGCGCGGATAGAAATGATTACACGGTACGGCTTTTGACATCCGACGAGACGCGCGCACAGATCACGTCACCTTTGTTTGTCCATACGAGTCTTTACAGTACGCTTTACGGTCAGCTCGAACCGCGCGCCTATGTGCTGGGTCTTTTGCAGCTGGCCAAGGCGGCGGGCGTCACCTTTTTGCCCTCTACTGTCATGACATCGTTTCGCACCGATAAAGACGGGGCTAGCGCCGTCAGCACAAAGGGCCAGACCTTTCGCGCCGCGCATATGATTGTTTCGGGCGGCACCCATATTCTTTGTAACGGTCATTTCCCGCGGATGCGCGCTTATCAGGCGCGGGTAGGAAACTATGCGGTAAAAACCGAACCTCTGCCTGATGACCTGCTCGCCTCCATTTTTCCAAGCGGTTACTGCGGCGCCTTTTCTGATCTCCGGCGCTCGGACGTTCTTTACGCGCGGCTTGATGCGCAAAACTGTCTTGATTTTGGCGCCTATAGTTTTGCGGGATCCGTCCCGAATAGCGCGGAAGTGGAGAATTTTCTCTATGAAGCTTTTCCGCAGCTGGGCGAGGCTCATATCGGCCTGACTCAACAACGCTTTGGCTTTCTCTCTGGCACACGAAACGAGAGCGTACAGCTTTTCCAAAGCCGTGAAGATGGTGAGGTGATCCCCATCACCCGTTTTGACCCGCAAGGACGCCTTCTCGTGCTTTCGGCCTTTGCGGCGGAGGGGATCAGTATGGGGACAGTGGCGGGGCAAGCCGCCGCGCGGGCGCTTTTGGGCGAGCCGCATAATCTCAATTTACTCGCGCATATACGGCACAAAAAAATGCCTTTTACCTTGCCATGGGAAAGCGCCAACCGCGTGCGTGATGATGTGCTAGCCTCGGCCTTGTCGATCATTGACCGCGCGGCGTCGCGCGAAGACATCTTCGGCGCGGGGGCACGCGTTATTGCCGAGATGATTTAGGATCAAGAAGAGTTGCGATCTAGCGTCGGGGCGCCGGTGTGTTTTGATTGGCGGTTAAGGCCTTGAAAGTGCCGTAAGCGGCCAGCGTAAAATTCACGACAGCCATCGTTTTGGCAATCGGGCCTTCCTGAAAGGCGCACATCGCACCTGCGGCCCCGTTTGCAGCAGATACAAACAGAACAGGCAGATTAAGTGCACTCGAAGTGTGGGATGCTGTATTTTTCATGCACTATTAATTACCATAATCGTTTTTTAATGTCAAGAAAAAGCCCCGAAAAATTTTCACTTACGGGGCTTTATTCTAATTATTTGAAATTATTCAATAATTTTAGCGACGACACCAGCGCCGGAATTATTGCGGTGGTCGCACACGGTGTGCGCCAAGATCATTTATTCAATGATCTTCGCTACCACACCTGCTCCAACCGTACGTCCGCCTTCGCGGATAGCGAAGCGCAGACCTTCGTTCATCGCAATTGGCGCAATCA
Source organism: Pseudobdellovibrionaceae bacterium (assembly GCA_041674725.1). GTDB lineage: Bacteria > Pseudomonadota > Alphaproteobacteria > Micavibrionales > Micavibrionaceae > UBA1573. The sequence goes on along the minus strand of JBAYVC010000011.1, from coordinate 62 downwards.
GTTTCACGGTCAGCTGAACGTTATCCCCTGGCATCACCATCTCGGCGCCTTCAGGCAACGTC
>JBAYVC010000010.1:0-33390 GCA_041674725.1 Pseudobdellovibrionaceae bacterium | reverse complement strand
ACTCCTGTATGTATCCTGTGAGGAATTTATACCTCTTCATCTTCCATCTTATCCCATCGTATTTAAGATAAACTTAATGGAAAACGTTCTATTTCAAATGGATAACATACCTTTGGGGGGGGAGCCGCAAGATTTTTTGGTTATGGTAAATTATTTTTCCTGAAACTCCAAAAACAGGACAACCCCCGTCTAAAATGTTGCCTGTACCTGAAACCGCACTTGCCAGTCGTCCCGTCCAGCACGGATGGGGGTTTCAATTGCCCGCGTAAGCGGCTTGGCTAGAAAAATATTACCGTGAATCCCGTAAAGGGCATCGACATAGAGGCCCATACCTGCCGAACTGGCCGATATATTCGTCTCTTGCCCCGTGTTCTTATTCCAGACTTTACCCGCATCATAAAACACATAAGGAGTGAAGGTTGCCGTTTCCTTCAGAGGCGGTACCCCTTGATAGCGCAGTTCCAAAAGTCCCGCTACACCATGATCGCCGGAAATTTCGGAGCTGTCATACGCCCGCCCAAAGGTCATGCCGCCGAAACCAAATTCCTCGGATGAAGGCAGTGAGCGCGAGGCCACCTGCCCTGTTGCTGCGGCTTGTAACATCCATTCCTGCCCGAGAAGTTGCAGCCGTGATACTGTAGCCTCGACCTTGGTAAAATCACCGCCCGAATTTTCACGCGATGTGTTGATGGCCGTTTTTTCACTCGCACCCAGAACACCCAGCCCACGCGTAACGTGCATATCTGCCGAAGAAACCCCCAGCCATGAATCTTGCATGGAGGCCTTCACACCTCCCGTAAGGTACCTCACTCTATCTTTACTGAGTTCCAACCCCAGAACTTTGGAATCCGAACGGCGCAGGCCCGCCTCCACATCACCCTCAATGACTTGCTGGCGCAGCCGCAGAAAACTGTGTGTCCATTTTCCCGAGAATTCCTGTGTGCGGCTCTCTAATTCATTCTCGCGCAGCGCATCACCCGGAAAAGTTGAACTGTAACTCATCGCCAGATCCACACGATCACGCAAACTCACATTCCAGCCATACCCCATATTGACTTGACTCATTTCTTCAAATGGTAGTGACTTTGAAATTCCCAGAGAGATTTCCTGATAGGGCACAATTTTTCCGCTGAACCCTGCATCCATGATGCCGGGGCCGGTATATTTCGATCCGGAATTGCTGACGCTCACATGGTACGTTGGCCCCAGATTATCCTCAATGACATTGAGTTTAATCGCGCCGCGCCGCGCCTGAGGATCAGGCTCCAGAACGCCGCGGAACTGGGCACGCGGTAAGTTGTTGAGCAGCATGAGGAATTCTTCAATTTCTTCAACGCGTATGGGCTGCTGCGCCTTGAGCTCTTCGACCGCAGCCATGAGATAATCCGGCATGGATTCATTGCGTTTATCAATCGCAACTTCTGAAATATAACCTTCCACAACATCAATTTGCGGAATGTTGTTTGCAAGCTCCTGCGGCGGTATGGCCGCGCGCGCCAGAAAGTAACCATCCTCGTGGTATTTCTGCGTGATGCGGTTGGCCACTTCCCACAAAACCGACAAAGGAACATCTTTTCCCTGAAATTCGGCATAGAGCGCCTGAATTTCATCATCCCCGTAAACTGTGATGCCGTTGACCTTAAAACCCTCTATTCTGACGGCTATTTTGTCGGCCCCTTCCGGCGCCGCGATACTGCCGCTTTCTCCAGTTTCAAGAAGTGGGGCTCCGCCAGCTTCCCCGCGCAGTATTTCCTGTCTCTTTTTATCTTCCCCAAGCTTGGCCGAATTTGCCGACCCGGGAATCGTGTCGGCGGCCCCTCCGTCCGCAGAAAATCCCAGCAAAAAACTTCCCGTTAACAGCAACAGGCCGCATCTCTTATAAAAGAGAGAGGAATGAGAGTTCTTTTTACTGATTCTGTGAATGATTAACAATTGAAGATATGCCTTGGATTGCCGTATGGTTAATTATGGCTAAGGTCGATTATAGACCATTTCGGGTTTATAATTAAGCCTCTTTATTAAGTTATTGTTAAGAAACTCACTCAATGGTCTTTTCTGGCACGCCAGCTTATGCCATAAGTTTGCCATGAAATTTCTCGGCCGCATGATTTTATTCCTGATCTCTCTGGGTTTTATCGGAGCGATTGCCGGAGTTATTGTTTTAGGCGCTGTCATTTATAAGTATGGCCAGAATCTCCCCGACTTCCAGAATCTTAAAGATTACCAGCCTTCTGTTGTCACCCGCGTTTATGCCGCCGATGGGCGCTTTCTCGCTGAATTTGCACAAGAGCGCCGTATTTTTGTCCCTGTTTCGGAAATTCCTGACCGTGTCAAACAGGCCTTCACCTCTGCCGAAGACCAAAATTTTTATCGGCATAAAGGGGTTGATCTGTTCGCTGTGGCCCGTGCGATTGTTACCAACCTACGCAATCATGGCAGCCGTATGGTGGGGGCATCCACCATTACCCAGCAGGTCGCCAAAAACTTTCTGCTGACCAACGAGCGTTCTTTTGAGCGCAAGATTCGTGAAGCGATTATCTCCTACCGCATGGAACAGATTTTCACCAAAGATCATATTCTTGAGCTTTATCTTAACCAGATTTTTTTGGGTTCGCGCTCGTATGGCGTTGCTGCTGCTTCACTCAACTATTTTAACAAACCCTTAAGCCAGCTCACTGTCGCCGAAGCCGCCTATCTTGCGGCACTGCCCAAAGCCCCCAATAATTATAATCCAGCAACGCATTATGATGAGGCTATCGGACGACGCAACTGGGTGATTGACCGAATGTTGGATGATGGCCACATCACTCAGGCCGAAGCTGACATCGCCAAGGCATCCCCCCTTCAAACAGTTGAGCGTGAAAACAACGAAGTGGTTGACGCCCCCTATTTCGCCGAGGAAGTACGCCGCGAACTTATCAAACGTTTTGGAGAGGAAACCAACACCGGCGGGTTTGCTGTGCGCACCAGCATCGATCCAAAACTTCAAGCCTTTGCCGAGATTGCCTTGCAAAACGGCATCATCGCTTATGATCGCCGCACGGGGTGGCGTGGACCGCTTGAAAGCCTTCACGACACCAGCGAGTGGATGCTTAAACTCAAGGACTATAAAACCCCGCCAGAGATGATTGCCCGCTGGAATCTTGCGATGGTTCTCTCCGCCAAAAAAACTGAGGTCGAGATTGGCCTGCGTGATGGCCGCCGCGTGCAGCTTCCTGCTTCCGAAATTGAGTGGGCAAAATCGAAACCCTTGAGCGCGGGCGATGTCATCATGGTGGAGGAAACCACCGAAACAACAGAAAAAGATGGCGGGAAAGACGGAACAAAAACAGAAACTGCGGTCATTAAGCTCCGCCAGATTCCCAAAGTTCAGGGCGCTTTAGTTGCTCTTGATCCGCATACGGGCCGTGTGCTTGCCATGCAAGGCGGGTGGAAAGCCACAGGTAACGAATTCAACCGCGCCACGCAGGCAATGCGCCAGCCCGGATCAGCTTTCAAACCGTTTGTGTATCTGGCGGCGCTTGATAAGGGCTACACTCCCTCTTCTATTATTCTCGATTCGCCCATAACCTTTACCGACACCGCGGGAAATGTCTGGCAGCCTGAAAACTATTCCGGTGAATTTTATGGCCCCACCCCCTTGCGTGTCGGCGTTGAAAAATCACGAAACCTGATGACCATTCGCCTCGCCCAGCAAATCGGCATCCAGAATGTCGTGGACTATGCCAAACGTTTCGGGATTTCCGACACGATGCAGCCTCACCTCTCTAACGCGCTTGGCTCGCAAGAAACAACTGTTCTTAAACTCACGGCGGCTTATGGTATGATTGTGAATGGCGGCACAAAAATTACCCCGAGTTTTATTGACCGTATTCAAGACCGGAATGGCAAAACCATTTTTACCGCCGGAAGCAGCGCGTGCGCAGGTTGCGGCCCCTTGATCCGCTGGGAAGGTCAAAGCGTCCCCGAAATTACCGAGCAAAGCGAGCAAATCGCCGACCCGCGCACGGCGTATCAGATGGTCTCTATTCTGGAAGGCGTGGTGCAACGCGGCACCGGAAAATCACTTATGGAGCTTGATATCCCGATTGCCGGAAAAACGGGAACCACCAACGATTCAAAAGATGCGTGGTTTGTCGGGTTTACCCCTGACCTTGCGGCAGGCGTCTATATCGGCTTTGATGACCCCAAATCCTTGGGCAAAAAAGAAACGGGTGCATCGGCCGCCCTTCCTGTTTTCAAAGAATTCATGAAAAATGCGCTCAAAGATGTTCCTCCAACACCATTCCGTATTCCCAAAGATGTGCGTATGGTCTTGGTGAATGCCGCGAACGGACGTCCGACATCAGCAGATGACCCCAACGCCATTTGGGAGCCTTTCTTGGCAGGAACCGAGCCGGATGCCTCAGGCAGCTATACGCCGCCTTCCAGCGATTCTGCCTATTCCGCAGGATCGGAGCATATTGACAGTGTTGTCGATCAATCTGTCACCAATGATATTTTGCAGCCCAATCCCGATGACCAACAACCCTCGCTTCAAGGGACGGGTGGACTCTATTAGCGCATGATGATGAAAAACTATTTTACGCACCGGAATTTTGTGATAGAACTTGTGCCTAGTTCTACCTCATTAGGGTTTCTAGCCCGATAAAAATTAAAAAATATGCAAGAAATCAGGTGTCAAAGCCTGATTTCTTTTTGTCAAAGGTGAAACTATGCAATTTATTTCCACCCGCGGCCATGCCGCCCCCGCCAGCTTTACCGATGTCGTGATGCAAGGCCTTGCCCCCGATGGCGGCCTGTATGTTCCCCAAACATGGCCAAAACCCGTGGCCTTATCCCCTGCGGTCTCCTACACCGAGATGGCGCTGCGGGTAATTGCTCCCTTTACCGAAGGCTCCCTCTCTCCTGCCTCACTTGAAAAAATTATCACCGACACTTATACCCCTGACATTTTTCACAGCGCAGCCATTACACCGCTACGCCAGATTTCAGATAGACTTCATATTCTTGAGCTGTTTCATGGCCCGACCCTCGCCTTCAAAGATGTGGCACTACAATTTTTGGGGCGGCTGTTTGATGCGCTGCTTGAACAATCAGGGCAGAAAATTACAATTGTAGGGGCCACGTCCGGCGATACGGGATCCGCCGCAATTGAAGCCTGCAAAGGACGCAAGAATATCTCGATCACCATCCTCCACCCTTACGGGCGAACATCCGAGATCCAGCGCCGCCAGATGACCAGCGTGCTGGAAGGTAACGTTCATAATATCGCGATTGAAGGCACGTTTGATGATTGCCAGAACCTTGTGAAGCAAGCATTTGGCGATATGAAACTCCGTCATGAAAAAAATCTCTCTGCCATCAATTCGATCAACTGGGCGCGTATCATTGCCCAGAGTGTTTATTACGCAATGAGTGCCCAAACACTTGGCAAGGCCCCTGCCTTTGCCGTCCCCACCGGAAACTTCGGTAATGTTTATGCGGCGTGGGTCGCCGCGCAAATCGGTGTCCCGATTGAACATCTGGTGATCGGATCAAACCGCAATGACATTCTCACGCGGTTCTTTGAAACAGGCGCCATGACTCTCGATCAAGTCATCCCGAGCCACAGCCCGAGCATGGACATTCAAATCTCGAGCAATTTTGAACGGTATCTGTTTGAACTTTTCGGGAGGGACAGTGCAAAACTTTCCTCCAAAATGTCGGCCTTTAAAACAGCAGGGACATTCAGTGTGGAGCCGTCCGAGCTGGAGGCCGCACGCCGCACCTTCACCGCGCGCCGTTGTTCGGACGAAGACACGCTTGCCACCATTGCCCGCGTGTACAAGGAAACCGGTTATATTCTTGATCCGCATACGGCGGTGGGGGTTCATGCCTTGGACAATGCGCGGCTTACAACGGATGCGCCACGTGTGGCACTCGCCTGCGCGCATCCTGCCAAATTCCCCGATGTAGTCGAGCGCGCCATTGGTGTTCGCCCTGCCCTGCCGGAGCACCTGAGCGATCTTCTCACGCGGCAGGAGCGCTATACCATTATGCCCAATGATTTTGCGGCTTTACGCAGTCATTTGATGGGCGTGTAGGTTCGAAAATCAGGTGCACAAATCAGGCAAATTTTTATAAAGATCAAGCGCCTCAGGATTGGCCAGCGCCTCGACGTTTTTCACAGGGCGGTTATGGATCACTTCCTTGACCGCTAGCTCTACAATCTTGTTGCTCTTGGTGCGCGGAATATCCGCCACCTGTACAATCTTGGCTGGAACATGGCGTGGAGACGCCCCGCTACGGATTTTGGCACGAATGCGGTTCATAATATCATCCGAGAGTTTAATGCCCTCTTTGAGCCTTACAAACAGAATGACCCGTTCGTCATTATCCCACAATTGACCTACCGCAATGCTTTCCAGCACTTCGGGAATCTGTTCGACCTGACGATAGATTTCAGCCGTTCCGATCCGTACGCCGCCTGGGTTAAGCGTGGCGTCGGAGCGCCCCGTAATGATAAATCCATGATGATTTGTTTTCTCGATCCAGTCGCCATGGCACCATACATTCGGGAAACGGTCAAAATAGGCTTTGTGATAGCGTTCACCGCTTTCATCACTCCAGAACGCCACAGGCATGGAAGGAAAAGGCTTGGCGCAGACCAGTTCGCCCGCACCGCCGCCTTCAGGCAAAGGCTTGCCATTATCGTCATAGGATTGAATATCATAGCCAAGGCCTGCTCCTTGAATCTCGCCACGGTAAACAGGTGAGATGGGATTACCAATTACAAAGCACGAGACAATATCTGTCCCGCCTGAAATGGAGGCGAGATGCACGTCTGATTTGATCGTCTGATAGACATAGTCGAAACTTTCATGCACCAAAGGCGACCCCGTGGAGGTAATGACTTTGAGCGCCCCCAAGTCATATTTGTCTTTGACGACACAGCCATTCGCCTTAAGCGCATCAATATATTTTGCTCCTGTACCAAAGAGCATGCAGTCATGTTTGCTGGTGTAGTCCCACAGTGCATACGGGTCGGGATAGAAAGGTGAGCCGTCATAAAGCATCAGCGTTGCGCCGGTGGCAAGGCACGTGATCTGCCAGTTCCACATCATCCAGCCGCAGGTGGTGAAGTAGAAAACTTTGTCGTCTTCGTGAATGTCACATTGAAGCTGATGCTCTTTCATATGCTGCAAAAGTGTGCCTCCATGTCCGTGAACAATGCATTTCGGAATGCCCGTCGTGCCGGAGGAAAACATAATGAAGAGCGGGTGATTGAACGGCACACGTTCAAACGTGGGCGCAGCGCCATCATAACCAGCCGTAAAATCGGCAAGGGTTACAGCATGAAGGACTTTTGCAATATCGGGCGTTTCATTGGCAAAGGGTACAATGACGCAGTGTTTAATGGATGAAATTTGCGGCAGGACATCCACCAATTTGCCCATCACATCCACGGTTTTGCCGTTATAATAATAACCATCCACCGTAATCATCACTTTCGGCTCAATTTGGCCGAAGCGATCCACCACACCCTGCACACCAAAGTCCGGTGAGGCAGATGACCAGATGGCGCCGAGTGATGCAGTCGCCACTGCCGCGATCAAGGTTTCGGGCAGGTTGGGCATAAAGCCTGCGACACGGTCACCTTTGGTCACGCCTGCTTTTTTGAGGGCTTGCTGAAGCGCCGCTACTTTGCTTGCTACATCTGCCCGTGTCAGATGGCGCTCGCGCCCCAGTTCATCGCGGAAGATAATCGCTACCTTGTCATCGCGGAAACGGAGCATGTTCTCCGCCCAGTTAAGGTTGCCTTGCGGGAAAAACCGCGCATGTTCCATATCAGATTCATTTTCAATCGGGGAGGCCCCCTTATCACCGATCACACCCGCATAATCCCAAAAGGCTGACCAAAACTTACCCACATCGCCGAGCGACCAGTTATGGAGCTCCTGATAGTTTACATCGCCCATAAACCCGTTTTTGCGGGCAAATTTCATCAGATGGGAGTTTGCAATTTTCTCTGCGGAGGGAGTCCATAACACAGCAGCATTATCACTTGGCATAATTAACCCTGTAACCTTTTCACGTCTAATTACGAATATAAAACGGATTTTATGGTAGAACGCCGTATCCCGCAAGGATAGACAAATTAGCTTTTCCAGTTATCCTTTGAAAAAATTGATCGGATTCGTTTATGAAACACACCCTTCTTGCCTTCCTTATTCTCGCCTTTGTGGGTTTGGGCACCCCTGTTTATGCCGCCAATTCCACTCCCAAAGACGGTATCCCGCGCCACGCCAAGGTTACTTTGATCCCCGAATATATGGCCGTACGCCCCGGTGAGAGCCTGTATGTCGTTATTGACCAAGATATTGAGCAGGGATGGCATACTTACTGGAAAAATCCTGGTGATTCCGGTGAAACCACGAGTGTGGCATGGGAAGGACTGGATGGTCTGGTGGTGAATGACCCTGAATTTCCTGCGCCGCACAAAATTGATACTGGCCCCTTGTCCAATTTCGGTTTTTCGGGTCATGTCCGCTTTCTTCAGCGCCTTGATATTCCAAGTAGCTTGACAGGCGACAAAATTACCCTCAAAGCCCGCGCCATGTGGCTGGTATGTGAAGAAATTTGTATCCCCGAAGAAATGGAGCAAAGCATTACGCTCAACGTCATTGGCACGGATGCTCTCTCCCCCCCACCAGTGAATGATGATCTTTTTAAACAGGCACGCGCCGCCATCCCCAAACTCGTGCCTTGGCAAGGCATGATCGAGGAGCTCGAACAAACCATTATCTTGTCGCTGCGCACGGACGCCGAAACTGTCAAAAAATTTGAAAGGGCAAAAGATATTTTCTTCTATCCCGAAGAATGGGGCATTATTCTTAACCCACCGCCACAAACGCTCGTGATTGATGGCGAGATGATCCAGATCAAGATGCAGCGTGACACGCGGCCCCTGTCTGACATACCCAGCCTTAAAGGTGTGTTGACCTATGTCACCGAAAATGGCACGCATGAAACTGTGGCCCTTGATGTCCCACTGGCCTCCGAGCCGTCGGTTGCCGCTGCTGTTCCTGCGCCGATGACAACGCCGGAACCAGATGATAATCTGCCTCTCCCTGAGGATGAGGTTACCATCAGCCAAGCCCTGATACTCGCAATTTTAGGGGGGCTCATCCTCAATCTGATGCCATGCGTTTTTCCAGTGCTCTCGCTTAAAGCCTTAAGCCTTGTTAAAATGTCGGCCAAAGAAAAAAAGCATGCCGCGCTTCATGGCGCCGTTTATACATCGGGCGTTCTTTTGTGTTTTGGCGCGATTGCCGGAACCTTGATTGCGCTTAAGGCTGCTGGCGAGGAAATCGGCTGGGGATTTCAGATGCAAGACCCAACCGTTGTTTTGCTGCTCGCCTATCTTCTCTTTATCATGGCGGCCAATATGTCAGGGTTTTTCGAATTTAAAAGTGGAATGCTCAGCAATGTTGGTCAAAACCTCACTGCGCATCACGGTTATCTGGGCACATTTTTTACAGGGATTCTGGCTGTTCTCGTGGCCACTCCTTGCACCGCGCCCTTTATGGGGACAGCGCTTGGTTTTGCGCTCACACAGCCGTCATTTGTTGCAGTTATGATTTTTCTGGCGCTTGGATTTGGCCTTGCCCTTCCTTATTTGTTTCTATGCCTTGTTCCACCGGCGCGCAAACTCCTTCCAAAACCCGGTGTATGGATGGAAACTTTCCGCGAGCTGATGGCCTTTCCGCTTTATGCTTCGGTTGCGTGGTTGGTCTGGGTTTATGCCCAGCAAGTTTCAGGGATGTATGGCGTCTTTTCAGGTCTAATTGGCCTTGTGCTGATTGCCTTTACTATCTGGATCATCCGCAAGTCCGCGCGTAACGCTGCCGTCAAACTCCTTAAATACGGCATGATGATGTTTGCCGTTTTCTTTGCGCTCTCCATTGCGGTGCTGAGCAACATGAAAGAGTTCACTGATAAAAACTTTTCTCCGCAAACAGCTGATTATGAGGGGCTTGAGGCCACGCCCTACTCACCGGAAAATCTCACCCAGCTTCTCGAACAGAATGAACCCGTATTTATCGATATGACTGCCGCATGGTGCATTACCTGCAAGGTCAATGAACAGGTCGCGCTCGAAACTGATGAAACCCACGCGCTGTTCGCCGATCATCAGGTGCGTTATGTGGTGGGTGATTGGACAAACCGCGATCCTTCCATCACAAAATTTTTGCGCGAGTATGGACGCAGCGGCGTTCCGCTCTATGTGTATTACGGCCCCAAGGATCCTGTAACCCAGAAACGTCCTGAAGCCGTGGTTCTTCCCCAGCTGCTTACGTCAGGCCTCGTCGCCGATGTGGTCGAAGGGCGAGCTACCGAATAATCACAGCCACCCCTTTGAAAGAGGAAAAAATGAAACTGAAATATACCCTTCTGGCTCTTGCTGCCACCGCCCTTCTGGCTCCGTCCGTATCACACGCGATGGACGATATGCCGATGAAAGCTGAAGTCGGCAAACCGGCTCCTGATTTCACCGCGCTTGACACCAATGGCAAATCGGTAACACTCTCGGGGCTTAAAGGTCATCCGGTTGTGCTGGAATGGACCAACCATCAGTGTCCGTTTGTCGTGAAACAATATGGATCAGGCAATATGCAGGCCCTTCAGAAAGAGGCCACTGCTGATGGCGTCACATGGATTTCAATTGTTTCTTCTGCCGAAGGAAAAGAAGGCTCCACCAGCGCCGAAGAGGCCAACAAGATCGTTGCCGATCAAAAGGCCTCCCCTACCCATAAAATTCTTGATAGCAAAGGGGAGATTGGTCACCTGTACGGCGCCAAAACTACGCCGCATATGTTTGTCGTTGATAAAGACGGGGTGCTTGCCTATGCCGGAGCGATTGATGACAATGACAGCTTCGATCCTGCCACAGTAAAGGACGCAAAAAACTACGTGCGCGCCGCTCTTGCCGACCTCAAAGACGGGAAAGCCGTTGAAACGGCCTCGACCAATCCTTATGGATGCGGCGTAAAATATTAATTTTCAGGGTTTAACCCCACCAAACCCCCGTAGCGATTACGGGGGTTTGTCTTTTTTGAACAAAAAATTCTATCGAAAGGAACTTTTTATATGTATATTTGAAAGACGTGATTCGTAACGGATTTTCAAGCACATGACGACCAGCACCCTGCCCCGCAAGACCGCCAAGTCTCCTAGCAAGTCTCCTAGCAAAGCAGCCCGCACCGCGCAGCGCGTTGCCAGCAGTTCCGGCACCCGCCGCAGCACAACCAAAGCCCGTAAATCGGGTCAGGCTGATTTATCGCCATTGCGTTTTGTGGTGTCCCATGAAGGGATCGTTATCCATACATGCGGCGATGTTGAAAAATTGCTGGGCCTCAAAGCTGGCTCAATGATGGGGGTAAAAATCCGCGATGTGATCGATTTTGTATCGCCTGAAGATGCTTTGCGCGATCGTCCCCAGACTTCCTTGTGGAATGATGATGAGCCAAGTGATTCCGATACAAGCGATCCGTGGGTCGCTTCTATTTCATCCGGTACGCACGAGATTGTCCCCGTATCCACCTCCGGCAAAACGTCGAAATCCCGTTTTGTGCAATTCGATCATGTCAGCATTCCGGGGAAAACCACTTATCTGGTCGCCTCTATTCTTCCGAATGGAGTCACCGAAGCCGAGGATGACCTTAAGAATTTTGTTCTCAATCTTCATGCTCCTGAGCCCGCTCCTGCTCCATCTGCCGCCACAGCCGTTCCAGCGCAGGCCGATTATGCGCAGTTTTTGGGCGTCTTTGCCGAAATGGGCCATGATTTTCTGCTGCTGCTTTCCGCGCGGGGAAAACTTGTATCGGCTAATTCTGCCTTTTATGAGTCGCTGGGCCTTGCCGCGACGGAAAGCGTGGGCCTGTCCTTTCTTGACCTTATTCACCCTGAAGACCGTCCCTATATCCAGCCCGTCTTTAAAAACATTATCCATGAAAACGGCCCTGACGCTGTGCAGTTGGTTGCTTTTGAATGCCGTATTATCGGTAAAGATGAGAGCGTCCGCTGGCTCGAGTGCCGGATCAAGTCACATGACAACCACCTGATGGTGATTTGCCGCGATCAAACAGGGATCAAACGCAACGAAGCCGATCTCTTGCGTCACCAGCAGCAGCTCTCCGAAGCGCAGTCCATCGGCCATATGGGGCATTGGACATGGCGCATCGGTGATGATGTACTGGAGTTTTCTTCCGAAATTTATCGTATTTTCGGTGTTGCTCCCGAAAGTTTCATACCCACACTTGATAACGTTAATGGCATGATGCATCGGCGTGACCGCGGGCGGATGTCACAAGCGTTCCAGCGCGCGATGATCGAACGCAAAACCTACGAGATGGAATTCCGCGTGATCCGCCCCTCGGGAGAGGCCCGCTTTATCTTGCTCCAAGGCCGCTGCGAGATGGATCAAGAGGGCGATGTCACCGCCCTGTTTGGCATCATGCAAGATATTACCGAACGCACCCAGCATGAGCGTGAACTGCGTGAAGCGGTCGAAGCCGCCGAGCGCGCCTATGCTGCTAAATCACAGTTTCTTGCCAATATGAGTCACGAGCTGCGCACACCGCTTAACGCGATTATCGGCTTTTCCGAGATGATCGGACGCCAGATGCTCGGGCCCATCGGCACCGAGAAATATCTTGATTATATTACAGGAATTCGCGAAAGCGGCGAGCATCTGCTTGATCTCATCACCGATATTCTGGATATGTCGAAAATCGAGGCTGGAAAATATACGCTCGATGTTGAAGACTTTAATCTCTCCAAAGTGCTGCGCCTTGCCATTCATATGATCGAAGGCCGTGCCCTTGATGCACAGGTCAAGGTCAGCTCGACCATTCCCGATGAGGAAGACCTGCACATGACGGGGGATCGCCGCGCCATCATGCAGATGATCCTCAATATCCTCTCCAACTCGGTGAAATTCACTGAACCCGGTGGAAGCGTGACGGTTGCCTGCGAAACAAAAGATACAAACGTTGTGGTTACCGTGACCGACACAGGGATCGGTATTCCATCCAGCAAGCTTCCTTATGTGATGAAACCGTTCGAGCAAGCTGCCAACCACTTCACCCGCAATCACGAGGGATCAGGTCTTGGCCTTGCCATTACCAAGGAACTCGCCGAACTTCACGGTGGAAGCGTTGCCATCACCTCGAAAGTCGGCGTCGGTACCCGCGTGGTGATTACGCTTCCGATTAAGCAGAAGTCCTAAAATATTTTACCCAAATCAACCCCGAAGCAACGCTGATAATATTCGGCCAAGATCGGGCGTTCCATTTCATCGCTTTTGTTCATAAAGCTCAGGCGGAACGCGAGTTCGCGGTCGCCGAAGATCAGGGTGTTTTCGGCCCAGCTAATCACCGTGCGCGGGGACATGAGCGTCGAGAGATCGCCGTTACGGAACCCTTCGCGCGTGAGATCAGCCATGGTGACCATTTTACTGACATCTTCCGCGCTGGCCTTTGGCACCTTGGCGCGGACAATTCCCACTTCATCATCGTGAGCGAGGTAGTTCAGTACCGTCACAATGTTCCAGCGGTCAAGCTGGCCTTGGTTAAGCTGGTGCGTGCCGTGATAAAGGCCAGTAGCATCCCCAAGGCCAATGGTGTTGGCGGTGGCAAACAGGCGGAAGGCCGGATGTGGACGGATGACCATGTTTTGATCAAGGAGCGTCAAGCGCCCTTCGGCTTCGAGGATACGCTGGATCACGAACATCACATCGGGGCGCCCTGCATCATATTCATCAAACACCAGCGCAACAGGGTTCTGAATCGCCCATGGCAGAAGGCCCTCTTTCCATTCGGTAATTTGTTTGCCCTCTTTGAGGACGATCATGTCTTTGCCGAGCAGGTCAATGCGGCTCACATGGCTATCAAGGTTGATGCGCACACACGGCCAGTTGAGGCGCGCGGCGACTTGTTCGATGTGGGTGGATTTTCCGGTGCCATGAAAGCCTTGGATCATCACGCGGCGGTTAAAAGTAAAACCTGCGAGCAGAGCCAGCGTCGTGTCATGATCGAACTGGTAAACTTCATCCCTGACCGGAACGTTGGGCATGTCGTGCGAGAAGCCTGGGACATCCCAATCGCAATCGAGGCCGAATGTTTCGCGGACACTGAACATCTTGTCGGGGATGGTGGTGTAGCGCGGGGTGTTGGGTGTCAGCGAGGTGACATCAAAGGCCATAGCCATTGGTTCGTTGGTCATTTTTTCACTATAGGGCTAATTTGTACCCTACCATTATGGCTTAACCCGAGGTCTTTTCAACCCTATTCCTCTAAAACTTCATATTTCTGATAGGCCATTTTAAGGATGGTGTAGGCCATATTGATCTTTTTAAGGAGCTCTTCGGCTTCAGGGTCTTCGCGATTATGGTCGGGATGGTATTTTTTAGCCAAAATCTTGTAGCGTGTTTTAATGTCATCGAGCGTAATGGGTGCTTCCAGCCCCAACAGGGCCAAGGCCTCGAATTCGGGGGTCTGGCGGGAGGATGGCGGCACTGCGCGCGCCTTGGGCGGTTCCTCATCCATGAAATGGTAAGTTTGCTGAGCCTTGCGCAAGAGTTCGTCAGATTTTCCGGCGGCGTCGTAACGGCGGGTGGGTCTGTCCCAAACGGAGGCCGTATTAATGTAGTCTTCGACCTCGGCCATGCTCATACCAGCAAAATAGTTCCATGCCTTGTTATAATCCTGCACATGTTCATAGCAAAACCAGTAATAATGAGAGAGCGAACGATCCTTGGGGGCACGGAATTCGCCTGCTGCAGCGCACTCTGGCATATCACAGCAGCGCGACAGCGGTTTGCGTCCGATTCCTTTGTCGGAATCGGCAAATTCAGGCGAATTCGGTTTTAAATCTATCTTCGGCATCACTTATTATGATAAAATAAATTATAAGCAGGATCAAAAACTATGTTGATACGGGAACGCATTACCAGAATTTTACAAGAAGAGCTAACCCCAATTTATCTCAATGTTGAGGATTTCAGCGAGAAACATGTGGGGCACGCCGGATATCGTGATGGCGGGCAAACCCATTTCTCGGTAGTTGTGGTTTCGAGTGCCTTGGAGGGCAAATCACGGGTTGACCGCCACCGGATGATTTATAATTTGCTCGACTCCCTGATTGCCCAAGGGATACACGCGCTTAAACTTACAACCTTGACGCCAGAAGAAGCGGCGATGCGTAAGACATTTGCCTAACGCTCTTCTTTCTCCACCATAAGAATGTCTTTTTTGAGTTTGAACAAACATCCGCCCAATGTGGCTCCCTTGAAATTTTGATTATTTTTAAGGCGTGCATAAAGACGCTCAATGTCTTCGCTGCGGGCCGGATAATCTTTTTTAGTAGATACCTCTCCTATCATGCGTGTCAGAAGACGAAGGCCAATTTCATCAGGTAATGCCAGCAAAGCCATCCGGCTGACGTTGAGGCCACTCATTTTATCGCCCTCAACAATGTTTTTATAATAGTCATCAGTGAGTTGGTTTAAAGTTTTCGCGGCGCGCTCCAACTTCCGGCTAACATGCGCCATACGCGCGGGGGTCAACCCTTCCTCACTTAACGTACCAAGAATGGCGCGCATTCGAACCCGCGCATAATGGTCGTTCTGGTTGGAGGGATCCTCGATCCAGCTTGATTCATTTTCTTCACATGTTGCAATAAGATCCTGATGCGTCACAGATAAAAGTGGCCGGATAATATTCACGCCGCCGCCTAATTCCTGCACCGGACGCATCCCCACCAGTCCATCCAGCCCCGACCCCTTGCACAGGCGGAAGATCACGGTTTCAATTTGGTCTTCGCCGTGATGCGCCGTAAAAAGCGCCACAATGCCATGTGTGGCGCAGTAATTTTGCATCAGATGGTAGCGTGCTGCGCGGGCTTCCTCTTGAAGGGATGATTTTGGCTTAATTCCTTCCCACTTTAAAATACAATGGGTTAGCCCGCGCTTTTCAAAATTTTGATGAACAAATTCAGCTTCACGCGCCGCCTCGGGCCGCAGCCCGTGATCAACGGTGAGGCCCGTCAGGGGAATACCGTGCACACGACACCATGTTTCAAGCAAGAAGGAAAGCGCCATACTGTCTCCCCCACCCGAGACAGCTAGCGCTACGCCAGACTCCAGCAGAGATGGGGGGAGAGCAAGCGATTCCATCATCGCTGCAAAATCAGTATCAGAGATGGGTTTAGGCGTCACAGCCAAGGCGGGTCATTTCCTGATCGGCGCGGCGCAGTGTCACGCCTTCCCCTGCTGGAAATTCCTTTTTAAGCTGTTTAAGAGCTACACAGGCTTCTTTCTTTTTGCCGCCCGAGCCAAGCGACATACCGAGTTTCAAAAGAGAGTCTGCAACTTTAGGCCCTTTAGGAAATTTTTTGTAGCTTTCGGCAAAAATACGCGCGGCTTTGTCAAAATCATTCTGCGCATAATAGCTTTCACCCAGCCAATAGGTTGCATTGGCTGCGAGTGGATGATTGGGATAGGTTCTGAGGAACTCTTCAAAGCCATTGCGGGCGGCCATGGCGTTACCGCCTTTGAGGAGCGAGAATGCCATTTCATACTGCCCTG
This sequence comes from Pseudobdellovibrionaceae bacterium, assembly GCA_041674725.1. Lineage (GTDB taxonomy): Bacteria > Pseudomonadota > Alphaproteobacteria > Micavibrionales > Micavibrionaceae > UBA1573. Next base: position 16,760 of record JBAYVC010000010.1, on the reverse strand, counting down.
CCGGATCATCGCCAGCCTGAGGCGGGATGACAGCGCCTCCTGGTGCTTCATTCATACTGCCCAAAACACCTGCGGAGGGCGCGTTGGCCGGAGCCGGCGCATTCGGGTCGGGCATCGCCACATTACCGCCCAGATCATCGGGTTTTAATGTTCCGGTTTGAGCACCCTCAGGGGTTAATTGCACTGGTTTTTCATCACCCATCTCTGTGCTCCCCGCTCCGGTCGGCGATGATGGAACCGCTGCGGACTGCATCTGCAAACGCTGGAGTTGTTCCTTGATCTGGGAGAGTTCAAAATTCTGTTGCTCGACCTTACCGGTCAAATCCCGCACTTGATTTTCAAGTCCCGAGATACGCACTTCGACAGCCGCCTGATATTCGGACGATGTTGATGCAGGCGCTGCAAAATTGGCAGGAACCTGACCTTTAAAAACAGCGCGGCTGAGCGTATCGATTTCGCCTTCGAGGCGGTTGATGCGCGTGAGCGTATCATCTTGCTGCGCCGCTGCGCCGCCTACACCAAATGCGAGCGGCACAAGAAGCGCACAGGCCGCAACGGCGGCCTGTAACATAACGCGTGAGGGAAAGCGTTTCGAGAATGTCATATAGCTATCCCCACGACCTGATTAGTTGACGACCGTGACGCCGCGACGGTTTTGTGCCCAGCCCGAAGGTGAAGCCTCAGGAACTGCCGGACGCTCTTTACCGTAGCTGATGGTGTTCACACGGCCTGATTCAATGCCTTGTGACATCAGGTAGCTGCGTACCGATGACGCACGGCGCTCACCCAAAGCCAAGTTGTATTCGCGTGTTCCGCGTTCGTCAGCGTGACCTTCAATCGTGATCGATACGCTCGGGTATTGTTTGAGCCAAGCGGCTTGACGATCAAGCGTTGCGCGCGCTTCAGGAGCAAGATCGGATTGATCGTAACCAAAGAATACGCGGTCACCGATATTGACCACGAGGTCTTGCTGGCTGCCTGGAACAACGCCATTTACAGGAGCGGTACCGCCCATGTCGGAGCCCGAAAGTTGACCACCTTGCATCCCCGTAGCAGAGGTATCCATCGCCTCAGGTTCAGGGTCACAGGCGGTAAGAGTGACGAGAGCGACTGACATCAGCAGCAAATTACGAATGGCCATGAATATCTCCTGTGGCGGTTAATTTTTTTTGAAACATCGAGCCAAGGGCGATTCGCCAAGGCATGATGGGAATACCTCCCTAAATAGCCCGTAACCCTCTGGTTCGCAAGGGGGCGCAGAAGTTTTTTTTATGCCTTTATTTTACGTTCTGGAAATTAACGGTCAGAGGATTGTTCGAGCGAGAGCAAAAAGCTCTCGGCCTCGGCGCGGTAGCGCATGTCCGGCACTTTGTGGATATAGCCTCTGACCGATTCAATGGCCTCGCTCACACGCCCGAGACGGGCCTTGACCACCCCGTCATCGAGCAGCAGACGGTATTCATCCGGAGCGATCAGGCGCATATTCTCAATCGTCGCCAATGCGCTTTGATATTCCTCGTCTTCGATCTGGCGGAATTTGATATTATTTTGCAAGCGCAACAGAATATCGCGGTTACTGGCCTCGACGTAATAGGTGCTTGAAAGTTCCGCTTTCTCGCCAAAAACTTTTTTGAGCAAGGCTCGCAAATCAGGAGCCTGCAAAATTTTAAGTTTATCAAATGGGTCACACATCAGGCGTACCCCATCCCCGTCCATACGCACGAGAAAATGCCCGGGGAAACTGATCCCCTGCACGCCCCAACCTTGAGCGCGCCCCAGTTCAATCGCCAGAAGTGCAAGTGCAATCGGCATACCCTTGCGGCGGTCGATCACTTCCATCATGTCGGCATTGCGCAAGTCGTTATAATTGTCGCTGTCGCCGCTATAGGATTCATCGTCAAACATCACACTGCGCAGACTTTTCACGCGCTCTTCCGGTGTATCGTCTGCACCTGCCGCACAGGCATCTTGATGTTTCTTTTCAAGTTTTTGTACGAGGTTTTTAAGATGAGTACGGTACGGATCAAGTCCGCGTCCCGGATGCCCCAGTGCGGCAAACCAAAGCGCCGTTTCGAACAAGGGGATGGCGTTCTGGTCAAGATTTCCTAATTTGGCAAGTTCGGCACGCATGTTCATGGTCGGGCATCACTTTGCCTAAGGAGGCAATATTTCAGACTGGATGGAAGATGGTGATTGCATTTGCGTGTTTTGCATGTCTTGCGGGTAGTCATTTGTCAGTGGCACAGGCTCGGACTGGACAGGGGGCACCTGCGCACCGTTTTGCATTGTGTTGGGGACGGGCTGCGTCGTCAACATCGTGGCATCAGCACTGCTGGTGACAGGATCTCCGGCAAATTTGGTATAACTCACAACCTCTTTAACACCTTTGATTTTGCGGGCGATTGAAATCACGGTGTCCAGCTCACGCTGGCTCTGGGCAACGCCCATCAGGTACACGGTGCCTTGCACGGTTTCAATCGAGTAGTTGATTGATTGGACGTTTTTGTCAAACGTCAACCGCGTGCGCAGCTGACCTGAAATCCACATATCTTGTGCGTAAGAACCAAATGTTTCCGATTTGCCAACGCGAATTTCATTGATGACTTGTTTGACGCCGCTCGGCTGCCATGCAAGGCGAATAGCCTCGACGCGGTCTTCGGGTTTTTGCACGACCCCTGTCACGAGCACGCGGCCTTGATTGACATTGAGGTTGAGTTTGCCAAACATATTCACATCACGCTTGAACCACAGATCGCTGATTTTGAGGCGGATAGATTCGTCGGTTACAGATGCACCCAATCCGCCTTCCTTGGCGGCTCCAATACCCACCGCGGCGCCAGCACCAGCGGCAAGACCTACCGCGCCGCAGCCGGACAAAAGAAGTGATGATGCCATCAACAGCATGACAGCCTGTCTGGATGAAAATTGTTCTCTCATAAAATCACCTGCATGTTGAAGAGATACTCGCGGGCCGCGAATACGAATCATAATGGCTATTATGTAGGCGTAACCCACGTGTTGTCCAGATGCCTGATGCGCAAACCCGCGACGGCAACAACGTCAAAACGGATATTTTCCCAATGTTTTCGCGGTGTTCCTGCCAAAAAATGCTGGGCAGCGCGGCTGATTCGGCCTTGCATATGGGGCGATACTGCGCCCGAAGCCTTATCCAAATCCCCCCTTTGCTTGACCTCGGCAAAAACCAGTGTTTGACCGCGCGAGGCTATAATATCGATTTCACCCACTGGCGTTTTATAGCGCCACGCCCTGATGCGGTAGCCTTTGAACAGTAAATAGGCCATCGCCCATATTTCAGCCAAAAGCCCACGCGTGTAGGATGAGTCAATTTTCATCTTTGAGTTCCAGTGCGCGGGCATAGACCTGTTTCTTGGGCACTCCAGTCTGCCCCGCAACCAGCGCCGCCGCCTCTTTGACCGAGAGTTTTTCAAGCGCCTTTTTCAAAAGATCATCAAGATCAATTTCATCGGGCGTTTCGTCACGCCCGATAACAAGAACGATTTCGCCTTTGGGTTCGCCTTCCGCCTCAAGTTTGGCTAGAATTTCCGCAGCGCTTAACGGCCAGATGTCTTCGAATTTTTTGGTGAGTTCGCGCAGCACAGTCATTTTGCGGTTTCCCAGTACCTGCAAAATATCGCGGCAGCTTTTTTCCAAACGGGGGGCCGTTTCAAACATTACAAGTGTGGCAGGGACGTTTTTCCAAGCGCGCAGCATCTCTTGCCGTGCCCCTTGCTTAGAAGGAAGAAAGCCGAGAAAAGCAAACTGGTCACTGGGCAGGCCCGAAAGCTGGAGCGCCGTCAGAGGGGCATTGGCCCCCGGCAAGCTGGTCACATAAAGTCCTGCGGCAAGGCAATCACGCACCAATTTATAGCCCGGGTCAGAGATAAGAGGCATCCCCGCATCACTAATCAGGGCGATGGATTGCCCTTCCCTGATCCGCGCCATGATTTCAGGCCGCATCTGGTCGGCGTTGTGATCATGGTAGGGAACGAGCTTTTTACTCAAGCCCATCAGGTGAAATAATTTGCCGCTGACCCGTGTGTCCTCGCAGGCCACAATGTCCGCGGCCATCAAGGTATCAATGGCCCTGAGTGTCATGTCCCGCATATTGCCAATAGGCGTTGCCACAAGGTAGAGACCTGATTGCAATACCAGCTTCTTGCTTTCTGTAAAATAGGAGATGGGGTCTGGCATATGGTCCTTATTTTGTGTAGTGTCTGAGCACTTCATTTTATCCGCGCTTATAATTTACGGGAGCTTTCCATGCGACGCAACCAGCAATCTGACCATCGCCGCACCATGATCCGTCTTAAGGCCTGTTTGATGGCCGTTTGCCTGTTGTTGGGACTAACCAGTTGCAACATGACCGATGGGGTGAATAGTCCATGGCTTCCTTCGGATACTCCTGCAACAAACATACCGACAGCCCCTGTTCCGCCCGCCCCTGCTGTTCCGGCGCCTGATGCCCAAACCATGATTCCGGCTACGCCGCAAAAAGTTGCCCTCCTTCTCCCTTTAAGTGGCCGCGGGGCTGACACTGGACAAGCCATGCTCAATGCCGCGCAGCTTGCCATGTTTGATTTACAAGCCAGCACCTATTTTGAACTTCTGCCAATTGATACCAATGGTGGCGCGGCCCCTGCCATCAAGCAGGCAGTTGATAATCAAACCAGTCTTGTTCTCGGGCCTCTGTTTGCCGATAATGCCAAGGCCATTGCGCCAGTTGCAGTTCAGCATGGCCTTAACGTTGTTTCATTTTCAACCGATACCAGCGCGGCTTCCGGTTCAACCTTCCTGATGGGATTCACCCCGCAGGGGCAGATTGAACAAATTATAGACTATGCTGCGGCCAAGGGGATGCACCGCATTGCCTTGATTGCGCCACGCAGTGCCTATGGCGATGCCGCTGCCAATACTTTTGTAGCCCGTATGCAGCAGCGCGGTTTGACCAATGGCGGGATCGCCCGTTATGCCGCAGGCCAGAAACCCAGTAATGATGATTTGTGGCCGGTTGCTTCGAGCTCGGCGCCCGCGATTGGACGGATGGGCATTGATGCCGTTTTGATCGCCGCGCCTTCTGCGGAAGCTGCTATCGTCTCTGATGCTCTTGCCAATGGTCATGGCATGCCCGTCAATCTTGTCAAACGTCTTGGCACCGGACTATGGGACACCCCCGAAACCAACGCTCTGCCTTCCTTGCGCGGGGCGTGGTACGCTGCATCATCGCCGCGCCTACGTGAGCGTTTTGAGCAGCGTTATGCTGAAACATATGGCGCAAAACCCCCGCGCCTTGCCTCGCTCGCTTATGACGGGGCGGCGCTGGCTGTTGTTCTGGCCAAATCCGGCAAAGGCTATAGCCGTGCAGCCCTTACCAGCCCCAGTGGATTTTTCGGGATTGATGGTGTGTTCCGTTTTGGCAATAACGGCATCGCCGAGCGCGGACTTGCTATACTTGAGGTGAATCCATCAGGGGCACGCGTTATTCAGGAAGCGCCTTCGCGGTTTTAGTCAGGTTATTATATCCGCATGATGATGTTGACGTGATGACGCCTTTCCGGCGGATAAACCGCGGGATCATAGTAGAGCGGATAGGCTGATGGCGGAGCGTCAGATTTGACCAACTGCGGAATGTGGCGCGCAATTTCGTCAATTACACTGTGCGGATTTTCCATCGGCACAAAAGATCGGTAACAATCTGGTGTCTGAATGGCTAGCAGGTTCTTTTCGGGATTGGCAAACATATCGGTAATCATGGAGCGGCGGAAGGCGTAATGTCCGCTGGCACCACGAAAAGCTCCTGCACAATCTGGCGCAAAGTCGATCCAGTCTCCTTTGGGCGTGTGTTTTTTGATGGCGTGTTTTGCATCGGCCCGTTCATCTTCGCTCAGATAGAAAGGTATGCCTCCAATCGCCAAGGCTGGCCCTCTTTTTTCTGGGAACATCACAATATCATCCTCGAAATACTCAATCGTCTCGGGACGGTAGAAAAACTGGTAATCTGTCTTACGTTCTGTTGCAGGGTCGGTGCCCCCACGCATACGCAGTAGCTTAATACCCAGTTCCTGCTGGAGCCGTTTCAAAATAAAATCAGCATGTTCGCCGAGTGTGTCCGGTGTAAATTGCAGGCTTCCCACGCAGCCCTCATCGCGGCTATTCCAGAAATTCATATGGCCGCCTCCTTCCCAAAGAGCAAAATACGCAAACCTGTCCGGATCAAGCCGGACAACGCCACCAAACTCATCTGTGAGGGATATTTTATGTTTACGCATTTTTTAGGTCGCCCGTACCATTTCCGCGTGCACTCTAAAACAGGCTTCACTCCCTGTATAGTTTAAATAAATTTATAATTTTCAATAGGTTGCAAAATATACATCACTAACCTTGAATATATACTCCCCTTCTTACGGTTTTTCTTGCATCCCTACGCAAAGTAGGGCTATGTATCGCCTTCGAGTTTTAGAGGTAAAATATGACATACGGGTGTGGTGTATGAGGAATCAATCAGGCGCAGCAGAGGTTTTGCAGGACAACGCCAATCCCAGCGTTTCTGATCCTTTGGAGGTTTCGGAAGTCAGTAGTGAGGCGCGTGCCAATGGCCGCCCCCGTTCCGAAAAATCCATGCAGGCGATTCTCGATTCGACCAATAAACTTCTGCTCCATTCCAGCGTGCGCGATATTTCCATTGAATCGGTTGCCAAAAAAGCAGGCGTCGGCAAGACGACTATTTACCGCTGGTGGCCGAACAAAGTCGCGCTGGTTCTTGATGCGATTACCGGCCCGCTTTCGGTTCTTCCTGAACCTGAAGACACACGCGATCCGGCGGATGCCCTTGTCCGTCAAATCGAGCGTTTTGCCCGTCTGTGCCGCGGCCGCGGCGGAAAAATTATCGCCGAGGTTTATGCCGAAACGCAGGGTGACAGCGACTTGCAGCGTATCTTTTTTGAAAAATTCATGCTCTCGCACGAAGAAGTTCTCGTGCGCACATTAGAGCGCGGCATGGCAAACGGTGTGTTTCGCAAAGACCTTCATATTCCGTTGTGCGTGGATATGATTTATGGCGCGTTCTTTTATCACCTGATGAGCAGCCCTTCGCAGCTTGATCAAGAGTTTGTGAATAACCTCGTGATTAATATGCTGAGGTTTCTGAGGTAGTCATGCAGGCTTTCGCGACGGAGATACTTGTGGACGATGAAACTCACCAAGCGCCTGAATGCGGCCTGTATATCATCCTCCATGACACGGATGACCACGGCAAACAATGCTTCCAGCTCGGTCAGGCGCTTCACGCCGCCAACCGTTTTTCCAGCTATGACCTGAACCGCCATGTCGTGGAATACCGCCCATCGGACGTGAGTGCCGATAACCGTATTCACGCCAAGGCTTATTGTGAAACCGCACAGAAAAACGGTTTTATTTTCCTCGTGTTTGATGCCCCCGAACTCGCACGCGACGTCGGAGCCGATGGCGTGCTCTGTTCTTCGATCAAAAAATGCTCGGACGCCCGTAAAATTCTGCCTGATACGGCAATTATCGGCTTGCGCTGCACAACCCGTGCCGCCGCGCAGTCGGCTTTGTCGCTGGAACTTGATTTTGTCTCGTTCTACAGCAGCAAGACAGGTGATTCCCTGCTTGATCTGGTCAATTGGTGGACAGGCTCCACCGACAAACCCAGCGCGGTTGAAGGCCCGTATGATCCTGAAAATTGCGCCTTGTTTGTAAAAGCGGGCGCGACTTTTATCGATTCAACGACCCACATCTGGACACATCCCTCGGGCAATATCATGCAAGGCGTTGTGAATATGCTCGACGCGTTCGAGCGCCACATGCCCGCCCCACAAACGGCCCACTAACAGATAATTTCGATCGCATTCGGGATAACCTTGACCTCGGCGGATCCCTCGCCTGCAAAGTCGCCATCACACTCGAACAAATGGTGGTCCGTAAGGCGGCATGAGGTGATTTTGTCCACCCGCACCGCCGGATGTTTTTTCCCCTGCCCCAGCAGGTAGGCCATGACATCCGCAGGGTTGGGCCGCATAACCGAAATCATGTCAAGGTAACCATCCTGCATGGAGGCAGCGGGTGCCATCAGATATTTTCCTGCGTAAAAACGCCCGTTCTGGATAAAAATAAAATACGGGCTGAATTTCTCGCCCGTGGGTAACTCAACGGTAATTGGTTTGAGACGGTAGCTGCATAATCCAGCCACGGTCTGTATCACGTAAGAGAGTGCTCCCCATTGTTCCTTGAGCGTAGAGGTCACGCTGCGCACCACATAGGCATCGAGGCCAACGCCAGCCATCACAACAAAATTTTTCCCGCCGATTTCGCCCATATCGCAGCGGCGCGTTTGTCCCTTGCGGATCACGTCGCAGGCCTCTTTGATGGCGCAGGGTATGCCCATTTCCATGGCCAGCAAATTGGCGGTGCCAAATGGGATGATGCCCAGCGCCACATCTGTTCCTTTAAGGCCAGTGGCGACCTCATTGATCGTCCCATCCCCGCCCACAGCGATAACGGCCTTATAGCCTTGCTCTACCGCTTGCCTCGCCAGTTCCGTGCCATGTCCCGAAGAGGCTGTTTCGGCGATCTGGCAATCAAAGGCATGGGCGCAAAGCTCTTCTTTGAGGCGCGCGAGCAATTCGGCATGCGTCATATCTTCGCGGTCACTCAACCCCAGTATTTTGCGCACAAAGCGCGAGGTGCCCGAGCCTAATCCGGCCTTGGCATTGACAATAACATAAATTTTATCTTGATTTGTCCAGCGCACGATCGTCCTTTGCCGGAGTATGCCATAAAAAAAGAGCCCCTGAAACGGGGCTCTTTAAAAATCTTTTTTGTAAGACTTACGCCGCCTGAGCCAGCGCTGGGGACATTACCTTGAGCGTTTCCATGGCCGTTGCAGCGGCATTGACTGTCGCAGCAATGCGCAGGGCGCACTGGATCTGGGCGCTTGAGAGTCCGGCACTGCGTAGCTGGGCTTCATGTGCATCAAGGCACATGCCGCAGCCACTCATTGCCGAAACGGCCAATGACCAGAGTTCAAAATCCACCTTGTCCACACCCGGATTGGCAATGATATTCATGCGCAATTTGGCAGGCAGAGTCTGGTATGATTTTTCGTTCATCAAGTGAACTGCGCGGTAATAGACGTTGTTCATCGACATGATCGTTGCTGCTGCTGCCGCTGCACCTTTGGCCTCGGCCGAGAGCTGCGTGGACGCATCCGCGACGATTGCCTGCATCACATCCGCCTGACGGCTTGCCAGAGCGCAGGCCATAAAGCATCCCCAGAGTTGCTGCGGGGTGAGGGTATCCTCACCTGCAAGCGTTCCGAGGTTGAGCTTGATGTCCTTGGCGTATTCCGGCAGAGCCTCACGCAACTGAGCTATGGATTGCATCATTACGCGGCTTTCTTCAGGTCGATGTTATCGCCGCCAACCGGACGGTTGCACGGGCAGAGTTCATCGGTTTGCAGCGCATCAAGAATACGCAAGATTTCTTTAGGATTGCGGCCAACATTGAGGTTATTCACCGATACGTGCTGGATAACGCCATGTGGATCGGCAATGTAGGTAGCGCGGTAAGCCACACCGGAATCCTCACGGATACCAAGGCCATCAACGAGTGAGCCATTGGTGTCGGCAAACATCCACTGGTTCAGTTCATGGAGGTCTTTGTGGTCGCGGCGCCATGCCAGTTTGCAGAATTCGTTATCAACACTACCGCCCATGACGATAGCATCACGGTCACGGAACTCGCTTTCGAGGCTTGCAAATTCAGCGATTTCGGTTGGGCAAACGAAGGTGAAATCTTTGGGATAGAAATAGAATATTTTCCATTTACCTTCGAAACTTTTTTCCGTGATAGTCTCAAACGCGGACTCACCGTTTTCTTCATGGCGCATAAATTTTGGTTTTACGCCGACTACTTCGAATTCAGGCAGTAAATCACCGACTCCAAGCATCTTTTTTCTCCTTTATAAAATATGATAACGATTGTTAAGAATGGCTATCATGTAGCACCGCAATGCAAAAATATCAAGGTTTTAAGGGAATTAATTTCACCCCCTCTTTTGTTAATAAAAACGCCCTGCCCCCTTTCTCCCCCCTTTACTTCTGCACCGCAACTACTATGTTGAACGGAGATTTACGATCCCAATGGAAATGTGTGAGGGGCTTTTCTTTTGTGTGGTTCGTTACGAGAGAACCTTGTGTCCATCCCTTACGCCCGCTTGCGGAGAACATATATATGAAAAAAATTCTGGCCCTTTCGACCCTGTCTATCCTCCTTTCCTCCTGCTCCCTTATTCCTTCGTTCGAGACACCGCATATGGATGTCCCAGCCCGCTGGACGAGCGCCACCAAGGCGCCGGACGGCCAAGAGATTCCCCACGCATGGTGGCAGGCTTATGGCGATCCCCATCTTGACAAGCTGGTCGATACGGCCTTGACGCGCAACCTTGATCTGGAAGCGGGCCTCGCCGCCATTGAAGAGGCGCGCGCCGATCTTAAAATTGCGGGCGCTGATCTTCTCCCTTCTGCCGACGCCTCCCTCGGTGCAGGGCGGACGCGCACCAATCCAGCCCAAGGATCAACGACAACAGCAACTTCTCTCTCTGGATCATTGGGTATTTCCTATGACCTCGACCTGTTCGGCGCCAATGCTGCCGGACGTGATGCTGCCCGCGCCATGTTTGAAGAGAGTGTTTATTCACAAGAGGCCCTGCGCCTTGTGACCGCTGCCGATGTGGCCGAGACTTATTTCAATCTGATCCTGACCAATGAGCGCGTGCGCATCGCCGAGAGCAACCTCAAAAACGCCCGCGATGTTCTGCATATCATTCAGGTGCGGGTGGATAACGGCCTTGATTCCGAGCTTGAGCTTTCGCAGCAACGGGTCAGTGTCGCAACCAACGAAGCCAGTCTTGCCAACCTTAAAAAACTGGCCAGCACCTACCACAACGCTCTCGCCGTTTTACTTGGGCAGGCGCCGCAATCCCTTGTCATGACGCAGGAGACCACAGGACAGCTGCTCAGTCTCAAAGCACCTGATTTCCCTGTATCCCAGCCTTCTGTTTTGCTGGAGCGCCGTCCTGACATTGCCAGTGTCGAAGCCTCGCTTGTGGCGGCTAACGCCAATATCGGCGCGGCGCGCGCCGCCTTCTTCCCTTCAGTGACACTCGGCCTAACTGGCTCATTAAGCGGCACCGGATTGAACGATCCGCTTGGCACTGCACTCGGCGTAACATCAGCCTTGGCGGCTCCTATTTTCGCAGGCGGACGGCTTGAAGGCGGGGTTGAGAAAACCACGGCCGCGCGCGCCCAGTTGATCCAGACCTACAAAAAGACCGTGCTGACCTCGTTCAAAGAAGTTGAAGATGCGTTGGCCTCCGTCTCTGCTGCGCAGTCACGCGAAACCTCGCTTAAAGTTGCGATGGAATCCGCCCGCAAAGCCTATGATATTTCGCGCAAACGTTATGAAGTCGGCACGATTGACTTTGAAACCTTGCTCGATACGCAGGCCAGTTTGCTTCTGGCGGAGGATACGTATGCGCAGGCCCTTAAAGACAAACTTTCGGCCTCGCTTGACCTCGCCAAAGCTTTGGGCGGCGGATGGAAATCCCCGAAATCTGAAGCCCCTGCCCCTGTGTCAGGCCAGCCGTTATAGCCGTTATCCCAGATTTTGCCCAGATTTTGGTTGACGGCACGCCCCAAACTTCCCTAAATACGGGGCATGACGTACCGAATTTGTGCCCTTTACCGTTTTGTTTCTGTTTCCGATCTGGATATGCATCAGGCCACCCTTAAAGCCTTTGGTGAGCGCTATGATCTGTGCGGTACACTGCTTATCGCCCCCGAGGGCATTAATGGCACCATTGGCAGCTCGGACGAAGGTGTTGATGTGGTGCTTGATTACCTTGAACATCATTTCGGCATTCATCACGGCGAGGTTAAATTTTCGGAGTCGGCGTCTATTCCTTTCCTGCGCTATAAAGTGCGGATCAAAAAAGAAATCGTCACGCTGCGGCAACCTCAGGCCGACCCTAGTAAAATTGTCGGCACCTATGTCGAGCCTGAAAACTGGAATGCCTTGGTGAATGACCCTGATGTTATTTTGCTTGATACGCGCAATGATTACGAAACACGTATCGGCATTTTTCAGGGGGCTATTGACCCCAATATCAAAACCTTCACCGAATTTGTCGATTATGTCCGCACGCATCTTGATCCGCAGCGGCATAAAAAAATAGCGATGTTTTGCACGGGCGGCATACGCTGCGAGAAAGCATCAAGCTTTATGCTCGCTGAAGGTTTTAACGAGGTTTATCACCTCAAAGGCGGTATTCTCAAATACCTTGAAACTGTGCCACCCGAGCAAAGCAAGTGGGATGGTGAATGTTTCGTTTTTGATCGCCGTGTTGGTGTGGGGCATGGACTTAGCGAAGGCACAGCGAGTATTTGCTATTCCTGCCGCGCCACCCTCACGCCGGAAGATCGCCAATCACCACAGTTTGAACACGGCGTATCGTGCCCACAATGTCACGATAGCTTGAGCGATGATCTGCGCGCCGCCAAACGGATGCGTCATACACAAATGAGCCGGATTAATTAGATTATTCGCCGAGTTTGCCTTTGCCTTCAAAGTAAACACAGTTGCGTCCGCCATGCTTGGCAGCATAGAGCTGTTCATCGGCGCGGCGCAGGAGATCAGCTACGGTAACCTCCTCGGTACTATCACCTGGGATAACCACCCCACCAAAGGATGAGGTAATTTCAAGCTGGCCGCTTTCAACGCTGCACGAGAATGGGAGAACCGCAACTGCTTTACGCAAACGTTCGGCGACCATATGCGCGACTTCTTCGGTTGTATCGGGCATCACAGCCACAAACTCTTCGCCCCCCAGACGCGCGACAAGATCGAATGAGCGCAAACCATCTTTGATCCGGCGCGAGAATCCTTTGAGGATTTCGTCGCCCACCTGATGCCCGTAATTGTCGTTGACCTTTTTGAAGAAGTCGATGTCCATATACAAAAGCCCAATGGGTTTTCGGTTTTCACGCGCCGACTGCACCATTTTCTGGAGGTGAACCTCCAGATAGCGGCGGTTATAAAGACCGGTGAGAGAATCAGTGAGCGCAAGGGAGAGCGACATCTCATAGTTGGCGCGTAGTTTATCCTGAAAGCGTTTACGGCGAATTTGGGTGCGGCAGCGGGCGAGCAGTTCGTTTTTATCAAGGGGACGCAAAAGATAATCATGCGCGCCGATTTCAAGACCATGGGCCACACGCGGCATATCATGCTCTTCGGCAAGCATCACAATCGGGGTTGATCGGCTACGTTCATTCGAGCGCAAATGCGAGCAAAAGCGCAAACCGTCTTCCCGTTTAAGATTGAGTGAGACGATAATTAATTCATAGTCTTTCTGATTAATTTCCTGTAGCGCCTGCATCCCTGTTTCAACCACAGTGATTTCGTGACGGTCACGGGCCAGCGATTCCTTGATGCGCGTACTTTCAAGAGCCAAATCTTCAAGGAGTAAAATTGCGGCGCTATCAACGGGTTCATTCATGACATTGGCAGCGTCTTCACTCACCCCGAGTTGAGACGCCGTATTTTCACGCGCACGCCATTCATCCACCGTCATTTTGAGACGCACCAGCGAGCGCACACGCGCCATCAGGGCCACGTCATTGACGGGCTTGGAGAGAAAATCGTCAGCGCCGCTCTCAAGGCCTTTGACACGGTCCTCGGCATCAGTGAGCGCCGTGACCATCACTACTGGAATATGGGATGATTTCGGGTTTTGCTTGATGCGGCGACAGACCTCGAAGCCATCCATTCCCGGCATCATGACATCCAGCAGAACCACATCAGGACTCAGCTCATCAACTTTCTTGAGCGCTTCGGGGCCATTGAGCGCCGTCACAACTTCGTAATATTCCGCCCGCAATTTTGCTTCCAGCAATTTTACGTTCGGCATAATGTCGTCAACTACCAGAATGCGTGCCGTCATAGTGTACTCTTAACTACTTTCACTTGCGTCAAGGTTTCCGTTTATGGTGCTTCAGGCGGCATCCGCCGGAGCAATATATTTTTGAACCGTCTCAATAAATTTGACCACGGAAATGGGTTTTGAAATGTAATCCTCGCACCCACCTTCACGAATTTTTTGTTCATCACCCTTCATGGCAAAAGCTGTCACGGCAATCACCGGTATTGATTTAAGTTCGTCATCTTCTTTGAGCCACTTTGTCACATCGAGACCCGATACTTCAGGCAATTGAATATCCATCAGGATAAGGTCAGGCTTATGTTGACGTGCTAAGGCTAAAACATTCTTACCATCACGTGCCTGAATGGTCTCTAACCCGTGCGCTTCAAGCAAATCGTGAAACAATTTCATGTTGAGTTCATTATCCTCAACGATCAGGACTTTTTTTCCCAAGCCTGCAAACCTACTCATTCGTACTTACTCCACATTCTTCCTGCTTTATATCTTCCAAAGCTACCAAGTTCTGTTCAATCGAAAAGTCATGATAGTTTACTCTCATATCTTTAACAATTCCATTCCGCAGGAGCGTCATCTGTAATTCATATTCGGCGGCATTGGTTTCGGGATCATCTCGGAAAGAGGCCAGTTCAACATGCCAAGACGGCTGGATCATCAGCGATTTGTCAACATGTGCGCCGAGTACATCGTCTTTAACCGGATCAAAACGTTTACCGATAATTGCATTCAGCTCGGCAACGCCCTTGTCATCGCTCCCGTCAAACACTTGCGCGTTGAATATCTTTTGTCCGGCTTCTGCGGCCGCTATCAATTTCCGCGAATGCTCGACAGGAAAGAGTGTTCCTACCGTCAACGGGTAAACAAGACCTTCCGGTGAGGTGTAAACGGCGCTGTTTGCTGCCTCCGTCTGACCACTATGGGCGCTGCCGCGCAGTGATTGTTCAAGCTCACCATTGCTGTAACGCTCTGATGAGAATTGCATGTTATGGCCATCCAGACTCTCGAAGCTGGTGAATTTTGTCCATATTTTCAAGGGAGAATTCTCACTGTACGTATATGAGAGATCGAAACTATGATTGGAAATCCAGCCATCGCAGGATTTTTCGAGCGAATACATCATCTTGCCGTCAATGCCAAGGAGAGGAGAGCCCGCCCGCGATGATACCATTTTAATCGTGTAAATCGCTCGATGCGGCTGTATGACGACGCCCGAAATTACTGGCGCAGCCCACGCCGTCATCCCATCTATAAAGAGGAGAGACGCACACAAAACTGGCAAAACAAGGTTAAACCTTTGAAAAGGAGGGTGAAAATTCCCCGACATGAATACTCCGAATGACTAATTCGATCATCCTACAGGAAGCGCCTTCCCCTGAAAAGGCAAACTCGTTAAAAACCTGCGGGCTGTCGGCAAATTTTTCCGGCTTCTTCACCCGCTCGGGCAGATCTCGGGCAGATATTGTCCACCCGCCCTCCGAATTTACGGATTATTTTTGCCGATGCGCTCGCTTTTTCTCCATATCCATTATTTAAAATTTATAAAATACATTATATTTCAATAACTTAATAAACTTGGCCCAGTTTTCGCATAGTGAATAGACAGGAAGTAACTGAGTTGTGGAGGACTATATGACAAGTTTTCAAAATGCCCCGTTCGATGCACCCAACGATCTTTACGCCAAGAGCGCACCCAAGTCCGTAGGCCCTACCCTCGCTAGTTCCTACGATGAACTTGATGCCGAACCCTTCCAATCTCTTTTGGCCATGCTCCACCAGACGCGCCGTGAACTTGACGCGTCACAAGACCTTGTCGCCGACCTGACTGCCCGCCTCAAACGCATGGAAGAACTCGCCACCACCGATTTTTTGACTGGCCTCCATAACCGTGCCGGTTTTGATGCCGCTTTTGCCAAAGAAATCGACCGTACAAGCCGCGGTCTCTCCAAAGGCGGCCTCTTGGTTATCATCGACCTTGATAACTTTAAAATGATTAATGATATGTACGGTCACCAAGCCGGTGATGCCTGTTTGAAACTGGTTGCCCAAACTTTGGCTCATGAAATTCGTACCATGGATACGGCGGCACGCCTTGGCGGAGATGAGTTTATTCTCCTGCTTTCCGATGCTGATCCTGTGAAAGCAACCACCCGTGTTCAGAATATGGCATGGCGCCTCAATAACCTCTCCCTGATCTGGCATGGCGCCGAAATCCACATTCAGGGCAGTGTCGGCATGAAACCGTATGGTAAAGGTGAAACAGCCCACGACATTTTTGCCGCCGCAGACAAAAGCATGTACACCCACAAGGAATCCCGCAAAAAAGAGGTGGCCTGCGCCGAATAAGTTATACCCCGAATACTGTCGCCGCTTCCTGACCCCTTACCCCATCCCCGCGGCGTCAGATCTGGCCCTGATTGTGACCTCCACCACAGTCAGGGCTTTTTCTTTTTTCTCTGTCATCCCGTCACTGCGCAGCACGAAGTGACGAAGCAATCCCCCCTTCAGGGCGCGTAATTTCTGTGTCACTCCCCTCATCCCTCACTTGTCATTCCCCGAATGGGCAACTCCAATTCTAGGGGAATCCATCGCGTTTTTCTTGCCAAATTAGGAACAAATTCCTTTACATTCTGTTCTGTGTCTGATAGGGTCGTCCCTGATACGTATCCTGCGGCTGGAAAAGTGCCGCGCAAGATCAGCGCCTGCGGGCGCCCGCGCCTGTTTTTGTTTT
>JBAYVC010000009.1:0-103172 GCA_041674725.1 Pseudobdellovibrionaceae bacterium | reverse complement strand
GAACGGGACTTACACCTATAGCGGGACGAGCGAAGGCAAGGACGTGTTTGGCTACACCATCCAGGATCAGGATGGTGATAAGGCGAGTGCGACCTTGACTGTAGATGTGAAGGACGTGGATACCACTCCATGCATCACCGATTCAGCAAAATGCATTGATGAAACCGATCTGGGGCCGATTACCGTTTCTGGAAAAGTCGAATCGAATTTCTTTGATGACGGGCCTGGCACCATTACCGGAACAGGAAGTGTATCTGTTTCAGGGAATGCCAAAGGTGGCGCACTTTCTTCATCGGGTGTTCCGGTGATTGTGACCCTCGTGGGTGATACCTATACGGGCAAGGCTGGCGATACTACGGTCTTTACCCTGAAGGTCAATGCTGATGGCACCTACACCTTTACCCAGTTTGATAATCTGGATCACTCTATCGCGGGAAACAACGACGAGACCTTGAATATTAGCTTTGGTGTGAAGGCCACTGACAGTGACGGGGATACCGCTACTGCCAAAATCACGATCAAGATCGATGATGATGGGCCGGTTGCTGTAAACGATGGCGCTACGGTGGCAAAAACACAGACCCATATCACAGGTGATGTCACCAGCAACGATGATATTGGCGCGGATTTCACTGCCAATGGCGTGGTGGCGGTCAAATTTGGCGGTACCACCTACAACGTGCCTGCCACAGGCACGCTCTCGGTTGTGGGCACGTATGGCACGCTCGAGATTGCCTCGAATGGCCATTACACCTACACCCCGAAAGACGGCACCACGGGCGGTACCGACACGTTTACCTACACGCTGTGCGATACCGATCAGGATACCGCAACGGCGAACCTGTCGATCAAGGTTGACTCGCGTTATTGCGAGCCACCACAGCCACCTTGCGTGGACAGCTGTGATGCTTGCGTTTGTGAAGATGGTTCGGTCAAACTGCAAGTGAGCGCGGCGCCAAACGGCGGCAATGGTAATGACGTGATCACCCTCTCCATCTCCGGTTTTACAGCGGGATGGGTTGTGGATACAGCGCACTCGGGCGGCACTTATAATGCAGGCACTGGCGTCTGGTCGATCACGCTGGCAGCAGGAGCATCCTTTGCGGGAGGGCCTGTGGTCCATCCGCCAGCCAATTCCGATGCTGATCTTTCGTCCCTCACTGTCAAAGCGGTTGCGTATGATCCTGACTCGGGTCTGTCGGCAACAAGCACCGATACGATGAAAGTCGTCGTGGACGCTGTAGCCGATGCGCCGGATTTGTGCGCGACGGATGTTCTGGGTATGAATGGCACGCATTTCGACCTCAATATCACAACAAGCCTTAACGATAAGGACGGCTCCGAAGTTCTCAAGGAAGTCCGTATCGAAGGCCTGCCGTGCGATGTAACGCTCTCTGCCGGAACCTATGACGCGGCGCATGAACGCTGGGTGCTCACGGAAGGCCAGCTTGAAGGCCTTCAGATAGTCACGCCGAAAGATTACAACGGCATGTTCAATCTGATTGTGACCTCGGTGAGTGAAGAAAAGACGCTGTCGGGCGAAGAATGCACCACCAGCAACAACATTGCTTATAGTTGCGACACGGTTCTGGTAACCATCATGAACCAGCAGTGTGGCTGCGATGTGGGAACGCAGGAGCAGACGACGGACAGCGTAACGTCCATCTTCACCAGTGTGGCCGTATCTGCGACCACAAGCGTAGAAGTATCATCCAGCACCAGCAGCACGGATAGCTCTGATGTTGCACCGATCGTCATTGGCGGGTTTGATGTGGATGAGGGCGACACACTGGATCTCTCGAACTTGATTGACATCACAGACTCTGTGACGGCTTCGATCAATGACTTCGTCTATGCGAGCGGGGTAGAAAACAACACCGTGATCAGTGTGGTGACATCATCTGAAAGCGCGGTGAGTGTTGCCGTATTGACGGGCGTCACGAATGTCAGTGTGGCCGACATCATCGATACGACCCACCAACAGCAAAATCAGGTCTGATTTAGCCCTTAAGGAACACCAAAAAGGCTCCGGCGCGATGCACGGGGCCTTTTTTACGGGTAAAATCGCGTCTGGATTTCTGGGCCGAAATTCGCTAAACAAGGAGTCTAGACCCAAGAGAGCAAGCATGACCGCATCAAGCCCTGAAAAATCACCTGAAAACCAAGTTCCCCACACGATTGACCTGATGAATCCAGACAAGGCCGCGACCGTGACGTCTGATATGCCGAGTGCGCCGCCTAAAGAAGAAGAAAAAGAAGAATCAATGGGTGAGGTAGCCCGCACGGTTATTATTGCGATGATGATTGCGTTGCTTTTGCGCACCTTCCTGTTTGAACCCTTCAATATTCCATCAGGCTCGATGTACCCGAATCTGATGGTGGGCGATTACCTGTTTATCTCCAAATCCTCCTACGGCTACAGTAAATATTCTTTCCCGTTTGGTATTGCGGATTTTGACGGGCGGATGATGGCAAGCGACCCCGTGCGCGGCGATGTGATTGTTTTTAAACTGCCGACTAATCCCAAAATTGACTTTGTAAAACGCCTTATTGGCCTCCCGGGTGACACCATCCAGATGATCGAAGGTCGTCTGTATATCAATGATGAAATTGTCCCGCGCGACCTCAAGGGTACGGCGATCTACACCAAGGAAAATGGCCGTGAAGTCACGGTGAATGAATATGTGGAAACGCTCCCCGGTGGCACGAAGCACACCATTTATGAAGAGAGCGACCACGAAGAGCTTGATAACACCGCCAAATTCAAAATCCCCGATGGTCATTATTTTATGATGGGCGATAACCGTGATAATTCACGGGACAGCCGTGTGCAGGAACTTGTTGGTTTCGTTCCCTACGATAATCTGGAAGGCCGCGCTGAAATTCTCTTTTTCTCGACCGATGGTACCGCGCGCTTTTATGAAGTGTGGAAATGGCCATTTGCCGTGCGGTATGACCGCCTCTTTAACCTGATTGAGGGTGGCGTCACTGCGCATGGCAAAGAATAATCAAGAACAAGACAGCGCAAATCTGGATCTGAAAGTTTTTCAAGACAGGCTCGGCTACCATTTCAAAGACCCGCGTTTTTTGGAGCGGGCCTTGACCCACGCCAGCACTGGCGATGAAAATTACGAACGGCTGGAATTTTTGGGTGACCGTGTGCTGGGGCTGGTGGTCGCAGAAATTCTCTACCGCTGCTTTCCTTACGAGAAGGAAGGGTCCCTTGCGCGGCGTCACTCGGCGCTGGCTTGTACGCCGACCCTCGCCAAAATCGCCCGCGACCTTGATTTGCCGCTTATCGTCAAAGCTTCCATTGCTGAAAAAGCGGCAGGTGGCACCTCGCAGGACAATTTGCTCGCCGACTGCATGGAAGCCATTATCGGTGCGGTCTTTCTGGATTACGGCTACACCGCCTGTCAGGAAGTCATCACAGCCCTCTGGGGCGATATGATTTATACGCTTTCCTCGCCTCCCATTGATGCCAAAACGGCGCTGCAGGAATGGGCGCAAGGCCGTGGTTTGGGCGTGCCTAAATACGACATTGTGGAGCGTTCCGGCCCTGACCATGCCCCCGTTTTTAAAGTGCAGGTGCTGGTTGAAGGGTTTCCTCCCATTACGGCGGAGGGTTCCTCGCGCCGCGTGGCTGAAAAACTCGCCGCGCAAATCCTCTTTGACAAAGTGAAAAATATCCCATGACACAAACGTCTTCCCCTTCTGCAACCACATGCGGTTTTGTCGCGGTCATCGGCGCGCCTAATGCCGGAAAATCAACACTGGTCAATGCACTGGTGGGCGAGAAAGTCTCGATTGTCTCGCCCAAGGTGCAAACAACGCGCGCCCGTGTTTTGGGGATCGCGCTTGATGGCACTGCCCAGATGATCCTCATTGATACGCCTGGCCTCTTTGCGCCCCAAACACGTCTTGACCGCGCGATGGTCTCGGCGGCATGGAACGGCGCAGCCGACGGGGATGTGGTGGTCTATGTGTTCGATGCCAAGAAAAAAGGCGCAAACGAAGCTGACCGCAAAGTTCTTGAGAAGCTCAAAGATATTGCGCAAGATCGCCCTGTAATCCTCGTTCTCAACAAGGTTGACCTGATTGATAAACCTAAATTGCTCGTGCTTACCGCCGATATGAATGCCCGCTGCCCTTTTGCAGCAACCTTTATGATCTCGGCCTTGAATGGTGACGGCGTGGCCGACATCAAAAAATATCTCTCGAACAAGATGCCGCACAACGAGTGGATTTTCGATGCCGAACAAACCACCGATATGCCGATGCGCCTACTCGCGGCTGAGATCACGCGCGAACAGGTATTTCTCCAGCTTCATGAAGAAATCCCTTATGCGATTACGGTAGAAACCGAAGTCTGGGAAGAATTTGATAACGGCGATGTGCGCATCCAGCAATTGATCCATGTCGAACATGACAAGCAAAAAGCCATTGTTTTAGGCAAGGGCGGCACGCGTCTGCGCGAGATTGGCGCGCGGGCACGGGCGCAGCTCGAGGAAATTTTTGGCCGCAATGTGCACCTCAAACTCTTTGTGCGCGTCACCACAAAGTGGAAAGACGACCCGCTCTATTATGCGATGTGGGGATTGGGCGAGTCCTGATCACGCGCAAACACCAGCACCGCAGCGCCTACGGAGATGTCAAGGCCTCCTGCGAATTCTTGTGCATAAAAATCATGATACATGTTGCTGTGGATAAAACAGTAAAATCGAATCAGGGATTCTTGGCACGTGAATCATCCCTTTGATAAGGTGGTTTCACATCACAAGAATTCTGGAGGAAATAAGAATGAGCTGGACCGACGAACGCGTGCTAATGCTCAAAAAATTATGGGGAGAAGGGAAAACGGCAGCCGAGATCGCAAAATTGATCGGTGGCGGTGTTACCCGAAACGCTGTAATTGGCAAAGCGCATCGCCTCAAACTCTCGGGACGCGTGTCCCCCATTCAGGAAAATGTACGCATCGAAGTGGCAGGATCTGCCGTACGGACGGCTGCTCCCCGCAAAATGCAAAAAGCAACTTTGCCCAAGGTTTCGCCGCGCGACATCATTGCGCCGGTACATGTGCCGCGGGTTGAGGAAAATTACTGCTATGGCGAGGGCGTACAACTCGTTGACCTCAAAGAGCGCATGTGCCACTGGCCATTGGGTGACCCGAAAGAGCCGGGCTTTAAATTCTGCGGCGGCCCTTCGGTGGAAGGCATGCCCTATTGCGATCACCATTGCCGCGTGGCCTATCAGGTCAACACCAAAAGCAAACTGCGCATCGACGAGCTTTCGAAAATCGACCTCGACGTCATCCGTAAAAAAGCGAACGCGTCGTAATCTCTTCTCATATCATGTTTTTCAAAGATCCCCGCCACGCGCGGGGTTTTTTGCGGGCATAATACGTGGGGAATGACGGGGGTACTTATTTCAAAAAGGATGAAAATTCGCGGCCCGACACAATCAGATTGCGGAGGTCATCCATCCCAACAGGCCTTGAAAAATAGAAGCCCTGCGCCGTGTCGCAGCCCAGATCGCGTAGCGTAAGAGCCTCTTCCTTGCCCTCGATCCCTTCGGCGACAATTGTCATCTTGAGGTTTTTCCCAAGGGCAATGATTGAGCGGCATAGCTCGAAACTATTTTGGTTTTTGAGCATGTCGCGCACAAAGGATTGGTCGATTTTGAGCGCCGAAATCGGGTATTTATGGAGGTAAGCCAGAGAGGAATAGCCTGTACCGAAATCATCAATCGCCACCGAAAAGCCGCGGTCACGGCACACGGTGAGCGCTGTCTTCGCCCGTTCGGGTTGCTCCATGAGGAGGCTTTCGGTAATTTCGATCTGAATCTCTTCGGGTCGCACGCCTTCCTCGGTCACGATGCGTTCGAGATTTTCAAGAAAATCTTCCTGCGCAAAATCTTTGGTGCTGAAATTCACGCTCGCATAAAGAGGGGGCTGGCCTATCGTGCGTCGTGCGTTCAAGTCCTTGACCGTGCGGCAGGAAAGGCGCAAACCCCATTGGCTGGCTTCGATAATCAGGCCCGAAAGCTCGGCCATCGGGATAAATTCCGCCGGCGAGACAAAACCGCGCTCGGGGTGATTCCAGCGCATCAATGATTCAAAGCCCGTAATTTCGCCTGTTTGCAAGTTGATAATCGGCTGGTAATTGAGGAAAAGCTGGCCGTTACTCATGGCGGCCTTGAATTCCTGTTCGATTAAGAGGCCCTTGAGTGTGCCAGCTTCCTCCAAGTAATGACGCTCGGTTTCCTCGGCGGTAGGCAGTTCGGAATCCTCGCCCGCAATCATCACCGAACGGGTCAGCGTATCGCGGTAACGGGTCATCAAGACCCGCATGATTGCTTGCATGATCTCATCACTTGAGCGCAGGCGGCGGATAAACTCGTCGCGTGAAATCTGGATCAGGCTGCATTCCTCCAGAGCCTTGACATCGGCGGTGCGCGGGGCTTCGTCGATGAGAGACATCTCGCCGATCAAGGAACCCGGGCCACGCGTGCCCACCACCTGAGCCGAGCCGTCAGGCTTGGTAAAGCTGATCTCGACCAGCCCCCGTTCGATGATATAGGCAGTTTTGCCTTGTTCTCCCTGCCGGATGAAAATCTCACCGGCACTGACGATTTTATTGTTTTCAGACATTGTTGTTCAGATTTTCCCAGAAGTGAGTACGCAGAAAAGTTGCCTACAAGTATAGCCTAGTTGGCAATCATTAGGAACTGGTTAATCAGCCTTAAATCGTGTATGCTGGAAGCAAGTTAAACTGCCACTTGCACACATGAAACAATTCCGGCCCACGAGTTTTCTGCTTTTATGACGCTTCTCTCTCTTCTCCTTCTCTATCTGGTATTCCGACTCAAGCAGCTTATGTGCGATTTCATCCTGCAAAATTCATGGATGGCGCTGCGCAAAGGTGACCCGAGCACGGAAGGGTGGCGCGCCCTGTTTAGCCATACCGTTATTCATGCCTGCGGTACCTTGATTGTCACGCTCCTTTTCGCACCCTCCCTGTTCTGGCTCGCGGGGGTTGATTTTATCATTCACAGCGTGATTGACAGGGTCAAGGGCTATCTGACCCTGCGCTACCACTGGACATATAGCGACCGCAATTACTGGTGGGCCTTTGGCATTGATCAGGAAGCGCACAACATCACCCATCTCGTCTATATCATCCTTATTTTGATGGCGCGCGGGGGCCTTGCCAGTGTTTGAGCGTTGGACTTGAAGAGGTGCAACATGCCGCGTTTTCATTTATTTATGCTGCTGGCGGTATGCGCCGGATGCCTTCTTCCCTTTTTCCCTGACACTGCCCACGCCGAAATTGGCTTGCGCGACGCGCTCAAAGCACGTTTGATTAAAAAAATGGCCGACAAGGCCGTGCCGGATTCCGAGAGTGATGTAAGCGTACCCATTACCACATCCGGCGATTATACTTTTACCATCACGTATGATGATATAAGCCGCGCCTACCTCGTCCATGTGCCGCCCTCTTACAATCCTGCGCGCCCGATGCCCCTTCTTTTTGCTTTTCACGGTGGCGGGGGTGATATGAATTATCAGGCGGATGACACCAAATACGGCCTGATCAGCAAGTCGGATAAAGAAGGTTTTATTGTGGTCTTCCCGAACGGGGTCGGCGCGTTTTCGTCAACCGGAAAACTGGCCACATGGAATGCGGGAATTTGCTGCGGCAAGGCGCGGGACGAGAATATCGACGATGTGGGATTCGTGCGGACAATCGTCACCAACATTACCCGTCAGATGAATGTTGACCGCAGCAAAATTTTTGCGACGGGCATGTCCAATGGCGGGATGATGGTCCAGCGTCTCGCCTGCGAGATGGCCGATGTTTTTGCAGGCATTGCCAGTGTCACAGGTACAGATAGCACGACATACTGTCGCCCGTCGCGTCCTATTCCTGTCTTGCATATTCACGCGCTTAACGACGACCATGTCCTGTTTAACGGCGGGGCTGGAAAAGATGCGTTCCGTGATCCCAGCAAAGTCGCTGATTTTATATCCGTCCCCGAGACCATCAAACGCTGGGTGGGTCGTAACCACTGCGCGCCCACCCCCGTGCGCGTGTTGAGCAATGAAGGGGCGTATTGCGACCTTTACAGCAACTGCGCGGGCGGGGTGCATGTCAAATTGTGCGTGACCGAAACGGGGGGCCATTCATGGCCGGGCGGGGTCAAAACCCGCGGCAACGAACCGACCTCCAAAGCCATCTCCGCCAATGACCAGATGTGGAATTTCTTTATGGGACGGGTGCAGTAGGGGGATTTGCAATGACGCGCGGGGCAGCGCTATCTAAGCAATACCAGCAGACCTGATGCCATGCGATTGGCTTGAGCCAGCGACGCGATCGAAGATTGGGTTAGAACCTGATGTATTATTAAATAACTTTGTTCAGCCGCGATATCTACATCCATGATGGCCGACTTTGCTGCTTGTAGATTTTCAAGAAAAGTATCAACATTGTTACTGCGATACTCCACTAAAGATAAATATGATCCCACCACAACCCTATGGTTTTGCAGGCTACGCAGATCGCCATTAACCAAGGAGGATGTTGCCACTGCATCCGTGGCTGTACTTACATCGTAATCAAAATGATCAAAGTCGGATATGTCGATATCCTCCAAATCAATGGTGATGACATCACTGGCAGCATTTATGCCTGACTGGAAGTTTTCATTATAATCAGCATTTATGATCTGTTTTCCATTAAACGTCGTCGCCGTTCGCAGGAGATCTATCTCTTGGGCGAGATGCTGTATTTCTGCATTCATGAACCCCCTGCTTACATTATCCACCGCACCTGATATAGCCTGTACAACTATGCTCCGCGCCCGATTAAGTATATCGCCTATACGAGCCAAGGCGCTATCTGCTATGTTGAGAGTGGCTGTGGCTTGAACAAGGTTGATTGAAGCCTGTTTTAATGTCGTTACATCAGATTGAAGTTGCATTCCTACAGCCAACCCTGCTGCATCGTCCGACGCACGAACAATGCGGGTTCCGCTGGAAATTTTAGCGAGAGAATCCGCCTGCATACGGGAATTTTTGTTAAGCCGCGTAACAGCTAAGATGGCATTGACATTTGTTGTAATTATAGGCAACTAAAATCCTCTGTCTTTCATGCCCGTTTACCATTCTAACTCTTTGAGTTTACATTACTCTGGTTAACATTAAGTTTTTAGTACAACATCGTCAAATTGATGATTTTGGGGTGGCACCGCTGGCCGTGAACCCCCTGCGGGGGTAAACCATACCCCATCAAAACCATTATAAAACCCCGCCAGCAGCGGGGTTTTATAATGGTGCCGTTGAAGGGATTTGAACCCCCGACCCACGCATTACGAATGCGTTGCTCTACCCCTGAGCTACAACGGCGCCTTGATTGGTGAGGAATTACCTAATCAATTTAAAAAAAGATTGCAAGCCTCATCGCTTCACGTTATATGTTTTCATAATTAAATA
Source organism: Pseudobdellovibrionaceae bacterium (assembly GCA_041674725.1). Classification (GTDB taxonomy): domain Bacteria; phylum Pseudomonadota; class Alphaproteobacteria; order Micavibrionales; family Micavibrionaceae; genus UBA1573. Next base: position 93,682 of record JBAYVC010000009.1, on the reverse strand, counting down.
CAAACATGAAAGCTCCCCCGTGAGGTGTGTGATGAGTGACGATAACGATTTGATCCAGATGCAGGGCTATGTGCATATTCCCGATTTTGAGGCAGCGGCGGCTCCCCATAAACCTCCTCTTCTGAGCCGCGTGGCGGGAGCTCTTTTCAAGGGAAGAAAAGCGGCCGCCCATAATGCGCCAAAGCCTGCCCGTTTAATCTCCCAAGGCGATGACTGGATGCGGGATTTTGATGTGTAGGCCACGCCGCCCCCACATCTCCGATTTGTTGTTGATAACCGTTCGCCGTTTCTTTGCATTTTTCTGCGGCGCGGTATAATGTGCGCGTCTGCTTAGAACACTCTGCTTAGAACACTTTGCTGGAAACAATGCCATGACACAGCAGTATGTAACAGATTTAGCCCCGTCAAACCCCGCTTCCGGTTTTATGCCGTCTTTTTATAATGCGCTCAAGCGTCTGGCAAAAGGCGGGAAAGCCCGCAGCGCCGCCCGTCCCGGAGCCCATGAAGCAGCGCCGCCTATTGCCGCCCGCACCATTATTATTTCGGATTTACATTTGGGGAAACGGGCTGCTGCGGCAGCCTTTTTATTTGAGTTTCTTCAGAATATCGCGTGCGAAACTTTGATTTTGAACGGCGATGTGATTGAAGGCTGGGGCCTTAAAATGCGCAAGCGCCACCCGATGCCCGAGATGCATGTGCGCTGTTTTGACGCGCTCAACGCTTTGGCTGCGCGTGGAATCAAAGTCATTTATATCCGCGGCAACCATGACGAAGATATGTTCCGTCACAATATCAAAAACCGCACCATTACCTTTAAAAACAAGGATGGGTCGATTGCCTGTCCTGTCGATTTCCGCAAGTCGATCGAATATAGCGATGCCAAGGGCCGTAAGTTTTTAATCCTGCACGGGGATGCCTTTGACGGCTTTTTAAAATCCACCAAGAAAAAAGTCATCGCCCATTATGCTGACATTGCCTATGAAGGGCTGGTCGCGCTCAACGGTAGTGTCTCGCGCCTTGTCAGTCACCTTGGAAAAACTTACGCTTCGCCCATAGCTGCACTCAAACGCGCGACCAAGAAACTGGTGGGCGTCATTGGTGATTTTGAACGCCGCATTTCTTCCCCGCGTATTCGCCTCAAATATGACGGTGTGATTTGCGGCCATATCCACCATGCCGAAATTCGCGATGTCCATGGCTGTACTTATATGAATAGCGGCGACTGGGTCGAAAGCTGCACCGCTTTGGTTGAAGATTTTAGCGGCGAGTGGAAGATTGTGCGCTGGGGCAAGGTGCGTGAAGAACTTGGTTTTACCGCGCCGCCCACCCGCCACGACCCCAATCCACTCGCCGCTTACCGCGAGGTGACGCAGCAACAGCTCAAGCTCGTGCGGCAAGTCTGGCCCGGTACCGATATTGCGGACATTATGGCCCGTATTCGCGACCATACTCACAATATCCGCCAACTTCGTATTGATTTAAATCCGCACTGGATTCCAAGTGGGGTCGCTAATTCCAATGCGGATGAACATGATGATGAAAATCTGCGGTCAAGCTGGCGCCAGCGTCGGCAAGAACGCAAGCTTGCGAACCTTCGCCAACGCATCAGGCCGTGTTTGTAACTTTATTTTTATGGACTGCGTAAATGGTATCACTTTTTAAAAAAACGGCTCCGCCTGCAATCACAGCGCCCGAATTTGAATTCGCGCTGCGCCCCAATTCTTCCGGACAACATGCCCTTTATTTTCCTTCCCTTTTCATCTCGGACATTCATCTTGGTACCCATGGCTCACGCGCCAAACGTTTGTGCAAATTTCTGGACATGACCTGCTCTGACCATCTTACCTTGGTTGGAGATATTATTGGCGGCACCGAGCTTCTCGATAAACCCACCTACCATTTTGGTGGGCCGTGGCACAAGCAAGTCCTCGGTCATTTCTTGCGGAAAGCTGCCAATGGCACACAGGTCAATTATATCCCGGGCAATCATGACTATGTCCCGCGCGGGGAAAGCATTCCCCATCCGGTTCATGGCGGAAGCGTTGCCCACCGCAAACTCACTGGCGGGCGCATCATGGGGATCAATGTCCATGAAGAGATGGTTTATACCGACCCCAAAGACCGCCATTTCGATGTGTGCCACGGCGATAAATTCGAGAGCACACCGGATTTTGCCTATCATATTGGTGACCGGATTATCACGGGGCTGCAAAACCTTGATGTGGGGCTGCAAAACACATTTCCCTCGCTGCGTGAACATTCGGTGGCGGCGGTTATCAAACGTGGCTTTAAATCGGTTTATATGCCGTTTATGTCGGTGCTGAAAAATATCAGCAATGCGGTGAACGATGCCCATCACGACGGGCAGATTTACGGCCATTCGCACCTTGGCGGGTTCGAGCGCACCAAAACAGGCAAGGTGGTCATGAATACCGGATGCTGCACCGAGCATGTCAATGCTCTCGTGCACGATAAAAACGGTACTTGGGCGTTTCTGACCATGTTTTCCAACCGGATCGAAGGGGTGGACGAACATGGACGGGCCTTTACCAAAAGCTGGAGTGACCTCGGGATTGCAAATCTGGCCGACGGGATGCCGATCGCCCATGATGATGATTTTATGCCGCAAACAGCGCGGCTTGAACGCCTGATTTACCGCGCTTTCCCCTCCAAAGATCGCAAGGCCCAATTGGCCCATATTCGCTCCGTCCAAGACTTAAGGGAGGTTTTCGCGCATAATGCCGAAAATGAAGCTGAAAATGTCGTTAATCTTGAGAGCCTGCGCGCCGCGTTCCGCCGTATGCCGATTCCCCACCCCCGTTATCAAGCCGTTCCGCGGGAGAATTATATGCCCGAGGCACAAAAGCCGCTTGATTCTGCCGCCGCACCTTGCTAAGACTTGCCTCGGAAGATCGGCGCGGGCGGGCAAGTCGCCAACCCGGTCAGGGCCGAAAGGCAGCAGCCGCAACGAATTTTATCCGGGTCGTGTCCGGTCTTCCACTTTCATTCTCCTCCTTATTTATTTGACATATTTTTATTGTTTCGCTAGGGTGCCGCGCAAGCCTGCCCCCACTTGATCCAATAAGGACTATTTGATGATGGCTGCGAAATTGTCTCCCTGACCCTTGCCAGTGACAATACCCCCCAGCCCTGATTCCCTCTGGTTTTGCCGGATCACGCAAGATGTCAGAAAAATTGCGGAAAAGACGTGTCTTTAACCCGTTTCGGGTTGATGGGCGGCCCCCATCAGTCTAATCTTCCCCTATGTTCGAGACAGATGAAAAACCCGCTTACCGCGTGCTTGCGCGCAAATACCGTCCGCAAAATTTCGCCCAGCTGATCGGGCAGGAAGCGCTTGTCACCACGTTGACCAATGCCATTGCCTCAGGGCGCGTGGCGCATGCCTTTATGCTGACTGGTGTACGCGGGGTCGGCAAGACCACCACGGCCCGCATCATTGCTAAGGCGCTTAATTATACCGGCCCTGACGGCACGTCAGGCCCCACCACAGGCCCCACCGATGATTGCGCGATTTGCCGTGCAATTTCCGAAGACCGTCACCCCGATGTCATGGAGATGGACGCCGCATCACGCACGGGCGTTGATGACATCCGCGAAATTTTGGATGGGGTGCGTTACGCTCCAACCTCGGCGCGTTATAAAGTTTATATTATCGATGAAGTGCATATGCTCTCGAAAAATGCCTTCAATGCGCTCCTTAAAACGCTCGAAGAGCCACCCGAACACGTCAAATTTATTTTTGCGACCACCGAGATTCGCAAGGTTCCTGTGACAGTCCTTTCGCGTTGCCAGCGTTTTGATCTGCGCCGTGTCGAGCCGGATGTTCTTATCAAACATTTTTCGTGGGTCTGCCATCAGGAACAAGTGGCCTTCGAGGACGAGGCTATCGCGATGATTGCGCGCGCCGCGGGCGGATCGGTGCGTGACGGGCTATCACTTCTTGATCAAGCCATGGCGATGAGTAGCAGCGTGAGCGCGCTGCAGGTTAAAACCATGCTGGGCCTTGCCGACCGCAGTGCGCTTTTGAATCTGATGGAGAATCTTCTGAAAGGGGAAGCCGGGCCTGCGCTCGAAGCGATGGCGTTGCTTTACCGTGCGGGGGCCGACCCCGAAACGATTCTGAACGATCTGCTCGACCTCACCCATATCATGAGCAAATTTCAAAGCATTGCCGCGCCGCCTGCCACGGTGGAGCCTAATATGACGGCGGACGAACGCGCCCGCACTGCCCGTTTTGCCGCAGATGTCACCATGCCCGCCCTTGGCCGCGTATGGCAGATCCTCCTCAAGGGGCTTCAAGAGGTGCAGTATGCCCCCAATGCGCAGGCTGCCGCCGAGATGGTGGTGATGCGTATCTGTTTTGCGGCGAACTTGCCCGACCCTGCCACCGTTATCAAAAAACTCAAGGACGGCTCTTATGCTCCAGCGCCCTCTGGTGCACGCACAAATACACCTGCATCCGGTGGTGCCGTTGCCAGCATTGGCAGTATAGGGAGCGGGGCGGCGCAAGCCCTTCCCAAGGTCATGAATGAACCTGTCACAAGCCCTGTTGCCAATTCCAACCTTGAAACGCTCGGCGCCGTGATTGGCCTCCTCGAGCAAAACGGGGCCATGATTCTGGCCTCGCAAATCTACCACTGCGCCGAGCTCGTGAAACTCGAAGCCGGACGGCTGGAGTTTCACCCCACACCTGAGGCCGACCCCAAACTCGCACCCGATGTTGCCAAGAAACTGAGTGAGATAACAGGATTGCGCTGGATGGTGTCGGTATCAAACAAGGCCGGACACCCGACACTCGCCGCCCAGGCCGAGGCGGCGAGCCTTGCCGAGCTTGAGGCGGTTAAAGCCGACCCCGCGATCCGCGCGGTACTCCACACCTTTCCCAACGCCCATATTCTTTCGATCACCAACAAGGACGACCCTCATGTTTAATATCCAGCAAATGATGCAAAAAGCCCAGGTCATGCAAAAAAAGATGGCCGCTTTGCAAGAAGAACTCGCCTTGCAAGAAGTTGCCGGACAATCAGGCGGAGGCCTTGTCAACGTCACCATGACGTGCAAAGGCACCATGAAGGCGCTCTCGATTGATCCGTCTCTCATCAACCCTTCTGACCGCGAGGTATTGGAAGACCTTATCAAAGCGGCTTGCAATGACGCGCGCGCCAAAGCCGACCAGAAAATGGCCGACGAAACGCAAAAGGCCATGGCCGATATGGGGCTTCCTCCCGGGATGCTGGGCGGCGGCGGGCTGCCGTTCTAGCCTTATTCTATGGGCTGCAAATAACGCTTTTCTGCGCTTCCGGTGCTCACGTACCACCATGTACGCTCCGCTCCGGTTCTCGAAAAAACATTATTTTCGCCACATATAATTGCGGCTGTATATTTTAGGAGAATTTATCATGCGGATCATGACATGGAATATCAATTCGGTGCGGCTGCGTGTGGCGCTGGTTTTAAAGGCCGCCGCCATGGCCCGCGCCGATGTGATCTGCCTTCAGGAAACCAAAACACCCGATGAACATTTCCCGCATACGGTTTTTGAGGACGCTGGTTTTCATCACCGCCATATTAGCGGCATGAAAAGTTATAATGGCGTTGCGATTTTATCGCGCGCGCCTTTTACCGCCCCGCGTATTTTCGAACGCGTGGGCCGCGCGGATTGCCGTCATATCGCCGTGTCCTTTCCCCATTTTGACCTCCATAACCTTTATATCCCTGCGGGAGGCGATATTCCTGATCGCCTGCAAAACGACAAATTCGGGCATAAACTTGATTTTGTCGATGAACTGCATGACTGGTTTGGCGCAACCTACACGGCGCACGATAAAGTGATGGCTGTGGGTGATTTCAATATCGCGCCGCTTGAACATGATGTGTGGTCGCACAAACAATTGCTCGATGTTGTGTCACACACGCCCATTGAAGTGGAAAAACTCACGCACCTGAAAACCGGATTGGAATGGGTAGATACCGCGCGGCATTTTACGCCCGAGAATGAGAAAATCTATACATGGTGGTCATACCGCAACCGCGACTGGAAAGCCTCCAACCGTGGGCGACGTCTTGACCATATCTGGGTGACGCAGCCCCTTGCGCCGCAACTTGTCGCGCACGAGATTTACAAGGACACACGCGATTGGGACAAGACCAGCGACCATGTGCCGATTGTCACGGACATTTCCGGCTAGCGTATTAACCCGTCTATTACGAAGTTTTTTCTGGTTCAAGGCGCGGATCGTTCGGATTCGGCGTTGCTTGCGCCACGCGCGGGGGCTGCTGCTGGGGCGCTGGTGTCACCTGCGCCTGCGGCGTACCCACGGCACCGCTTTTGGCATCCACTGTGGTCACAGTCGCTGGCTCCATATACACCATGTCGAACTTACCCTTGTACGCAAAATCGCCATTCGGGTCACGCAGTTTGCGTTCATACTCCTGAAACTCTTTCTGGTTCATCACCAGCGTGGTCATTTCGGTGATTTGGCCCTTTTCCATCTGGGTACCAACGGGTACACGGAAATTGCCCTGCTGGTCGCGGTGAATCGTCAAGCCCGCCGTCGGGATAACCTGATGTTTCTCGCCATTGATGGTCGTGACCTCAACCGTGTTGGGAACCTGCTTGGTTAAAAGCTCTCCCTTGGGCCCTTTCACTTCATTGCCATCCTGATCCTTGACGGCCACGCCATGTGTCACCTCACCGTTCTTGCCTTTGACCATGCCGTAATTTGCCTGCGGCAATTGAAGAGCTTCCATGTCACGGTCAACACCGGCCTGATTAATTGCCGCGCCAAACGCACTGAACAGGCCCATGCCGGAATTGCGCATAGCCAGAAAATTACCGCCTGAGAATTGCTGCATCAGATTGTTAAACCACGCGCCAATTTTGTTAAACCACGCGCCAATCCCCGACATCATGCCGTTCATATCCATGCCGAACATGTTTTTGAGGAAACCAAAACCACCCGTTGCCGCTCCCGCCATCTGCATTTGCGAGGTCATACTCGACAGATAGTCAGGCTTGGCCAGTTTTTCAGGATTTTCCATGAGATCGGTCATGGCGGATTTGGCGGCGCCCCGAGCTTCCTGAGGCAGACCTTTTTCATCTTTCATGGTCTTGGCCAACTGACGGATAAAGTCAGGGTTTTCTTTGAGGTTTTTCTCAATAGAGTCGCGCAATTTTGGATCCCATTCGATCCGCTTTTTGAATGCATCTGCTGTTGATTTCTCAACACCGAATTTTTCAACGGCGTAGTCGGCAATGCCTATTGATAAACCCTTGGTCAGGGACGGCCCAACTTTTGCCTTAATCTGGTCATCCGGCATATCAGCAAATTTCAAAAACTCTTCCTTGCCCAGAGCCGCCAAATCAAGCGGCGGGGGAGACGGAACATTGATCTGGCTCCCTCCCGCAGGCGCAGCTACGGGCGCTGCTTCCGGTTTGCGAGTTGGGGTGGGTGTTACTGGAGCCTGATTCGAGGCCGGTAACGTCACAGCCGCAGCCGTCGCTGCCGCTGATGGTATCGATGGTTTAGACGCAGGCGTTGTTGTGGACGCAACAACTTGTGAAAAGTTGGTTCCGTTATAGCTTTGAAGGGTTGCTGCCGCTTTTTGAGGATTTGCCACAAGCGTATCTTGAAGCCGTTTTGCCGCCGCAGGGTCGGCTGTAAGATCCTTTTGCAGTTTGTCCAGAATAGCCGGATCCTGCTTCCATTTTTGAACGATTGTCGTCGCTGTTGCTTTGAGAACCGCGTCCTTATTTCCCATGTTCGGGGAATCACCCACCGCCGTAATCAGTTTATCGAGGGGTGAACCATCGGGAATTTTGTCATTAACAGCTTTCAAATCCGCCGTTGCTGATGCCCCTGCGGTTGCGGTTACAGCGATCTCGCGCGCCTTCAACGCCTCAGGAACTGAGCTTTGCGCATATTGCTGGCGGTAATTATAGTCAAAAAGCGCTCCATATAGTGCTTTTGTTCCTGCTGTATCAGCCATCTAACTTCTCCTCTAACACCTTATTATTTTTAAGCCCTTAAAAACCCATATTGCGGATGACGAGCTTCGCCGGATACATAGCGCGCGGAGTGACTCCGTTCTCCATATGCACCAGCGCGATCTCGCTTGCCATCTTCAGATATTTGCGGAAAGGCGCATGCACCTTCATGCCCAGTCCCATCACGCGTCCTGACCATGTCACAAGGGTGAGCATCGACAGATCGACATCATATTCCGCCCATTCGATCAGTTCAGGCAATTCGCGGGTGTAAAGAAGCATCGCCGCCCCGTTATCCTTGACCACCAGTTCACATTCACATTGTGAAGCCAGCGTTGGCAGCACCGGCGCATCCAGTTCAATTTCATAACGTCTGCCCACTTGCGGTGCGGCTGATTTGGTCGCCGCCAATACATCAATGTCTTCGTCGTTAAAACTCATCGCCACACCCATATATCGTTTAATAGGCCTATTATACGGTAATTTTTCCCGTTTCACAAATTATCAGATTAGCGATGAAGCATTAATGATCTCTTAATGAATATTATAGAAAATAACGGGCGCGTGGCCAGTTCCCGATCCCTGTTAACGAATATTATGGCTCCGGTCAAACGGCTTGAAGGTCTCACCCTCGTGTGAAATTATGGCCCTTATGATGTTGAATCGTGCTGCGCTGTGTCTGTTTCTGCTTCTTTGCCCTATGGCGGCCTATGCCGCTGTTCCTGCTATTCCGTTTACGGTCACGATGTCGGAAGCCGTGAATGTAACGGGCTCCCCGCGTATTGTTTTAGATGTGGACGGAAACACGCGTTATGCGGTGTATGCGGCAGGGACGGGGACGGCGTCCCTTACTTTTACCTATACCGCGACAGCTGGCGATGTTGACCTCAACGGGATCGGGATTGCTTCCACATCGGTTGATTTGAACGGCGGCACAGTGACCGATTTAAACGGCAATACGCTCTCTAACCTAACGTTTACCTCGCCTGCCAATATGGCCTCGGTGAATGTCAATTACCCGTCCCTGTCCATGGATTTTACCAATGACGCAGACGGGCGGTATAGTGTAAGCGGCACTGTTTATAATGACCTCACGTCTTTTCTGACGGCGACAGGGGGTACATTCACCCGTGCCTCAACCGCCACTTATTTCGATTCTACAGGAGCCCTGCAAACCGCTGCCATCAATACACCGCGGTTTGATTATGACCCCGTCAGCCATGCCGCCAAGGGGATCTTGATTGAAGAAAGCCGGACAAACTCTCTTAAAAACAGCCAGTTTTCTGGTGCTGCTGTTGGGGTTGTGCCTGCTCACGTTGTTGTTGGCAATGGCGGTTCTGGCATAACCGCTGCCGTTACTGCCGTTGGTACCGCTAATGGTGAGAATTACATGGAGGTGACCTTCACTGGAACGTCAACCGGAGCTTCTACAATCTACCCAAACATTTTTTTCACGCCTGCAATGGCCGATTTGGTGCCCGCCGCACAGGGACAAACATGGACGGGCCGTATTCATATTATCAGTGACACAGGAACAAGCCCCAATAATATGCAAATCCAGATCGCCGAACTGGACAGCAGTAATAACTATCTGAATGCGACCAACCTCAGTACATCCAGCGGCAGTTACCAGAGTGTAACCCGCACCCTGACCAGTGCCTCAACGGCCTATATACGGTTTATAATTCTGACATCCATGACCAATGGACAGACAATCAACCGTACTCTTCGTTTCTCTGTTCCCCAACTGGAACAAGGGGCGTTTCCCACATCCTATATTCCAACCACGACCACTGCGGTTACGCGCAGCGCCGACCGTCTTTTTATTCCGGTGGGGGCATGGTTCAGCGGCACAACCGGCACATGGAACGCCTATTTCGACGGTGGGCGCGAAAGTACGCAAGGATCTTATGGCCGCGTAGTGGCCTTTAACGGCGGTGCAACGGCCCTGAGTACAGATTGCGGCGCCACGACCACCGTCGGGACATGGAACGGGACATCTGTTATTTGCAGGAATACCGGTACTGATTATTACACTACCGCTGGAGGCGCGGCTTCGGCCTATGACGAAGGTAGCATGACCCGCTCGCTTACCGGAAGAGGCCTTGCCCCCACCACGGGCGCTTATACCGGTACCTATGTTGCCACGGGCAATATCGGGCTGGGCGGCAATGTTGGCAGCGCCACCAATATGCTCAACGGGCATATCCAGAAAATGCGTTATTATCCTTCCCGCGCATCGGATACCCAACTTCAACTGCTCACGCAATAGGAAAATGCCATGTCTCGCCTTTTGGTATATCTTACCTTGTGCTTTGTTTCATTGCCCGCTTTTGCTGCTGTTCCTGCCATTCCCTTTACGGTCACGATGTCGGAAGCCGTGAATGTGACGGGCTCCCCGCGTATTGTTTTAGATGTGGACGGAAACACGCGTTATGCGGTGTATGCGGCAGGGACGGGGACGGCGTCCCTTACTTTTACCTATACCGCCACCTCCGGAGATGTTGACCTGAACGGGGTCGGGATTGCTTCCACATCGGTTGATTTGAACGGCGGCACAGTGACCGATTTAAACGGCAACCCCCTCGCCAATTTAACTTTCACAGCCCCTGCCAATATGGCCTCGGTGAATGTCAACTACCCGTCCCTCGCCATGGATTTTACCAATGACGCAGACGGGCGGTATAGTGTAAGCGGCACTGTTTATAATGACCTCACGTCTTTCCTGAGTGCCATGGGGGGAAGTTTTACCCGTGCCTCAACCGCCACTTATTTTGACAGTACCGGAACCCTGCAAACAGCTGCCATCAATACACCGCGGTTTGATTATGACCCTGTCACCCACGTCGCCAAGGGGATCTTGATTGAAGAAAGCCGGACAAACTCAATTACCAACTCGACGATGGCTGGTAGCGTTTTAGGGATATTAGGGTCAGGAGGAGTCTTCCCAACCGGATGGAATAAATGGAATTATGCTGGCATCTCTCATACCGTAACTGGACTGGGAACAATACTGGGGATGAGCTATATTGATATCCGTGTCAGCGGTACAAATTCGTCTGGATCTGCAGCTTATCCCGATATTATTGTTCAGTCCAATGTTCCCGCTTCCACCGGGCAGTCATGGACGACCAGCGCCTATGTTCAGCTTATCGCTGGCGACTGGACAGGCGTTCCATGGGGACCCAATCTTTCGATCATTGAAAGAGATTCAGGGGGAACTTCCGTAGGAGGAGGGGGCACGAGTGTCCGAACGGCTTCATGGACGCGGACAAATTACACGCGCATACTTGCCAGTGCCAGCGTTGCTAAAATTGAAATTTTGTTTGATTTTCCTGTATCGGCAGGTGCCAGTGTTGATTTTACCTTCCGTGTTGCCGTTCCCCAACTCGAACAAGGGGCGTTTTCCACTTCATTTATTCCTACCGCAGGCAGTACAGGCACTCGCGCGGCAGATATACTGACAATTCCGACCACAAGCTGGTACGGCAGCACTGACCACACGCTCGCAGCCCAGTTTTCTATCCCCTATCTTGGTGGAACAAATTACCCGGGCGGTATCGCCATTGATAATGGCACCAACGCAGATGCGGTTATGTTACTTGTTTCTGATGCCGGCGGCGATCAAAAAGTCGCCGAAATTTGGTCTGGTGGCATCCAAGATTTTTATAATGTCGGAGCAGCATATTCCGCAGGAACATCTGCAAAATACGGAGTATATTACGCAACAAATATGGCACGCGCTTCGATAGATGGCGTATTAGGGGCACTGGACAACTCGGTCAACATCCCCAGCGTAACCACTTTACGCATAGGAAGGGGAAGAGGTGGAAATTATCCTTTGAATGGAAATGTACAAAAAGTACGTTACTACCCGCTGCGTGTTTCAAATACCCAATTACAGCTTTTGACGCAGTAATTTTTTGACCTCTCCCCGCCGCGACCATGCCGCTGAGTAAAACGCTGCGCTTTTCGCCGTGTCCCTCCACGGTCTCTGTGGTGAAATCTTCCTGTTCGTTATTACCCGTTTTGTGCGGGGAATCCATCTTTCCGTTACGGAACCATTGATTGAAGTCTTACTAATTGATTGTTTTTATTGAAAGTTATTGAAATATGCCTTCCCCCCACATAAAACTGAAACCCCAAGACTCGCATCGGATGAGGACCCTGCGTTAAAAATGGATTATATCGGATATTGTAATTGATTACGTATCCACCATCCGCAACATTTACACCATTATCATGATGGCTCACTGCTTTCAGTTTCTTAACTAGCAACGCCTCGACCTTATCCCGTGGCGTCCCAACAGGGAAAATATGCTCGAGTACTCTCTGGCTATCCGCTTCGCGGGTGTAATCCTCAAACCGATAGGCCATCGGATCAAAACGGGGGTCATTGATGTCCTTGACCTTGAACGCATGGTAAAGATTGTTCCACACGAGAAAACCAACTCCCGACATCACAAGCGAGATCACCACAACAAGGAAGAGTCCCTGAAAGGGGCGTTCTTTTATGAATTCAATAAAATCTCGCATCATCTCTTTCTCACCCCTCCCGCGCAGCTCACGGAACCATTGATTTTAGTTCGAGTAATTCATCATTCCTATCGTACATGATAGAAATGTATCTTCCTCCCACATACACTAACCAACCTACTAACATCATTGGGTTGGGTCCTTGGTAAAGGAAAGGGTTATAGGGAACATCATAAAAAACAGAATACTCCCCGTTCAAAAAAGTTGGCCCCATTCCTTTTGGTACTTTGTGTGGAGTAGCCCCCAACTTTTTAACCAGCAAATTTTCAACCTTTTCACGTGGCGTTCCCACGGGAAATATATACGTCAATACTTTTTGACTTTCGGCCTCTACAGCATAGTCCTCAAACCGATAGGCCATCGGATCAAAACGGGGATCAGTGATATCCTTGACCTTGAGCGCATGGTAAAGATTGTTCCATACGAGAAAACTAACCACGAAAATAAGGGCTGCGGCACATAAAACAAGAAAAGCTCCCTGAAAGGGGCGCTCTTTTACGAATTCAATAAATTTGCGCATCATCTTTCGCATAGTCCCCCTCGCACGCCGCCTGTCAAACCCTTGTTAAAATACGGTTAACAGATGTCCCATCATACACCGGAAATAAAAAACCCTTATCCCATATTTACCTCAAATCCCCGTTAATATTATGTAAACAGTAATATGTTAGCGTTGTAGAATGTTGCGCTGCATTCAGGCGGAACAAAAAACGGGGTGGGATGAATATGGGTTATGACAGTCAAAATCCGGTCGGTAAGGCCGTTGATGTTGAAGGCGGTGCGCGGGTGACGCACCTTGATGGCACAACCGAAATCGTGCACGCCGGAACCTCCATTTTCCAAGGCGATGTGGTCGAAACCGATATGGACGGCGCGGTCAACATCACCTTTATCGACAACACGGTCTTTGCAATCTCCAATGATGCGCTGATGACGATTGACGAATTTGTCTATAACCCTGATCGCCACGGTGAAGGCGCAGCCGACATTTCGGTTGACCGCGGTATTTTTCTTTACACGAGCGGCTTTGTTGGCAAGGAAGACCACGACGACGTGCATATCAAGACTCCGGCTGGCTCCATCGGGATACGCGGGACAACCCTCAGCGGACATGTTCCCGAAGATGGCGCGGCGGACGGCACCACCATCTCCTTGATCGAGGGTGCGATTGTCGTGCAGCCCAACGGTGGGGGCGAGATTTATCTTGATGAATCGCGTGAAACGGTTGATTTCAAAGGGCCGGACGGCGCGGCGCAAAATATCGGTGTGGTCGATGCTGCGGAATTTCTAGATACCTATAGCGATGTCCGCGATGTCGCGCCTGTCCTGTTTAAACCTGTTGCCGAAGGCCATGAAGGCCGCCTTTTTATTGATAAGAACGGCGCTGTGCACAATGCGGACGCCCCGCAAGAAATCGGGGTCTCCTCCGATCAGGATGTTTCCGAGGCACAAGCTGCTATAGCGGCGGACGGCGCCATAGCAGCAGAGCCTACAGAAGCCGTGGCCAAAGCCGCAGAAGCGGAGGCAGAAGCTCAAGCGCAAGAAGAAGTAAAAGCAGATGAGGCTAAAACGCCGCCGGAAGTCAAACTGGAAACGTCGCTTGAAAGCACGGATACCAAAGTGAATCTGCAAACCGAAACGACAACCCACCTGATCGCGCAAAGTGTGGCGTTGGTGGGTGTGTCGGTGCTGACAGACAAGCCTGTACTCACGAGCGAAATAAAACCCCTGCTCGTGGCTGAGGCTCGGGAAAGCAAGGACGTGACAACGGATATCGAAGTTGTCAAGGAAGCGGCCAACCATGCGCCGGTGGCACCGCTGGGGTCGCACATCGCCTTTGGCTTCGGTGTCCACGAAGGGGCAACCTATACAGTCGATGTGTCGCGCTTCTTCTACGACGTGGATGGCAATGACCTGAACTATGGAATAGCCAGCACGCTCGGCTCCTACATGAGCGCAGTAATCAACGGCGATGGATTGATGACTATTTCTATTTATAGTCTTGACGTCTTAAGTTTAGATGATCAGACTGTGTCGCTCCAGCTCTATGCCGAAGATGAATACGCCGCCAGTAACATCATGACACTGACTTTCACGGCGTATAATGTGGACTATACAGGAACCGCAGCACCCGAGACGTACACCGTAACGTTTGCTAATGAAGTAAAAGATTATGCGGGCGGAGTTGATACCATCACGGTTTCAGCAAGCGCAACGGGTGCGGTGATCTTCGGCGGCGCTGATAATGACGCCCTGACGACAAGAGCCGGCGACTCACGCCTTTATGGCGAAGAAGGTGAAGACACGCTTACGATTGATGGGACGTTATCAAATGCAATCGTGTCCGGTGGATTGGACAATGACATCATTCACATTATCTCGTGTAATAACTCTATCGGCACAATGGCGTTTGGCGGCGAAGGCAATGATACATTCTGGGTTCATGAAGATACGGGGGGAACGCCTTATGCCCTCAATGCCTTCCAGAGTGGAAATCTCGTGATGGACGGTGGATCAGGAGTCGATATACTGCGTTTCGCCGGAACAGATCACGCCAATTTTAAGAATTTGCCTGCGGGTTCGTTAATTGGTATTGAGTCAATTGATCTGACCACTCGCACAGATAGCGGTGTTTTTAGCACAACGAGCAATTTTGAGTCGCAGATTGACTTTAGTACGCTTTTTGATGCCACGGGTGGAAACACTCTCTTTCTAAAGACAGAAGATACAGATCAAAGCGTAACGCTGGGTACAGTGATTGATTATGATACGGGGCATTCCCTCACCGATGAGGGTTTCACGCAGCGGGACGATCAAGTAGTGGATTCGCAAAACTACCATGTCTATTACAACGCCGCGCAAAACCAGACGCTCTATATTGATGCGGATATAACGCTGACGACGTAGGCCTGATAATCCCAATCCCTGTTACTTCGTTTTGGCGTCAAACACCCCGTCCCACAAGGGCGGCTGGTCTTGGGCGAGGGCAGCGATGCGTTTTTCGAGAAGAATATAATAGTTCGCCATTGGCCCATAACCAAGACTGCGGCACTGGGAGATAAGCGCGCGCGCCTCATCCCATTTGCCGCTGCGATACAGGTCAAGCATCGCCATATGCGGGAGGATCAGCGTTTTGAACAGCTCGTCTTGGGTCTCGCTGAACAGACCATAAATACGCACGGGCAGGGTTTTCCCCTTGACGCGGATCAGGTCAAGCTCGAGTGCGGCAAAATCGGGAATGGCGGCGTAGGTCGCCTCGCCGATCAGAATATCAACGCCGAATTCTTTGGTTTGTCCTTCAAGGCGTGAGGCGAGGTTCACGGCATCACCCATGGCGGAATAGGCAAAACGTTGTTTAGACCCCATATTGCCCACCGCCGCCGCGCCGGTATTGACCCCGATTCCGGCCTTGAGCAGCAAGGGAGCCTGTGCCCGCATCTGGGCTTCGCTTTGCAGACGCGCATTGAGCGGCGCAAGGGCACGGTTCATGGCAAGGGCTGCCTGCGCCGCGTGACGGGCGTGCTGTTCGTCCTTGAGCGGCGCGTTCCAGAACGCCATCATCGCATCGCCCATATATTTATCGATGGTGCCGCGGTATTTCATCACTTCATCGGACATCGGGGTGAGGAAATCATTCATCAGCTGAACGAGGGCATCCGGCGTCATATGTTCGGACAAACTGGTAAAGCCGCGAATATCGGTAAACATCACCGTGATCTCGCGCGTCTCGCCGCCAAGGCGCAATTGTTCGGGGTTCTGGGTCAGTTCGTTCATGTAATCGGGCGAGATGTAAAGACCAAAGGCGGTTTCAATGGAATGGCGCTCGGATTCGGTGCGGATATAATGGAGCAAGGTTGCAAGCACGAAGACGACGGACAGGCAGATTGAAGGATAAACGGGATCAAACTGCATCCCGTGATACACATACAGGTAAAGCGCGGTGCCGTACTCACCGGCTACAATCAGGGTGGTAAAGCAGGTGAGCAGGAAACTGTTGATAAACGGCGTAAGGCCGATGATGACCAGTCCGCTGAAAAAGGCGAGCATCAACTCGGCACCGTAAATACCGTCAGGCCGCGTAATATAATGCCCATCCAGAATTTGTTCGATAATATTGCGGTGGACGGCAACCCCGGGAATATAAAGGTTGAGGGGGGTTGATCGTATATCGCGCAGACCTGCCGCGCTCGTGCCCACCAGCACGATTTTGCCATCAATGCGGGCGGAATCAATGTTGCCACTCATCACATCGCGTACCGAAATATAATGCCCGCTCTGATCGGCATCATAATGAACACGGAACATGGCCTGTGCATCAAGTGGGATGTTATGTGGGCCGATCATGACGAGGAAGGGATAGGAAAACTGGGTGAACTCTTGGGCGGTCAGGGCGCGGACTTTGTAATAGGCACGGCGGTCAACCGACACGCGGGCACCTTCCAGAGCGAGGGACGGGTAAAAACCGCTCTCGTCATCATCATTATCCGCCCCGATTTTGACAAACAGCGGGACGCGGCGGATAATCCCGTCAAGGTCGGGTTTGACACAGAAACAGCCATTTCCGGCGGCAACTGACTCGAGTGCATCAAGGTTCGAGGCGGCATGTTGGATGTGCCAGCTATGTTTAAAAACAGGGGAAGCCTCGGGCGAGACAACAATTTTTTGCCGCAGGATCGGCAGCGGATACTCCCCCGCCGCGGCGGTAAATCCGGTCACCACACGCTTTGATGCAAGGATCGATTGGGCCAGCAAGCTGTCATGGTCGGGATAGGTCTCGAGGAGTTTTTTAAGGTCAAGGCGCGCTGGACTATCGGGAAGGGTTTTTAAAAGCTCGGCGGGTGATGATCTGTCCCGCTCGGAAAAAGTCATATCAAAGACAATGGTTTTAGCGCCAAGCGCGCTAAGTTTATCTACTAGGCGTGCGATCTGGTAACGCGGCCATGGCCATTGGCCGAATTGGTTGTCTTGCAGGGAAGCCTCGTCAATATCAACGATAACCACCTGCCCGTTTGACACGCGCGGGTAAAAGACGTTGAAACTGTCAAAAGTAGCGTTGCGCAAGGACGCGAGCAGCGAGTAATCGGTCTGGCGGAGCGAGGCAAGGCCGAGCAGAACCAGAATCAAAAGTACGGCGTGGACGGAGCGGCTGATGAGGAATTTGAGCATCTCTAGCGCTCCGTGAGCGCACGGTCTTTCAAGCGCAAAAAGGGTTTCATCAGGTACTCAAGAACACTTTTATCGCCCGTGATGACATGCACGTCAGCCATCATGCCGGTGGTAATCGGCAAGGGGTGTGCATCGCTCCCCAGATGGTTTTTGAGTGTGCGCACTTCAATCTCGAAATAGGAAGCCCCGTCTTTATCCAGCTTGCTGCCGGCCCCGATGCGGATCAGTTCGCCCTCTAAATCGCCGTAACGGGCGCTGTCATAGGCGCTGAATTTAACCCGCGCCTTTTGCCCGGGCTTGAGGAACGCAATATCGCTGGGCGCCACGTGTGCGCGGATGATAAGGTCATCGCCAAGGGGTACAATCTCGGCCAATTTCATCGCGGGTTCAACTACGCCGCCGATTGTGGTGATGGCAATATTATTAACCACGCCATCAACGGGCGATTTAATCTCGGCCCGCGCCGTGCGGTCACCTAAAGTTTTAAGGTTTTCCTCAAGCGCCTTGATCTGGGTTTGAACCTCGCTGAGTTCGCCCAAGGCTTGCGAGTGGAATTTGTCCCGTTGATCTTTGGTCTGGTCGCGGGCAGACTTCAGATCAGCCTCAAGCGCTTTTCGTTGTTCCTGCGCCGAGCGCAGCGATCCGGCAGCGTCATTGAGTTCGCGGCGGAGGCGTAATTCCTCGATCTCCGGCACGGCCTTTTGCGCAACCATCTTGCTGGTGATGGCCAATTCTTTCCCGATCAGGGCACTGCTCTGGGTGAATTTGCTGATTTGTTCTTGGGTATCGCGGATCTGCGCTGCGAGCGACTCCGTTTTGTTTTCAGTGATACTGAGGGCGTTTTTAAGCTCCTGCTGGCGCGAGGCATAAAGCGCCAATTCATTCTTGGCAAGGCTAGTGGCCTTGGCGGCAAGGCCCGTGTCTGGCGTAAAAACCGTATCCGCGGCCTCGGCCTCCAGC
This sequence comes from Pseudobdellovibrionaceae bacterium, assembly GCA_041674725.1. Lineage (GTDB taxonomy): Bacteria > Pseudomonadota > Alphaproteobacteria > Micavibrionales > Micavibrionaceae > UBA1573. The sequence goes on along the minus strand of JBAYVC010000009.1, from coordinate 75,012 downwards.
CGCTGTTTTTTGAGGAGCAGAGCTGTCTGTTTTGCCTCCGTGCCGTGTTCTTCCGCGGCAAAGGCAATATCAGACAGGCGCATCAAAACTTGCCCCTTGGTCACGCTGCTACCTTCGCGCACCAGCAATTCTTCTAAAATACCGCCCTCAAGCGATTGCACGACCTGCGCATGAAGGGAAGGGATGACCTCGCCCTGCGCACGCGTAATTTCATCAAGCCGCGCCAGCGATGCCCACAAAATCAAGAAAGCAACAAGCACCGCAATTGTGTAGAGAAAGATAACATCAAAGCGGCGCAAACTTGTCTGGGACATCATATTGCGGTCATCAAGGAAAAGAGGCTGTCCCATCATTCATCCTCCTGCGTGCGGGTGCGGTGTGCAGGGCGTCCCGAGATACGCGCGAGAATGTCATCACGTGGCCCGTCCATCGCCACGCGGCCCCCATCGATGACAATCAAACGGGTAGTAAGGGGCAGCAAGTTGGCGCGGTGGGTGACAAGAATCAACGTGCGGTTTTGCGCCTCGAGGCTGATGAGGCGCGCAAAATTTTCCTCGGCCTGCATATCCATGGCATTGGTCGGCTCGTCGCAGATAAAGACCGGTGGGTTAAGGAGAAGCGCGCGGGCAAGGGCGATACATTGTTTTTGTCCGCCGGATAACCCGTCGCCCCGTTCCATCACTGGCGCATCATACCCCATTGGGTGTGCGGCGATAAAATCATGGGCGCCTGCTGCTTTTGCGGCGGCGACAATCTCGGCCTCCGTGGCGCTCGGGCAGGCAAGGGTGATATTGTCGCGGATGCTTCCCGCAAAGAGCAAAACATCTTGTGAGATATAGGCAAATGTGTGCCTGAGGTCCGCAGGATCAATCTGGGTATAATCGCTTCCGTCGATCAGGATACGTCCTGCCGAAGGCTCGTAAAGTTTGAGCATCAGTTTTGCAAGCGTGCTCTTGCCCGATCCGATCCGTCCGATAATCCCGACCCGCTCGCCCTGCTGGATGGAAAAGTTGATATTCTGGAGCACGGGGCGACTTGTCGCCGGATAGGAAAACGTCACATCCTGAAAAGTAATTTGGCCCTGAAGATCGGGACGGTGCAGGAAATCGCGGCCTTCCTCGCGCTCTCTGGGGCTGGTCATGATCTTGGTGAGGGTGGCAAGGGAGCCCATGCTCTGGTGATACCGGCTCATCAGATTGGCAACTTGCGTCACGGGCGAAAGGGCGCGGGCGGCGAGCATAACGCAGGCAATCAGACTGCCGGTGCTCATATCGGAGTCCCTCACCATATACATTCCCGCGAGCAGAATAATGACCGAGGAGATTTGCTGGATAAAGGTGGCGGTATTCACGCCAAGGGCGGAATAATAACGCGACTGTTGCGCGGCTTTGGCGTTTTCGGCCACATGGGCGGTGTAACGCGCGCGTATCCGCCCATCGGCCACCATGGTCTTGATGGTTTCAAGGCCGAACAGGGCTTCAACCAGCAACCCATGCTTGGTCTCGGCTGATTTGAGCGAGGCGCGGATATGTTTCTTGAGGGGAATCTGGATCAGGAGCGATGCGGCAAGTGATAGCCCCATCAGCGCGATGATCCACAGACCGATGGCACCCCCGAGATAAAAAATAACGCCAAGGAATAAAAGAGCAAAGGGCAGATCGATCAGCGTGACGAGCGTGGCCGAGGTAAAGAAATCGCGCACGGTTTCAAACTCGCGCAGCATATTGGCAAAGGCACCGCTGGATGACGGGCGGGCGGCGAGCTTCATGTCGAGCACCTGATCGAACAGCATGCGGGCGACCTGCACATCGATATGGCGGGCGGCAAAATCGATAAAAATACCGCGCAGGCTCCTGATCGTGAAGTCAAACATGAAAATGAACAGCACACCGAGGCCGAGCGCCCATCCGGTTTCAATCGCGGCATAGGGAATAACGCGGTCATATACATTCATGGTGTAAATGGGCGAAGCCAGCGCAAACAGATTGATGAGAAACGAGGCGAGCAGCACCTTGCGGTACACAGGGGTATGACGGCGCACCTGCTCCCAGAACCAGTGGCTCTTCTCGTGCAAAATGGCGCGCAAGGCAGGATCGATAAAACCGGAACTGGGCCGTACGGTGAGAATCCCTGCGCCATAACGGGCGCGCAGCGTCGCGAGCGGCAGGCTTTCTTCCTGCGTGGTGTGCGGGTTCCAGATATGGGCATTGCCCTGTCCGTCAAGGGTAAGGACGCAAACCGCGGCCTCATCCGAAAAAGCAATGCACGGCAAAAGACTTTGCGTAAAATGATCGGGGACATCATGCTGGGCGGCATGAAGAGCTGCGTTCTGGGCCGCTTCAAGAAAGAAAGGAACGGAAAGAGCCGCGTGCGGTGCCGCAAGTCCCGCGCTGAGCGCCGCGGGCGATCTGGAGCGGCCAAATAAACCAGTCAGGTGTGACAGGCACGCGATAAGTGGGTCGTGTGCGCCGGAATATGTCATGGGGATATGGTTTTATCGGAAGGGGGAGACGGGGGAAGAGAATCGGCGGCCGCCGCAACATGGGTCAGCTCGGGAATACGGTTAAGGCCGCCCAACACAGAATATTGCGCGGCCAGTTGCCGGAAATCGGCATTGATAAAATCGATCTGCGCGGCGAGAAGCTGGTTTTCGCTCTGGAGGAGCTGCAAAATGCGAACCTTGCCGCCTTCAAATTGTTTTTTGTGGGCATCAAGGAGTTTTTGTCGGGCAGAAAGCTGCTCGGCGGCAATATTTTTTTGCTCTTTTGTGGTGGTGAGGTCGGAATAGGCAAGGCGGATCGTGGCCTCGACATCGCGGATAATTTCGTCTTGCTTGGCTTTGCCTTGGGCAAGGTCGGCGCCCGCTTTGCGGATTTGTGCGATCTCGGCCCCGCCAGTGGAAAACGCCCAGTTGACGCGCACCAGTGCGCGCTCGTCGGTGACCTCGCCGCCAATCACATCGGCCACATCTTTTTTATAGGCGGAAAGCTCTGCGCCAACACTGGGATAAAGCACGGAAACCTGCGCCTTGCGCGTTTGCTCGAGTGCCTTGATTTCGGCCTGCGCACGCAAAATTTGTGGATGATCGCTACGGCTTTGCGCGAGCGCCTCTTCAAAATTGTCGGGGTAAAGATGGACGACATCGTCAGGTCGCGTCATGTCTTTTTCGGGGAAATGGCTGGTGAGTTTTTGGAAATCGACATCGCCCGCGCGTGCTTGGCCTTGCGCATCACTGAGGAGTTTTTTAAGGTCGAGAGCAAGGCTGCGTGCTTGTTGCAACTCTGCGCTGTCGGCCGCGCCGCTCTCGACCATCACCCCGATCTTGCCGGTATAATTTTCGAGTTTACCCTCGTAACCGTAAAGCGCATCAAGAACGGCGCGCACCCGCAGGACATTGAGATAGGCCAGCGTTGTTTGTAGCCCCACCGCGTTTTTGGCATCCTGTAAGGCGTGTTTAGAGGCTTCGGCGCGGTTTTGCGCGGCGTCCACCAAATGGAAAGTATGAAAAGAGTCAAACAGCATTTGGTTGACGGCGAAATTGCCCTCCCACATACCGGAGTAACCAGCCCCTCGTGTAACGCTCAAACCGCGTGAGGTCGAGTTATCGCCATACACGCGTCCAGCGGCGCTTGAAGCACTGATCTCGGGAAAGAAATGCGACCGCTGGCTGCGCAGCTCCGCATGGGCGCCTTCTTCGGCGGCTATTGACTGGATAATGGACGGGTTTTGCTCAAGGGCGCTGCCAAGGGACTGCGCGAGGGTTTCGGCATAAGCGGGGGATACCAGAAAACTGCATCCCCAAAGGGCATAGATGCGGGCATAAATACGGAAATGATGGAGCACGAAGAACCTCGTATGAAGAGGAGCTTATGTTACCCCAAAAAGCAGGTCTTCACAAGGGCTTGAACATCACGCCTCCAGAAAATCCGCCCTTGGCTTCCCTTGGCATTAGGGGTTGTAGTGGGGGGGCCGGATAGGCGCAGTGACGGGTTTAGGGGAGGGCGCAGGAGCGCTCGTGAAATTTTGTTTCTCGCTGGAACGGCGATACACATAAATCCCCAGAACAGAGAGGCCCACCGCCCAGATGGTGCTGAGTGATTGGACAGCCTCAATCACCAGCGCGGCCTCTTGGGTATCGAACACAATGACATAAGCAATGGCGAGCATTTGCGCGGCCCAAGTGAGGGCAATGATATATCCGAAGGTTGGCCGCATCCGCCGGACATACGGGTCGTTTGACGCGACTTCCGTGCGCAGCGATTCGTTAATCTGCTGAATGGCCACTGCGCGCTCGCCTGTTTCAAACTCTTCCATTTTCTCCAGATGACGGTTGATCTCGGCAAGCTGCGTGTCGGACATCTCGCCTGTGGCAAAGGAACCTGACAAGGCGTCGAGGGCGCTTGATGCACCCTGCGCCACGGGGGTGTTGACATTTTTAAGGGCTCCGGCGAGTCCCTTGATCAGGGCGGGAAGTCCGGCTTGCAGTAAAACAGGCATGGGCATGATCTACTCCACCAATTTATAAAACACATGATGTCCGATGGCGGCAACGGGGGCGCTTCCTGCAATCCAGTTGGGGCTGACATGGCGGGCATGATAATGAGTGGCGCCGCCCGTGGCATCGGTTAAAAACCCGAGCAAAGCCCGCCGCGCAATCCGCAGCGCTGTGGCAAACTGCATATTGCTGGCGGCATCGACGGCAAGCAGGCGCGGGTAATTCGGGTCGTCTTTGTTCCAGCATGAAAACTGGTACGACTTTTGGCAAATCTGGATCACCGAATTGCCCCACCAATAATCAAACCCGTGCGCTTTGGCGATAGCAAGGCGGTTGAGGATCACGCAAGCAACAGCCTCCATACCTTGGATACCTTCCCCGCGCGCCTCGCCCCACAAGGTGCGGGCGAGAATATCCACCTCGCGCTGGGCTTCGAAATCGCGGGCAGCAGGAGTTCCGGCAGAGGGCACAGGGGTGAGTTGAGGTGGTTTAGTCATGATGGATCCTTTCGGTTTTAAGAGCGGTAACATCGAGCTTGGCTTCGATGCGCAGCAGGTGGGAGGTAAGGCGGTTTTCTAAAATGCGCATCTCGGAAATCTGCGCATAATTTTTGGCGACCTCGATCCGGTGGGTGGCAAGTTCGTCACGCAGACGGGTCAGCATCCAGAACAGGGCAGAGATCACCGGAATTTCAATCACGGCAATCCACCACCCGATCAGGTCAAGGGGTGTGTTGGGCATAGATGTTCTCCATAAATCAGATATCGAAAGAGCTTGTGCCGTGGGGAGGTTTTCCCGCAATCCATGATCGGCCACTCTCTCCCCCACGCGGGGTCATCCGCACTGGAGCAAGGGACAAAGCGCCGGCTACAGCGTCAAGGCAATCATCCTTTTGTGACGGCGCATGGGGCCGCCAGTCGCGCATCTCGGTCACAAAAGGCGTGGTGAGCACCGAGCGGTGAACATAAAGCGCTCGCGCGGCCAGTACCGCATCAAACGCCTCGAGAATGCGCAAACTTTTGGGGCGGCGTGATGTAACCTCCCTGACCCCGCACGGCGCGCCGCCACTCGCCACGTGCCGCGCAATCTCGCGCCGGAGAATGGCGGGCAGAAATTTGCCGATCCCGTTGGTTTCAATTGCAACCGAAGGCACATGAAACTGCGCAAGAGTTGCTGCGACTTTGCGGCATTGCTGCGTGGCTTCATCCTCGCTCGCGTGGGGCACATTTGTGAGGAGTGCAAGATGGTGCAGCCAGTAGCGCCCGTCATTTCCCGTATAAAGAATAGCCAGAACACTGCGGTCACCGCCCGCGCTGCCAAAGGCAGGGTCCCACCATGCCGCTACCGACGCCATCGCCTGATCGCCCACATGAATAAACCCGCGCCCGCCTGCTTCGCGGTAAACCGCGTCACCTTCGTAAAAATGAAGCAGGTCAGGGTTGATCCGGCTCTCGGCCATATTCACGGGTTCACACATCATCTGGCTTTGAAACTGCATCGGGCCGGTGGCCCGCCGGATGGAATCGATGGTCTCCATTGTAAAACGCTCCGGCCAAACACTAACCCCATCATGACTCAAAACAGGAATAACCAGCCGCTTGAACCCGTCCAGAAACGGAGCTTCCTCGCCATATTCGGCGCGGGGTTTATCCGCATAGATACTGTGAAAATGGTGCGGCGTGCCGATATAAATTTGCTGGCCTGCGGGGGTCAAGATATAATCAAGCTCGCGGAGCCTCTCGCGCAGGTCAAGGCGCTTTTGCAAACTATCCGATGTACGCGGCACCTCGACATCATCACAAATAATCAGGTCAGCGCGCGTTCCTGTCAGGTTGGTGGTCACCCCTTTGGCAAGCATGGAAGGGTCACGAAGCTCAGCAGGGCGCACTACCGTAAAACGTTCAGCCCCCCATTGGTCAGGATGCGGAGGCTTGAGGTGACAGGTCATCGGGTGCTTCTCGATAATGCGTTTGACGTTTCGCACCATTTTGCGTGCAAGAGCCAGATCAGCCGAGAGCACCAGAATACGAAGTGCCGGATCGCGCCATAAACACCACGCGCAATACAGGCCGGTGATGCTCGATTTCCCGCAGGCGCGGAAGGCCATCAACAGGACACGGGGGTGAGCCTCCTCCCGGGACATATTCAGAAACCGCGCGATTTTGAGGTGAACCGCAGGCGTGCTCTGCCCTTGTATCTTGTTCCACAGAATCACAAAAAGCGGAAACGAGCATGTCATGAATCCTCCTCCTCGCCAGCCTGTTCAAGTTCTTTTTGCGCCTCGAAAAGCAGCATCTCCAGCGCGGGGCCTTGGGATGCCGCTCCTGTAGGAAGTTCAGCCCACTTGGCCAGTTTTATAAGCAGTTCGATATGGCCGATGGCAACCTTGGCGTCCTTGTGATGTTCGGAAAATTTTTTGTCTTCGATGCTTTTATCCATATGGGCGCGGTAAGACTCTACGGCCTTTGCCAGCGCGCGGGGCAAAAACGCGGCAATTTGCGCGCGCACCTGCGCACTCAAGAGCGGGGATGATGAGGTCATAAAAACTCCGGAATGTTGGGAATTGAAAATTACGGGTAACGGGACAGGATATGCCACGACCCGCCGTCTGACACGAGCGTGATCGCCTGAAACTGGCTGGCGAGGGTCTGGTTATACTGGTCAGGCCCTGCGCCGCCTTGAACGCTGATTGTGATGGCGTTACCCGATACATCGGTTTTTTTAAGGGTCACCATGCGCCCCACAGCTTTTGCGGCATTGGCAGGCGGCAGCCGCGCCGTGAGCGACCCGCCAAAGGAGGAAAGCAAATACACATCCACCGCCATATCAATGTCGTAAATTCCCGACCCATCATAATATCGTGTGTTGCCCGGGGCGCGGTTCGACGAAATCACAAACCATTCCGCCCCGTTTGAAATCATCGCAACATAATCATTCTCGCCCCCAAGGGAGTAGGACGTACCGTCAGGCCCCGCCCCGCCACTTTCGGCCACGGTGATAATATTTTTTGATGTATCGGTTTTTTTTATGACCATCAGGCACCCGCTGGCACTGCTGGCTGCGGGCAGATTGACAGTGAGCGCCCCGCCATAGCTAGATACCAGATGAATGGAGTGGGAGGTATCCAAAGTCACGCTACCGCTTGCATCAATATACTCCGTATCAAACCGCTGCAAAGTGGATGTCATATCAAGGCAGGTGGTTTTTTGCAGGCGGTTCTTGTGCGGGTACCCCGCATTAAAGGAGCTATATTGCCCGCCCGATAAATCCCAAATCGCGGCCCCGTCACTGGCTGAAAGCAGGTTATAAATTGCCGTTTCAATCGATCCGCTATCAAGCCGCACATTGGGCACGGCATTAAAACTCTCGGTGTACAAATTGACAAACAAGGTTTTGTTTGACCCTGCGCCTGCGCGTACGCACGCTTGCGCGGTGCCGTTCACATTCACTTCCGTGTCGGTAAAAGAATTATTGAACGACCCTTCTTCGATATAAATCCCGTGGCCCGATGTGGTGGCGCCAAGGGAATACACACGGCACTGCGCAAAACGGTTGGCGTTGGGCGTGTCACCCGTGCCGGATCGCATCAGGTGAATGCCGTTGACAAAAGGCTGCGCTACCAGTACCCGCGCAAAATTATTCCAATAAACAGGCGCGGACGTTGATGTCCCGCCATCGAGTGTAATGCCCGTCTGCGCCTGCCAGATGGACACATCGCACACGGCATTTTGCACACACGGCTGGCTTGCCCCTTCAAACAACAGCCCCGTGCCCCCGCCAAAAAGTTTTAAATTGGAAATCTGGTTATAACTTCCCCGCACATGGATCAAGGTTAGGCTGGTGGAGAGTGTTTTAATTTCGCTTGAATCGCCCGCGCCGAAAATACGCTGCCCATTTTCAAGCATAAGTGTGGCGGTAATCATATAAGTGCCGCTCGGGACAAAAACACATTTATGCGCCGCCAAAGCGTTTTGAAAAGCGAGTGTATCATTGGTGAGACCATCCCCAACCGCCCCGAAATCTTTGACGCTCACCTGCTCGGATAATTTATCGTTGCTCGGGCGGGTGATGCCCCCTGTGCCGGTGGCGGTGAAATCGGGCGCTGCCATTGACCCTGCAAGGGACACGGCCACGGGGTTGCCGTCCCCGTCAAAGCCGAGCGCTCTTCCTGCCCGCACCGTACGCGAAGGAATTTCGGTGGTGCTGGGCGCATTTTCATCATCGCTAAAACGCAGCATGGGGAATTGGTCACGGCTGACTTGTTGTAAGGCCGCGACCAGATAATCAAGCTCGGTATTGATAGCTTGGGCCGAAAAATCACCGCCTTCGACAAAGTCGGTGAGGCGTTCAAAAGCCATGCGCCGCTCAAGCGTCACGATAATGCCGTTTGCGGGCGCACTGTCAAACACTACCTGACCGCCGGAACTTGATCCGGCATTCTCCACCGTAAAGCCGGATGATTGCGGCGCGCCGTTACATGACACGCGCACATCTTCACTGGCAAACACCGGAAAGGCAAAAGGAAAAATGGTGGTGGCGCCATCGGCGAGGATGCGCGTAAGCGGCGGAACATCAGCGATTTTAATATGCTCGGGCATGGGAGTCTCCTAAAACACACTTGAAAAACTATCGATCAAACCGTTTTGGCGGGCTTCTTGTTTACTGAGTAAATTCTGCCGCCGCGCGCTAGAGAGTGAATTGTCAAGCGCTGCTTCGTTCAAGCTATAATTTGCATCATTATTTTGTCGCTCAATATCCGACTGGCTCACCATATTTTCGCGCACGGCATCAGATGACGCCGATGAATCAAGGCCTGCGGCCCCACTTTCCGCGCGGGATGTAGAGAGTACAGCGCGGAGTTTGCGCTGCCGCGCGGCCTCCTGCGTTTGATAATCGAGGAGGTTTTGCTGCTTTTTAAGCGCAATATCGGCGGCTGTTTTTTGGTACTGCGCATCAGCCGCTTTGGCTGACCCTGAAGCTTTGAGCAGCGGACTGGCAAATTGCAGCGCAGTAGTGAGCACCGATCCAGCCTGCAAAACCGGAGCGATCGCTGAAGTAAACGAACCCATAAATAATCTCCTTATTATGTGTTGAATGTATAATTTTTGAGGATACCGTCATTGTGAGGAGGCCTCAGCCGACGAAGCAATCCAGACATGCGGAATTCAGAAAATGACGGAACGAGAAAAACTCTGTGAATTTCTCTGTGACCTCTGTGCTCTCTGCGGTGAATAAGAACTGGATTGCGGCGCATGTGCTCGCAATGATGGTAAAGTTCGATATTTTCTGGTGGTTTAAGTCTTACTTCACCGACACAATCACCGAGGTCAGGAAGGCGTTGGGTGGCAGCAAAACCAGCGACTTTTTAAGTCCTGAACCTTCATCGTTCATGGGATTGGGGATGTATAAATCAACAGGTTGAGGAATTTCATTCAAAAACCTCAGAGGTTGGTCAAATTGTTGCCACCCTACGGGGGATGTGGATAATTTAGCCTCTCCATATAAAAATCCAATGCTCATCGTGCCATCTTCTACCATAACGCCAGCCTCGATTGTGCCGCGGCAGAATTTTTTATCGGGCGAGGGGGTATCGCACATAAAGGGAATGCTGAAATAGGCCGCGCATGTCGCCTCATCATCCGCACAGGTGTGGGCGTAAATTTTCTCTGGATTATGGGCGAACTGCAGACGAATATCATAAGCCTGTGCCGGAAAAATACACAGCAAAAGCAGGGCCGCTGAAAAAGAAAACAACAAAGAAACAGATAAAAAGATATATTTCTTCAAAGTCGGCATAACTTACAGGCTCCGTGTTTTTCGTGTCCGCATAAAGAGATTCGGATCGTCTTTACTATACGGTAACATGATATCCTCATCAACTGGAGGTACTATTATCTCCATTGGATCGATAATATTATTCTTACGCCACTCGGGAGGTTCAGGCGGGACATACGCCTCAGGAACGCCACGATCAGGGATATTAGTCCCTGGTATTTTAGGTTCTTCCATTTTAAGAGGGGGAAGATATTCCCGCTCAATTTCCGATACGAGAATATTTTTTCTCTTGAGTTGTTGACCTGATGCTACATACGCAAGTGTATCAAGTTTTGAGGTTCGAGCACCCATGCATAATTTCCTTCTGTGGTGAAAAACCCCTATCCGTTCGCTGTGACCTGCATCACGGCGGCGATCAGGGTAAAAGGCAACGGGTCGCTTTGCTCGATCCGCCACAAGGGTAGGCTAAGGTCGCTCGCCCACCCGAAAGCCTTGATGCGGATGTCACCCGACACCAACGGCGCAGGCGCATCCAGAATAGCATCCTCCCCGAGCTGTCGCAGCGGGAGGGGCTGAAGGCCGCGGCCCAGATCGGCGCGCACGGCGGCGGTACCGTTAAGACGCAAGGTCAGCGCAACAAGGCGCACGGCACTGGCCCCGCCAATCGGGCCGGTAATGGCAGGCGGCAGCGGCTCGATAATATGGGCGAAGGGCAATCCCGCCTGCAAAGTGCGCGCGCCATCGGTCAGTGTAATTTGCCCACTTATGACGATCTGGGACGGCACCACTGCGCCATCGGCCAGCAGCGTGACACTTTGTCCCTCAAGATGGTCAAGCCCGCCCCATACGGTGATGGGCGTGGCGCTGCTTCCCGCGAGGGCCGCATCGACATAAAGCCCATCGTCAATCAGCTCGATAAAGACAGCGCTGCCGCGGCGGATGAGGACGTACACCTCATCTCCCACCACGCAGACCGAGAGGGCGTCGCCATCGGTGCTGTGCAGCGTCCACGCCGCCACGGCTTCGGCGCGGTACACGGTAAGCGTGGCAAACTGCCCGTTATCGCGCACAAGGTAAAGCAGGCGCTTCCTCTGGTCGAAATCCTGATCCACGGGCGTGGTGATCATATGGTGCGAGAGCAGCGCAAGGTCGGTGGAGCGGTACGCCTGCTCGACATCGGTATAAATAAATTCGCGCAGCTCTTGCCCGTTACGTGCAACAAAAAGTGTTGCCCCATCGACATCAAGCGGCGGGATATAGCGCGCTGTAGCCGACCCGACCCGCGTCTGGCGCTTGATCTGGACATTGGCGGGGGTGAGCGGATCGCCCGTAACCATCCACTCGGCCCCGCTGGTAAAAACCTGCAAATGCCGCCCTGAAAATACGCCGCGAATGGCATTGACCTGATCCGAGAAAATACCAAATTCGATGCTCTCGGAATCAAGCCCGCTGCCCAAATCAAAATTGAATAAATCGCCCGATTGCGAAAACCACATCCGGTTGGGCAGGTCGCGCGACCCGCCGATCACAAGGCGGTCTTGGTGAAAAACCACTGTAACGGGGTAGCCGCGCACGGGAGAAAAGGCCTGCTCTTCCCAATCCACCGTGGTACTTGCCGAGGTGAGGGTTTCAATGACACTGGCACTCACCACCGTGGGCGAAAGGACGGATATAATCTGGACTTCTTTATTGATAAGACGCAGCCGCGTGCCCGCGTGAAGAGGGTCAAATACGTTGCTGGAGGCCGTCAGCGTGATGGTGCCTGACGTGCCGCTGGGGGTCAGGGTTGTCGCAGCAGGTGCAAACTTGTACATGGGCTGCTGGAGGCGACCACTCGCCGCTGTAAAATACTCCCAATCGGCAATCGACCAGATACTGCCATCATCGCGCAGGAGCTTTTTGGCGGGATAAGCAGGATGAGTGAGAAGAAGCGTATCGGCGCTTTGTGTCCAGGCGAGCTGCGCAATATCGGCCTCGGCCCATGGTGCGGCAATTTGTGTCTCTAAAATGCCCTGCGCATAGACTGAAATCATCAAATGCGTGACAACCAGCAGATAGGTCTGCTCGGTGTTAAACTCAAACGCAATCAAACGCCCCGCGCCAAGCGCAGTGTCGATATAGCGCAGCCCCGCGCGGCGCGTGACCCCGCCGGTGGGCTGAATAAAGACATTGCGCAGGGATAAAGCGCCATTCTCGTACGCACGCAGGTCGCCCCGCCCTAAAAGATCGGGCGATACTTCACCGGCCGTAAAATTTGTTTTGATAAGGGTTGTTGTGCTCATCATCTACTCCCGCGCGTCAATCAGGCTGAAACGGGTAATGCGATTGGGACTGTCTTGCTGCGCATCGATCTGGCGGGCGCGGGCGAATTCTTTCTCGGCAGCTCCTGCCAGAAATGTGGCGCGCGCTGTGTTTTCGGTGAGGGGTAAGCAAAACTCGGCGGCAAGGCGCGTGATGAGAGCCATGTCGAAATAGGGCGGAAAACTGGCCTCATCGGTGCGGAAGATATAGGTAAGGGTAATGCCTTCGGGAGCCGCGCATTGTAGCGTCCCGCGGTAAAGACGGCTGGGAAGACCGCTGCCGGAACCCGTGGCACCAGCCGAAATCACGCGCAGGCAATCAAGGGGGAGTTCATACGCATAGGGGTAATCAGCCAGTGGCGTGCTGGCGAGCGGCAGGATATTAACCTGCCCCGTGGCAAAACTCCATGCGTACGCCGAGAGCAAGGAGTCACGCACGGGCGCATAAAGGAGCGCCGCAATCTCCGACTGCGCGGTGTCATCGGTAAAGGATGTGATGGGGTGCGCACCGATCTGGACAAGGGCGCGGCTGCATAAACCGATATCGGTAAGGGCCATAAGAATCTCCTGTAAAAAATAAAAAGGGCGGACGCCCCCAAGGCCGAAGCGGCAGGGGAAGGGGGCGTCCTGGGTCGATACGGACGGTGTGACGTAAAGGTCAGCACCACCCCTACGCGCGTGTCAAAGGCGGGGGCTCACGCGGTAAAAGCGGCAAGGGTAACGGCCGTTCCGGTGTTGGCGGTAACCACATAAAACACCGTGGACGGCGTGCCATCCGTATCGAGATTGACAATAATCAGATCATTCACCCGCAGCATACTGGCGGCGGAATTGAAATATCCGGCGGTGACCACTGATGCGTCGATGGTGGTGTAATGCCACAGGGTGAAGTTGTTGGCATAGGCCAGAACGCTGAGGTCTTTTGTAACAAAAGCCATAATAAAAACTCCTAAAATAAAAAATGGAAAAAAGAAAAAATGAAGTGAGAAGGAGTATCTGACAATTGAGAGATTTCGTGGCGAAAACCCTGTCTTCTGAGAACCGTCTTTGCGCGTACTGGGATGTACGTAAAAAGCGGAAGCGCAAGAAGACAGGGTTTGCAGCCCGAAAGATAAAAATTGTCGGATAACTCCTAGTCGGGAGTTTCGTCGCAATAGAGCGTGACAACCCCCGCCGCATCAATGAGTGAGGCGCCTTGGCTCATCAAATTATTGACAAAAAATGACGCACGGTCGCCGTGCCATGTAATATCGGTTTGCACATCCGACCCTGCGGCATGCCCCACGGCGGTTTTGTGGAACCAGTAACATGAACGAATGTCGCTCCCGTCAATGGGCAATCCTGAATGGGGAATCCATGTTGTGCCAAGCCATGTTTTAGCTTGAAGTCCTTTGTAGGGAAGTTGGTCGGGCCCCACAAAATCGCTCGAGGCAAATTCCTGAATTTTAAGAAGCTCCGACCATTGCTTCCAGCCAACTACGGCAAAGCGCTGCCCGTCATCCGGTACGTCGGCCTGCCCCAGTTTTTCAAAAGCGGCCAGAACCTTATCGCGGGTCAGGCCCGTATTGGCATCTGCCACTGTATAGGTAGTGGCGCCCGCAAGGGCCGTGATAATCAGCTCGTCGGTTTTGCGTCCCAAAGCATAGGCTCCGGCGCTGGCAATCACTTGCCGCTCGTCATGCTGGATTTTGAGTTCATCAAGTTTATCGACCCAGTCGCCCGCGTAATAATCCTGCAAAAGACATTCGGCTGTGGAATGGGCGAGGTTCATCACTGGCACCATCCCGTGGGTGGATTTGGTCGATGCGGTGCCTTTGCCGATTTTCTGGAAGACAACGGATGATCCTTTGACATTGCCGATGGTGCGCACCGCCGCGCGCAGTTTTGATCCTTGACGCTGGTAGGTTTCATGCACTTCACGTTCAAACTGCTTGATAAAGGCAGTGGAGATACTTGTACTCATGGTGTGAGTCCTTTCAAAAAGTTAAAATGAGAAAGACATGACGGGGCAGGTTGCCGCTGGGGAGGGTACCGCAGGGCCTTCACGCGTCACAAAAAAAGGGGCGCAGACGGCGGGGGAAAAGCGGCCCCCAAAGCCGTTATCTGCCTGTTACTAACATGAAAAGTAATTTTCATATTAAATAAACCTTGCTTTTAACCAAAGGTACTTATATATTAGCCTCTGGTTGGTTACTAAAAATTCGGTGTCCTGGGTGTGAAATTATAAGCCTTTCAAAGGTTTAACCAGGAGCAAAAGTTAATGATAGAAGCAGTAATGTCCGTATTCGGAATCAAAAAGACATACACGTTCGAGGGAAATGATAATTTCGCCTCGCGCCGTGCCTTTCCCCGCCGGACATGTGACCAATGTATCGGGTTCATCAATGGCAAAGCCCACCCCGTGCTCGATTGGAGCCCGGGCGGTCTGCGTGTCTATGCCGATGCCCGTCCCATCAATTTAGGGCAGGAGATGGATGTCGAGATGAAATTCCATCTGCGTGACCAGTTGGTCAGCATCCGCCAGAAAGCCATGGTCGTCCGCAAAGGGCAGGACAATGTGTCCTACAGCTTCCTGCCGCTTGACGAAGAATCGCGCGCGACCTTCCAAAATGTGATCGACGATTTTAACACCCGTGAATTTGCGGGTTCTCAGGCCTAACGCAGCCCCGTCATTGCGCGGCGTGAAATGACGCAGCAATCCAGTCTTAGTGCCCTTAGTGTCTTTGTGGTGAAAAATAAACCTCTCGCCCTCACACGTCACCCCCGCGTAAGCGGGGGTCTGTATGCGCTATAAAGCGCTGCACAAGACTTCTGCGAACATCATGTTTTTGGTTCATTTTTTCCTCCGCCCAACTTGCCACGTTCTTTAAGAAACTTCAGTTTTTTTTCACCTGGTTTCCAAGCCGAAATAAACTCACCATCGGACTTTCGCCGCATCACATTAATACCGCTACGTGGTAAAATAGTGCGTAACTTGTTCCTTGTGATAAGTGCCTTTAATAACAATCGTATCTTTCGAATCTACATGTTTCTGTAAGGCCTGTCGAAACTTTTCCAGATTAGCGTTATTCTGATTTCCCTTAATGCCGAATACTCCCGCATGTTTAAACTTGCGTTGAAGCTGGCTTTTGGGCGGATTAACCTCCCATCGTGGTTCAGATGTGGCCAGTTTATAAAGCGATCGGGCAAGGAACGGCAGGCGTCCCGCGCGCAGCGCCGGGATAAACAGGCTTGATGGCATCGGCATAAAGCTGATCGATTTTCTCCTGCGCCACCGGTTCGGCCCAGCAGCGGCAATGGTAGTCATCGCCCGGGTCTGGCGCATTGCTCCATGAGCGTAAGGTGCGGTTCAGCAGCTTCTTGACCTTGACCACATCCATCTCGTCCGCAGGGCTGTCGCGCGTGAGGGGGGCTGATAAAGCGAATGTCGTCACAATCAGAATCTCGTTTCAAAAAAGATCATCCGGCGTGCACAGCAGGCACACCGGATGACAAGGTTTGGACAGGGAGGAACGTCAGGTTAGGAATTGTTGCCAAAAATCCGCTCGAATCCGGCAGATACTTCGGCGATAAAAGCAGGGTCGCGCTCGCGCCAATATTTCGGGTTTTGCATCATCTTTTTGAGTGATGCCTCATCCGGTGCGCTGGCGCTGGTAACGTCACGCGGACCTGTTACAGAGGATGTATTTGCCCTCATCATGCGGTGAAGGGCCAGCACCCCGTCATAAGAGCAGGCAAGACCTTCATAAGCTGCCTGCGGCAGAGTTTTTTGGCCGAAATCCTTAAGCTGGCGGGCCATCTCGCGCCAAGCGTCCGCGCCGCCAAAATGGGCTTCAAGTCGTTCAATCTCGCGCTCGGACTGGTACTCGGCAGCCATTTCAAGGAGGAGCGGGACAAGTTTTTCGGCGGCAAGGTCGTAAATTTCCTGTACCTGCGCATTGGTAAATCCGTTGCGGTGCAAGCGTTCATTCAGGGCCGGATCAAGTTCAATCACATCGCTGGCAAGGGTGATGTCATATTGATCGGGCGTATCGGGACGGCCCAGTATTTTATAAAAACGGGCCTTGTCGTCATCATTCTCGGGCAGTGGCACCATGCGCCCCAGATGTTTTTCAAGGGCAAGATAAGATGAAAGAAGCGCCTCGGTGCGCAGAGCGCCCGTATCTTTATCGATAAATTTTTCCGGAATGGGGGGCATGGTGGTGACGTCATTGTCGCCAGTTGTCGCGCTCAAAAGATTATCAGTCATTCTTATTCTCCTGCTGAAGGTTGGGTGGGTTGGGTCAAAAACGAAGGAATACCGAGCATTTCGGCGAGGTACGCGGCAAGGGCGCTTTTATCGATCTGCTGCGTGACCTCCGCGCCAAGGCCGCTCATGCTTTGCAACCAGCTGGCAATCGCATCGGCCTGATGGATCGATTGGCTCTGCGCGAGAGGCGAGCGGTAATCAATCGCCACGCTGCGCCCGTCAAGCGGCAGATCAGGCAGGACGCCACGCCGCTGTAAAATACTATAAGCGCGCATAATAAGAGGGTTGAGCAGTTCAACCTGCAAACGCCCGAATGTCGCGCCCAGAAGGAGCGCCATCTGCGCCGAGCGTTCAAGTATTTCGGTCGCCGTGCGCGGACGCTCCTTGCCGGATGGGATACGGTCAACAAGAAGTGCCGAGCGGATGCGCTCGCGCAAACTCTCCAGCACCAACTGTGATACATCAAAGCGCGCGGGCATCTCGAGCGGCGTGAGGCCCTTTGATCCCATCGCCTTGGGGATAATCGCCCCGGGTACCAGTTCAATTGTCGCGGGGTTAAGGACGCCATCATCTTCGGCCTGCCAGATTCCGGTTACGGCAATTGAGGCATTTTTAAGGATCAGCTCCACCACTTTGTTGGCAGTTTTAATATCGGGAAGCGTCTTCATCACCGGAGAGCGTCCGTAAATTTCACCCGGCGATTTCATCCAGCGGAAATTTATATAGGGCGAGGCGTTTAGGGGCTGCTCCGCCAAGAGAATGTCGTTATAAAAAGCGTAAAGCGTGTAACCGTGGTCGGTAGTATGGGGAATAACCGCTTCGGCAATATCAAGCGGCTCGTTATTCTTGGCCAGCAAAGCCGCTATCATCTCGTTTGCGCCGTACCGCTCCAAAATGGCGGATGGCGTGAGGTGCAAGGTGCGGTACACATGATCGAGCCGCCCGCTCTCATTCTCGCCGAGGATGACATGGTCAAGGGGAAGGGCGCGGAACTGGAAGGCCGAAAGCCGCCCGGGCTCGGCCTCTTCAAAGGAAAGGGATGCGGTTCCGGCAACAACCAGATCGAGAAAACACTGGTGAATCTCGACCGTAAAATTAGACTGGTCGAAATGCGCTTGCATAATCCGCGTGGCTTTTTCAAGAGCAGGCGTTATTTTCGCTGCCTGCTCGTCGTTTAAATCCGTTCCCGCCTTAAAGCCGAACCATGGCGTAAGGGGCGGTGCGACATGCGCGAGAATAAGGCTCGAGAGCTGATCGACCGCATCAAGGGCAGTTGCATCATAAAGCCGTTCGCTGCGGCGAAAACTCCCCGACCCGCGCTGCGGGAGGGCGTAATCATAACAATCCTGCCAAAGGCTTTCCCACTCGGCGCGCGCGGCCTTGGCGGCCGCAAAGCGCATGAGAATATGTGAAAAATTGGGGGTGCTATTGGTCATGATCTATTCCCCGAGCAAAGTTTTGCGTTGCTGTTGCGCAGAATCAGCGCCGCCCAGAAGGCCGCGGAAACTAGTCAGAACCGTACCGATGACTCCGCGGTTTTTACGCAGGATATTCTCTGCTCGCGTTGTGGCAATCTCTGCCGGATCGGCTTCGGTTGGTGCAGTGACAGGCGTAGATGCCGACGTGCTGGCAGCGGAAGAAACGCTCACTGGCGTGACCTTGGGACGTGACGTGAGGGAACCCATAATAAAATCTCCTTGAATGACGTGATTATAATTAAGGCTGGGGATAGGTGCGTACCAGAAAGCGGTAAAGCTGCCACGGCGTTACGATCAAAAAGCGCCGCAGGCCCAGAATACGTTTGACGCTCTCCACGCAGGTATGAAGCGCAGGCCAGAGCATCTGCGCGGGGGCCTCTTCAAGCGGAACACGTACCAGCGTACAGCCTTCCTGTGTGAGCCAATCTTCAAGATCGCCGCCGTTTCGGGGTGTGACCACGCACACATCGGTTTTATGGGCGAGCGGATCAACCGATACCCATAAACCGCCAGCATGGATCAGCACGAAACAATGCCGGAACCCGCGCTTCAAAAGCCGCAGCCCCCAGATGTCCGTATCATCGGTAAACACAACCAAGGCATAATCAGGCATCATAGCCTCCGGCAATACGGGCGCTCCAGTGCGGACGCACGACAATATGCTTGTCGCATAAAACATCCTCGAGCAGGGTGAGGGCTTCATCCCACAAAATGCGTGCGCGAATTTCACGTGGGCGGCGCGGGTCAGGGGGAGTGAGGCGCACCCCGTAATAATGGAGGATACGGATATGATCCATCAGGATGCGGCGGTTGCGGTAGAGACGTTCGAGCGCCACCAGAATATCAACCGGTTCGCACGGGCGTGTCACAGGGCCAACACCGGCACTGATGCGGGCCCCCTCGCGGCGGGCAAGATTGGCCTGAATAAACCAGAACCACGCCTCGGTTGCCGATGAAAATGGAAGGGTAGTCTCCGTACCGCGCGGGTACGTAAGTATGTCGTGTCGCATATAAAAATTCCCCAGAAGTTAAACGGGTCATTGATCATCAAGATACAATTGTTCCCTTTATGTTCTTATTCATGGCAACCAAAATCCGTCTTGTCAAGAAAAATTTATGAATTTTTTCCTACAGATTCTACTACGCAAGACTTTAATCCTAGATTATACTGCTCCCATGTTTACACACGAAACGATTTGGTTGGCCATTGACCGCTTGGCGGTACGCGCGGGGTATTCGACCTCGGGCCTCGCGCGACGCGCAGGGCTTGATCCCACGACATTTAACCGCAGCAAGCGCATTGCCGTCGACGGAAAGCCGCGCTGGCCCTCGACGGAAAGCATTGCGCGCGTGCTTGATGCCGCGCAAATTACCATGCCGGATTTTCTGGAGCTTATGGCGCCAGATGCCGCGGAAGAAATGGCCGTTACCATCACCACATCGCTTTATGCGCCATGGGTCAAGGAAGGCGACATCTTGGTCGTTGACCGGAAAGCCGCCCTGCGCAAGGGCGACCGCGTGGCCGTGTCCTTGCGTGCGGGGAACATCGCCCTCCATCATTTCATCCGCATGAATGAAAAAGAAGCCGAATGCGCGGCATTGATGGGCGGCAACGAAACCACCATCTATAAAACAACCGACATTCACTGGCTTGCCCGCATCAGCCATGTGCGTTTCTAAAGGGACTGGAAAAGTCCTTTTTTGATGCCCGCTTTCTGTGTATGATACGTGCCGTACCTTACATCCTGAAAGGAGAACATCATGGCTATTCAAATTGGGGATAAAATTCCAAACATCACGCTTAAACGCCTTGGCGCAAACGGCATGGAAGATATGGCCTTTGCCGATTATATCGCGGGTAAAAAAATCATTCTCTTTGCTGTTCCCGGGGCCTACACCCCGACCTGCGCGCAAAAACATTTGCCCGGTTACGTGGCCAATGCCGACGCCATCAAGGCCAAAGGCGTTGATGAAATTATCTGCCTCGCGGTCAACGACCCGTTCGTGATGAAGGCGTGGGGTGAGAGCGCAGGGGCGACTGGAAAAGTCACCATGCTGCCGGATTGGAAAGCCGAGTTATCCGGCGCGATGGGATTGACCTTCGATGCTTCGGGCGCAGGACTTGGCACACGCGCGCAGCGTTTTGTCATGACCATTGAAAACGGAATCGTGAAAGATGTGCAAGTTGAGCCAGTCGCCAGCGCAGTGGAGCTTTCCGGTGCCGACGTCTGCCTTGCGCGCCTTGCCGCTTAAGCTGTTTTTCGCGCGAGCTGCGTGAGCACATCACGCACTTGGCTCACGGCCCAGTCAATTTCATCTTTGGTGATGATAAGGGGCGGGGCGAAACGAACAACCGTATCATGGGTCTCCTTACACAGGAGGCCCTTTTCTTTGAGCGCTTCGCACACCTGCCGCGCACTCGCATAAGCGGGGTCAATTTCAAGTCCGACAAGAAGGCCCTTGCCGCGCACTTCCACAATAAGAGGGCTTTGAACAGCAAGGAGCTGGTCTTTGAGATACGTGCCAAGTGTGAGCGATTTTTCGGTAAGTTTTTCATCAATCAGTTGATTGAGCGCTTCAATGCCAATCGCGGCGGCCACTGGATTGCCGCCAAAGGTGGAGCCATGCGAGCCGGGGTTAAATTGATCCATCACATCCTTGCGGGCAAGGAAGGCCGACACCGGATAAATGCCGCCCCCGAGCGCTTTACCAAGGGTCAATCCATCGGGCCGATCAATCTCGTGCTGGAAACAAAAATGCGCACCGGTGCGTCCCATGCCCGTTTGAATTTCATCGAGAATGAAAAGAACATTATGCTTTCTGCAAATTTCTTGCGCACGCTTCAAATACCCTTCGGGTGGCACGCGAATGCCAACCTCGGCCTGTATCGGCTCCACCAGAAATGCGCAGGTGTCGGGAGTAATGGCGGCTTCAAGGGCGTCCGTATCACCAAAAGGAATAAGGTCAAACCCTCCCGTAAAAGGGCCGAAATCCGCGCGGTAATCATCGTCCGATGAAAACCCGATAATGGCTGTTGTGCGCCCGTGGAAGTTTCCCTCGCAGGCAATAATACGGGCCTTGTCCTTGGCAATCCCCTTGACGCGGTACCCCCAGCGGCGCGCCGCCTTGATCGCGGTTTCAACTGCTTCAGCGCCTGTGTTCATCGGGAGCATTTTATCCATACCCGTGAGCGTACAAAGTTTCTCGGCAAACTCGCCCAAGCGGTCAGTGAGAAACGCGCGCGACGGCACATCAAGTTTTTCAAGTTGCGCCTGAAGCGCTTTAATAATCCGGCTGTTATGGTGGCCCCCGCTCACCGCAGAATAAGCCGAGAGGAAATCAAGATATTTACGTCCCTCGACATCCCACACCCACACGCCTTCGCCGCGATTGAGGACAACCGGCAGCGGCTTATAATTTTTTGCCAGATACGTGCTCTCGCGGTTGATATAATCCTGGGTCGAAAAAGAAGTCATGTTTGGTCACCTTGCGTGAGGGGTTCCTCTATTATCTCTGGAATCTGGGCAAAAGTCGAGCGGGCGCTGAGCACGCGCAGCAACAGCCCGAAACCTGCAAGAATGGCGGCATGAAGAAGAAGCGATGCGCCGATACCGTGCGCATCATTCATGACGCCGATAATTTGACTCAGCGGAATAAAACCAAGCGATGTCGCAAAATTGGCGGTCGAGAGAATCGTGGCGCGCCGATGGCTCTCCACGCGGGCGTTCAAATATTCCTGAATGCGGGGCATGCCGAACCCGAAGATTAAGGACTCGCAGCCCAGAAATACAATCCCGAGCGGTGTAATCAAGAGTCCAGAAAGAGCAATCAAGACGGTAAGCGCGCCGAGCAAGACAAAACATAAACGGCGCCCATCAAGTTTTGGAAAAAGATGATGTCCAAAATGACCGCTCAGGCCGCCGAGCAGCATCACGGTGGCGATTACCCAGCCATTGACGCTTTCCGGCCATGAAAGGGCCGCCGCATAAGGCTGGAGCGACCACATACAGATCTTGGTTGTCGAAAAAATAAACACCATAAGGAGAACAATGAACCCGATATCCTTATGGCCACGCAGGGTATAAACCACCGTCTCCGCAATATCCTTGAGCGGGTTGTGATGCGCCGCCTTCTGGTGCCGTGGCGGCTCGCGTAAGGCCAATCCCGCCACAAGCGCGCAAATTAGAACAAAGATTTCGACAAGGATGGGGGCAGAGTGATCCAGCGTATAAAGATACCCGCCAATCACACAGGCCGCGGCGCAGGCATAAAGACCAAGCGCGAAACGCAACCCCTCGAAACGGCGAAATTCGCTTTCGCGTCCCGCAGAGAGCAGCGTGTCATAGAGAATCGCAGAATTTGCTCCTGATGCAAAAGAGACGCCGATACCGATCGTGGCTTGCGCAGCAATGGCACCGTAAAGACCATCGGCAATATACAAGATACCAAGACCAAGTGCATAGAAGATGGCTCCAAGGACAAGAGAGGCTTTGCGTCCGAAACGGTCGGCAAAATAACCGCACGGTACATCAAGCAGAATAAGTGTTGCCGCAAAAACAGATTCAGCGATGAGAAGGTCATGAAAAGTCAGCCCCATCTCGTCGCGGTAAAAGGCCATAAAAACCGGCAAGATAAATACGGCATTCAGGCACAGCGTATAGAGTCCAAGGATAAAAATATTCCGACGGCAGTCAAATTCGCTCATGATGTTCGCGCCTCAATTCATATTTGTAATTTTTAGCACACTCGCCGTTGCCATAGGTAATAATCTCTGATCCATAAGGCGCAAATCCCCATTTCTGGTTGGCGGCGCGTGAAGCCTCGTTCCCTTCGCGGTGCGCGACGAGAATACGTGTAATGCCCCCTTGTGCCCACGCCCATTCGAGGCGCTTCTCATAAAAAAGGCGCGACAGACCGCGCCCGCGATATTCGGGACGGATGTAACTCATGCCCAGTATAACCGTATCAAGAGGACTCTCGCGCCAGCGAAAAGCCCCCGTGAGGCCAATCACGTCATCACCGCTATAAAGACCGAAAATGGCCGATCCGTATGTATCGCGCAGATGCTCGCGCCAATATTCATCTTGTTTGACGGATTCCTCGTCTTCCGAACGTAAGAAAACGTTGGAATTAAGGCGTAGCGCCTCAAGCCGCGCCGCGCGGTAAATGGCCCAGTCATCTTCAAACCATCGTTTTAATTCAAAATTGTCTTTCATCATTCTCATCCTTAATTCCAGTGAACATCAAGTTCAGGCAATCCATCCGTGTTATACCGCACATATTCGGCGCTGCCCGTCACCGTACCATCGGGTAGCAGGGAGTCGGCAGCGCGCAGTGTTTCAAGGCCAAACCCAAGTTTCTCAATCACGCGCCGTGAGGCTGCGTTAGGAGTCGCTGCGCAAATCATAACCCGCCGTGCCGCCAAAGCTCCAAACGCAAAGCGGGTGAGAGCTCCTGCAATTTCACTGGCAAAGCCTTGATGATGGAGGGAACTACGCACCCAGTAACCGATTTCGAAGCTGCGGAACTCCCAGTCGAAACGGTGGAGGCCGGTTGCCGCAACGAACTCGCCATCAGGAGTGAGCGCAATCATCATCATATCTTCGCGCAAAATATATTTTGCGTGATTCTGGCGAATGATTTTCTCAGTATCCTCTAGGGTGCCGATACCTTCACGCGTCCATGGCATCCAAGGGGTCAGATCATCCCATGATTCGCGCTTTGCCGCGAACAAGGCCGCGCCATCGCCAGGCAAAACATTACGGATTATCAATCGGGGTGTCCTGATCGGCATGGGAATGTCGATCAAGATCGGGTCTAATATACGCATCATTTACTCTCCTGTTCATCTCGCCTTTATTGTTTTTTGAGTTAGGCGGTTTTTTTAAAAAGGCGTGTTGTCTCGTGCGCGCGGGGGTTAACGCCAAACCCCATTTGCCGGTAAAAGGCAATCGCCGCATCATTCCACTTAAGGGCTCCGATCTTGAAACCGGCAGCTCTGTGGTGATGACGGGCAAACTGCATCAGGGCAACCATCAGGGATTCGCCGATACGCTGACGCCTGTAATGCTCGGCGACGAAGAGATTTTGAATCTCGAAGAGGGTTTGCCCATCATGAAAATTATAGATGGCAAACCCTGCGGCAAAGCCCGCCAAATCACCGTCTTCGGTCTCGGCAACCAGAACGGTGACAGGCGCATTCTCCCGCGCGGCCAGTTCATCAAACTGAAGGCGCGTGAGTTGATGCGAGTCACCGTGGAAGGCGCAAATGCCCGCCACCAGCTTTTCAAATTGTGACCAGTCCCCGCTTCTGACCGGCCTTATACGTATGGCAACCATGATGTGCCTCTCCTTTCTTCAAATTTTCATTTGGAGAGGTGGCGGACATTCATAAAACTTTTGTGGGGTTTTTTGTGTCTGTCAGCCTCTCCGGTTGGGGGCTGACAGTTCTTCCTGCCTAGCCCGAGATGCCTGGTTTAAAGCCATAAATGCCCTGATTAAGGCATGCATGACCCTTACCGGTCTCCATGGAGGCCGGGGTCCAGCGCATGACCGGAGTCATGGCAGGGCAGGTAAGTCGGGTGGTGGTGAGTTGAAATATCATTTCAAAATGAAAACATAAAATTATGCTGCTTGGCAACAGAAATTTTTAGGCAGCGTGCAATTCGTACACATAAGAGGGTGTGGCAGCCTCTTCCAAGGGCACATCGGGCACCGAGTGAACAAGTTTAAGATTTTGCACATTGATCGCCTCAGGCGCGCTCAAAAAGTCCGTACGGATATGCGTGACGCCAAGTTTAGACTGCATATCCCGCGCGAAATGGGCGAGCATAGAGTCGCGGTTTTCATCCGTATGATAGGCGGAATACAGGTAAAGCCCATCAATCGTCAGGACATGGCTTTCATCGCCATATCCTTTATGTCCCGCAATAAACCCTACGGGATTGCGGTGATGTTCGGCGCTATAAAAGTTTTTCCCGTGCGTGTTGAAGGACATACAGCTCAGCTCCGTGCCCTGCACCATTTGCTGAAATATGGATAAATCATGAAAACTGGAAGGCCTGAAGGTAAGCTCGTTCATAAATCCCTGTTCTGGATCATCATTGTTATTTTTAACTTTTAAAAGATGACCACGAATCAAATGCTACTCCTAAAAAGCCGTTTTGTTGAGAGGGTAGCCGTGCAGTGCAAAAACTTTGCTTTTTCTGAAGTTCCTAGGTATAACCGCCCCCATGTCTGAAACCGCAAAAAAACTTACTGTGCCGAAAGTCGGCGTTGTGTCTCTAGGATGCCCCAAAGCACTCGTCGATTCCGAGCGCATTATGACGCAGCTCCGCTCCGAAGGGTACCAATTTACCGGCACGCATCAGGATGCCGATGTGGTGATTGTGAACACTTGCGGCTTTTTGGATAGTGCCAAAGAAGAATCGCTTGCCGCGATCGGTCAAGCCATGAAAGAAAATGGACGCGTGATTGTGACAGGCTGTATGGGCGCCGAGCCTGAACAAATTACCTCCAAATATCCCAACATCATGGCGGTCACAGGCCCGCATCAGTATGAAGAGGTTGTGGGCGCGGTGCATGACGCGGCGCCCCCCGTGCCGGACCCATTTATGGATCTGATTCCCGAAGGCGGATTGAAACTGACCCCGCGTCATTATGCGTATCTCAAAATCTCCGAAGGCTGCAACAACCGCTGCACTTTTTGTATTATCCCGAAACTCCGTGGCGATCTTGTCTCGCGCCCCATTCATCATGTGCTTTTTGAGGCTGAAAAACTGGTGAGCGCGGGCGTCAAAGAACTTCTTGTTATTTCGCAAGATACCAGTGCCTACGGCATCGACACCAAATATGCCGAATACCCGTGGAAGGGCAGCAAGCGCAAAACAAAATTTTTAGATTTGTGTGATGCGCTGGGTGATATGGGCGTGTGGGTGCGTCTTCATTACGTGTACCCGTACCCGCATGTGGACGAGGCTATTCCCCTGATGGCTGAGGGTAAAATTTTGCCCTATCTCGATATTCCGTTCCAGCACGCGAGCCCCAAGGTTCTAAAGGCCATGAAGCGCCCGGGCAATCAGGAAAAGACATTGGAGCGCATTAAAAAATGGCGCGAGATTTGCCCTGACATTACCCTGCGTTCGACTTTTATCGTGGGCTTCCCCGGTGAAACAGAGGACGATTTCGAATATCTTTTGGAGTGGATGCAGGAAGCCCAGATTGACCGCGCCGGATGCTTCAAATACGAAAATGTTGACGGCGCTCCCTCGCGCGAAATTGAAGGTCACGTTCCCGAAGACGTCAAACAAGAACGCTGGGAACGCTTCATGGAAATTCAGCGCCAGATCAGTGAAGCTAAATCACAAGCAAAAATCGGCAAGACAATTGACGTGATGATTGATGAATTGGACGGCGAAGGTGGAGCCGATGCGCGCTCTAAAGCCGATGCCCCCGAAATTGACGGCACTGTTTTCTTGCGGGATGTGCCGGAGAGTGTGAAGCTCGGCGATGTGATCAAAATCAAGGTTGAAGACGCCGACGATTACGACCTGTACGGTGTTCCGACCGAACTTGCCTAAATTATGCAAATAATATAATCTGATCCCATGGTCACTTTTACGCTCATCGAAGAATTTTCGGATCGCCAGCGCCTCGTGGAAGCCGCGCGGGTGAACTTGAAATATGTCTATGATAATGGCGGCGCCAAAAACTATTCTCTTGAAAAACTGGGGCTTTTGATTAAAGAAGCCGTGCCTGATCACAAATGGCATAAAAAGGAAGTCAGTAATTTTTTAGATGGAAAAGCGACTCTCGCCCAGCAGGACATTGCCGAAATTCTGGCGCTTTTTAAACTCAGTGTAAATTTACGTGAGAAGGTGGAGCCTCTGGTTCAGGAAGGCCTCGAAATTTTGGATAAAACAAAAATTCCATCACAAAAACACGGCCCCCGCTAAATTATTGTTGCACAGCACTTAATTTATGCGTAACAATAGGCCCATGTCGAACCAGCCAACGCAACTTTATGCCTCAAACCCGCAGAATAACGCCGTTATTCTCGTGTCTGTGGTCGTCGTGCTTCTTCTAAGCATGGCGTTGCGGGTGTTGGCCTAAATTCGGCATAAATACCAAACCGCAACGCCCCGCTCGCAAGAACGGGGCTTTTTGTTAAGCAAAAGAGGACAACATGGCACCGCCTAAATCCACCACCAAGCCCAAGATCAAGTTGGTTAAGACCCCTGCGCCCAAAAAAGTCGTTAAAAAAGAAAATGTGGCGACGATGGTCTTTGATAAAAAAACGCTTACCGGTGCGGAGATTGTCATTCAAGCCTTGGTCGATAACGGCGTAGACACGATTTTCGGTTACCCGGGCGGCGCGGTTCTCCCGATTTATGATGCCCTGTTCCAGCAAAAGAAAATCCGCCATATTTTGGTACGCCATGAACAGGCGGCCCTCCATGCTGCCGAAGGCTATGCACGTTCAACAGGCAAAGTGGGCTGCGCTCTTGTGACCTCCGGCCCCGGCGCGACCAATGCGGTGACGGGTCTGACCGATGCCTTGCTTGATTCCATTCCGGTTGTGTGTATCACGGGGCAAGTCCCCACCTTCCTGATTGGCACCGATGCGTTCCAAGAAGCTGATACGACTGGTATTACCCGCCAATGCACCAAACAAAATTATCTGGTGCGCGATGTGAACAAACTCTCGAGCACTATTCACGAAGCGTTTCATGTGGCTAAATCTGGCCGTCCGGGGCCAGTGGTGATTGATCTGCCAAAGGATGTTCAGTTTGCACCGGGTCGTTATACACCATTGCCGGAGACTGATCTCACCCGTTACCAGCCGCGCACCATGCCCGATATGTCGAAAATTGAAGCCGCGGTCGAGCTGATGGCGAATGCCAAGAAGCCTGTTTTCTATACCGGAGGCGGCGTTGTCAATGCCGGAACCGAGGCCGCGCGCCTGCTCACCGACTTTGTCCGCATGACGGGCTTTCCTTGTACGTCAACCCTGATGGGCCTCGGCGCTTACCCGATGCGTGATCCGCAGCATCTGGGCATGCTTGGCATGCATGGCACGTTCGAGGCTAACTGGGCGATGCATGATTGCGATGTGATGATTAATATCGGCGCGCGTTTTGATGACCGCGTGACAGGCCGCCTTGATATGTTTGCGCCAAACTCCAAGAAAATCCATGTCGATATTGATGCAAGTTCGATCAACAAGAACGTGCGCGTGGATATCGGAATCGTTGCAGATTGCACCGAAGCCCTGCGCGCCATGATCGCCGTCTGGAAGAAAAAGAAATATAAGGCTCATGAAGGCGCTATGAAATCATGGTGGAAAGAGATTGAAGGCTGGCGCGCTGTCAAATGTCTCTCCTACCGGAATTCAGATACCATTATTAAGCCGCAATACGCTTTGCAAAAACTGCAAGCCGCCATCGATAAGGATAAACGCGAAAGCTTTATTACAACCGAAGTCGGCCAGCATCAAATGTGGGCCGCGCAGTTCCTCAAATTCGACCGGCCCAACCACTGGATGACTTCGGGTGGTTTGGGGACAATGGGTTACGGATTTCCGGCGGCGATTGGTACGCAAATTGCGCACCCTGATGCCTTGGTGGTGGATGTTGCGGGTGATGCGTCGATCCTGATGAATATTCAGGAAATGTCGACGGCTGTTCAGTTCAAATTGCCCGTTAAAATCTTTATCCTCAATAACCAGTGGATGGGCATGGTTAAGCAGTGGCAGGAATTACTGCACGGCGAGCGTTACTCCAGTTCCTATACCGAATCGCTTCCTGATTTCGTAAAATTGGCCGAGGCGTATGGTGGTATTGGCATGCGGGCACAAACCCCGCAAGAGCTTGATAAAGTGATTGCCGAGATGATGAAAACCGACCGTGTGACCATTGTCGATGTCTGCGTTGATCCTAAGGAAAACTGCTTCCCGATGATCCCGAGCGGCAAGGCGCATAATGAAATGATCCTTGCGGCAGACGCCGAAAAGTTCGATAAAACATTGGTCTAACAACGCGGGGAAACAACATGACACGTAAATCACTCCAAGAC
The DNA here is from genome assembly GCA_041674725.1 of Pseudobdellovibrionaceae bacterium. Lineage (GTDB taxonomy): Bacteria > Pseudomonadota > Alphaproteobacteria > Micavibrionales > Micavibrionaceae > UBA1573. The sequence goes on along the minus strand of JBAYVC010000009.1, from coordinate 45,642 downwards.
CGGAAAAGCGTCTATGGCGCAGCGCCAAGCCTTGATCCGGTATCGTCGCACACGCTGGCTATTATCGTCGATAACGAACCGGGTGTGCTGGCCAAGGTCGTGGGGCTTTTCACAGGGCGCGGTTATAACATTGAATCTCTCACAGTCGCCGAAACCGAGCACACCAAGAAACTCTCGCGCATCACGATTTTATGTTCGGGCACGGTGCATGTGATTGAACAAATTCATCACCAGCTCGAACGCCTCGTGCCGGTTAAAACCGTCTCGAATCTGACACTCGAGGGCCCTCATATTGAGCGGGAATTAGCGCTTGTTAAAGTGGGCGGCAAAAAAGAAAAGCGGATGGAGGCGCTCCAGATTGCCGAAAGTTTCCGCGCAAAAACAGTGGACACCACGCTGGAGAGTTTCGTGTTTGAACTCACCGGCGCCCCCGAAAAAATTGATGCGTTTATTGACCTCATGCGCCCATTGGGATTGGTCGAAATATCACGCACCGGCATTGCCGCCATGGGCCGCGGCAAAGACGCTTTAACGGCTTAGTCTATTGATAGAGGAGAAAAAAATGGACGTGTACTACGATAAAGACTGCAAAACTGACCTGATCAAGGGTAAAAAGGTCGTGATTGTGGGTTATGGCTCGCAAGGCCATGCCCATGCTGCAAACCTGCGCGATTCAGGCGTGAAAGAGGTGCGGATTGCACTGCGCGCCGATAGCGCCACGAATGCCAAGGCCAAGGCCGCAGGTTTTGACGTGATGACACCGGACGAAGCCGCCAAATGGGGCGATGTCTTGATGATGGCAACGCCGGACGAACTCCAACGCGATATTTATTACACCTGGATTCACGACAATATGCGCGCGGGCAGCGCCATTGCGTTTGCGCATGGTCTTAATATCCATTTCAATTTGATTGAAGCCCGTAAAGATGTCGATGTGTTTATGGTGGCGCCTAAAGGCCCCGGTCATACCGTGCGTGGCGAATACCAGAAAGGTGGCGGTGTGCCGTGCCTTTTTGCCGTTCACCAGAATCCATCGGGTACCGCGCGTGATGTGGCGATGTCCTATGCCTCGGCCATTGGCGGCGGGCGCTCGGGGTTACTTGAAACATCGTTCAAAGAGGAATGCGAAACCGATTTGTTTGGCGAACAAGCCGTGCTGTGCGGCGGTGTGTGCGAGCTCATTACCGCAGGATTTGAAACCTTGACCGATGCCGGATACGCACCGGAGATGGCCTATTTCGAATGTTTGCATGAGATGAAACTCATTGTCGATCTGATGTATGAAGGCGGTATGGCCAACATGCGCTATTCCATCTCGAACACGGCGGAATATGGGGATTATACGCGCGGCAGCCGGATCATCACCGATGAAACCAGAAAAGAGATGAAGAAAATTCTCGATGACATCCAATCAGGCCGCTTTACCCGTGACTGGATGCTGGAATGTCAAGCAGGTCAACCGAGTTTCAAGGCGACGCGTCGCCGCAAGGCCGAGCATCCGATTGAGGAAGTGGGGGCACGGTTGCGCTCCCTGATGCCGTGGATTGCGAAAAACAAACTGGTTGATAAATCGAAAAACTAGAATAAAAATCCCCTCGACTGAGGGGATTTTTTCTGGGGTTCCTAACCGCGAATAGACCTTAAAAAATCACTCAGTTCACGCTGGAGTGAATCCGAAATGTTAGCCAGTTCGCTCGCTTCATGCAAAACGGTTTCAGCGGATTTTCCGGTGTCTTCGGATTTTTGCAGCACCTCGGTAATGCTGTAAGCCACGCTTTGTGTACCGTTCGAGGCTTCAGCCACATTGCGGCCAATCTCGGCGGTAGCGAGGTTTTGCTGGTCAACGGCGTGAGCCACAGTCGCTGTCGATTGGTCAATATCCCGAACATCGGTCAAGATCCGTTCGACCGCTTCAACTGTGGTGCGGATAGCTTGCTGGATGCGGATCACGCGCTCGTCAATCTCGGTAGTCTTGCTGGCCGTTTCACTGGCAAGTTTTTTGACCTCATCGGCGACCACCGCAAACCCTTTTCCGGCCTCTCCCGCGCGCGCGGCTTCAATGGTCGCGTTAAGGGCCAGCAAATTGGTTTGCTCGGCAATGCCTTTAATCGCGGCCACCACATCACCGATGGAATCAGCAAGGGTATTGAGATGAACAATCTCGCTGCTGGTCTGCGCCGCCTCTTCCGACGAACGGCTGGAACGTTGGGCAACACCGGCGATCTGGCGGGCAATTTCCTGACTGGAGGCCGCGAGTTCCTCGGACGCAGCCGCCACAGTCTGGACGTTCTGGTTAGCGACGTCAATCGATTGGGCCACGCCGCGCGATGTGATGACGTTTTCTGCCGATGTCTCTTTCATCATCTGCGCTGAATCGCTGAGTTGACGCGAGGACGCCGCGAGCGATAAAATGATGCCCGATGTTCTTTGCTCAAAACTATCGGCAAGGTCGTGCATGGTTTTCTTTTTCTCGGCTTCGGCCTGTTGCTGAAGTTCGCTCTGACGGCGTTCAAGCCCTGATTTTTCGATAGCGTTATCCTTGAAAATAGAAAAGGCCTGCGCAATCATGCCCACTTCATCCCCGCGATGTTTATAGGGAACATCCACGGTAAGGTTCCCGCCTGCCAGCTCTTTCATATTTTTGGCGAGCTGGAGCAAAGGCTGGGAGAGGGTTTTATTGGCGACAATGGTTCCAATCAGGAGGATCAGGGCAAAAATCAGAACGAATCCTGACTCATAATAAAAAATGGTGAGAGCCTTGTCCTGAAGAACGTCGATATAGACCCCTGTCCCGATAATCCATCCCCAGTCTTTCATCAGCATGATATAGGATGATTTTGGATAAAGAATATTTTTGTCCGCCCCGGGTTTGGGCCAATCATAGTAATAGTTTGTGCCTTCCGGTTTGGTTTCGAGGGCTTTGGCAAAAGCTTTAAACAGGTCATGGACATTCTTTTTTGTTTTTGAAATATCCTGACTTTCCATCTCGGGAAAGATGGGGTGCATCACGGCTTGACCATCCGTGTTGTTGATCCAGAAATACTGGCTGTTTCCCTCATAACGGGATTTGCGCAGCGCCTCGATCGCATATTTTTGTGCATCGTCTTTGCTGATATGGCCGCTCAGCACTTCCTGATTAAGGCCTGTGATCATGGTGTAAACAGACTCAACCAGAAACTTGTTGCGCTCTTCAGTGTCCGCTTTCATAACAAAATAAGCCATGTAGGCGTTAAACGATCCCCATGTGATGGCGCTCATCAGCATGACGATACTGACCAGCAGGATTTTGCGGAAAAGACTTAAGTTGGCAAACCACTTCATAGAACAATGCTCCCAGGATCATTTTTTAACGTAAGGCCATAAACAGATAAGCTGTCAGACAGCTAACGTGACCCGATTCTAATCCTAAAAGGATACAGCGTATAGATTGAAAAAGATTTAGGATGGAACCCTATTATTTTCAGAAGAGAAGACCGTCAGGGGATTTGCGAGAACTTTTTTGACCTGATTTGCAATAAAATGGGACGTTTCCATGGGACCAAAGCGGGCAACAGCCAGAAATTTTGCACACAAGCTTGGGCGGCTGGCTTCATAAAGGGTGCACAGGTCGTGGGGGTCGGAGGTATGGCAAATGGCCTCATACAAGGGGACGGTACGCTCTGTAAGAGCCGTATAAAGTTGCTTGCGCGGAATCTTGTTGGCCTCCGAAACATTGGCTCCCGTGAGGTGTTGGCGGTAAAAATAGTGTGTCTCAGGGACTTCGTAGGCGTGGCGGGCGCGTCCTTGTGTAAGCCTCTCCGATGAGAGGGCCAGCCAGAGCTCCCAGTCCTCGCAAAAACGAAGGTCTTCACGGTAGGCGCCAATCTCCATCGCCTCACCTTTACGAAAAACACCATGGACGGGAATGGTATTACGCAAGGGAAGGCCAGCTTCCGAGAAAGCCGGAAGAATGCAGGTTCCTTCCCGTGCGCCAAATGCCCGCGTATGACAATAGACACTGAAAAGCTCATCATGCTGGGCAAGAATATGGACAGCGCGCTGGGCATAACCGGCATAATCAGGACCAAGTTTGTCATCAGCATCAAGCGCCATAATATGGTCGTAACGAGCCATGCCAATGGCGAGGTTGCGGGCATGGGACTGCCCCTTATTTTCAGGTAAGCGCACAACGCGGATATGGGGGTCTTCAAGGGATTCAATTTGGTCAAGGGCGCGCCCTGTGCCATCACGTGACCCGTCATCCACGATAATGAGTTCGTAGGGAAATGAGGAAGAAAAAGCCCGCGCACCTGCGCGCACCGAGCAGGCAGCTTCGACAACATAACGCTCTGCATTGAAGCAGGCCATAATAATACTCACACCCTTCATGGGATTATGTAATAATAAAATGGCCCAAAGCGCAAACTTTTTTGATAAAAGACCCGAATCAGGCCGCTACCGGATAATCGGTATAACCTTCTCGGCTGCCACCATACATGGTGGCGGTATCGGGCAGGGCGAGGGGGACGTTATCTTTAAGGCGCTGCACAAGATCGGGGTTGGAGATAAAGGGTCGCCCGAAAGCAACGGCATCGGCCATGCCGCTCGCGACAGCCTCAAGCGCTAAATCGCGCGAATAGCCGCCATTCACCATGACAGGCCCCTTATAAAGGGTGCGCAGATAAGGGGTCAGATAACCGCTTTCTGCGTCTTTGGTGGTGGGGACATCCTCGCGGATATGAAGAAAAGCGAGGTTAAAGTCATGAAGCCGCGCAACCAATGTGCCAAAAGTCGTACGGGGATCAGAATCATGCATATCATTATGGGCTTGCGTGGGGGAGATACGAATGCCGGTCTTATCTGCCCCGATGGCGGCAACAACTGCCGCGACAACGGCCAGAGGAAAGCGCAAACGGTTCTCCAGAGAACCGCCATAGTCATCGTGACGGTGGTTGGATCCATCACGGATAAATTGATCAATCAGGTAGCCGTGGGCGCCGTGAATTTCAACGCCGTCAAATCCGGCTTCGATCGCCATCCGCGCGCCGCGGGCGTAATCATCAATCGTTGTGGTAATTTCATCAAGGGTCATGGCGCGGGGTGTTACGAAATCTTTCCGTCCCGTGGGGGTGCTGGCTTGCCCGCTTTGGGCGCGAATGGCCGAAGGGGCAAGGGGCGTGTCCCCATCCAGAACATCGGGATGGCTGACGCGTCCCATATGCCAAAGTTGCAGCACAATGCGCCCTCCGGCCGCGTGAACGGCATGGGTCACATTTTTCCAGCCCTGAAGATGGGCGTCGGTATAAAGGGCAGGCGCCCCGTACCAGCCATACCCCATGCGCGAAATGGCCGTAGCCTCGGAAATGATGAGGCCCGCACTGGCGCGCTGTGCGTAATACTCCGCCATCAGGTCGTTGGGAATACGCGATGGCCCGGCCCGTCCCCGCGTCAGGGGCGCCATGATAATGCGGTTGGGAAGGTAGAGGGAACCAAAGGTAACAGGATCAAAAAGGGAAGGCACAAAATCACCAGACTTGCTAAAAACGGGATAAATGGAATACTCATGAGAGAGATAGTATAACCGCTTAAAAATTCAACCAAAAAACCAGAGTTTTCCGTGTCGCCCCTCCACGCCCTTAAAACATTCTCAACGCGCCTCAAAGGAACGACGCTGGTATATGGGTGCGCCTTGATGGCTTTCTCCGTATTCATGGTACAGTGCATGAACAGTTTTTCGAAACTGGCTTCCGAAAGCTATGACCCCATCGAGATTGTTTTCTACCGCTGCATTTTGGCTCTGGCTCTGCTATGTGCATGGTTGGTGGCCACAGGCCGCTATGATCTTTTGAAAACTGACAGGCCCATGGCGCATATCGGGCGCTCGGTTGTCGGTAATATTTCAGTCTCGCTTGTTTTTTGGGCTTATTCCCTGATGCCGATGGCCCACGTGACAACCATATTACTGACCTCGGGTATAGTGGTGACAATTCTTTCATCCTTTATCTTGCATGAAAAAATAACACCAATGCGCTGGGCAGCGGTTTCGTGCGGGTTGCTGGGCTCCCTGATCGCGTCAAACCCCGCTGGCCCCGGGTTTAATCTCGTGGGGACGGGTGTTGCTTTTCTGGCCATGATGGTCACCTCCATCGTCCCCGTCTTGTTGCGCAGCATGGGCAAGACGGAAAACGCCTTTACAACTGTGTTCTATTTTTTTCTGGCCGGAACATGCGCGGGGGGACTCTATGTCCTTTATAAAGGACACATGCCGCGTCTTGAGGATATGGGCATGCTCGGCGGTACAGCCATTGCGGCAGTGGGCGTTCAAATCGCGCGCACCAATGCTTTCAAACTGGTTGAAGCCTCGGTTCTCTCGCCCCTTAACTATACGGCCCTTATCTGGGCTATCCTGTTGGGATGGCTGATCTGGGATGATGCACCGGATCTGGCCGTCATGATTGGCGCCAGCCTTGTGATTGCCAGTAACCTCGGGATCATCTGGTGGGAATCCAAGAAAGTGCCCGCTCAGGTGAGTGATGCCGCACCTTGATATTCGCGCGTGATTTACTCGAGCGTTAAACCGTCGCGCGTATAGGTTCCGATAACGGCATTGGTGGAAGCATCCTTGAGGTAAATCACCCCAGGTTTTTTATCCGTCACTTTGTAGATGTAATCCAGCGTCATGACCACACGGCGTTTATCAAGGCCGGACAGGTGGTAAAAGCGCGGGCCGACATCCAGCACAGGGACATTCCCTTCGCTGTAGCTGCGGGTGATAACGCCAGCATTGAGAAATTTGCGCACCAGCAGCAGGGAATCGCCGCCATTATGATCGATCCAGTCCTGCGGCTTCCAGTTTTCCTCGGAGAGTTGGGTTTTCCATTGACCGGCATGCGGCTCCGTGCCGTTATCGTAATAAGGCTGGAAATCATTGGCCGGACGCGAATGTCCCGTAAGCCATGTAAAATCCCAGAAACTGTCTTCGGCATGCGCCACAGCAGGGGAAAGGAGCAAAACCAGAGCAAAAGAAGTGAGAATTGTGCGTGTCATCATACCATCCGTAAAGAAATCTTAACCGAGTGTATGATATATTAAGAAAATGATAAACCCAATTTCGACAGCCGTTTCAGGATTAACGGCAGCTTCGCGCAAGCTGGCTGTTGCTACGGAAAATATAGTTAATGCCAGTTCCGTAGGGTCGCTAGACCCCAATAGTCCTAATCAGGCTTACGCGGCCCAGACAACCCTTGCTAAATCCGTAGGCGGCGGCGGGGTGCAGACTGTCACGTTAACCCGTGAGCCGCCCTTTGTCCCGAGTTTTCAGCCGGATTCGCCCTTTGCCAATGAAGACGGGCTGGTGAACGCGCCTAACGTCAATCTGGACGAGGAACTGGTGAATACCAAACTCGCCGAGCAGGCCTATAAGGCCAATGCGCAAGTGATCCGCACAACCAGCGACATGCAGGACGTTCTGGTGCGGGCGCTCGACCAAGAAACATAATTAAATCAAAATGTTGATAGTAAAAGTCCGACAGCGCCAACCAGAATAAGGATGCTGGCGGTAAGCGACACATCATCCTCGACTTTGCGCAAAAAGTTAAAACCAAAAAGCCACAGGGGCGTCAGAACCATCAAAATGCCGGGAAGCGCGGGGTTAGGGGCAATCCGCAGGGCCATCACTTCGGCAACCGTAATCCCGACGGTAAAAAAGGCGCACCAGAAAGCCCCTGTGAACATTTTAGGATCGACAATTTTATTACGCCGTCCGCCCAGCGGTTCGGGAATCACCGCAAGCCACGACGTCAAAGCGCAGCAACACATCGCCACAAAGCTATAAGACAGCGCCATCCCGATCAGGTCATGCTCCAGAAAAACACCCTTGGTCAGGGAATCGATAATACCGAAGGAGATACCGACTGGCAGAACGATTAGAAAACTCTCGAGCGAGGCATCATTCTCACGCAAAAGCTGCATGGCCACACACACAATCGTCATCGAGACACAAGCGACAAGCACCTGAAATGGATTGTCAACCAGTTCAGGCCGCAGTTCGGGGTGCATCATCCACCATGTGAGATAAGCGCTAATGGCCGCCATGGGCAGGATCATGCTCGATACGCGGCCTGTCTTGCGGGCCGAGAGAATAAAGAAAAACACCATCCCGATTCCGGCCACAATGCCGTCCAGTCCGGCCACAATGTAGAAAAACCTGTCCGTGGGCCATTGCATATAGGGAATGGCAAGAGCGAGCAGAACGGCACCAAACGTTGCGCGCCACGCATTGAGGATCTGGGCGTCGAACCGCAAAATACGGTTGCTTTCGGAAAGGGCTGCCGCAAACACGCTGCCAAGGACGGCCCATAAAAACCAGATCATAGAAACCTTCGGAAAGTAAAAAGAACAAGGGTATCAACTTTCCGCAGCATACCTGCGAATCGGAAAGGCGTCCAGCCGTTACAAAAACAGTTCAGGCGGCTTGCGTGAGGCGCAGAAAAATATCTTCAAGACGCGGGGTACTGGTAACAATATCGGTAAACGCAATCCCAGCGTCTTGGAGGCATCCAATAATAATTCCGGCATCGGTTTCCCGTGGGTTATAATGAACGGTAAGAGTATGGGGATCTTCGATCACCGGATGAAACGCTGAAAGCGTGTCCGGAATGGTGGACAAAGGGGACGTGAGCGTGAAACGAATATCTTTTCCTTCCATACGGGCCAATAACGTTTCAGTAGGCTCATCCGCAATAATCCGGCCATGATTGATGATCGCAATCCGGTCGCACAGCTCCTCGGCTTCCTGAAGATAATGGGTGGTCAGCAATATGGTGACACCTTGCTTGTTGAGGGCGCGCACATTCTCCCACAACTGATTGCGCAGATCGACATCAACGCCCGCAGTAGGTTCATCAAGCACCAAAATAGGCGGGGAATGTACCATCGCTTTGGCCACCATCAAGCGCCGCCGCATCCCGCCCGACAGCGAACGTGTATAGGCATTGGCCTTATCGGCAAGCCCCAGCATGGTGAGAAGCGCCATTGATTTGCGCTCGGCTGCCGGAACACCATAAAGCCCTGCTTGCAAATCAAGCAGGCGTTTGGGCGAGAAAAACGGGTCGAAATTAAGCTCCTGTGGCACAATGCCGATATTGGCGCGGCTCTGGCGCGGATTTTCATCAATATCGGTGCCCCAGATGGATACAGAACCGGATGTTTTAAGGACAAGTCCTGCAAGGATGTTGATCAGAGTTGATTTTCCTGCCCCGTTCGGCCCGAGCAGGCCATAAATCGAACCCGCAGGGATAGTGAGCGAAACATCACGCAAAGCGGTTTTGGCGGAAGATTTGCCGGTAGCGGCATAAGTTTTGGTGAGATTTTGAATATGGATGGCGTCTGTCATGGTCTGTAAGTATAGGAGCCTTCGTCCAAAAGCCAAGTGCGCACCTGATCGGATGTCAGCCATGCATGCGCTTTTTTATTGTCCCTCAGGTAAGCTTCCCAGAAGGCGAGTGAGAGAATTTTGATAATTGTCTCGTGGGTTTCGCGCTTGGGATTGGCTTCGAGCTTCCCGCGTGAGCCGTTATAGACCATGTGGTCGCCGTCTTCCAAAACCAGCAAATGCTGCTCGGGCCCACCGGAATGGGTGAAGACCTCAAGGCGCTGCTCATACCCGAAATTCTCGAGTGGTGAGTCGTCATCCGTTCCGGTCATAATGAGAAGAGGGATTTTAATCCCGCCGTAAAAATCTTCGGGCGATTGCCCTTTTTTGTGAAGGACAGGCCCTGCACTATAGACGATTCCGGCTTTAAAACGGGGCTCATACAGCGAATATTGACGCTTTCCATGTCCCCGTTTTTGTCCGGCCATCACCTGCGTGGTCATGCCGCCAAAAGAATGCCCCGACATGCCAAGACGCGTCATATCCATATGCGGGGCGACGTCAAGCGTGGCAAGCTGGGAGAGAGCAAAGGGCACATCTTTGAGCCGCTGCAACGTGGCGCTTTTGGGAATAGGAGTGGCGCGAATGACATCCCACGGGTGGCCAGGCTTGCCTTCCCACAAGGTGGAGTCGGTGCCTGGGTGCTGGATATGGATGATGACAAAACCGTGCGCCGCCACAAAACGGGAGATAAAACCGGCCCCGTCACGGCTCCCGCCAAGGCCATGCGACCAGATAATCACGGGGAATTTTTCGCCCTCAAGTGCATCGGCGGGGGCATAGACCTTATAGGCAATTTTGCGGTGACCGCGCGCGCCGTCGAACCATTCCCCGCGCGTGATGCTCAGGGGGCGGGGTTCATGGGTAGGGTCAACCAAGGGTGACCATAACGGGGACGGGGATAAAGGCGACATGGCGGGCAGATTAAGCATTGGGAGGTTAAACTGCAAGAAGGATGCAAAAAAGTTTGACAGATAATATTGTCATAATATACATTAACTCCCATGAAAATCTCGTTCTGCACCACCTGCATGGGGCGTTTGCACCATTTGAAAGAGACGCTCCCGCAAAATATACGGGACAATCTGCCGCGCGCGGGTTCGGACGATCCGCAGGTCGAATTTGTCGTGCTTGATTACAATTCCAAAGATGGTCTTGAAGAGTGGATCAAGAATGATCCCGAGATGGTGCATCATATGACGACCGGAACATTGGTGTATGCCAAAACGCGCGAGCCTGAATTTTTCCATCACGCACACGCTAAAAACATGGCCCACCGTTTGGGATCGGGCGATGTGCTGTGCAATGTCGATGCCGATAATTTTACGGGGCCAAGATTTGCAAATTTTCTCGCAGATATTTTTGAGGATGATAGGGGTGTGATCGTTCATCCTGCTTTTCAGAGAGTAAAAGAAAAACCTCTTGAAGAGCGCGGTTTCTATGGACGTATAGCTATGACACGTGACTCCTTCTTTAATTTGGGAGGCTATAACGAAAACCGCTTTAAAGGATGGGGAACAGAAGATACACACTTCATGCTACGCGGCTATGCGCTGGGACTTAAGCCAGTGTCCATTTTTGATCAAGAATTTTTCAAAGTTATATGTCATACGCACCAAGAGCGTTTTGCAAATGCAGCGAGTAAGGATGTGTCACTCGCAAATATTCGGCGGTGTTCCAGTGGAAATTTATGGGATAGGATTGAGGCAAAACTCAATAGAGCTTATGTCGCTTTCTCCATGGCGCAAAGCAACCGTGACGGTGATTTCGGCACAGGAACGGTGGAGGTTGGCCTGAACGGCGATATGGTGAAAATGCAGCCCGTCGCCCAAACTGCGATCAAACTGCGTTTTGCTTTTAATGGTATTTCAACTTACAAAGAAACACGCCTCCATACCCCCCAAGGTGATGAACCCAATTCGGCGCACGCGCCTGCCTAACTGGCTCTGGACGAACGCTACCGTTATTCCAGTACATTTTCCCCATGCCCCGTCATTCCCCTCATCCCTCACTTGTCATTCCCCGAATTGGCAGCGCCAATTCTAGGGGAATCCATCGCGTTTTTCTTGTAAAATTAGGAACAAATTCCTTTACATTCTGTTCTGCGTCTGATAGGGTCGTCCCTGATACGTATCCTGCGGCTGGAAAAGTGCCGCAACAAATCAGCGCCTGCGGGCGCCCGCGCCTGTTTTTGTTTTTTAAGGAAAACAAAGAAAGGCATAAAGCATATCCCTTTCCCCGCGCCGGAGTGTTCCGGTTGTTGAAAGCGGGAGAAGGCCAGATATCGGCTCATTTGCCCTCTATGGAGGAACCTTGCACCGGCCCGCTGGCCCCGGAAGTGCTGTGTGGGGCAACCGCTTTGGCTCCACTCCATCATGCCTCATTCCCGTCATTCCCTGAATTTCTGAAAGAAATTCCAAGGGAATCCATGAAAATCAGCAAAAGGAACTGGGTTTTCGCATATGGATGGATCGTGTGGATGGATTTATTTTTCTATTCAGATTCAATAAAATAGCGCTGTATAAGAAAAAACATAAACAAAACTTATCTTTTTCAAAATTTTTGGTTGACATAGTCCGAAGTTAGAGTTATAAAAAACACAACTCCAAGCAACTGGACAAACGACGGTACAATAAAGCCTAAGCTGCTTCAGCCAAAGGCTCCTCCGCGTAGGGTGTGTTCAATAAAATCGGAGCATTAAAAAAAGAATTTACGAGCTTTCTCCCCCCCAGAAGAAAGACAGGCTTTGAGCAACTCAAGGCCTGTTTCTTTTTGGGCCTGTTTCTTTTTGTGGGGTTGTTAGGCGGCTTGTTGCTGCGCCCTATCCAGAAAACGACTGACCAGAACAAAAGGCGCCTCAATCCCATACGCAGGAATGCGCACGATATGCCCGTTCCCCGCCGCTGTGCTAATGGAGGTCCCGTGTGCATCCTGAAGAGTGTCCAGCGTCACGATTTTATTCGCGCCCGATGGCAGAATAAGTTCAAGCCGGTCACCGACTGAAAACTTATTTTTCACATCGATGGTGAGCCAGTCCCCCTCGTGCGCCAGCATCTCGCCGACAAATTCCTGACGGTGGGTTTGCGAAGCCCCTGACATATAGTTCTGGTGCTCCGCGCTGTGGTGACGCTGTAAAAATCCATCCGTGTAACCGCGGTGCGCAAGGTTTTCAAGAACGCCAATGAGCGTTGGGTCAAGCGGCTTTCCGGCGATTGCCTGATCGATGGCTTGGCGGTAGGCCTGCGAGGTGCGCGCCGCGTAATAATGCGATTTGGTACGCCCTTCAATCTTCAAACAATCCACGCCGATCTCGACAAGGCGATGCACATGTTCAATCGCGCGCAGGTCTTTCGAGTTCATGATATAGGTGCCGTGTTCATCTTCAAACACAGGCATGAGATCACCCGGGCGCTGCTCTTCCTCCAGAAAATATAGGGCATCAGCAAGGGGGTGACGCTCTTGCGAACCGCAACCGGAAAAGAGCGGCGGCTCGTGCAAGGCGTCCTGAGGCAATATATCGCCGCTTTCGGTTTCGTGGGCCTGAGACGTTTTATATTTCCAGCGGCAGGAATTGGTGCACGCGCCTTGGTTGGAATCGCGGTGCGTAAAATAGCCGGAAAGAAGACACCGCCCTGAATAGGCAATGCACAACGCGCCGTGTACAAAAACTTCCAGTTCCATGTCGGGGCATTCCTGACGGGTCATGGCAATTTCATCGAGCGAAAGTTCGCGCGACAAGATGATACGGGTGAGGCCAATCTTCTGCCAGAATTTGACCGCAGCATAATTGACGGTATTCATCTGGACAGAGAGGTGAATGGGCATGTCCGGCCATTTTTCGCGTACCATCATGATCAGGCCCGGGTCGGCCATAATCAGGGCATCGGGCTGACCTGCGATAACCTCTTCCATATCATCCAAAAATGTTTTGATCTTGGGATTATGCGGGAACAAATTGGCCGCGACATAGAATTTTTTACCCTGCGCGTGGGCGAGGGAAATCCCCTCGGCCAGATTGTTGTCTTTCTTGAAACTGTTATTGCGCACGCGCAAGGAGTAACGCGGCTGTCCGGCATAAACGGCATCCGCCCCATAGGCAAAGGCATGTTGCATGGATTTAAGTGACCCTGCGGGAGCCAAAAGCTCAGGCTTTTTCATGACGACCTCATTCATGTGAAGGCGCCATATAAAGCGGCTTTACGCCCAAAAGTCCATTATTTTTTACGGAATTTATCGAGTGAGATGACTTCGCCGCTCTCGGCCTTGGGCTTGGATTTGCCGCTTGGTGTTGATCCATCATCATCCGGATCATCGGCCACGAGTGATTCAAGTTCGTCATGATCCATCATTTCGCCCAGCGGCTGGAATTGCAGGGCAAAATTGACGGAAGGATCGGCAAAAATAGTAATCGCCGCAATCGGGATAATCAGACGTTCCGGCACGTTATTAAAGGAGAGCGTAATGCCGATCTTGTCTTCATCCACGCTCAAATCTTCGAATTGGTACTGAAGGACGATAGTCATCTCACCGGGGTAACGCTCGCGCAAATAGTCAGGGATGGCAACGCCCGGGAAATCGGTCATAAAGGTGATGTAAAAATGGTGGTCGCCCGGAAGCCCGCGTTTTTGAACTTCGGACACGGCTTGCCGCACGACTCCGCGCAAAGCGAATTCAACCATTTTGTCGTAGCGGAGGGCATTATCATCAATCTTCATGGGACACATAATTCGGGGCAGAGGTTAACTACGAGAATCAGGTATAAACGGCAGGGAAGAATTTGGCAAGGTCAACCCACGTTTTGGGGGCTAAACCCCACAATATGCCATAAAAAATGGGGCAGTTCTGTTGCTAGGCCGCCCCGCGCCCCACCCTCAGCCGAAGCCTCAGGGATTATGTAGCTTCATCAGTGCAATTAAGCAGCGATTTTTTCACCAACGGCAACGAAAACGTTGTCGTTAGCTGCTACGGTCTGTACGTTATCATTGGCAATTATTGTGCCTTGGACGGATATCGACCGTACCTCCAACGAATGCAGACTTTATCTTTACTACGCGTGTCGATCCTGTTTCGGCCCCATCACATAAAACCTTTTGAGAAGTTCCATATGGTGGAGCCGCCGGGCACTGCCCCCGGGTCCACAACGCCTATTCCATAGAGCGTTTAGCATCATAGTCGGGTTACCCCGACAAATTGATTATAGGGCAGACAGGTGCGAGAATCAAAGAGAATCGCGCTCTAGCGTGGGGATTGTGTTGCGACTGCGGCGGGATCAGCCTCTGGGATGTTTGGCGCCTCGACCGATTCAGCAACGCCTGAAAGTGAGCGAAGCGTGCCCAGCGGCATGGAAAGTTCGCCGGTGTCGGGGTTGGTGCGGACATGAATCCCGTGGGCGACATAACTAACCGGATCGTCGTCAAACACGTAATCAGCCCCGTCCTCACCCAGAAGTGCGGCAAGGTGGCCTTTTTCGCAATATTCAAACAAGGAAGGCTCGACATGAGGGTTTCTAAGAGCGGTAAGCTCAAGGATTTGCTGGACACTATTACCGATAAAGCGGCGGCTGGTAATAATGACGCGGTGCCCGTCTTTGGCGGCATCACTTAAAAATTCAAGGAGAGGGTCATTGATTTTCAGGCCACGCAGCGAGAGCGTTCCCTCTGTGTCGGACACGAAGGTCAATTGGGGCGTGGGTACAGAAAAACCACCATCAGCCGCTTGTTTGAAAGGAAGCCTCATAAAGGAACCTCAATAGTGATATATAAATATATCCTTATGTTAATGGTGTTCACATAGAAAAAGCAAGGTTTTTTTGCGCATCTCCCCAAAATTTAAAAACGAAGAGATGTGGAAAAGGAATGGCCAAAGCTACATTTTCCGGCACCTTTGCCCTATACTTATGGACGTTGAAAGCGAAAAGAGGGGCCCCATGAAACAATATCAGGATTTACTGCGCCATGTACTGGCGAACGGCACTCCCAAAGAAGATCGCACAGGCACGGGTACAATCTCGGTCTTTGGGCACCAGATGCGCTTTAACCTCGAAGATGGTTTTCCGCTTCTCACAACCAAAAAAGTTCATACCAAATCGATCATTCATGAACTGCTCTGGTTCATCAAAGGAGATACCAATATCGGGTATCTGAAGGAAAATGGCGTGTCCATCTGGGATGAATGGGCCGACGCACAAGGGGATCTCGGCCCCGTCTATGGCCATCAGTGGCGGTCATGGCCGACGGCTGACGGGCGTCATATTGACCAGCTCTCTAATGTTATTCACGACATCAAAACCAACCCCGACAGCCGCCGTTTGATCGTCTCGGCATGGAACGTGGGCGAGATTGGCAAAATGGCGCTCCCGCCCTGTCACTGCTTCTTCCAGTTCTATGTGGCGGACGGCAAACTCTCGTGCCAGCTTTATCAACGTAGCGCCGATATTTTCCTCGGCGTTCCGTTCAATATTGCGTCCTACGCACTTTTGACCTTGATGGTCGCGCAGGTCTGTGGCCTGAAAGCTGGCGACTTTGTGCACACGCTGGGTGATGCGCATATCTATTCCAATCATATGGAGCAGGTGGAGTTGCAGCTTTCGCGTGAGCCACGAAAGCTTCCCGAGATGCACCTCAATCCGCATGTCACCAATATCTTCGATTTCAAATTTGAAGATTTTGAACTCTTGGATTATGTGCCGCATCCGGCGATCAAAGCGCTTGTGGCGGTCTAAATGATCGCCATCAAAGACAGCATTACCGCCGAAGATCTGATGTTCCCGAAATCCAAACCCTATGACTCAGGGCATCTGGATGTGGGCGATGGGCATGCGCTTTATTACCAGCAGATGGGAAATCCAAATGGCCCTGCCGTTCTGTTGGTGCATGGCGGGCCGGGCGGCGGCATTGAAGCAGGATCGCGTTATACACGTCTGCATGACCCGTCTTTCTTTCGCATCATTGCAGTCGATCAACGCGGCTGTGGTTTATCCACGCCGCATTTTGCCGATGATCCAAAAAAGGCTTTGCGTCACAACACGCCCGATAAACTGGCAGACGATTTTGAAAAGATCAGGGAATATTTAGGCATTCCCGCATGGCATGTGTTTGGCTATTCATGGGGCAGTTGCCTTGGCGCCTACTACGCGGCGCATTATCCGAAGGCCGCCCTGTCTTTGACCATTGGCGGCATCTGGATGCATACGCCGGATGAGATTGACTGGTACATAAACCGCATGGGATTATTCTTTCCCGAAGCTGAAGCGGAGTTGTTAAAGCAGCTTCCATCTTCCGTCAAACGCTTTGACCGCTTGGGATATTTGTACAAGGCCATCACGAACAAAGATAAAAGATTTGCGCTCAAAATTGCTGAAGCGCAAGGCCGTTTTGAAGACGTAGCCGTGCATTTTGAATCGCCTGACAAACAAAAAGAAACCAAACCCAAGCAAAGTGCCGCCGAGAAAAAACGGGAACAGCGTGACATGATTGCGCTGGGTGCGCTTGAAATTTTCTTTATGAAAGAGCATCCGTTGCCCGCAAAATGGTACGCGTCAAACGCCACCAAAAAAGCGCTCGGCAGTATCAAGGATTTTCACCTTATTCAGGGGCGCTTTGATGTGGTTTGTCCGCCGACAACGGCCTATGACGTGGCGCAGGCGCATCCCCACGCCCAGCTCACGATGGTGCATTATGCGGGCCACCGCACGACCGAGCTACAAATGCTCCAAGCCTTGCTGAAGGCCGCTTCCCGTCATAAATATTGACATAATGTAGAATTGTTTTGTAAGGTGCTCCCTTCATAGGATGGAGAGCAAGATGCCGCAAGCATTAACAGCGTGGGACGATCCCGAATTTGTAGAGGCGTGGAACGCAACATATGGCCTTGATATGCGTCATGCGCCCATACGCGGCCAGTTTGTTTTTCCATGGATTGCAAGCCATATTGGAAATCCGCAGGGCAAGCGCCTGATTGATATTGGCTGTGGCAACGGCAATTTGATCCGCCATTTTCATGCCGCAGCCTTTGCGGAACTGGTTGGAATTGATCCCGGTAAGGCGGTCATTGAGTCGGCACGCG
This sequence comes from Pseudobdellovibrionaceae bacterium, assembly GCA_041674725.1. GTDB lineage: Bacteria > Pseudomonadota > Alphaproteobacteria > Micavibrionales > Micavibrionaceae > UBA1573. The sequence goes on along the minus strand of JBAYVC010000009.1, from coordinate 28,166 downwards.
AGGGGTTGAATACCCCGAATGTTAAGTTCGTGCACACTAAGGCAACTGAACCCCTGCCTGTCGCGCACACCGGTGTGGATTTTGATGTGGCAACGTCTGTCTTTGTGGTTGAGGAAATTCCGCATCCACATTTTCAAGCTTATTGTTCGGCAATCCGCGATGTGCTGAAGGACAAGGGATTGGCTCTTGTATTCACCAACCATCCGGCCAATGCACTGGCGGAAGATTTGACGGCGCAGATTAAAGGTGAACCCAACCGGAAATTTGCGGGCCACGAAGGTTATTTTGACCGTGCGCCAAATAACTACACGCTTGAAATTATGAATGGCGAAAAAGGCTTTGCCAAGAAAGCCGCTTATCATCACAAACCTGTCGCAGACATTCTCAATGCCTTTGCGATGGCAGGGTTATCATTGCGCAGTATGGTTGAAGTGCCGCGCGGTGTTGTTTCTTTCGGTGATTACAAAAATCACACGCCGTGCTCAGGTGACATTCCGCGCTTTGCGGGTTTTGTCTTTCAAAAAACATAATCGAGGAAGTATCAAAGAACTTTGTAGTTTTTGCGCTGCGAATCAGATACGATTCAGATGTAGGTTAATACAAGTCTAGTCATCTCCCTCTTACCCGCTTCGGGGTCATATTGGTTCACGACTTACTGCTCAAGATATTTCCTCCCTCAGGCGATCCTCCGCTTCGCCGGCATTCCCTCTCGACACTCAAATTTGGTTCAATGGCCCTGCGCCGCCGCTACGTGGCGCGTGGTGTGTTGATGCGCTTTACACTGTTATACGGATCCCATCCTCTGACTTAACCTCCCGTGAAAGGAACCACCATGTCGAAAAACATGACCAAAACAGGCAAGCCTCGCAAAGATCATATTGCACGCGCCAAGGTTCATAATAAGGGAAATGTGGTGCACACCGTCTTTGACGATCTCGACTGGCACCCGCTTGAAAGCGAAATCGACAATAACCGCGATAAGGCTTATATGCGCAAAATCAAACCGCGCTCTGATGGGCAGCGTGAATTGATGGAAGCTATCGCTTCGCATAATTTGACCATGGCCATGGGCCCTGCCGGAACGGGTAAAACTTATCTGGCCATCTCGGCAGCGGTTGAAGCTTTAGAAGAAGGCAAGATCGAGAAAATCATTCTTTCGCGCCCTGCGATGGAAGCTGGCGAAAGCCTTGGGTTTTTGCCAGGTGATATGCACGAAAAAATGGCTCCTTACCTGCGCCCGCTCTATGACGCACTCGGTGACCGTTTGGGCGGCAAGCGCGTACGCCAACTCTTGGAAGAGGGCACGATCGAGATTGCTCCCGTTGGTTTTATGCGCGGACGCACCCTCAACAACGCCTTTGTGGTGATTGATGAGGCGCAGAACTGTACCTATGCCCAGCTTAAAATGTTGCTTTCGCGCCTCGGGTGGCACTCGACCATGGTCGTGACGGGTGATCCCGACCAAAGCGACCTTTTGGATGGCATGTCGGGCCTTGCTGATATTGCGAACAGACTCGAAAGCGTGCCTGATATTGCCGTGATCCGGCTTAAATCCGAAGATATTGTCCGCCACCCGCTGGTGGCCGAAATGCTGGACGTCCTCTAGAAAATTGTCTAAGCTGCGCGCATGAAAGCTCAAAACCGTTCTGCGCGCATCTTTTTTATCATTTTAATCGGCCTTGCTTTGGCAGGCCTTGTCGCCTTCACCTCATCATTTCTGGAGCAGAAAAACGGTGGTGTAACGGAATATATCAATGCTCCGAAGCTTGGGCAGCATTTTGATCTGGTCGATCAAGATGGAAAAGATGTTACCGAAAAAACTTATGCGGATAAATACCGCCTGATTTATTTCGGGTTTGCGTCATGTCCGGCCATTTGTCCGACCGAGCTTCAGAAAGTGGCCAGTGCCTATACGGCGCTGCCGAAAGATCTTCAGGCAAAAATCCAGCCGATTTTTATTACCGTCGATCCCGAACGTGACACGCCTGAAGTGCTCAAGGACTACGTTGCGCTTTTTCTACCAAATATGATCGGACTGACTGGCAGCATGGAACAAGTCGATGCCGCCAAAAAATCATTCAAGGTTTATGCCCAGAAAGTGCCGGAAGGGGATAGCTATACGATGGATCATTCGTCCTTTATCTATTACCAGAAACCTGACGGCCAAACGCTCGCCATCTTTAAAACCAAAGATACGGCGGACGACATGAAAATACGTATCCTTGAACTGCAGGGCCTCGATTAAGCAGGAATATTATCAATCAGGCGTGTGCCGCCAATCCACGCCGCGCCAAGAATGCGCAAGGATTGTGTGGCAGATGTCGGCGCAAGAAGCGTATCCGCATCACGCACGCTCATATAATCCACTTTATCAAATCCGCCCGCGAGAAGAGCATTCCCCGCATCTTCTTCAATCTGGGCAATGGGTTTCCCCGTGGGCACGTCCCCCGCCATGGCAAAAAGTGTCCGGTTCAAAAGCAGGGCCTGTTCTTTTTGAGTAGGCGTGAGATATGCATTGCGCGATGAAAGAGCAAGGCCGCTTGGCTCGCGCACTGTCGGCACGCCGATAATCTCGGTGGGAAGCGCAAGGTCACGCTGCAAGGCTTTGATAACTTGGAGTTGCTGGTAATCTTTCTCGCCAAAGAAGGCTTTGTCAGCCCCTACAAGCAATAAAAGCCGCGTGACCACTGTGGCAACCCCCGCAAAAAAATGGGGCCGGAACTCGCCTTCAAGCGGCTTTGCAACATCACCCACCGTCACTGTAGTTTGAAAGCCGGATGGATACATCACGTCCGTTGAGGGTGCAAAAATGGCATTGGCACCGGCGCTTTCCAGAAGCGCCGTATCCGTTTCGAGGGTGCGTGGGTAACGTTCAAAATCTTCGTGGGGAGCAAATTGCTTGGGGTTGACAAAGATGCTGACGATACAGTGGTCGCACACGGACAAAGCGCGGCGTACCAAGGTAAGATGCCCCTCATGGAGCGCGCCCATGGTAGGGACAAACCCCAATGTTTTTCCGGTCGTCTTCAGGTGGGCCGCATAGGTGCGCAGCTCCGCGGGCGTTGTAAAAATTTCAGGCATGGCGTGTCACTCCTTTAAGGGTTTCTTCGGCCTTTTGCCAGTCAAGAATATGCGGCGGCAAGGTCGGGCTGGGGGCCGTGTAACCAATCGCACTTAGAACATCCGCGCTGGGAACGGTGGCTTTACGCGGCGTGTCATAAAAGCACCCTTTGACAAGGCCGATAGCAGCAACCTCGCCCTGATGGGGGCCGGAACCCATCAGAAAACGCTGCTCGATATAAAACCATTTTTCATCCCAGCCCAGAATTTGCGTCTGCAGAATATAAGTCTGAAACGGATCAAGCGAGAGGCGGTAACGCATCTTGCATGAAGCCAAAATGGGCACGCTTTTTTGCCGGATCATAATTTTAAGAAGCCCCGAGCGCAAAATCAGGTCAAGCCGTCCCAGATCCATATGGGTCAAATACCGCCCGTTATTCATATGCATGTTGAAATCAAGATCATTGGGCAGCACGCAGAGTGTCACGCGGGCGGGCGCCAAAATATCCGTTATTTTCGCACGAAAAAAACTGGACACAAAAACATAGAGGACGCGCAGCAGTAAATTCATAGAAAAGACTTTATAGAAATTTCCCAGAAAAGAAAGATGGCTTAGCGTGTATTGTACAAGGTTGTAATCTGCGCAGGGGTCAGGGACGTGTTATAGATGCGCACATCATCGATTTTCCCATCATGTAATTCACCGCTCGAACTATTCCCAATACGAAGTGTGTGCGTGCCATCAACAAGTAAAGGAGTTGAGGCCGCAAAAGCTTCGGAGGTGGCAAGCGAGCCATTGATATAGAGGTTATAGCCTGTTGTGGTGACCACATAAACAAGATGGTACCACGTGGCTGTTACATAAGCGAAAGATGCATCGGCAGAAATATCAATCCAGCTTGATCCGTTTCCGATATCGCCGTGAACCAGCGTCCCTCCACTAAATTTGACATCAAAACTATGCTCACCTCCATGACGTGATCCAGCGATGCCGCTCAAACCCACCGCCCGATCAGTTTGGGCCCATAAGGAGATAGTGTAGGGAGCTGAAATTGTTGCGCTGATCGCAAGTGGGACATAGTCGTCGGTCCCGTCAAAATCGAGTGAATTCCCCGTGATACCTGTGGCCGTTACAGGCCCATTGGTGAGTGTCCCATTGTAACTGTTCCCTGAGCGGTCGAGCGCTGTGACACCCGAAATATCATTCGCGTCAAACGTCCAGTGGCCCGCGAGGCTTGCGCCCAAAACAGCCATCGGAATCGTATCGGTGGAGGCTGTCCCAATGCCCCCCAGACTGTCGGTCAACGTGAGGGAGAGTGTAAGAATGCCATCCGGCAGGCCCGTGACATTGATCCCGCTGATGGTTTGGGGTGACGCCGACAGCGTGCCGCTACCGGTAAGGGGGGCACCGCCCCCTGAACTGGTGATGCTATAATTGTACGTGCGGTTAAGTTTGGGACTGGTCATGGTAAAGGAAAGAGCTGTGCGGTTCGTGTTGGTGACGGTGTCATCGGCAAAGGTGGCGCTGTAGCCGCTTGGTACTGCGCCGTTGATAATGACACCCGATGTATCGGGAATCGTGAAATTGAGATTGGCATCATTGCCGCTGCTATCGCGAAGAGTCCCGCCATTGGCGTCGATGGGTGAAATCAGCGTAACACCATCAAGGTCAACATCCCCCGAAATCATGTCGTACGTAAACGTGAGCGTTGTTGTTCCCGAACCCGACGTGTAAGTGGCGTAACGCGTTGTCCCGCCGACATTAATCGCAATACGGGGTGTTCCGCCGCTTGTGTCAACTGTCACCGATTTGGACAAGTTAACGGTAAGGGGAACAGACGTTGCGCATAAAGCATGGTTGCAGATAAAACCGCAGCCGATAAAGGAGAGCAAAAGTCCGGTTACAAATAATCTCAGGAAGTCCAAGTTGTACCTACAAAAAAGCTATCTCAACATGAGATAGCACAAGGAACTAAAACGCAAAAGGGGCCTGCTTACAAAGATATGTAAAGGACGGCCCCACTAAAGTCATTACCCCTCGAGAATAAAGTAATATGTTTCAAATACAGTTGTGCACATTCACCCATTGTGGCAGCATCGGGCATGGCCTATTGAGCTTTGCATATGAGGGATTATCGTGAAAACATCAAGATGGGTTGTGATTTTTGCAGTGACTGGATTGCTGTGCTGTTGCTCAAAATCTATAGACCCACGAGAAATAGTCATGTTGAAAATGTTTAAGACTCTCAATGCAGCCATAGCCTATGATAGTGTTTGCAATGAAGGAAAAACGTTCAAAAGTCAGAACCTCAACTTCATGGGAAATATGCAAACAGTTGCTGCACGCTATGCCGAAATTATGCAGATGGTACATCCTGATGTTCCTGAGGAAAAATTGCAAACTCATATGCTGGATGTTGGTAAAAAACTTGGTGATGAAGCTAGAGCAGCACTTAAAAAACAAGGTTGCCAATCAAAATTAGGTCAAGATGCAGCAAAAGTATTTACAGTTTATACACAGTCGGCCCCGTGGCAAATTTTTGGACTGATAGACAAAGAACTAGAAAAGACTGGGCTCCCTATCCGCCCACAATCCAAGAGTACGCCTAAGGCCGAGGTTACCCCTCAAGAAAAGCATTGAGCTTAAGCGCTTTTCCCATAGACCCGCGTACTTTGAGTTTGCCCATCATAAACGCCATATTGGGGTCAAGTTGCCCCTCGAGAATTTTGCCGAAATTATCAAGGGATGTACTCAAGGTTACATCGGCTTCGCGTTCTTCGGTAATGATTTCAGCCGGAGACTGCGTTGCATCGAAAAACACGCAGCCCTCGTCGCCGAAATCAAATAACACCCGTGCGCGAAAGCCCGTGTCATAGGTGGCCTTTTGACGGATTTTAGAAACGATGTCTTCTAACGTCATGCCGCAAACTCGCTTTCATTCATCTCCATGAGTGTGTCGGCACCCGCTGTCACCATCCGGAAGCGGCTCTCAAGCTCAGGCAGCATTTTCTCCATATAAAACCGCGCGGTTTTGAGTTTTGCCTCGTAAAATTCTTTATTTCCACCGCCTTCGGCCAGTTTTTGTTGTGCGACTAAGGCCATCCGCGCCCACATATAGGCCATAGCCACGAGGGCAAACATACGGAGATAATCGGTGGACGCTGCGCCCGCTTCATTCGGGTTTTTAAGGCCCTTCATGGCGATCTGGATACAGGCTTGCTGGAGCTTGGCAAAGGCTTTGGCAAGGGGAAATACGTAAGGCGCCATGCTGTCCGTTTCCTGATGCGTTTCAATAAAGTCCAGTACCGGATGGAAAAATTGCCGCAAGAGCCGCCCGTAATTCTGGCTCATTTTGCGCCCGACAAGGTCAAGGGCCTGAATGCCGTTGGTGCCTTCATAAATCATCGCGATACGGGCATCCCGCGCATATTGCTCGACTCCGTATTCGCGGATATAGCCATGCCCGCCGTGAATTTGAATGGCATGGTTGGCAACCTCAAATCCCATATCCGTTTGATAGGCTTTAAGAACAGGCGTGAGGAGCGCGACAAGGTCATCGGCATTCTGACGCGTGACCGGATCAGGATGTTTTTCCGCCAGATCAAGGTGAAGGCCAATCCAGTAGGAGAGAGCCCGCGCTCCTTCACAAAAGGCTTTGGAGGTAAGAAGCATCCGCCGGACATCGGGGTGGACGATAATAGGGTCAGCGGGTTTATCGGGAGCTTTCACCCCGTCAAGCGCCCGCATCTGGAGGCGTTCACGTGCATAAGCAAGGCCGTTCTGCCATGCAATCTCGGCAACGCCAAGACCCTGCATGGAAACCCCAAGGCGCGCTGCATTCATCATGGTGAACATGGCCTTGAGACCTTTATGCGGCTCGCCCACCAGCCAGCCTTTTGAATTTTCAAAATTCATGACGCACGTCGCCGACGCCTTGATCCCCATTTTATGTTCGATCGAGCCGCACGACACATGGTTCGGCGCGCCGTCATCCACCAGAAACTTGGGTACGACAAACAGGGAAATCCCTTTGGCCCCTTCCGGTGCATCGGGCAGTTTGGCAAGAACCAAGTGAATAATATTGCTGGTCAGATCATGCTCGCCCGCCGAGATAAAAATCTTGGTGCCGGTGATGTTATAACTGCCATCATTTTGCGGCAGGGCTTTGGTGCGGATCAGGCCAAGGTCAGTCCCGCAATGTGGTTCGGTCAAACACATGGTGCCTGACCATTCCCCGCTCACAAGTTTAGGCAGATAAAGTTCCTTGAGGTTTTGCGCGCCGTGATGGAGGAGGGCACGGTAAGCGCCCTCGGACAAACCCGGATACATGCCGAAGGACATGTTGGCGGCGCAGATCATCTCCATCACCGCAAAGTTAAGTAGATGTGGCATCCCCATCCCGCCAAACTCGGGTTCGGCCGACAAAGCCGTCCACCCGCCTTGTGTATAGGTTTCATAAGCTTCTTTAAAGCCGTGGGGCGTTGTGACCGCGCCCTCTGTAAAATGGCACCCTTCGGCATCTCCCGATTGGTTGAGCGGAAAGAGAACTTCCTCGCAAATCTTGGCAGCTTCCGAGAGGATATTATCAATCATATCGGGAGAGGCCTGCTCATAACCCGAAAGCTCGGACAATTGTCCAGCATTCAGGACATCATGAAGCACAAAGCGCATATTCTCTAAGGGGGCTTTATAAACGGGCATGAAGAATGTCCTTTCGCGGGAAAATATTTTTAATGGGTTGTCGGCGGATTATCTTTAAGATCGCGCATAAAGATCGCGACCTTGTCTTGTTCCATTTTGGCCAGAATTTTGCGGGCTTGCGCGGCGGGGGAAACTTCCTGCTCGGCCTCTTTTTGCTGGATCAATTTGGTAATCATCTCGAGCCGCTCGGCTCCGAGAGCTTCGCGGGCGCTCTCCCTGTTGCGCAGCATATCACGGATCAACTCCTCCCGCGTGGGACGAGCGGGAACGGATGCAACCTGAGCGTCAGGAGAAGGGGGTGTTTTGCGTGAAAAAAAAGATTTGATCCATTTGAACATGATGTTTCCATCCTAGCATAAAATGGGTTAAAAATCAGGCATGAATTATCGTCACATTTATCACGCGGGCAATTTTGCCGATATCCATAAGCATCTTGTGATGCTGATGGTAACAAAGCACCTGCAGCAAAAAGACACGCCATTTTTCGTATTAGATGCCTTTGCAGGTGTAGGGCTTTATGATCTCAATTCCGAGCAGGCGCAAAAGACCCGCGAAAGCGAAGCGGGGATAGGTCAGCTTATGGCCGCGCAACTGCGCCATCAGGATTTGCGCGATATGGCTGATGTGATGCGTCCCGAGTGGGACACGGGGCACTACGCAGGGTCTCCCCTTTTGCTGGCCCGTCTCTTGAGAGGGCAAGACAGGCTTGTTGCCAACGAACTTCACCCCGAAGATTTTGAAGAGTTGGCACAGAATTTAAAACGCATAAAAAATACGCGTGCCACCTGTGAAGATGCCTACCAATCCATCCGTTCTCATATTCCTCCTCCTGAAAAGCGCGGACTTATTTTGATTGACCCGCCGTTTGAAAAACCGGATGAGTTTGATCTCTTGGTCAAAAATATGAAGGACTGGAAAAAACGCTGGAGCACCGGCGTCTATATGATCTGGTATCCGATCAAGGCAGGCGGCGCATCCGAAAAACTCCACATGGCAGCATCAGAGCTGGGTATGAACCGCACATGGATGAGCGAAATCCTGCTGCGCGGGCGCAACCTTGCGGGCGGCTTGAATGGCGCAGGCCTTGTGGTTTTTAACACGCCCTACATGATTCCTGAGCGCATGGGTGCGCTCGCGGATGAATTTTCAATCGCGCTGGGGCAAGGCTGCTGGCTGGAATCGCATTACCTCACTAACGAATAATAATCTGGCGTTGCTGCCCGTTGCTCAGCAGCGTGAGGATAAAGCCCTGCGGGGTTGGTTTCTTAAGAGCCGCCAGCGCGTCTTTGGGACTCGCGATGCTGACACCATTAATGCCGAGCACCACATCACCGGCGCGGACAACGCGCTGGGCAATGGAATTAGGCTCAATCTCGGCAACCACCACACCTTTGGGCGGGGTATTTTTAAGACCAAGCTCGACCTCGACAGCCGGATTGATCCGCACCAATGTCGCGCCCGAGAGCGGATTTTTTCCGCTGATTTTCTCTGCTTCGCGCGCGGGAAGGTCAGGCGGCGCAATGGATTTGAGCGCTGTCGTTTGCGTTTTGCCGTCACGCATATAGGTAATACGCGCTTCACTGCCCATCGGAATAGTGGCGAGGCGGAACCGCATTTCGGCAGCGTCTGCAACCGCGTGATCATTCACGCCGGTCACAACATCACCCTGCTTTAATCCGGCCTCAAGGGCAGGCGAGCCTTCATGGAGGTTTGAGAGAAGAGCGCCTTTAGGTGCAGCAAGACCCATCGACTGCGCAATGTCCGAGGTTACATCTTGCGCTATGACGCCAACCCACGGACGAATGATTTCACCGTTCTTGGACACTTGACCCGATTTTTGGGCGGCGAGAACGGTGACGACCATCTCGGAAGGAATGGCAAAGCCGATCCCGAGTGAGCCGCCGCCATCCCGTGAATAAATAGCCGAGTTGATTCCGATCACGCTACCATCCATAGCCACCAAAGGCCCGCCCGAATTACCGGGATTGATGGCGGCATCGGTTTGAATAAAGAAATTGATATCATTGATATTAAGGGACGAGCGCGCCAAGGCCGAGATAATCCCGCTGGTTACAGTCTGCCCAACGCCAAACGGGTTACCGATGGCCAGCACCAGATCACCCACTTCGAGGGACTCGCTGGACTTGAGTGTTGCGGCTGGCAAGGTCACATCCGGCGCATCAATTTTAACAAGTGCCAGATCACTGGCATCATCTTGCAAAATGACACGCGCCGGAAATTCGCGCCCGTCTGTCAGGGCCACGGTAATTTCCTGGGCATCCCGAATGACGTGGGCATTGGTAACTGCAAGTCCGCTCGCATCCACAATAACACCCGACCCGAGCGAGCCTTCAAGGCGTTGTTGCGGAAGGCCCATGCCGCGCCCGAAAAATTGTGAAAAGAACGGATCATTCATAAAGGGGGAGACGTTACGGGTGACCATGCGCTTGGTGTAAATATTAATGACGCTTGGGGCCACATGTTTGACGATGGGCGCAAAGGACATTTTGATGTCCTCGCGGGTCTGCGGCACCACGCTTTCAGAAGATTGGGAAAAACTGGGCGTGGCCGCCATAAGGGCGACAAAGCTGACAAGGACGATCAGAGTGTATTTTTTCAAGAAAGCCTCCAGAAAATTAAGTTCCTAAGATTTAAAACTTTTTGCAACGGCGTCAAGATCCTCGGGGGTGCTGATATGGTGCCAATCGCCCTCCATCACATACCCGTAGAGACGGCCTTGTTTTTCGGCCTCGTCCATATTTTTGAGAAAGGAGAATTTATCGGCGCTAAAGCCACTCATAATCGCAGGATTGAGGATACGAATTCCGGTAAACATATGCGTGCCGTGTTTGATGAGGCTGCGGACAAGCCGCCCGTCAGGCATAACGTCATAATCGCCCACACCCGCGGTGAGTTTCATGCGGGTCACAGGCGTAAGGCACAGCAAAATATCCATCCGTGCAGGGTCATAATGTGCCTCAAGCGCCGTGAGGGTAGACCCCGACTTTCCGTCAATCCAGAAAGCATCACCATTAATCATAAAGAAAGGCTTGGTGCCAAGTGAAGGGAGCGCCTTGACCAAACCGCCACCCGTTTCAAGGAGAACAGGCTCATATGATTCCGTAATGTGAAACCCATCAACGGACTTTAGATAGGAGCTGAGGTGCTGCGGCAAATGATGTGTGTTGACGGTGATATTTGTCACAGCGGTTTTGCGCAAATGGTCAAACACATAACCGAGAATGGGCCTGCCATTTAAAACAACGAGCGGTTTAGGTAGGCTCTCCGTCAAAGGTTTCATGCGGGTGCCAAGGCCAGCGCAAACCAGAAAGGCCGTATTGATACTCATGGTGAAACTCTCTCAATGTGAATATGGCGCATCTGGGGTGTCTCCGCGCTTTCAAGGCGCACTGTTACCGGAGTAGGGGGTGTAAGATAGCCAAGACGTTCCGGCCATTCGATAAGAAGTATTCCTCCCGTTAAAGCCTCCTCCCAGCCGATCTCGTAAAGCTCTTCGGGGTCTTTGAGGCGGTAGAGGTCAAAATGCCAGATCGTGCCGCGTGCGCTCTCGTAAGTTTGCACGAGAGTAAAGGTTGGGCTTGGAACTTCCATATCAGGATTGCCGCACAAAGTGCGGATCAGGGCACGTGCAAAAACAGACTTTCCCATCCCTAAATCCCCCTGTAACAAAATAATATCGCGGGGGCGAATCTCGGCGGCAAAACGGGCGGCGGCGGCGCTGGTATCAAGCTCGGAGCTGGTTGTTACAATCATACTTTTCAAAACCCATCAAGTTGCGTATGTATAGCGCATGTCAGATACGTTTGAAACAGATGTTGCAATTATCGGGGCAGGCCCCGCCGGAATGTTCGCTATTTTTGAATGCGGCATGATGGGTTTTTCCTGCCACGCCATTGATGCGCTCGACCAGATTGGCGGGCAATGCACCGCCCTTTATCCCGAAAAACCCATTTACGACATCCCTGCGGCGCCCTCTATTTTGGCGGGGCACCTGATCGAACAACTGGAAAAACAGGCCGCTCCTTTTAACCCCGTGTATCACACAGGGCAAAAAGTCGTAAAACTAAACGGCGAAGCCGGACGTTTTACGGTGGTGACATCCAAAGGGATCACGATTTCAGCCAAAGCCATTATTATAGCGGCTGGCGCGGGGGCATTTGGGCCGCAGCGCCCCCCGCTCGAAGGGCTGGAACACTACGAAGGCACTTCGGTTTTTTATGCCTTGCGGCAGAAAGATATATGCGCCGGAAAGCATGTGGTTATTGCGGGGGGCGGGGATAGCGCTGTGGATTGGGCGCTCGCCCTTCAGGGGATTGCCGCGCAGGTATCCGTGGTGCATCGCCGCGATAAATTCCGCGCCGCGCCTGATTCTGTACAAAAACTCCAGACTTTGGCGGCCTCTGGCGCGTGCAACCTTGTTGTTCCTTTTCAACTGGATAGTTTGGAAGGGGCAGATGGCCAGCTGACATATGTGGGGGTAGCGGATATTACGTCAGGGGCCAAAAAACGCATTAAAGCCGATATTTTATTGCCTTTTTTCGGGCTTTCCACGGATCTGGGGCCGATTGCGGAGTGGGGGCTCGGCCTGACCCAGCATCATATTTCAGTTGAAGCTGGAACCCAGAAAACAACAATTTCCGGCATTTATGCCGTGGGGGACGTGGCAAGCTACGAACATAAGATTCGCCTAATACTCACGGGCTTTGCCGAAGGGGCGCAGGCCGCTCATGCGATCCATCGCCAAATTTACCCTGATCGGGAAATCCATATGGAATATTCTACAACCAAGGGTCTCCCGCATTAAGAAGTCTGCAACAGGATGGTACAACCTCAAGAGTTTGTTGGTTGTTGCGGTCTAAGCAGGAAATCTGTAATGTGAGACAGGTTACTGAGAGTGATAAGCAAAGTCATTACAATCTGACTGGGGTAGAAAAATGGCAGGCAACACAACATTGGATAATGATTTCTATCCGCGTTCCGTGCTGATTGTGGAGGATAGTGAGGCTGATTTGATGGCTATAACCCGCCACATGCAAAAGAAATGGCCGAATACCAAGATTATGCCTTCAAGTACGATAGAGGAGTCCTTCGCATGCTGTCAGAAAAATCATTTTGATCTTGTTCTTCTTGATCTGAATTTGCCCGATAGTTGGGGCGCGGAGACAGTACGTGAATTTCGTAAATTTAATCTGGGGGCGCCGGTTGTCGTGGTTACAGGGATGGAGCTTGACGAGGTTCATCAGGAAGCCAAAAAATTCGGCGCGGCGGCGGTTGTCAGCAAACTAAAACTTTTATCGGATGACTTTGCCGAAACCCTCATGGAAGATGTTTTTCATATTCCAAAAGTTGTCTGGGGCTAGCGCCTGCATAAATGGGAAGTCAGCAACAAATGTGCCAATTACATTCTTTAATACAGAGAATCTGGAAATAATACGGACGGCACGAGTCTGCAAGGGCTGCTGTTGCTCTGAAATAGACGTTTTTAAAAAGTTAAAATATTTTTCATTTTTAACTGGACAACCCCTGTACCTTTAGCTAAAACCACTCACTCGACGGAAAATTAAGTGTTTTCTGATCGTTTTTGTTTGCGGACCCAAGGAAAAAATACAGAGCTTTCAAGAATTGTCACGACGACCCATCCGGCAAGCCGCGCGCCGTGTTGACGTTGTGAACGGGATGAAAGAACTGAGTTTCCTCGATAGTTTAAAACACTCCCTTAGGTGATAAGGGACTTTTGATAGGGCCAAGGAATGAAAAAGACCGCTTCTGCTAAAAAAGCATCCCCCGTACTCTCTCCCGCTGCCATTGTGAATACCTTTACCGGACGCAAGCGTATCCGCCGTTCTTTTGGCAAGATCCGTGAAGTTGCAGCGATGCCGAACCTGATTGAGGTTCAAAAAGATTCATACGAACAATTCCTGCAAATGCACGTGTCTGCCGAAGATCGCAAAATGCAAGGTCTGCAGGAAGTTCTGACCTCCGTATTCCCGATCAAGGACTTTGCGGACAAAGCCGAGATTGACTTCGTAAAATACGAACTCGAACAACCCAAATATGACACGGACGAATGCTATGCACGCGGCATGACCTATGCGGCGCCATTGCGTGTCACCTTGCGTCTGTCGGTCTTTGATGTGGATGAAGAAACCGGTCTTCGCTCGATCCGCGACATTAAAGAGCAAGATGTTTATATGGTCGATATGCCGCTCATGACTCGCAACGGAACGTTCATTGTGAACGGAACCGAGCGCGTGATCGTCTCGCAAATGCACCGTTCACCAGGTGTGTTCTTTGATCATGATGGCGGAAAAACACATGCATCGGGCAAATACCTCTTTGCTGCCCGTATCATTCCTTACCGGGGATCATGGCTTGATTTCGAATTCGATGCGAAAGATATCTTGAACGTCCGTATCGACCGTCGCCGCAAACTTCCCGTAACAACATTCCTGCGTGCTCTTTATGGCGCTGAAACCGAACAATATATTCTGGAATGCCAAAGCAAGGATCGCCCGATTGATCCGCTGCTCGTTCAAGGGATGAGCAACGAAGAAATTCTCAGTACCTTCTACAAAAGCATTGTCTATAGCCGCGATAAAAAAGGCTGGAAAACTCCGTTTGATGCTGAGCGTTTCCGTGGCGTTAAATTGGTAACTGATCTTGTTGATGCCGCCTCTGGCAAAGTTGTAGCCGATGCCGGTACAAAGGTAACGCCGCGCCTGTCTAAAAAGCTCATGGAAGATGGTCTTAAGGACATTCTTATTCAGGAAGAAGAGTTGGTCGGTACCTACCTTGCCAGCGATGTTCTGAATATGTCGAATGGCCTCGTGTTGTTTGAAGCTGGTCACGAACTCACCGCTGATGATATTACTAAGCTGGTAGATGCAGGCGTGAACCAAATTCCGGTTCTGGGCATCGACCACATGAACGTGGGTCCTTACATCCGCACCACTATGATTGCGGATAAATGCGATACCCGTGAAGAAGCTTTGATTGACATCTACCGCGTCATGCGTCCGGGTGAACCGCCCACAGTTGAATCAGCCGAAGGCCTGTTCCACTCGCTGTTCTTTGATCCCGAGCGTTATGATCTCTCGGCTGTTGGCCGCGTTAAAATGAATGCCCGTCTTGACCTCTCTGCACCGGACACTTTACGTGTGCTTGCAAAAGAAGACATTCTGGCTATCCTCAAATATCTTCATGAACTCAAAGATGGCCGCGGCGAAGTTGATGATATTGACAACCTCGGCAACCGCCGTGTTCGCTCGGTCGGTGAACTCATGGAAAACCAAGTGCGCCTCGGGCTCTCCCGTATGGAGCGTGCTATTCGTGAACGCATGTCCTCGGTTGATATCGACAATTACATGCCGCATGATCTGATCAACTCCAAACCAGCCCAAGCGGCGGTACGTGAGTTCTTTGGCTCGTCGCAGCTCTCACAGTTTATGGATCAAACCAATCCACTTTCTGAGATTACGCACAAGCGCCGTTTGTCTGCTCTCGGCCCAGGCGGTTTAACCCGTGAACGCGCGGGCTTTGAAGTACGCGACGTGCACCCGACACACTATGGCCGTATCTGCCCGATTGAAACGCCGGAAGGCCCGAACATCGGTCTGATCAACTCGCTCTCGACTTTTGCGCGCGTCAATCAGTATGGATTCATCGAAAGCCCGTACCGCCGTATCGTGGATGCCAAAGTAACCGACGAAGTTGTTTACATGTCGGCCATGGAAGAAGCCAAATACACGATTGCGCAGGCCAACGCCGAATTGAGCAATGAGGGAAAATTTGTCGATGATCTTATCTCCTGCCGTAAGGCCGGTGAAAACTTGATGTCAACTCCCGAGCATATCGAATATATCGACGTGTCCCCCAAACAGATCGTCTCTGTGGCCGCGGCGCTCATTCCGTTCCTCGAGAATGATGATGCTAACCGTGCCTTGATGGGATCAAACATGCAGCGTCAAGCTGTGCCTCTGCTGCGCTCGGATGCGCCGCTTGTAGGTACCGGTATGGAACTGCCTGTTGCGCGTGACTCAGGTGCTGCCGTTGCAGCGCGCCGTGGGGGCGTTGTGGTTGAAGTGGATGCGACACGTATCGTTATTCGTGCAACCGAAGAACTCCGCTCGGACGAGCCTGTCGTTGACATTTATAAAATGATGAAATTCCAGCGCTCGAACCAATCAACCTGCATTAACCAGAAACCTCTGGTGAAGGTGGGTGATATTCTGAAAGCTGGTGATATCATCGCTGATGGTCCATCAACACAGCTGGGTGAGCTCGCGCTCGGACGCAACGTGCTCGTGGCCTTTATGCCATGGAACGGTTACAACTTCGAAGATTCGATTTTGCTCTCCGAACGTATCGTGGCTGATGACGTGTTCACCTCCATCCACATCGAAGAATTCGAAGTGATGGCACGAGATACGAAACTGGGCCCTGAAGAAATTACCCGTGATATTCCAAACGTCGGTGAAGAAGCTCTCAAACACCTTGATGAGAGCGGTATCGTTCACATTGGTGCGGAAGTTGGCCCGGGTGATATTTTGGTCGGTAAGGTCACACCAAAAGGCGAAAGCCCGATGACTCCAGAGGAAAAATTGCTCCGCGCCATCTTTGGTGAAAAAGCAGCTGACGTGAAGGATTCATCCCTCCGCCTGCCGCCTGGAACGCAAGGAACGATTGTTGAAGTGCGTGTGTTTAATCGCCGCGGTATCGACAAGGATTCTCGTGCACTCTCGATTGAACGCTCTGAAATTGAGCAACTCGCAAAAGACCGTGACGATGAGCGCAAGATTCTTGAGGACGGTTTTTATTCTCGTCTGAAAGAACTCTTGGTAGGTCAAGTGGTTGCCAGCGTGCCCAAAGGCGTGTCTGAAATCAAGAAAGGTGCAACCATCAACGGCTCTGACCTTGACTCGATTGAGAAACGTGGTCTGTGGCGTCAGATTTCGGTCGAGGACGAAACTGTCATGTCCGAAATCGAGGCTGTTGGAAAAACTTTTGATGATGCCGTTGACAACGTCAAAGCGCGTTTCGAAGACAAGGTTGAAAAACTCCAGCGTGGTGATGAACTGCCACCAGGCGTGATGAAAATGGTTAAAGTTTTCGTTGCGATTAAACGCAAAATCCAGCCTGGTGATAAAATGGCTGGACGTCACGGAAACAAAGGGGTTGTTTCGCGTATTATGAAGCGTGAAGACATGCCGTTCCTTGAAGATGGTACGCCGGTTGATGTGGTGCTGAACCCCTTGGGTGTTCCATCGCGTATGAACGTCGGTCAGATTCTGGAGACGCACCTCGGATGGGCATCAGCGACACTCGGCAAGCAAATTGGCGAACTGGTTGATAGCTTCTCGAACCCGAAACATCCGGCAGCGGCTGAAGTTGAAAAACTCAGAGCCAAACTGAAAGCTGTCTATGGTGAGGGCGAGTACAGTGACAAGGTCATGCTGCTCAACGAAGACCAGATGGTTGAGATGGCTGGCAACCTCCGCGGTGGCGTGCCGATGGCAACGCCGGTCTTTGATGGCGCGGAAGAAGCCGATATTACGGCGCTTCTCGAGCAAGCAGGTCTGCGTACCTCCGGTCAGGTTACCCTGATCGATGGTCGTACCGGCGAGCCGTTCCACCGCTCGGTGACTGTCGGGTATATGTATGTGCTCAAACTTCACCACTTGGTTGATGACAAGATTCATGCCCGTTCAATCGGTCCATACTCGCTCGTGACGCAGCAGCCTCTGGGTGGTAAAGCCCAGTTTGGTGGTCAGCGTTTCGGAGAGATGGAGGTTTGGGCGCTGCAAGCGTATGGCGCGGCCTACACTCTGCAGGAACTGCTCACCATCAAGTCGGATGACGTGGCTGGACGTTCGAAAGTTTACGAAGCGATTGTTCGCGGCGAAGACAATTTCGAAATTGGTGTTCCAGAGTCATTCAACGTTCTGACCAAGGAACTCAAAGCCTTGTGCCTCAACGTCGAGATGAACCAGTCGGAAGAGTAAATTATGGCTGACGTGATTGAACTGAAACCAAATGCTAAATTTCGTCATTACAAGGGGAACGAATATGAAATCGTTACTCTTGCTACAAACGAAGCGGATGAAGAGCCTGTTGTGGTTTATAAGGCCCTTTACGGGAATTTTGATATTTGGGTTCGTCGCGTCAGCAGCTTTTGTGAAACTGTTGATGTGAATGGCCAGCAAACAAGCCGTTTCACCCTCGTGGCATAGTTAGATAAAGTTTAAAGAAAGAGCGCAACATGAATGAACTGATGAACCTCTTTGGACAGCCAACCGGCCTCCAGAATTTCGACTCGATCCGCATCTCGGTGGCCTCGCCAGAGCAGATTTTGTCATGGTCTTTTGGCGAAGTGAAAAAGCCGGAAACCATCAACTACCGGACTTTCAAACCGGAGCGCGATGGTTTGTTCTGCGCCCGTATTTTTGGCCCTGTGAAGGACTATGAATGCCTCTGCGGTAAATACAAACGCATGAAATACAAAGGGATCATCTGCGAAAAATGCGGTGTTGAAGTTACCCTGACCAAAGTGCGCCGCGAGCGCATGGGCCATATTCAATTGGCCTCGCCTGTGGCCCATATCTGGTTCCTCAAATCCCTGCCAAGCCGTATCGGCCTGATGCTTGATATTACCCTCAAGGATCTTGAGCGTATCCTGTACTTCGAAAACTATGTTGTGATCGATCCGGGTCTCACCTCCTTGAAGCCATTCCAACTCCTCTCTGAAGAAGAGTTTATGGATGCGCAGGATGAATATGGTGATGAAAACTTCCGTGCCGGCATCGGCGCTGAAGCGATCAAAGAAATCCTCTCGGCGATTAACCTTGAAGACATTCGCGTTAAAACCGAAGAAGAATTGGCTGATTGTTCATCTGAAACAAAACGCAAAAAGCTGGTCAAACGTTTGAAACTTATTGAAGCGTTTATCAGCTCAGGCACGCGCCCTGAATGGATGATTTTGGATGTTGTGCCTGTGCTGCCACCCGAGCTTCGTCCGCTTGTGCCTCTTGATGGTGGCCGTTTTGCGACCTCTGATCTGAACGACTTGTACCGCCGCGTCATCAACCGGAACAACCGTTTGAAACGCCTGATGGAACTGCGTGCGCCAGACATCATCGTCCGCAACGAAAAACGTATGCTACAAGAGGCTGTCGATGCCTTGTTTGACAATGGTCGTCGTGGCCGTGTGATTACCGGTGCCAACAAGCGTCCGCTCAAATCACTCTCCGATATGCTCAAAGGGAAACAAGGTCGTTTCCGTCAGAACTTGCTCGGTAAACGCGTCGATTATTCCGGTCGTTCGGTTATCGTGGTGGGGCCAGAGCTTAAACTCCACCAGTGCGGCCTGCCAAAGAAAATGGCGCTCGAACTGTTCAAGCCGTTCATTTATCACAAGCTCGAACTTTACGGTTTGGCAACAACCGTAAAAGCCGCCAAGAAAATGGTCGAGCGTGAGCGCCCCGAAGTATGGGATATTCTCGAGGAAGTGATCCGCGAACATCCGGTTATGCTCAACCGTGCGCCAACATTGCACCGTTTGGGTATTCAGGCGTTCGAACCAACCCTGATTGAAGGTAAAGCTATCCAGTTGCACCCGCTCGTTTGTACAGCGTTTAACGCTGACTTTGACGGTGACCAGATGGCTGTTCACGTACCGCTTTCAGTCGAAGCGCAGCTGGAAGCTCGTGTTTTGATGATGTCCACCAACAACATCTTGTCGCCGGCATCGGGCAAACCGATTATCGTGCCGTCACAAGATATTGTTCTGGGTCTTTACTACCTCTCGATCGTCATGGATGGTCAAGTTGGTGAAGGCATGATCTTCCGCGACATGGGTGAAATCCAACACGCTCTTCAGGCGAAAGTTGTAACCCTGCACTCCAAAATCAAATGCCGTTACCACACGGTTGATGAGAATGGTGATAAAGTCGTTCGCGTGATTGAATCCACACCAGGCCGTATGATGATGGCAGATCTTTTGCCACGTAACAAAAACGTACCGGTCAGTGTGATCAACACAACGCTCACGAAAAAAGAAATCTCGAACCTGATCGACGTGGTCTATCGCCACTGCGGTCAAAAAGAGACCGTCATTTTCTGTGACCGGATGATGAAACTCGGCTTCCGTTATGCCTGTATCGCGGGTATTTCCTTCGGTAAAGACGATATGATTATTCCATTGGCAAAAGAACGTCTGGTTGCTGACGCCGAAACGAAAGTTAAGGAATACGAACAGCAATATATGGATGGTCTGATCACCAAAGGCGAAAAATACAACAAAGTCGTTGATATTTGGTCACGTTGTACCGATGAAGTCGCAGACGCGATGATGAAAGGTATTTCGAACACCTCAACGGGCACACCTAACGCCGTGTATATGATGGCGCACTCGGGTGCTCGTGGTTCTGCTGCGCAGATTCGCCAGCTTGCTGGTATGCGTGGTCTGATGGCCAAACCATCGGGTGAGATCATTGAGACACCGATTATCTCGAACTTCAAAGAAGGTCTCTCGGTTCTCGAATACTTCAACTCGACCCACGGTGCACGTAAAGGTCTTGCGGATACGGCTCTTAAAACAGCTAACTCCGGTTATCTGACCCGCCGCTTGGTTGATGTGGCGCAAGACGCCGTCATCAACGAAGAGGACTGCGGATCAATGCGCGGAATCACCATTCGCCCCGTGATGAACGGCGCAGATATTGTGGTCTCGCTCTCGGAACGTATTCTGGGCCGTACGGCAGCATCTGACATCGTTCATCCTCTTTCAGGTGACTTGATTGTCTCGCGTAACGAACTGATCGATGAAGTGAAAGCCGAAGCTGTGGAAACGGCAGGCGTTGACTCGGTCTTTGTTCGCTCGGTACTGACCTGCGAAACCCAAATTGGTGTCTGTGCGAAATGCTATGGTCGTGACCTTGCACGCGGAACAACCGTGAACATCGGTGAAGCTGTCGGCGTTATGGCTGCGCAGTCAATCGGTGAACCAGGAACACAGCTGACCATGCGTACCTTCCACATTGGTGGTGCGGCTCAGAAAGGTGCTGAAAAGTCATCTGTTGAGGCCACAATCAATGCAACGGCTGAAATTCGTCACCACAACGTTGTAAAAAACTCATCGGGTATTAATATCGTGATGGGCCGTAACACCGAAGTGGTGCTGAAAGATGCCAAGGGCGCTGAAAAAGCGATCCATCGTATTCCTTACGGTGCACGTCTCTTGATCGAAAATGGTGCAAAAATGACCCCGGGCACAAAAATGGCCGAATGGGATCCGTTTACCATTCCAATCATCACCGAGAAAGACGGTGTGGCCCATTACTTTGATATGATCGAAGGTCTTTCGATCTCCGAGAAAATGGATGAAGCTACTGGTATCTCGTCCAAAGTGGTGATTGACTGGCGTTCCCAGCCACGTGGTGGTGATCTGAAGCCGCGTATTTCGCTCCTTGATAAAAAGGGCGAAGTAATCACGCTGCCAAACGGTCTGCCTGCCAACTATTATATGTCGGTTGACGCTATTCTCTCCGTTGAAAACGGACAGGAAATCAAAGCAGGTGATATTGTGGCACGTATTCCGCGCGAAACGTCAAAAACCCGTGATATTACGGGGGGTCTGCCGCGTGTGGCTGAGCTGTTCGAAGCCCGCCGCCCGAAAGACGCCGCCATTATCTCGGAAATCGAAGGTCAGGTTGAATTCGGTAAAGACTACAAAGCGAAACGCCGCCTTGTTGTCCGCCCGAGCGACAAAGCTCTTGAACCACGTGAATATCTGATCCCGAAAGGCCGTCATTTGGCAGTCGCTGAAGGTGATTACGTGCGTAAGGGTGATGCACTTCTTGATGGCGCGATGGTACCGCACGATATTCTTGATGTGATGGGTGTTGAAGCTCTGGCTGATTACCTGATCAACGAGATTCAGGACGTGTACCGCTTGCAAGGTGTGAAGATCAACGATAAACACATCGAAGTGATTGTGCGTCAGATGCTCCAAAAAGTGGAGATCCTCGATGTGGGTGATACCACCTACCTCGTGGGTGAACATGTCGAGCGTGACGAGTTCGAGATCGAGCGTCAGAAATACCTCGCAGATGGCAAGCGTCCTCCGGTCGCCCGTCCGATCCTGCAAGGTATTACCAAGGCCTCGCTCCAGACCCGTTCGTTTATCTCGGCTGCATCGTTCCAAGAGACCACCCGCGTACTTACCGAAGCTGCTTGCCAAGGCAAATCGGATACGCTCAAAGGCCTCAAGGAAAACGTGATCGTGGGCCGCCTTATTCCGGCTGGTACCGGTGCTTACGTTGCGCAGCTCAAGAAACTGGCAGTTAGCCGCGATAAGCTCGCGATTGCCGCGCAGCAACAGGCAACAGCGGTTGAAGCGCCAGAAGAGAGCTCAATGCCCGAAGCCGCTAACGGCTAAGATCAAAAGTACAAAAAACGCCCCTGCACAGGGGCGTTTTTAATTGGTTGAGATCAATTGGGTTGAGGAGTGTTTTTCTCAAAAGGGCGAACACCATTTTCTCGGGCTTTACAAAGGCGAATAGCAAGGCGCGATACATTGATCATATCGATATCAAGTGGATGTTCAGCCTTGGAGTTGTATGTGCTGATGCAGGATGTTTGGACGATCTCAGGAAAATCGTCGCCCATCTTAACAAAATCTTTGTGTCTAAAATCGGCACGACATCCCCCAAAGTCTATAACGGAGACAGATCGGCTTTTCGTATCATACAAAACATTGCCGTAACCCACATCCGTGTGAAGAAATCGGATCTGGTCATTAAGAGAGGATTGATTGAGCAAGTAAGCTCTAACATGTTCAATATCCCGCAGATGCAGCCCAGCTTTAAGACAGACCTCTGGGTCATCACACAAAGAAGCAACGTCGCGGTAATAGGGGGCAAGAGATGCATCTCTTGCATGAGAAAAATTTTCAAATTGGTGCATTTCCAGAAGAAATTGACCAATTTGTTGGCCGACTGATGCAAGTTCAGAGGAGGACATCGTATGGAATGTTTCGGCTGTCACGGGGGTTCCCGGGACACGCGACGTAATCAGAATATGATGCTCCGTATCGTAGTGAATAACTTGAGGAATGGAGGTGCCAATGCGGCGAGCTTCAAGTTGCGTGAGAGTATCGGCCTCAACACTGAGGACTTTCTTTCCCCATTCTTCGAAAGGCATTTTCACAACCTGATCCCCGAAAATCATAACCAGCCCCTGCTTACCTTGCTCGGGAATCAAAGGGGATTGTTCCGCAAACTCCGGATGTAAAGCCTTAAGCAATCTTTGGGCTTGGTCAATATTTTTGGGAAGTGTGGCTATAGCGCTCCTCCTACGTGATTGTAAGAGGAATTATACGGTAGATAAAAAATTATGTAAATAATAAAGTAAGTAATCCTCTTCAAGGGCATTTTTATTGACCTGAATCAAAATTCTCCTGTAGCTTAAGGTAACAAAGAAAAAACTACACGCTACAGGGACCATCATGCTCGCTATTTTCAATCTCGACTGGGATCGTTTTTCCATTTCACAGCAAGTTATCGAAGCCAACCAGTTCATGGAAGAGCTGGCACGGGACGTAGGTCTTTCAGAGCGAATTATTTTCAATTGCGCTTCTATGGGGGTGGGTGAGTATATCCTCCCTTTTGCAAAGGAAGAAAAGCCGGAGGACATCCCCTCGGATAAGCTCAATTATCTGCGCTGGCATCACCACCATGTCCGGCAAGCCATGCAGGAAGACAGGGACTACCGTCTGAACCACGAAACACGGGAAATGCTGGTCTCCATGCGGCGGGCAGGCCATACCCTGATAGCTGTTTTTACGGGGGCAACCAAAGAACTTGAGGAGGGTCTCAAAGAGGCGCGTTGCCTCGATGTGTTTGAAGATAACGTCGTGGGCTATGACCGCCTTGCAAATCCGCGCAGTCACGATTTGACCTGTATGGGTCTATACCATCAGGCGGGGGCTTTAGGGCGCATACCGCTGTGCGAATCAATTATCGTAGCCGACCAGCCCCAAGGCGTTGAAGAAGCAAAATACGTAAAACCTCAGGCCGTGGTAGGTTATGTTAGTTCAGCCGAAGAAGAGACAAAAAAAGAGGCTCACATCAAAGATATGGAAGGGGCAGGGGCTGATTATACCCTGATCGGGGGCTATACTGTGGCATGTTTGCCTTTTCTTTTTGAGGCTCGCGCCGATCAACGGGCGAGTAAAATTGCCTTTACCAACATGATGAACGGTATTTTACGCACTCCCCGCTAGCCTATTTTTTTATTTGACAGAGTCAAGGTTGACAGCGTAAACCTCTGAATTATGATAATAAAAACCTACCATGCGCTGCGTAGCAGCTTTATGGCCGTCGCGCGTACCGCAACAGGTTTGGCACGTGATTTTGCGCGGGGCTCGTGTCCTGAAGATGCGCAAGCTGATTTGGAAAATTGCCTTTTTCAAGCAGACACGATCCGTGTCCAGACGCTTCATATTACGGCGCACAAAAACCCTGAAGTAGGGTTTTTGGCCGATTTTTTTGAAGTGAATGACGAATTTGACCATTTTTCCGATTTAATGAAGTTCTGGAGCCATGCCGAAGAATGTTTTGATGACGATGATGAGCAGCAAAGCCGTCTTCAGAACCCTCGTGCCTTTCGTATGTTGGCCGCTGCCAAGAGCTTTGCGCACAGCTTTGACAGCCTGCCGCCCCACGTCCAGACTGCAGCAAACCTCGCCCTATCTCTTCATAAGTATCTGATTATAAATCATATTATGGATAAGTCTGCTGAATTTGTCCGTGATGGCTACGATATGTAGAGAAAAACAGGGGTGACATCTGGGCTTGCCTTAAGTGATTCAAATGATTCAAAAAAATCTTAAAAATTTCTTTAAATAAACAGTTGACTCTTATGACTCATAAACAGTATAGTCCGCGAACTTGTTTTGGATGCGCTGGCAGTAAAGACGCTGGAAACCTTGAAAATGAAGGTGATAGCAGATTTAAACGCGGCACTAAAAACTCCTTCGGGAGTGTCCGTGAAGCTCAAAATAAAGTCAAAATGCATAATTATGCTTGACTCTTATTCTTTGACGCGGTACGACGCACGCACAATCCACAACATTTTGTTTTTGATAATAAAGGACTGAAGGGCACCGCATAATGCCAACAATTCAACAGCTTATCCGTAACCCGCGGGAAAAACAGGTCACTCGTAAGAAGAACCGGGCTCTGAAACAGAACCCTCAGGTTCGCGGAGTCTGTACCCGTGTCTATACCACAACCCCTAAGAAGCCTAACTCGGCGCTGCGTAAAGTCGCCAAAGTGCGCTTGACCACGGGCATTGAAGTTATCTGCTATATCCGCGGCGAAGGCCATAACCTGCAAGAGCACTCTGTTGTTCTTGTGCATGGCGGTCGTGTTAAGGACTTGCCGGGTGTGCGTTACCGTATCGTGCGCGGTGCGCTGGATACCCAAGGTGTTAAAGATCGTAAACAATCGCGTTCGCACTACGGCGCGAAGAAGCCTAAATAATTTTAGAGGGAATCGAATATGTCACGTCGTCACAGTGCCAAAAAACGCGAAATTCTTCCTGATCCACGTTTCGGGGATCTGGTGCTTTCGAAATTTATCAACATCATCATGACCCGCGGTAAAAAATCCATCGCGGAAAGCATCGTTTATGATGCGATTGCTATGCTGGATAAAAAAGCAGCCAACGATATGGATCTTAATCCGGAGTTGATGAAAAAAAGCCAAGGTCTCGCAATCATTCTCCTTGCTCTGAAAAAAATTGGACCACAAATTGAAGTTAAGTCCCGCCGTGTTGGTGGTGCTAACTATCAGGTGCCTATTGAAGTTAAGGCTGATCGTGCGGTTGCTCTAGCGATGCGCTGGCTCCGTGATTACGCCCGTAACCGTGGCGAAAACACGATGGCTGAGCGTCTGGCTGCTGAGGCTTACGAAGCTGCAAATGATCGCGGCAGTGCAATTAAGAAACGGGATGACACGCATAAGATGGCGGAAGCCAACCGTGCATTCGCGCACTATCGCTTCTAGGAATTGAGTAAAAGTAACGGATTAGTCTTAATCAGGTTTGTAAGGTTTAGGAATAGAAAATGGCTCGCGAGTATCCACTTCAGTACTACCGGAACTTCGGTATCATGGCGCACATTGACGCCGGTAAAACCACGACCACCGAACGTATCCTGTATTACACTGGAAAATCCCATAAAATCGGTGAAGTGCATGACGGCGCCGCAACCATGGACTGGATGGAGCAAGAACAAGAGCGTGGGATCACCATTACGTCGGCTGCAACGACCTGTATCTGGCAAGGGCCAGCTGACGGCGCTGCCCCCGGTGAGAAAATCCGCTTCAACATTATTGACACCCCAGGCCACGTGGACTTCACGATTGAAGTTGAACGCTCTTTGCGTGTTCTTGATGGTGCTGTATGTCTTCTTGACTCCAACCAAGGTGTTGAGCCTCAAACCGAGACTGTATGGCGTCAAGGTGATAAATACCGCGTACCACGTATTATTTTCTCCAATAAAATGGATAAAATTGGTGCGAACTTCTTCCAGTGCGTTGATGATGTGGATAAACGCCTTGGTGCAAACCCCCTCGTGATCAATCTGCCGATTGGTGCTGAATCCGATTTTGCGGGCGTTGTTGACCTGATTAAAATGAAAGCGATCAAATGGGACTCCGACAATCTCGGTGCCACATTCACGGAAGAGCCAATTCCAGCAGATATGATGGAAATGGCCGAAAAATACCGTGCGAAATTGGTTGAAATGGCCGTCGAAATGGAAGACGAAGCTATGGAAGCCTATCTCGAAGGAAAAGAGATCGACATTCCAACCCTTAAGCGTTGTATTCGTAAGGGTACGCTCGTTTCCAAGTTCGTGCCAATGCTTTGTGGTTCATCATTCAAAAACAAAGGCGTTCAGACGCTGCTTGATGCTGTTGTTGATTTCTTGCCAAGTCCGCTGGATAAAGGCGCGGTGCAAGGTAAAAAAATCGACTCAGATGAATCTGATAGCCGTGAGTGCTCGGATGAGGCCCCGTTCTCTGCTCTTGCATTCAAAATCATGAACGACCCATTCGTTGGATCGCTGACCTTTGCACGTATTTACTCCGGTAAACTTGAATCGGGTTCGTATGTTCAAAACTCTGTGAAGGATAAAAAAGAACGCATTGGGCGTATGCTTTTGATGCACGCCAACCAGCGTGAAGAAATCAAAGAAGCTTTTGCGGGTGATATTGTCGCTCTCGTAGGCCTGAAAGATACCACTACTGGTGATACACTTTGCGTAACCGATAAGCCAATCGTTCTCGAGCGCATGGAATTCCCTGAGCCGGTGATTGAGATTGCCGTTGAACCAAAAACAAAAGCTGACCAAGAGAAAATGGGTCTTGCACTGCAACGTCTTGCAGCGGAAGATCCTTCTTTCCGTGTATCGGTTGACCATGAATCGGGTCAAACCATCATGAAAGGTATGGGTGAACTTCACCTTGAAATTCTCGTTGACCGTATGAAACGTGAATTCAAAGTTGAGGCCAATATTGGTGCGCCTCAAGTTGCTTACCGTGAAACTATTACCAAATCTGCTGAGATTGACTATGTTCACAAAAAGCAGTCGGGTGGTTCGGGTCAGTATGCGCGTGTCATTATGGTGTTCGAGCCAAATGAAGCGGGTGCTGGTTATGAGTTCAAATCCGAAATCGTCGGTGGATCTATTCCGAAAGAATATATCCCTGGTGTTGAAAAAGGCCTGAACGCATCACTCGGAACAGGCGTTATCGCAGGTTTTCCTGTTGTAGACTTTAAAGTACGTCTGATTGATGGTGCGTACCACGATGTTGACTCGTCAGCCCTTGCGTTCGAAATTGCTGCTCGCGCGGCCTTCAAAGAAGGTATGCAAAAAGCCGGCCCGCAATTGCTCGAACCAATTATGAAAGTTGAAGTGGTCACTCCCGAAGAATATATGGGCGATGTTATTGGTGACCTCAACAGCCGTCGTGGACAGATTGCAAATATGTCAGATCGCGGGAACGCAAAAGTGATTGCTGCGATGGTTCCGCTCTCGAGCATGTTTGGTTACATCAACAACCTGCGTGGTATGTCGCAAGGTCGTGCACAGTACTCAATGGAGTTTGACCATTATGAGCCTGTTCCGCCGAACGTGGTTGAAGAAGTTAAAAAGAAACTGGCTGCTTAATTTAAGAGATTTTAAAAAGGTAAAGGTAAGAAGAAATGTCCAAGGAAAAGTTTACGCGGGATAAGCCGCACTGCAATATTGGAACGATTGGTCACGTTGACCATGGTAAAACGACGCTGACAGCCGCGATCACGAAAGTGCTTGCCGAGG
>JBAYVC010000008.1:0-122415 GCA_041674725.1 Pseudobdellovibrionaceae bacterium | reverse complement strand
TCGTGGCACGGTTTTCATCAGAAACACCTGTTGGAAGGGTGGCCGAGTGGTTAATGGCAGCAGACTGTAAATCTGCCCGCGCGAGCGTACACAGGTTCGAATCCTGTCCCTTCCACCATTTTTCTTACAACCCGCTCCGTTCGCTTTTATGTACCCTATTTGACGTCAAAGGCGTATAATAACGGATTACAGCCGTTTCTGAGTCTTTTCGTATCTTGCACAGCGGCTGCATGTAAGGCAGGGGTCTTTATGTTCTCTTGTCTTTGCTCTCAGGAGGAGAGCGCATCATGAATAGTAAAGTCATCAAAATCACCGAAAAACAAATTCAGGATAAAAGCGCGGGTATTTTGCGGGATAAACAGGAGAAAAAGGCGGTACGGCTTAAGTCCAGTCAGGCCGCTGTTGCGACAGATCTCTTGTACGCGCAGTCGAAAGTACCCGAAACAGATGTTCATCAGGCACAAAGAATAGCTGCAGTGCAGCTCAGAGAGTCGCAAGAAGATGCCGCTTCAGCCCTTCTTGATTCACAAAGTGCCGATGCCAAAGCGCTTGAACATTCCAATGAACGGTTTGCGAAAAAGCTTAAAAACAAAGACCAGTTTATTCACTGGGCCACGGGCGGCTATTCCTTGGACCAAAACAAAGAGGATTAGGCTGTTACAACCTTTTAAAGGCTTATAACGCCTTGCGCGATTAGCGCGGCGCTCAGGCCCGCAACCAGCACCCATAAAAGGACTCCTTGCAGGAGGGGTTTGAGGCCCACGGTTTTCAAGGTTTCGCGGGTGAGGCCTGCGCCGATCAGAAAGAGCGTGACGACGAGAAACTGGCGCGCGATGCTCGCCACAAGATGGCCTGCGTCCCCAAGGGCGGGCACCCATGTGACAAGGGCGGCCATGGCGAGGAATCCTAGGATAAACCACGGGTATTTTTTGGGCGGGGTTTTCCCGTCCCCTTCTGTTTTTTCCGTGTTGCGGTTCCAGTAGAGTTGGATGACCAGAACCAGCGGGATGATCCACAGCGCCCGCGCCAATTTGACGGTAGTGCCAATTTCCAGTGCCCTTTCCCCGTAGTTGAGCCCTGCCCCGACGACCGAGGATGTGTCGTGAATGGCAAGGGCGCTCCAGAGGCCGAATTGTTCCTGCGATAAACCCATCATATGGCCAAGAAAAGGAAAAAGCACGAGGGCGGCGGCATTGAGCAGGAAAACAACGCCGAGGGCTACCGACATGCTGGAAGGGCGAGCACCGATTACGGGCGCGACAGCGGCAATCGCGCTACCGCCGCAGATGGCTGTTCCCACCGAAATCAGGAGAGAGGATTCCTTTTCCGTGCGCAGCATTTTCCCGAGCAAGAGTCCAGCGCCAAGGGTGAGCATAATGCTCAGTGCTGTATAACCGATCCCGCTGATCCCTGCTTTGGCAACGGTTTCAAGGTTCATGCCGGCGCCAAGCCCGATGATGCTCAGTGGCAGGAGGCGATGCGTCCATGTGCGTGTATATTGGGTGTAGGGGTTGCCTAGAGTCAGGGCGATTACCGCACCGAGGAGAAGTGCTGTGGCGCTGCCTACCCAAGGTGTCAGGCAGAGGGCTGCTCCAAGGGGGATGATATACGGGAATAATTTGTTTGGGAGGAGAGGCATGGTAGCTTTGGGAGGGTTCCTTATTTTTGGTATTTAAAACAGGTGCTGACATGGTCGTTTACGAGGCCGCAGGCTTGCATATAGGCGTAGATGATGGTGGTACCGACAAAACTCATGCCGCGTTTTTTAAGGTCTTTGGCAAGGGCGTCACTTTCGGGAGTTGAAGCGGGAACATCCTTGAGCGTTTTCCATGAATTGATGATGGGATTACCGCCGACAAAGCGCCAGACATAGGCATCAAAACTACCAAATTCCTGTTGTATGTCCAAGAACACACGGGCGTTTTTGCGGGCACTGAAAATTTTCAGGCGGTTGCGGATGATGGCGGGGTCTTTGAGTATTTTTTCAAGCGCGGCATCGGTCATGACTGCGACCTTGACGGGGTCGAAATTATGAAATGCTGGGTGGTAGCCGCCGCGTTTTTGCGGATGGTTTCCCAGTTGAGTCCGGCTTGTGCCCCTTCTAATACCAGCATTTCGAAGAGTTTGTTGTCGTCATGAACGGGGGTTCCCCATTCATGGTCGTGATAGTCCTCGTAGTGGGGCTTTCCCTCACCCACCCAGCCGCAACGTTTTCGGTTCATGGCGCTTGTTATTGTGGTGTTGTAGGGGCTGTTGTTGCAACTGGCACTGTTGGCGCAGGGAGGGGTGGAATTAGATTGAAACAGTTTTCCGACACGGTGAGGCTATCGCCCGTTGCCTTGTTGATGAGCATATTGCCTTGCCACTCAAGTGACGTTAAGTCGATTTGAGGACTAAGGACAATAAAGTTGGCATAGGGCAAACTCCATGGAATCTCAAATTCGGGAATTTGACTCGTTTCGACTTTGGCGCCGTTGCAATCGAGCGAGACTTGATCTTTGCCCCAGCCGTTTTCAAGCAGAATAATGGTGCGGCCTTCACCTACAGCAATAATGTCATCGCCTGAGCCGCCATTGATAATGCGTTTGCCAAGTGCATCAGTAATTTTATCGTTACCGGGGCCGCCGAGGATCATGCGGTCTTGAGTTGTGGCTGCGCCCTGAATGGCACATTCAAGGGTATCGGCGCTATCGGTTCCGATCATGACATCAGAAGGCGGGGTTTTTGCTGTGCAGCTGAGGGTATAACGTTCATTTTCAACTTTGGAGAAATTGCCCGGATTGATCTGGAGCATTTCAAATCCGCGTTGTCCGGCACCGTTGAGAGTGTAGGAAAGAACATAGGCGGGAAACGCCCATTCCACGATATATTTGTTGAGGACGGCAATCGAGTCTGCCGCTTGTTTGGGGGCGTTATCTTGATAACTTTGATAGATTTCAAGGGCTTTTTGCGAGCTGGCGAGGGCCGCCGTTTTCATTTTCTCTTCGCTGGCGCTGAGCGACCCTGTTTTTTCTTCTGCATATTGTTTGGCAATTTCGGGCGGAAGAACGGGCTCGCTGAAGGTAAAATTGGTTGCCTCATCTGGAACAAAGGTAAACATCCCATAGAGGGTGTAGGCCAGCACTCCGGCAATCACGAGGGCAAGGAGCATAATTGATTGTTTCATGGTTCTTTGGCTCTTCTCAAGACGGTCAGTGAAAAATCGCGTTCATCATATATGATATTAGACAAAGCCGCTATCGGTGATTTGGTGTCGATTTAAGGTTTGCTCGGCGGACGGTTGTTGGGGGCTGCGGCCACTTGATTGCGCCCGTTATGTTTGGCGGTGTAAAGCGCACTGTCGGCCCGTTCAATCAAGTCTTCGGGGCTTTTCTCGCCAGTATATTCGGCTACGCCGACCGAGAGTGTAATTCGCCCGAGGATTTTGCCAGTGCTACGGTTGATAACATCTTTACTTGCAACTGCTTTGCGTAAGGCGTTCCCCACAACAATAGCTCCTGCAAGGTCGGTGTCGGGCAGGATAATGGCAAATTCTTCCCCACCATACCGCGCTGCAAAATCGCGGCCCTTGATGCTATCTTTAAGCGTTCTCGCCACAAGACGAAGTACCTGATCGCCCACCTGATGCCCGAAATTGTCGTTGAAGGCCTTGAAGTAGTCAATGTCGAGCATGAGCAGGGTGAAGCTTTTATTTTTCTCGGCGGATTCTTGCAGAGCTTGATCGATTTCCGAGTCAAAGCATTTGCGGTTGGCAAGGCCTGTCAGGCCATCTGTCATGGCTTCGCGGCGGACATGATCGAGGTCACGTCGCATATCTTCCATAATTTGGTTTGATTGGCGTAGTATTTCTTCGAGTTGGTTCGAGTGGTCCATCATATTTTTTGTGCTGCTGGAGACGACTTTAAGAATTTCCTGCAGTTCTTTGGGTGATTTGATGGCACCTATTTTGTCATTGGCTTTGTTGAGTGTATCGCCATAGTCGCGTGTAGCGCTTTGCACGCCTTGCACCATGCCGCTGACGGATTGGATAGCGCCTTGCACTTGTTCGCCCGCAGTGCGGACGGCTTCTTCATTGCGCAGGTCGCTGAGGAAGCGGCGGTAAAGTTCAGCGCAAACATATTCGGTTATTTCTTGACCGGATTCTGTGATTCCATCGATCATACGCACAATTTCAGGTGTGCTGCGCGAATAGTAGGCGAACCAGAGTTCATAGGTATCCGGCAAGGGGAGAAGTCCCTCTTTCGCGATGCGATCAAGCGCCTTTTGTGAGACCAGAAGAGTGTTCTCTCTCTCTTTATTATTTAAAAAACTCACTACTATACTCCATCCGGTGGGAATGCGGGCGGGACACCCTTTGCTCACTATGCGGGCAAAAGTCTAAAAAAGAGTTTATATCTGTTCGGTGTGCAGGGGAAGAGGGGAAGCTTGCGTAGAGCATAAAATTTCTATGACCTGATCTACGGAGCTGGCTTCGATAAAGGTTTTTAGATGCTCTTCACGCAGAAATCTGTTGTCAGCCATATGGGTAATGAGGGCCATGAGTGGGTCCCAGTACCGGTTAATATTGGCGATAATCACAGGTTTATTGTGAATGCCCAAGTATTTCCACGTCATAATCTCGAAGGCCTCGTCAAGCGTGCCTAGGCCTCCCGGCATAATAACGAAAGCGTCAGCTTTTTCTGCCATCATCATTTTACGGGTGTGCATGTTATCCACGATATGAAGCTCGGTCAGGCCTGGGTGTTGCACTTCGAGTCTAAGAATATGTTCGGGGATGATTCCAATAACTTTTCCCCCCGCACCAAGTGTTGCGTTGGCAACTTTTCCCATAAGGCCAGGACTGCCGCCTCCATAGACCAAAGTCAGGTTCTGTGCGGCAATTTTATTTCCCAGTTCGATGGTCGGGGCATCAAATTGAGGGTTTGAAGAGGTTGAGGAGCCGCAATAAACGCAGACAGAGTTAATTTTAGACATGGTTCTCGGATATGATTTGGGTTAAATGCACAAAATGGGTTGCGCCCAGACCAAAATAGATACAGACTTCCCCTCATTCTGGCAACCGGATTATCAAACATGACCAATGAAGTTTACGAAAAAACACTCTTTGACCTCAAAGAAACTATAGTTTCTACGTTGTTTGTTCCCATTCATAAGGCGGGTATTCCCTTTATTATCGGCTTTGCGGTCGTCACCGCCTTCCTCTCGCTGCTTTCAGGTATTCTGGCGATGACTTTCCTCGCTCTGACGCTGTGGTGCGTGTATTTCTTCCGTGATCCGGTTCGGGCCGTCCCTGAGGGGGCAAGTCTTGTTCTTTCGCCAGCGGATGGCCGTGTGACCTCGGTTGATGCCGGAGTCCATTTGCCTGTAGAGCTGGGCGGGGAACCTGTTCAAGGAGATATGGGGCAAGTTGATGGAACCTATACCCGCATCAGCATTTTCTTGAGCGTCTTTGATGTACATGTGAATCGTATTCCTTTGTCAGGGAAAATTGCCAAGCTGGTCTATAAACCTGGCCTTTATCTCAATGCAGGAAATGAACGCGCCAGTCTTGAAAATGAGCGTTGCTCGGCTCTTTTGACGCTCGAAGACGGGCGTTCCCTTGCTTTCGTGCAGATTGCCGGGCTGATTGCCCGCCGGATCCTATGTGATATTAAGGAAGGTGACATGGTACGTAGTGGCGATCGTTACGGCATTATTCGTTTTGGCAGCCGTATGGATGTTTATCTGCCCGAGGGTGTTGCTCCGCTCGTTGCAGTTGGACAGCGCGCCGTTGGTGGCGAGACAGTTTTGGCTGATCTTGCTTACGGTGGTTCCGCGCGCGAAGCGCGTCCCATTTAGGGGTAAGAGTAACGGAAGAGATTACGCATGGATGAATCCGAGCACAGGGAAGGACGCGGCGAAGGCCTTAAAGTGCCTATCTCCCGCTTTATCCCGAATATGATCACTATATTGGCAATGATAGCTGGTGTAACCAGCGTCCAGAAAGCGATTGTCGGGCAGTATGAGGTTGCGGTTATTATGCTGATTGCAGCGGCCTTGTTTGATGTCCTTGACGGGGCGATGGCGCGGCTCCTTAAGGCACAAAGCGAGTTTGGCGCCCAGCTTGATTCCCTTTCCGATTTTCTCGCTTTTGGCGTGGCGCCTGGCATTATCCTTTATGACTGGCTTTTAGCTGAAGCTGGACAACTCGGGTGGATTGCCGCGATTGTTTTTCCGGTGGCAGCGGCGCTGCGGCTGGCGCGGTTTAATGTGGCCGCTAAAAGCACCGTGGATATTCCGCTGTGGAAGAAGCGTTATTTTTCAGGTGTGCCAACACCAGCAGGTGCAGGGCTTTGTCTGCTCCCGATGTATATTTGGTTTTTGTTTCCGGATGCGTTTACCGAGTTTTCTTTCGCAGCGCCATTGGTTGCGGTGTGGGCTATTTTTGTGGGGATGCTGATGGTCAGCCGCATTCCGACTTTCTCGCTCAAATACCTTAAGCTTCCGCGGCGGATGAGCGTGGCGGTGCTGGCCTTTGCGGCACTGATTGTGGCGGCACTTATTCACGCCACATGGATCACGATGACTCTGCTGGCCCTTGCCTATCTTGCGTCTATTCCTGCGGTTTTAGAGCGTTACCGCGCGCGTGAGATGCGCGAGAACAAAACGAACGAAGACTTGGCTTCCCTCGCGTTTGGTATCGCGCCTACGCTGGGCGATCCGGAAAAAGACGATCAGGATTTTTCGATTTAGTGATAACGGTTAGGGGACGATCAACCCATGCCAGGGGCGGCTGGGCCACCCGCGAAAGGCCTGTAGTTCAGGGCGATCTTTTGTGGGCCGCCATGGTCTTCAGCAAAATCCATCGCTGATCCGGCTTGTTGCAAGAGGCGTTTTTCCATGGTGCTGGTTTGGCCTAATTGGCGCATGACTTCTTTTTCACCAAATTTGGCCACGGTTTCATCGGCGGCCATTTGCATCTGGGGATTAGCCGCAGGGCCTTTCGGGGCCACCTGATTGTTGATGGCAATTTGCGAGCCATCATCAGCCCAGCGCGTGCCCAGTACATCCACATACCCACCTTTTTCATCGGACGATGGCGCCGAGGTGAATTCTGATTTCCCGCCGTCAATGGCGGTGTTTTTGGTGCCAGCGTGCCCGAGGCCCGCATGTTCGGTGCCTGTTTTGCCGGCCATAAAGCCGATGGCGTCACTCACAGCGCCTGCGGCCATGATACC
Source organism: Pseudobdellovibrionaceae bacterium (assembly GCA_041674725.1). Lineage (GTDB taxonomy): Bacteria > Pseudomonadota > Alphaproteobacteria > Micavibrionales > Micavibrionaceae > UBA1573. The sequence continues at coordinate 115,198 of JBAYVC010000008.1, read as the reverse complement.
TGCGCCAATCGGCCCTCCAATAGCGAGACCTGCTACGGTGCTTCCTACCGAGAGGGCAAGATTACCGGGCCGAAAGAAGGACATGGGGTTTGCGGGATCTGCTGTTTTTGCACTTGGCGCTTCCGCGCCGCCGGCATTACTTCCATGATCAATGCTTGCGGCCAAGGTGCGGCGCATATCCTGAATGTTTGAAAGTCCTGCGGCGGATTGTTCAAGGGCGGGCGCTACGGCTTTGGCGTCATTGACGGGATTGCCGCTGTTGAATTTGAATGATGCAGAGAGGTCGACCTTCGCCGTCGCTGCCATCGATGCGAGGACGCTGCTATTATTGTCTACTTCGCGATGTGCACCCCAAATGCTCACAGCCCACCTCTTTCCTCTATGATATTCCCAAGTCTATCTTATGTGTATTAACTTTTTATGAATATCACTATCGAGTCATACATATAATATAGCTCGATTGCCAGAAAAAACATCTCTTTCGTGTCACTTGTCTCATAAGGGCGGGACGGGTAAAGTGCATCTATGTCCGAATCCGAACCCCCGCCATCCGGCAGGCCTTCTTTTTTTCAACGTTTCTTTGTGCCGCTCACTGTTTTCGAGCGGATTGATCGGCTTGAGGCTTTTTTGTCGGCCTTTCCGGGTGAATATTGCGGGTTTAATCCTGATGGTACGCTGGTTTTCAGTAAAGGGTTTTTGGCCCTTCTGGGACTTTCGGCCCTCAGGGGGTTGCCGGATATCCAGCATGCCCTGCGTCCTGGGGACGGGGCGGCGCTCGAGACTTGCTTTACCAAACTCGAGCAGGAAAAACAGAAATTTGTGCTGAAAGCGCAAATTTTGGATGGCAGCAAAATCCTGCGTATTACCGGAAGCGCTGGTGAGGCCTTGAGCGGTTATGACCGTTACCGCATTTTGTGGATCGAGGATATTACAGTGCAAGAGCGCGAACTGGAAGAGCGCCGCACCGCGCAGCATGATTTTGAACATGAAATTCGAAAATTTCATGCGCTTCTTGGTGTATTGCGACAACCGATGTGGATTTACAGCCCGCGCGGCGCGGTGATTTGGTGTAATACGGCTTACTGCAAACTGATGGGCCAGCCGCTTGAAAAAATCATTGATGAGAAACTTGATTTGCCGTTCACGACACCCAAAAAACAAGCCAAGGGAACCAAGACGCTCAGCGGCCTTGCCGCGGAAACATTGGCGAGTGGCGTGGGTATTGTGGAGAGCAAATATCTGATTGTGAATGGTGAACGTAAACTCTTTCAGGTGGCGCTTACCCCCCTGCCCCACCTCGATTTTGTAATTGGCGAGGCGCAGGATATTTCGCGCGAGGAAGACCTTGAGAAAAAACATGAACGCCACACACGGGCGCAACATGATTTGCTCGAACAGCTCCGCAGCGCCATCGCTATTTTTGATGGGTCGCAAAAGCTCGAGTTTTACAATGCTGCCTTTGCGCAATTGTGGCGGCTGGATGATGCGTGGCTCAATACGCGCCCGAAACTCGGCGATATTCTCGAGCAGCTCCGCGAGACACGGCGTTTGCCGGAACAAGCCGATTTCCGCCGTTACAAGCAAGGTTGGCTTGATCTGTTTACCTCCTTGATCGGGGCGCATGAGGATATGCTCTATCTTCCCGATGACACGGTGTTGCGTCTGCTGGTGGTGCCGCACCCGATGGGGGGGCTTATGATGATTTGCGAAGATGTGACGAGCGGTCTTGCGCTTCAGTCCTCCTACAATACCCTTATGGCGGTGCAGCGCGAAACGCTGGATAATCTCGGTGAGGGGGTTGCTGTGTATGGCGGGGATGGGCGCCTGAAGCTTTGGAATTCTGCTTATGCGGCCATGTGGCATTTTAATCCGGAAGATCTTGATAGCGGACTTCATGTGACGCAGGTGATTGATAAGAGCCGCGGTTTCTTTGAGGGGGCGTCGTGGGATGAGACGCGCCGCCGGATGCTTGCTGAATTTTTTGCTCGTGAAGACCGTTTGGGTGAACTCCGTTTGCTTGATGGACGTATTTTGCATTATGTGACGGTTGCCCTGCCGGATGGTGGAACGATGGTCACGTTTCAAGACGTCACCGACAAGGTGCGGGTTGAAGAGGCACTGCGTGAGAAAAATATGGCTCTTGAAGCGGCTGAGCGGCTTAAACTTGATTTTCTGGCAAATGTGTCTTACCAGCTGCGCACGCCGCTCAACGCGATTATCGGATTTAACGAGATTCTCGATCAGGAATATTTCGGGCCCTTAAATCCGCGGCAAAAAGAATATACCAAGGGTATGCACGAGGCGTCGGAGCGGCTTAAAAATCTTATTAATGACATTCTGGATCTTTCAACGATTGAGGCGGGATATATGACGCTGAGCCGTTCTCACGTAGCTGTGGCTGGCATTGTTGGGGATTTGTACAACCTGACCCAAGAATGGGCGCGCGGTCAAAAAATCGAAGTCACGCTTGATTGTGCCGCAGATGTCGGTCAGGCTTTTCTTGATGAGCGGCGGATCAAGCAAGGACTCCTTAATCTTATCCGCAATGCGATTGCTTATACACCAGCGGGCGGGCGGATTACGCTTGGTGCCAAACGGATGGGCGATCAGGTGATTTTTTCGGTTACCGATACGGGGGTTGGTATTGATCCTGTCGATCAGGAACGCATCTTCCGCCCGTTCGAGAAAACCGATGCGCCACGTGATGATGGTTTGGGTGATCAACGCGGCGGGGCTGGGTTAGGCCTTACACTTGTCAGAAATATTGTAACACTTCATGGTGGAACGATCCGCCTCGAGAGCCGCAAGGGACAGGGTAGTGTCTTTTCACTTGAATTGCCCGCCCTCAGTGCAGGTAGCGAATTAGCTACATAGACTTGCAAGCAAGATGATTAATCCAGCGTCGCGGTTGCTGCGAAAGATAGCAAGGCAGCTTGCGGGATTTTCACTTTTCCATGCCATCAATTGCCAGATAAAGTGAATGCCTGCGATGGTAAGGATGGCAAAATATTCCCATCCGCTGCTGCCTGCGTAGCCCGCGGCGGCAAGCAGGGCGAAGGCTAGGGCGTAAAAGAGCCCAATATATAGTTTGCTGTGGACCCCGAATTTAAGTGCGGTTGATTTCACACCAATCAGGGCGTCGTCAGTTTTATCCTGATGGGCATAGATGGTGTCATAGCCCAGCGTCCAGAAAAAGGCGCCAGCATAGATCAGCCATGGCGCTGCTGTGGTGAGGTCGTTGGTGATGGATGCCCACCCCATCAAAGTACCTATGTTGAAGGTCAGGCCTAGTACGGCCTGTGGGTACCATGTCACGCGTTTGGCGAGAGGATAAAGAACCACGGGTATCAGCGCGATCATACCAGTTATGATGGCGGCAACGGGAAGCTGGAGTAAAATGACTAGCCCGAACAGCAACAAGAAAGCAATCAAAAGGAGGGCTTGTTTTTTGCCGAGTGTTCCGGCGGCGAGGGGGCGTGACTGTGTCCGCTCGACACGGCGGTCAATGTCAATATCCCATAAGTCGTTGATAGCGCATCCGGCCCCGCGCATGATAACAGCGCCCACAGTAAACAGGCTAAAAAGGGAGAGTGTTGCGGTTATATTGAGCTGCCCTGCTTGGGCGAGGGCAATTCCCCATAGAGAGGGGAGTAACAGGAGCCATGTGCCGATCGGGCGGTCAAGGCGCATCAGGAGGGCATAAGGCCGGAACTTTTCCGGCAGTTTCTGGATTAGTGACGTGGGGGTTATATCGGTATGGGCCATGGGTTCTTGATAGGGCAAGAATTAAACCCATGCAAGGCGGGAAAGATTGACAAAAACCCTGCGTCTTGTTAATTTACGTAAAAATATACCCCCTAAAAACTAACAAAATGAGGTTGTGTCATGTCTATTCCATTCGCAGCGGCGGCCGAAGGCTATTCCGGAAATCTGGCTAAACTTGAAATGCTTGCTGAAACTTTGTCTGAAGAACGCCCTGTTGGCGCGGCAGGTGATTATGATGTTCGCATGCAGGCAGCGGCGGAAGAGTTTTGCGATCATTTGGAATGTGTGCCGCTTACTGATGCTGCCGGACACTTGCATAAGGCTTTTTTTAATGCGCCCTATGACCAGCAGCAGCAAATCCTGACGACCGCCCATGGTATTGCGCAGAAAATGGGGCAAAAGGACATTGGTGAAGTTTTAGCTGGCAATCTGGCCCTTGCCCGTATTTTGGATGAGAGCAAGGAACCGGAACACAAAGAAGCGGCGGCGGAGATTCAAAAAACAGTTTTCAGTGCTTTTGCGACGATGAGTCTAACACCCTATCTGAAGGCCATGGATAGTTTATCACAATATATTCCTGATGAGCCTACAAACCCCTCGCTTTTTTCGGACAGTCAGGTCGATCTGCTGCGCAGTGATTTTGAGAAGCGGTTGGCTAAGTGTCTGGGTGACTCGAGGGCAGAGTTGCGTCATGTGAATGCTTTTGGCGCTTTGGCATTCAAGCTGACCCATGATGAATATTATGACGCCGCGCGGCAGGCCATCACAGCCAAGGTTGATGAAATTGATCTTGCGTCCCGTCAAGGAAAACTGGGTCTGAAAAATCCCTGATATTTAGAATGAGGCGGGGCTGCGCTTGCGCCCCGTTTATGCTATGCAGGTTTTATGAGTTCAACCGCTTTACCTTCTTCCCCCCATTTGTGGCCGCGCCTTTATATTGAGGGCGGCTTTGATTCACGGGAAACGCTCATTCTGGATGAAGCGCAGAGCCATTATCTGCGGCATGTGCTGCGTCTTGATGCGGGTGATTATGTACGGGTTTTTCATCCTGATAGCGGCGAATTTGCGGGCCATGTAGAGCTGCAAGGAAAAAAAGGATGCTCTGTTACGTTTGGAAAAATGCTGCGTGAACCGTTTGTTGCAACGGGAGAGTTGCACCTTTTTTTCTCGCCTCTCAAAAAGGAGCGCCTTGACTTTCTGATTGAAAAGGCCGTGGAACTTGGGGTGACGCATTTGCATCCTGTCCTTTTTCAGCGCAGCATGGTGCGTGACATCAAAGTTGAACGCATAAAAACCCAAATGACCGAGGCGGCCGAGCAATGTGAACGGCTGGATATTCCTTTCCTCGTCCCATTATGCGCGGTTAAGAAGTCTTTTACGGCGTGGAACGAGGAAATCCCTGTTTTTTGTGCACTGGAGCGGGCGGATTATTTACCGCTGCAACGTTCTGCGCAGGAATGCGGGATTGAGCGCGGTTTTTTGGTGGGGCCAGAGGGCGGGGTTGCGCCGGAGGAAGTGGAGTTTCTCCTTCACCAATCCTTTGTTGTCCCTGTTTCACTTGGTTCGCGGATTTTACGTGCCGAGACGGCTGCTCTTTTTGGCCTGTCATTGCTGCAATAAAAAGACGGAAGCTGCTTTTCAGTAAATATTATAAATATGGAAAAACTAGAGCGTCCTAACAAGATTGCCCGCCCGTTCAAATAGACTCTATTTTTTTCTGTCATTATACGGCATATTAGCATCACAAAATGCCGTGATTTAAGGTTTGCCGCTATGACTTTCTTTCAAAAATCCTCTGTTTTTGCCACCGTTTTTGTTGCTGTGGCACTCTTCCTGATTTCCTTATCTGCTTTTGCTGTTGCGGGTTCCCCCGATATGAGTGTGGGTTTTCAAGAGGCTGCGACGCCAGCCATGGAGCACATTACCCAATTTCATAATATGATGCTTTATATCATCACCGCAATTGTCCTGTTTGTAACGGTCCTGCTTGTTTATGTGATGGTGCGGTTTAATGCCAAAGCCAATCCCGAACCTTCGACTACAACGCACAACGTGATGTTGGAGGTGCTGTGGACGGTTGTACCGGTGGTTATTTTGATTGTGATTGCGGTGCCCTCCTTCAAGCTTTTGTTTTTCGAGGCCCGCCAGCCTGAGTCTGAGATGCATGTGAAAGTCACGGGTTATCAGTGGTACTGGGGCTATGAATATCCAGATAATGGCGGGGTATCGGTGACGGCCAATATTCTTAAGGATGAGGAAATTGATGTTTCCAAAGGCCAGAAACGCTTGCTTTCTACCGATAACGCCATGATCATACCGGTTGATACTAATATTACTTTTGATATTACCGCGAGTGATGTGATCCATTCTTTTGCGGTTCCAGCTTTCGGGATCAAGGTTGATGCTGTTCCGGGGCGTCTTAATTCCACATGGGCCCGCGTGACCAAGCCCGGCGTCTATTACGGGCAATGCTCTGAGCTGTGTGGCAAAGGCCACGGCTTTATGCCGATTGAAATTCACGCTGTTTCCAAAGACGAGTTTAATCAATGGGTTGTTGCGCAGGGCGGTCAAGCTCTCGGTGCGGCACAAGCCCCTGTTGCAGGGGAGGTTATCCTTGATGCTGTTTCCGCTCCTGCCGCTGAGGCGTCCCCAGAGGAGCTTCCAGCTCCTGCTGATGAACAACACTAGATATGTACATTGTCTTTTTGAATGAGGTAAATAATGTCCGATACTCTTCACGCTGCCGCTATTGATCATCACCATGATCATAAACCGGGGTTTTTTACCCGATGGTTTATGTCCACCAACCATAAAGACATCGGTACGCTCTACATCATTTTTTCAATTTGCGCGGGTTTGATTGGTGGGGCGTTCTCTGTGATGATGCGGATGGAATTGGCCGAACCCGGACTTCAATTTATCGAACCCGGCAATGAACATATGTGGAATGTTTGGATCACGGCGCACGGCCTGATCATGGTGTTTTTTGTGGTGATGCCGGGCCTGATTGGCGGTTTTGGTAACTGGTTTGTTCCATTGATGATCGGCGCGCCGGATATGGCGTTTCCACGCCTTAATAACATCTCTTTCTGGCTGATTGTCCCCGCCTTTTTGCTGTTGGTGGCTTCTGTTTTCGTGGGGGGTGGTGCCGGTACGGGTTGGACAGTGTATCCCCCGCTTTCCAGTAAACTTGGGCACCCGGGCATGTCAGTGGATATGGCGATTTTTGCCCTTCACCTTGCGGGGGCTAGTTCTATTTTGGGCGGGGCCAACTTTATCGCAACCATCTTTAATATGCGCGCCCCGGGCATGACCCTCCATAAGATGCCGTTGTTTGCGTGGTCAATGTTGGTTACGGCTTTCCTGCTGGTGCTTTCTGTGCCGGTTCTAGGTGGTGCGATCACCATGCTGCTTACCGACCGTAATTTTGGGACAAGCTTCTTTAATCCTGAAGGAGGTGGTGACCCGATTTTGTACCAGCATCTGTTCTGGTTTTTTGGTCACCCAGAAGTTTATATCATGATTCTGCCAGCTTTTGGGATTATCAGCCATATTATTTCAACCTTCTCCAAAAAGCCGGTTTTCGGGTATCTGGGGATGGCGTATGCGATGGTTGCAATTGGTTTTGTGGGCTTTGTCGTGTGGGCGCACCACATGTACACAGTCGGTTTGTCGGTTGATACCCGCGCTTATTTTACGGCGGCGACGCTGGTGATTGCTGTGCCGACGGGAATTAAAATCTTTTCGTGGATTGCGACCATGTGGGGTGGCTCGATTGAGTTTAAAACCCCCATGCTGTGGGCAATCGGTTTTATCTTCCTCTTTACTGTGGGTGGGGTAACTGGCGTGGTTCTGGCCAATGGCGGGATGGATATTGCCCTTCACGACACGTATTACGTTGTTGCGCACTTCCACTATGTGCTTTCGCTTGGCGCTGTTTTTGCATTGTTTGCAGGATTTTATTACTGGATCGGCAAGATGTCGGGGCGTCAGTATCCGGAATGGGCGGGAAAACTTCATTTCTTCACGACCTTTATTGGTGTCAACATGATTTTCTTCCCGCAGCATTTTCTGGGTCTGCGCGGCATGCCGCGCCGTTACCCCGACTATCAAGATGATCTTGCCTTCTGGAACAAAATCTCGTCCTATGGTGCCTATATTTCCTTTGCCAGTACGATTTTCTTTGTTCTGATCGTGATTTATACGCTGGCTCGTGGCCACCGTGTTGCGGATAATTACTGGAACGTGCGCGCCAATACCATGACGCTTGAATGGACGGTGTCTTCACCCCCACCCTTCCACCAGTTTGAAATTCAACCGTTGGTGAAGTAATATAAAAATCCCCTCTTCCGAGGGGATTTTTGATTCATGTGAAACGGACAAATTTTTTGAGGTGGAGAATGAGTGTGCAGGTGCAGTTGAACCCATCATGGATGGCTGAAATTGGTGATGAGTTTGATAAATCCTATATGCAGGAACTCAAAATTTTTTTGCTCGCAGAAAAACAGGCGGGGTGCACGGTCTATCCCAAAGGTGGCGAAATTTTCAATGCCATGAATGCTACTGCCTTTGGCGATGTGAAAGTGGTTATTCTGGGGCAGGACCCTTATCATGGCGAAGGACAGGCCCATGGGTTGTCTTTTTCTGTGCGTGATGGCGTGGCGCTTCCCCCTAGTCTTCAAAATATTTATAAAGAAATTGCTGCGGAATATGGCTGCGCTATCCCGCGCAGCGGCGACCTCACACGTTGGGCGCAGCAAGGCGTCCTCCTTCTCAACGCTACACTCACCGTGCGGCAGGGAGAGGCTGGCTCGCACCAGAATAAGGGGTGGGAGGTGTTTACCGACCAGATTATTCGCGCGGTCAATGACCATCATGAACATGTTGTGTTTATGTTGTGGGGGGCCTATGCGCAAAAGAAAGGCGCGTTTATTGACCGCAGCAAACATCTGGTGCTTACTGCGCCCCACCCCTCGCCTTTATCGGCACATCGCGGGTTTCTGGGCTGTGGGCATTTCAAGAAAGCGAATGCGTATTTACAAGCACAAGGGCGGCCTGCTATCAACTGGGTCTAACCCTTACCCTTTTGTGAGATTACTATGGATGACGATGATGAACTGATTGTGCGTGACAGCAATGGTGCGCGCCTGAATGAAGGCGATTCTGTGCAACTTATCAAAGACCTTCCGGTTAAAGGCGCAGGAACAACCCTGAAGCGCGGGACAGTCATCAAAAATATTCACCTCACATCCAATGATGAAGAGGTTGAATGCCGGACTGATAAAATCAAAGGATTGGTGCTTAAGACCTGCTTTCTCAAGAAAGTTTAGGCGGGAATTTCTTATCCTCTAAGCCGACTTTCCTTTTTCGGTATCAATTCTATATCACCATAGATAATTTGCGAGAAAGGTCTAAAGATGAAGCCATTAGCCCCGGTCCTTCCTTCCCATGTTTCTGACATGAAGGTTGTTTTGTACCCGTTTGCGGCGCTGGGTCACAGCGATTTCGGCTGGCTGGATGCGCGATATCATTTCAGTTTTGCACGGTATTGGAACCCGTCGCGTGCCGGTTTCGGAGCCTTGCGGGTGATTAACGACGATAAAGTTCAGAGTGGGCGCGGATTTGCGCCCCATGACCATGAAAACATGGAGATTATTACCTATGTGCGTTCCGGCGCGATCACGCACCATGATAGTTTAGGCCATGAGGGACGCACGGCTGCGGGTGATGTGCAGGTGATGAGCGCGGGAAGCGGTGTGACCCATTCCGAGTTTAACCGCGAAGATGAGGCGACCACGCTTTACCAGATCTGGATTGAACCAAATGAGGCGAATGTCCCCCCGCGCTGGGATCAGCAGAAATTTCCGGCAGAGCCCGTGCGCGATGCCTTGCGCCTGCTCGTGTCGGGACAGCCCGAACATGAGGGACGTGGCACGCTTTATATCCACCAAGATGCTGCCATTTATGGCGGGCGGATGCTGGCAGGTTCTAAGGCGGAGCAATCTCTTAAACACAATGCCTATGTGCTCGCCTCGCGGGGGGTTTTTGATATCATTACGCCCGATGGTGCAGTGACGCGGATGCATGAACGTGATGGGCTTGAGATCACGGGAGCCGCTTCCTTTCGCATTCAGGCAGTAGAAGATGGTGAAATTCTGGTGATTGACGTGCCGGATTTCTAGAAATATCCTCGCGCTTACTTGGGTTGAATGGAGATATAGATCTCGACTTCGCCGAGAGCGGGGTACAGTTCAAAATCGGTGCTGTAGGCACGCGCAAACTCGGCAGTGTCAGCCGAGAAGTAACGCCACACTTCCTGCCATAGGCCAATGACGATGTCCGGCATGGCGCCTTTGGCAGCAAATTTCATGTAATGCCCCGCGGGGATGGTTAGGATGCGAATGCCATCTGCGGGTGTGTGAGCGCTATCCACTTCAACTCCGGCTAAGAGAGTGTAGGCCCCTTGATAGTCCGATTCATAAGCGGTGTAGAGGCCAATGGGGACTCCGGCTGGAATTTTCTGGCCAAATATCTCTGTGCGGTATTTCTCCCAGAGAGGTAAAATTTTGCCATTCCCGGACATTTCATCAGCCGCTTTGGTGCGGGTTTCAATTCCGGCAACGATGATGGGTGTGGTAAGATGTACTGTCATGTGGCGCCTCTCATGTTTTTGAGATTAGCATGGCAAGGGTGAAATGTGGAGCCGTTTGCGTTAGTACAGCATCATGAGGGATAAAGAATATATGTCGCGTTTCTTATATAAGTTTGTCTTGCTTGCTGTGATGTGCTGCCTTTTACCAAGCGCGGGTCAAGCGGGATTGCTGCGCGATAAGCTCAAGGAGTTTCGTGAGAAACGTCAGGAATCTAGCGTTTCCGAAGATGGGCCATCTCCAAAATTTTCTGATGTTCCTTATGGTGATGAGGAAAAACAGGCGATTGATGTTTATATGCCCGAGCATGCCGTTGCGCATGCTCCCGTCATAGTGATGGTGCATGGCGGGGGCTGGCGTCATGGGGATAAGGCTATGGGCAAAGGGATGAAGTATAAAGCTGCCTATTATACGGGCAAGGGTTATATTTTTATATCGGTCAATTACCGCCTTCTGCCCGATACACCGCCTGACGTTCAGGCGGTAGATGTTGCTAAAGCTGTGGCTTTGGTTCAGAAAAAGGCTGTTTCATGGGGTGGTGATCCAGCCCGTATTGTGCTGATGGGCCATTCGGCAGGGGCGCACCTAGTTGCGCTGTTATCGGTGCATCCGGCGGCGTGGGCGCGTACAGGGCTTCGGCCTTGGGCGGGCACGGTGGTGCTTGATAGCGCTGCAATTGACCTTGTGAAGGTTATGTCAGGGCGGCATGTTGGGCTTTATGATGACGCGTTTGGGGATGATAAAACCTATTGGACACAAAATTCCCCGCTTCATCAGCTGGCGGCAGATGCGCTGCCCATGCTGATTACCTGTTCATCCTCGCGAGGCGATAACCCGTGCGGTAACGCGCAAGGATTGGTTACAAAAGGAAAAACGTTGGGCAAGACCTATGAAATTCTTCCGGCTGATAAAAATCACGGCAAGATGAATCAGGATGTCGGGGTTGATCCTGATTATACTGCGTCCATTGATCGTTTCATTGAATCCGTCATCCGTTAAAAATACTTAATTTTAAGTGGGGGGCCTTACCACCTTTTTCCGTTATTATAGAAATAACAAAGCAAGAGGTGTGCTATGGTGCGTTTATTTCTGTGCGGTTTCCTGATTTGTGCGCTTTATTCGGGTGCGGCGTTGGCCGCGAGCAGTGATGCGTCTTTGACACGCGAACTGATGTTGAGCAAGCAAGTGAGCAAGGTGGGGCTGAGTGATATCGTGAAGCCGACTTACCGCAATCTTTCTTATGGGAAGAGTGGGCATCAACGGCTTGATGTCTATGTTCCCAAGCTCGCCAGTACTAAATCGACCCCGATCTTGATGATTGTGCATGGCGGTGGCTGGCGGCGTGGTGACAAGGCTATGCCAGACCTCGTGACCAATAAGGTTAATTACTGGAAGGCCAAAGGGTATGTTGTGGTCTCGACAAACTACCGATTGCTTGATGATGGCGCAGACCCCTATGAACAGGCGCAAGATGTGGCTCTCGCCCTTGCTTATGTGCAAAAAAATGCCGAGAAATGGCATGGCGATGCCGCGCGTGTAGTCTTGATGGGACATTCGGCGGGGGCGCACTTGGTTGCCCTTTTGACATCCAATCCGCAAATTGCTTACGAGCAAGGCGCGAAATCATGGAGGGGGGCTGTTGTTCTTGATAGCGGGGCTTTGGATGTGGTCGAATATATGTCCCATCACCATGTTAAACTTTATGATGATGCGTTCGGGGATGATAAAGCGTTCTGGGTGAAAACATCACCACAAGCCCAGCTTCGCTCCACATCTTTTCCGATGATGCTGGCTTGCTCGACCTCGCGCCCTGACGATCCTTGTGCACAGGCGCAGGAGTTTATTGCCAAAGCCGCGCGTCTTGGCGTGCGCACCGCATTCGAGCCCCAGCCATATAGTCACGGCGAGATGAACTCGAACGTCGGTATTCCCGAACTTGATTACACCACGCATATTGACGCGTTTATTGCATCGATTGTGTGGTGATCTTGACTTAAATAAGACTTGCTACGCGCCCTCATTTTTGAGCTATAGTTGACCAAGGTAAACTGTAGGGGGTGGCTATGAGGTTATTGGCTTTTTTCTTGGTGATATGTTTAGGGGTAAGTCCCGCATGGGCTGCGCCTAAGCCTGCAACAGATCCAGATTCATTTTATCTCGGCTTGGTCAAAAGGGCTCAGTCTATGCCCGCAGATTTTGATTTCGCACAATTGCGTATGGCTTATACTCAAACAAGCTTTTACAGCCCACTTGGTTTTGGCAGTAAGCAGAAAGAGTTGATCGGGGAGCTTCGTAAAGCTGACGAGGGTGATAGCGCCGCCAAAAACGAGGTTGCCAAGATATCTGAGCAGCATTTTGCGAATTTCATGCTGCATTCGATTATGGGCGGTTATCTCGTGTCAAAGAAACTTGATCCAAAACTCCACACATGGGCTTATGCAGCAATTATAAAATCGATTCTCGCTAGCGGGGGCGGCAAAACACCGGAAAGTGCCTTCCATGTGATAGAAGTAGGTGAAGAATATTTGATTGCACGTACGGTCTTTAGGGCCAAAGTGACATCTCAGACTCTTGTTTCCCAAAATGGTCATACCTACGACAAGTTATCATTGGAGCGAGATGGTGGTAAAATTGATATTTATTTTAATATCGACGTTGCTATGGCGGGGTATGACACGATGCTGAAGTCAGGCAATGTACATAAACTTCCTGATAAGTAAGGCTTGGGTTTGTGAGGGCGTTAGGGAGTAATGTCGTGTGCGATTTGGGCCTTTTCTATGGTTTCCTGCGCCGTGGCGGCGATGTGGATACCATGGCGGGCGAGGTTGGTAAAAATAACGTCAAGGCGTGTGGGCAGGCTTTCATCTTCGATCAGCGAGCTACGGAGAATTTTGGTATAAAGCTCGGGTTCACTTGCGGTCAGGGCTGGAATAAAGATAGCGCGATTTTCAAACTGGTCCCATGTGAGATCCATGACAAGTGGGAGTTTCCTCCCCGTATCCTTCTTAAGCCGGAAGTGCCAGACTCCTTCGGGAGGCAAGAGTGGGCCGAAAGCGGTTCCCGGACACAGGGTAAAACGTTTTTCAGTGCCTCCATGGGCTTCCCATGCAGCTAGCGTCCCGACCAAGCATTGACCGAAGGAGGGGTGGCTTATAGTGGCGCGGTAATCTTTTTTGCACCCCGGCCAGATAGCAGCTTCGTCCCACGAATTTTTCAGGGCCGTTATAAATTTTGTGTTGAGGTTGCGGGCGCCGATCATTTTTTATTCCTTGATCGGTGTTTTGCTGCAAACGGAGCTGTTTCTCAGCCTGATTTTCATGACATCGCCTCGACCACGCGTAGGATTTTGCGGCACACTACAACTTTACGCTTAGTTCGGCTAGGGCTAAATTGGGCTTTATTCGGGGGGAACGAGGCTGGAGAGCTCTTTTTCGAGTCTTTGGAGCATGTGCCTGTCTTCGAGACGGACAAATTGGCGGCCTTCGGGCGGTGTAATCTTCCCCATTTTCATGAACAAAAGCAGCATATAGGCGATGTAGTCCTTATTGTCCTTGAATTGTTTTTTGGTTGAGGGCCGTGATTGGGGGAGATAGTCGTCAAGCGGGGTTGTTACAGAAAAATCGCCTGCCTGAATGAGGGATGAGGTGGTGGATGTTGTTGTGGACGCCTTTTGCGTTGTCCCAGCGCCCAGCTCTGTGCGACTTGCACGCAGCGCAGCCACATAGGACGGTGATGTTATCACAGATTTTATATCCATGGTTTCCCGCTCCTTTCTGGGTCGGGTGTATCCTTAACCTACAGGTTGTTCTCACCTGTTTCTTCATTGTACCTGAAATTGGCGCGGGGCGCAAAGATGCTGGGGAATTGCGATGTTTATGGGGTTAGATGGGTCTATCAAGCACTCTCGGCGAATTTTTCTTGTTTGCCCGATTGATCCAAAACCGTTTTGATTCTAGCAGAAACATCGGAAACAAGAAGCCAAAACGTCCATGCAATCTGTTGCACTTCATCTAGAGTAAAAGAGATATGTGAGTTAAGGTCAATCTCCTTGGTTTGTGGTACTTTAATGCGCATGCATAGATCTCCTGCTTCAGGCATTGGATCTCCAGTTAATTGGATTTCTCTCCCCGATTCTAACTTTGCAAATATTTCCCGACGATACCATCTAAGAGTTATCTTCCCCTGATCAACATCCAGTTTTTTTCTATTATCAGCAATTCCAAGGTTGTGCGAAAGAAGGTTTCTGATCTCCCAGAAGCTCTCGATAATTTTTCTCTCATCATCCGAAAATTGTAGGCCTTTGTTAGACAATGCTTGTATCTTGTTCTGTGTTCTTAAATTGTTACGCACTTCGTTTTGCCAATTCTTTATGACTTCGCCCAAAACATCACCGGAGTTGACTCGCCTTCTGTCCCCGTTCGCATGAAGGACGAAATATGTAATTTCAAGAAATACGAAGAATGATTCAATAATTTCATTTACGGCGTTGTTCAAATTCCAAGCCACAAAGTCGTCTTTCCACTTCTGAAACTCGGTTAGCTGTATCGGCGGCATGAAATCGTTCGAAAAAATCTGCCCCTCATTTCGAGGAGGGGTGTTAATTTTTTCCAAATCATAGGTGCCAGTTTCAGAAAATTTGGCAAATGTCAGCGCACGGCCAATGCCAGAAAGGGCAATTTTCTGTACCCTATCAAGCTGTATCTCATATTTTAGTTTTTGGTCTTGCACGCGCTAGTTTCTCCTAATGCACTGATATTATATGAAGGATGTTGAGGAATACAAGCGATCCTGATTTTACATGAACATGCTCAAAAGCTATTTAAAATAGCGAGAGGATGAGATTGGCTTCGGCCTCGCGGCCTTGCCGCGCCTGCGCCTTTCTTGGGAAAGGCTTGTCGTCGAACTCACGTCGTTCGTAACAAATCCCAACTAACCATCATTTTATAAAATCAGATGCCCGCAAGGGCATTTTGTTTTATAAAATGGCGGAGAGGATGAGATTCGAACTCACGATAGGTTTAACCCTATGCCCGCTTTCCAGGCGAGTGCCTTAAACCGCTCGGCCACCTCTCCGTTAGTCTCCATTGATATTCAAATCTCAATAGAGCCGACATAATTACTTTTCCAGTCGGTTCTGGAAACGGCGCACCGTAGCCCGTCCTTTCGTAAATATCAAGTCAAATTTGAAGCCATTGGCGGGACTGGCGGTTTCTGTTATTATGGGGAAAAGGGGTTCTTTTATGCCATTCGGGATCAAATTTTTCTGTTT
Source organism: Pseudobdellovibrionaceae bacterium (assembly GCA_041674725.1). Taxonomy (GTDB): domain Bacteria; phylum Pseudomonadota; class Alphaproteobacteria; order Micavibrionales; family Micavibrionaceae; genus UBA1573. The sequence goes on along the minus strand of JBAYVC010000008.1, from coordinate 99,514 downwards.
TCTTTTTGTGATGATCGCGCTGGGCGATCTCGCGCATGATTATTATATCTGGAGTCTGGATCAGCAGACGCAGGTTTTCTCCATCGTACCGATGGGGTGGTCGTTTAAGCATTATTTGCCGGAAGAACACCAGATGCTCATCGATACGCTCTCGCCCGAGACGTTTAACATGCTCCTGACACCCATCCTCGCATTACCTGCGGCGTTCCTTTTTGCGGGCCTTACTGTGTTTTTGGTTGCGGCCTATTTTCTCGTTAAAATGGTCAGTTTGGCGCGGGGCGGTGGCGTTAAGGACACAAGTTACGATTACAAGCGTCGCTAGGATATGTCACAAAAACTCACGCAGAACCTAACGCTTCGCCAGCAGCAAAATCTGGTGATGACGCCGCAGATGCAGCAGGCGGTCAAACTTTTGCAGATGTCCAATATCGAGCTTCAGGATTTTATCGAGGCCGAGATGGTGCAAAATCCCCTGCTAGAAAAACAGGAGCCGGACAGTGAAGATGGGGGTACGCCGGATGATTCACGTGAAACACCGCAAGATGAACACGATGGCGGTGATGCGGGTGAAGGTGATTTTGATGCCGGTTCTGCTATGGCTGGTGTTGGCGCGGGCGGGCGCAGCAATTTTATGGACGACCTGCCGGATTTTGAAGACCGGCTGGTGCGTAACCGGACCTTGCGCGAACATTTGCTGGAGCAGCTCCAGATCGATTTTGAAATGCCGCTCGAGCGCAGTATCGGGACGCTTTTGATTGATCGGCTCGATGATGTCGGGTATCTGCGTGAAGACCCCGCAAGCCTTGCGGAGCAGATGGGATGCAGCGAAGCTGTTTTGGTGCGGGTTCTGGGGCGCTTGAAGGGGTTTGATCCGGCCGGCGTTTTTGCGCACGACCTTGGCGAATGCCTTGCTCTTCAAGTCAAGGAGCGCGGGGATGAATTGCCGGGCATGGCAGTTTTGCTTCAGCATCTTGATTTGCTAGCGCAGCATGACCACAAAAAACTGGCGCGGCTTTGCGGGGTTGATGAGGCGCAGATTGCTACGAATTTAGCCTATATCCGCACACTTAATCCGCGTCCATCCTCTGATTTTGACCATGTTGTGGTTCAAACAGCTATTCCCGATGTCTTAATGAAGGTTTTGCCCAAGGATATTGGTGGTGGGTGGCGGGTGGAACTCAATAGCGAAACGCTTCCGCGTGTGCTGGTGAATCAACGCTATTATACCGAAGTGTCGGCCCGTACTAAGGATAAGGGGGAGCGGGAATATCTCGCAACCCAGCTTGGTCATGCCTCGTGGCTGGTCAAGGCCCTTGACCAGCGGGCACAGACTATTTTGAAAGTGGCGAGCGAAATTGTCGAGCGGCAGGACGGGTTTTTCCTGTTCGGGATTGAGTTCTTAAGGCCCCTTACCTTACGCGAGGTGGCCGAGGCGATTGACATGCATGAGAGTACGGTAAGCCGTGTTACAACGGGTAAATATATAGGTACGCCGCGCGGGCTTTTTGAACTTAAATTCTTTTTTACCTCGAGTATCGAGGGGGCGGATGGGTCTTCGGTTTCTTCGGAATCGGTCAAGGCACGGATCAAGGCGCTCATTGATGCTGAGGCCTTCCCCGTGATTTTATCTGATGATGACCTGACTGATCTCCTCAACAAGGAAGGGCTGAATGTGGCCCGCCGGACGGTTGCTAAATACCGCGAAGCTTTGCATATCCCGTCTTCGGTTCAGCGACGCCGGATGAAAAAAGGTGGTTAGGCCTTCTGGGAGATAGGCTCTTTGCTGGTATCGAGTGTTTTAGTCTTTTCTACGCCAAAGCAATGCTTATCCTCGGGAAAGGCGCCTTCGTGGATGGCTTTGGCATAGTTTGCGGCGGCTTCGCTGATTTGCGCGCCTACATTTGCAAATTTTTCCACGAATTTGGGCGTAAAATCCTGAAACAGGCCAATCATGTCATCGGTTACCAGAATTTGCCCGTCACAGGTGGGGGAGGCGCCGATGCCGATAGTGGGAATACTGAGTTCCCGTGTGATCTGCGCCGCAAGCGGTTCGATCATTCCTTCAAGGACGATCGCAAAAGCTCCCGCTTTCTCGAGGGTTCTAGCGCTTTCCAGCAAAGTAGCACTTTCCTGTGTGGTTTTTCCATGAGCGCGGTAGCCGCCAGATGTGGCAAGGCTTTGCGGCATCAAGCCGATATGGGCCAGAACCGGAATGCCGCGTTGGGAGAGAAATCTGACCGTTTCTGCCATTTCGGTGCCGCCTTCGATTTTGACGGCAGAGCAGCCGGTTTCAATCATTATACGGGCGGCGTTTGTAAAAGCTTCTTCGGGGGATTTTTGGTAGGTGGCAAAAGGCATGTCCACAACAACTAGGGCACGCTGGGTCCCGCGCTTTACTGCGGCACCATGAGCGATCATCATGTCAAGCGTGACGGGGAGCGTTGTTTCAAAGCCATAGAGTACCATACCGACACTGTCCCCGACCAAAATGAGGTCAACATACGGATCAAGAAGCTGGGCCATGGGTTTGCTGTAGGCTGTTAGACAGACGATAGCAGGTGCCCCATCTGCGCGTTTGCGGGTCTTGAGTGCGGGAACGGTTATTTTCGGCTGGGCAGCGGCGCTGTGCGTGGACATGATTTTTAGCCTCCTGTCACCATGGGGCCGATGGGTTTTCCGCCCAGCAGATGCACGTGAAAATGCGGGACTTCTTGCCCGCCATTCACACCTGTATTGGCTATGGTGCGAAAGCCAGTTTCATCAATTTTATGATCGCGGGCGATCTGGGCCACAGCGCGGGCAAAAGCGCTGATCTCGATTTCAGGAGCGCTTCCATAGAAATCAACAATGTTGGTGTAGGCCCCTTTGGGGATCACGAGAATATGAACGGGGGCCTTGGGGTGTATATCACGAAAGGCCAGAACGTGGTCGTTTTCAAACACTTTTTGGCAGGGGATTTCCCCCTTTATAATACGGGCAAAAATATTGGTGGCATCGTACATTTTGTTATCCTTGTCATTTTCATTCAGGGGGTTCGTGTTCCGCATAACGATCTTACATATAGAATAGTTTTTTGGAAATTCAAAGGGATGCGATTCATTAAGTTTCGAAACTTCCCGTTTCTTTTTTGCCTTTGGAATTTTTTTGTGATAGTCTCTTCTTAATCAAAACATAAAAAAAGGGGAGAGGTCTTATGCCTAAGAACGGGTATTGGATCGAATGTATCCCTGTGATGGAAACCACGGGGAATGTTCAGGAGTCAGAAGAACGTTATTCAGCCATTATTTCGTCTATTCCGGAGATCAGCGTTGAGGCGGATAGCCCAGGCGTGGCCATCGAACGGTTGCAGATGAAGCTGAGAGCTTTGAGCCGTTATTACCGCATGTCAGGAAAAATGATGCCGGAGCTGGATAATCCCGTTCAGCCGCCGCGTAATCGTGGGTCTGCGCGCGGGTGGATTTCGGTGTATGTCCGTGTTGTGGATTGCCACAATTCGAACAGTGTTGTCTGCTAAGTTTTGTGTAGCTTTTCCCGCGTGATTGATGCGGGTGAAGTATTATAGGTGATTTAAGCTGTCGGGCCGAGCTTGTGGGCGAGTTCGGGATCAATGGGTTTTGTATAGTAGCGACCAGCGATAATGTCTTCCCCCACACGTGCATAGGCAGGGTGTTTGCCAATGCAGGTGTAGCCAGCCGATTCATAGAGGTTGATTGCTGCATCTTGAGTTTCGCGGACATCAAGATTAATCACTTTAAACCCTTCCTTGAGCGCTGTTTTTTCAACAAAGTCGAGCAGACGGCGCGAGAGTCCCTGACCGCGGGCCCACGGTGCGATAAAGAGGCCTGTCAGTTGGACGGCGAAGGCTTGGGCTTCATTGTTTTTCGGGGGCTTGATGAGCTGCGCCGAACCACAAATGACCCCGTCAAGCCGCGCGACAAAGAGCATTCGTGCGGGCATGACCAAAACACCGTTCCAGAAACGCTCCAGCAAATCGCGGTTGGGCAGGCTAATCCAGCCGAACCCTCCTCCTGCCTTGATGGCTTCTTCGGTGGAATCGCATAAATCGTTCAAGTCACCAACGCTGAGGGCGTGCATCACCAGTTCCACAGTTGGAATGGGCTTTAATACATTTTGCTGCAGGGGATTTTCTGCCATGGGACGCATCTTTCGTTTGCACGCTTTTTTTGGATTACATCTTCATTCCATCATATATTCCTAAACAAAAAAAGAATATTTGGTGGAGAGTTGTGCTGCGCTGCGGATGTGGGGGTGGCTTAAATCCTAGTTTTTAGGTGCCCCATCTTGCGTCTTTAGAAGCGAAAAGACAGCGCCTCCGACTAGCAGCGAGACTGTGATGGCAAGCGAATAAAGTGGATCAATTTTTTCAACAAACTCGCTGTAAAAGATTTTTCCGCCGATAAAAATAAGCACAATCGAGAGGGCGTAGTTCATGTATTTGAAGCGGTCCAGCAGAGCGATCACCGCAAAATACATGCTGCGCAACCCCAAAATAGCAAAGATGTTACTGCTATAGACAATAAAGGGTGCGGTGGTAATGGCAAAGACAGCAGGAACGGAGTCGATGGCAAAAACCACATCCATGAATTCGATACAGGCAAGGGCCATAAAAAGCGGGGTTGCAAATGTTTCAATCACGCCAGTCTTTGGGTTTTCCTGCCTGACGAAGAAGCGGTCACCGTGAAAGTCGGGGGTGCAGCGCATGTTTTTGTGGAAGAAGTTTACGATTTTACTGTCTTTCAGCGGGTCCTCGTCCTCATCATCATGACTTCCTCCCAGTAGCATTTTTGTACCGGTGAAGATCAGGAGACCCGCAAAAATAAACAAAACCCAGTGAAAATATTGGATAACTGCAAGGCCGGAGCCAATCATTAGGCCGCGCATCATGAGCACACCCAGGATTCCCCAAAAGAGAATACGGTGTTGGTTGTGGGGCGGGATTTTGAAATGTGCCAAGATTACGGACATAACAAAGAGATTGTCGAGCGAGAGGGATAATTCGATCATGTAGGCGGTATAATAATCGATTCCGTTCTGGGCCCCCATATGTAACCAGATCCAAACCCCGAACAGCAGGGCAAGCAGCATATAGAAGGCGGTTTGTTTCAGGCTTTGACGCGGTGTTACCACTTTGGCTTTACGCGCCATGATGCCAAGATCAAAGACCAGCAGGGTCAAGATAATCGTAAAAAAGGACAGCCAAATGCCAAGCGACTGGCCTAAAAACACATGGTCTAGAAGAGTTGTGATTTCAGTCAATGTTGCATCCTGTCTTTAAGAAAACCTTATATAAAGGTATATATGCCTCATTTCTAACCTTTTAAGGCGCGCCATGCAATATCGTGGCGATAAAAACTTTCTGGCCAGTCGATTTTTGCCGTTGCTGCATAGGCAGTGGTACGGGCTTCGCTGACGGTTTTCCCTTTGGCGCAGATGCTTAAGACTCGCCCGCCATTGGCAACAATCAGTTTATTTTTAAGAATTGTTCCTGCATGAAAGACCTGCGCACCCGGGAAGTCAACAGCTTCGTCAAGATTGCGAATGATGGTATCCTTTACGTATTCACCCGGGTAGCCTTTGGCAGCCATGACGATGCACAAAGAGGGATCATCCGACCAACGGGGCGTGATGTGGGTTACATCCCCTTTGGCGCAGGCATAGAGCATTTCTACCAGATCGCTCTCTAAGCGCAGCATGAGTGTTTGGCATTCGGGGTCGCCAAAGCGCACATTATATTCAAGAAGTTTGGGGATACCGTCCACAACCATGAGTCCCGCGAAAAAAATGCCGGTAAAGGGCGTGTCTTCAGCTTTCATAGCAGTGGCAGTGGGTTTGATGATGGTGTCTAAAATCGTTTTTTCGAGTGCCGACGTTATAAGGTGTGCGGGGGAATAAGCCCCCATGCCGCCGGTATTAGGACCCTGATCACCGTCAAAGGCGCGTTTATGGTCCTGCGCCGAAGTCAAAGGAAGAATATTTTCGCCATCACACAGGGCAAAATAGCTGATTTCCTCGCCGTCCAGAAATTCTTCAATTACCACGGAGCTACCCGAGCTGCCAAAGCTATTGCCTGCAAGCATATCGCGGGCGGCGTCCTGTGCCTCTTTGACAGTTTGGGCGACGATCACACCTTTCCCCGCAGCGAGGCCATCCGCCTTGATGACAATTGGAGCACCTTGTTTTTCAATGTAGGCGAGGGCCTTATCTGTATCGGTGAAACGCTCGTATGCGGCAGTCGGGATGTTATATTTTTTGCACAAATCTTTCATAAAGCCTTTGGACCCCTCAAGCTGCGCTGCGGCTTGAGATGGACCGAAACAGACTATACCTACTTCATCAAGGCGATTTTTGAGGCCGAGAACCAGCGGAGTTTCGGGGCCGGGGATCACGAGGTCTATGGCGTTGTTTTGTGCAAAGGTCACGAGGGCGTCAATATCTGTCACGGGGATGGGGACGCAGGTGCCGTGCTCGGCCATGCCGGGATTTCCAGGTGTACAAAATAATTTGCTGCACAGGGGGGATTGGGCAATTTTCCAAGCAAGGGCATGTTCGCGTCCGCCGGAGCCGATGAGCAAAATATTCATGTGAGTACACCCTTTCGTTCTTGTCTGGTCTTTGTCCTAGTTGCTGCGGCTTGTTTCGTCAAGTCATCACTCGAGGTCGGTGCGGGTCAGGAGGTTGACATTACCTCCGAGCGCCATGATGTTGCTGCTTACAACGCGTTCAGTCGCAAAACGCGGTAGGTAGTGCGGGCCGCCAGCTTTGGGCCCTGTGCCCGAGAGGCCTTGCCCACCAAAGGGTTGTACACCGACCACTGCGCCAATCATGCTGCGGTTGAGGTAGATGTTTCCTGCTGTGATTTTTTCGGCGATCTCTGCTATGCGTCCGGTTAGGCGACTTTGGAGGCCAAAGGTCAGGCCATAGCCTGTCTCATGAATGTCGGTAATAACCTGATCAAGATGGCCTGATTCAAAACGGATGACATGAAGAATCGGGCCAAAGACTTCGCCGGCTAGTTCTTTGATGCTGCGGATTTCGTAAACGCAGGGCGGAATATAGAATTTATTGTCACCGTTTGTTGGGGGTATGCCTTCAGCAATTTTGGTAGCCACTTTATCCAGTTTGTTTTTGTGTGCGATCAAAGCGTCGTAAGCTTCTTTGTCAATGATGGGGGGAACGTCGTTCGCAGGGTCTAGGGGTGATCCGGTTTGCAAGATTTCAATCCCTCCTTTAAGCAGTTTTAGGAAATGCGGGGCGATATCATTTTGCAGGTAAAGGACGCGGAGCGCCGAACAGCGTTGGCCCGCTGACCCAAAAGCCGAGAGCAGCACATCATCAAGGGTTTGTTCAAGAAGCGCAGTTGAATCAACAATCATGGCGTTTTGGCCGCCCGTTTCGGCGACCAAGGGCACGATGGGGCCGTTTTTGGCAGCCAAGGCACGGTTAATGGACTGGGCGGCCACGGTACTTCCGGTAAACGCCACTCCGGCCACATCTTTATGCTGCACCAATTTTGCGCCCCATGCGCCGTCCCCCGCGCTGACGAGGAATGCGTTTTGGGAAACTCCCGCCTGGTACATAAGACCCTGTGCAAAATGAGCGATAGCGGGCGTTTGTTCGGCGGGTTTGGCAATGACGGCGTTGCCTGCCATAAGGGCGGCCGCTACTTGGCCCGTGAAAATCGCCAAGGGGAAATTCCAAGGCGAGATACACAAAAAGGTCCCGCGGGGAGCATGAAATAGGCGGTTTTCTTCACCGGTGGGGCCATTGAGGAGCAGTCCTTCGGACTTAAATAGATTTTCTCCTTCGGCGGCGTAGTAGCGCAAAAAATCAACCGCTTCGCGAATTTCGCCCAACGCGTCTGACCATGTTTTTTGCCCCTCATACTGCAAAAACGCCATCAATTCTGCTGTGTGGGCTTCATAGAGATCGGCGGCTTTGCGCAATATGCCAGAACGCTCGGCGGCGGGGAGACGTGACCAGTGTTTATAACCGTCTTTGGCTTTGTCAAAGAGGTCATCGACATCCCATGTTTGAGTGCTAACTGCAGGCAAGGTTTGCGGAATATCTGCAAAAAAAGATGCGCGCAGATGGTCGCGGGAGAGATCAAACCCACGCGCATTTTTGCGGTGTGACCCGTATAGATCAGGCGGGAGCGGCAGTGCGGAAGGTGCGGTCGCGCCATTTGTTTTAATGCGCCGCACGGGACTTTCCCCGAGTTTGGCGGGGCTTTGCCCCTTATCGCGGAGCTTGCTAGCAAATGATGTATTCGCGCCATTTTCAAGCATCCGGCGCACGAGATAGGCGAGCAAATCTTTGTAGCTGCCTACGGGAGCGTAAATGGTCACGGGGAGGGATTCGAGTTGACGCAGAACGTCTCCCAGAGATTCTCCCATCCCGTGAAGGCGCTGGAACTCAAAGCCTTTTGTATCTTTTCCAGCCATCTCGAGAATGCTGGCTGCTGTTTGAGGATTGTGGGTGGCAAACATAGGGCGGATATGATCCTTGAGGCTGAGTAATTTTGCAGCATTCCGGAGGTAGGATACATCGGTGTGCGATTTGCGGGTGTAAAGTGGGTAGCTTGGCCATCCGGCGTTTTGGGCGCGTTTAATTTCGCTGTCCCAGTACGCACCTTTAACAAGGCGGACCTGCACAAAACGGTTTTGCTCGTGTGCTGTGTTCGAGATAACATCGATCACGTCTCCCGCGCGGCGGTCATAGGCCTGCACCGCCAGACCAAAGCCTGTATAGCCGTCCAGCGCCTTATCGCGCAAAACTTGGCTGATAATATCGAGAGATATTTCAAGGCGTTCTGATTCTTCGGCGTCCACCGTCATGGTGATATTTTTTTGTGCGCATATCAAGGTAAGGTGGAGTAGACGCTCGGTGATTTCGGGGATGCACCGCTCGCTGTTCATCCAGTTATATTTGGGGTGGAGGGCCGAGAGTTTGACTGATATACCGTGCCGCTCATGAGTTTCTTTGCCGGCAAGGCGGGCGTCATTGGTTTGCCCCGTATGGTGAGCCGCCGCAATATAGGATTCGAGGTAGCGGTTGGCATCATCCCATGTGCGTGCCCCTTCGCCCAGCATGTCAAAGGACATGCGGTAGCCGTCGTTTTCAAAGGATTTTGATTTTTTGAGGGCGTCTTCGATGGTTTCTCCGACAACAAACTGGCCGCCAAGCTGGCGGATGGCCTCGCCCACAGCTTTGCGGACGATGGGTTTGGACACCCCGCCTAAAAGACCGCCGATAAAGCCGGTGGTGCTGCCCTTGGCAAGGGAAATTCCGGCGGTAATCAGTTTAGAGAGGGTTCCTGATGCTGCGTCTGACCCAGCCCAATCGGCACTTGCGAATTTTTCGGCAATCAGTGCATCGGCGGTTTCCCCATCAGGAATTCGCAGGAGAGCCTCGGCTAGCGTCATTAAGGCGCGGCCCTCGTTGCTTGCCAAAGGGTAGCGTTCTAGAAAGCCTTCAATTTCAGTTGTTGCCGAACTTTTCTGGCGCAGCGTGTCGATCAAAACGCGGGCGCGGTTTTCCGTTTGGCCTAAAAAGGTATCATCCCATCCCAGTCCTGCAATCAGGGCATTGACGTCATCGGTTTCGGTGGTATTTCTGGGGGGAAGTGCTATTTTGGTCATGATTTGGCGTGCCTGTGCTTGATACGGGCCAAATCATACCATGTTTTAAAGCTGACCCGAACGGGTTTTTGAACCGAAAGTTTCATGATAGATGAGTGACGCTCGCAGCAATATTCCGGAATTGAGTGTCTCTGAACTGGCGTTTTCTCTCAAAAGGACGCTCGAAGATAGCTATGGACGTGTACGGGTGCGGGGTGAACTTTCAAAAGTCAAGATTCACAGCTCGGGGCACCTTTATTCCGACCTTAAGGATATGGATGCCAAACTTAATATCGTGTGTTGGCGCGGGACGCTCGGGCGGCTGGCGATTAAGCCCGAAGAAGGACTTGAGGTTATTTGTACGGGTAAAATCACCACCTATCCCGCGAGTTCCAATTATCAGATGGTAGTGGAGCATATGGAGTTGGCGGGGGTTGGAGCTCTCCTTAAACAACTCGAAGAGCGCAAAAAACGTCTTGCGGCAGAGGGGCTTTTTGATGAAAGCCGCAAAAGGCCCATCCCTTATCTCCCTGAAATTATCGGTATTATTACCTCACCCACGGGGGCGGTGATCCGCGATATGCTGCACCGTATTGAAGACCGCTGCCCGCGCCGCGTTTTGCTCTGGCCGGTCAAGGTGCAGGGGGATGGCGCGGCTGAAGAAATTGCTGCGGCTCTGGTGGGATTTGGAAACCTTCCTGAAACAGGGTCTTTGCGGCGGCCGGATGTGATTATCGTCGCGCGGGGCGGCGGGTCTTTTGAAGACCTTATGCCCTTTAACGAGGAAATTGTGGTGCGGGCTGTTGCGCGCTCCACCATTCCTGTCATTTCAGCCGTAGGGCATGAGACGGATACCACACTTATCGATTACGCGTCTGATCGGCGTGCGCCAACCCCGACGGCTGCTGCTGAATTCGCCGTGCCCGAGAGCCTTGCCCTTTTGGGGACGCTTGATGATTTTGGAAGCCGCGCCTTGAGTGCCTTGCGCCAAAGTCTTGTGCGGGCGAAGGATAAAACAATGCAGGTGGCGGCTCGGCTCGGTGATCCGCAGAGGCTTCTTGAACTTAAAACCCAACAACTGGATCATGCGGTTTTGCGCCTTTCAGGCGTTTTGGGTCAGCGTACGGCGCGCGGGCGTGAAATGGTGTTGCGTCTTGCGGGGAGGCTTGTATCCCCGCAGCAACGTGTTCTTGCGCTTCATAAGGATATACAGTATCTAGACCAGCGTTTAGGCTTGGGTTTTGCCAAAGCTCTGGAGCGGTGGCAGCAAGAACTTAGTGCAACCACCAAACTTCTTGATGTTTTGTCATTTAAAGCCACACTTGCACGCGGATTTGCTCTGGTGCGCAATAAAGACGGGCACGTTGTGGCACGGGCAAGCGAAGCGCGCTCTGAGAAGGCTTTAACCCTCACCTTTCAGGATGGGGAGCTTACATCTTACGTTGACGGTGACGTTCAAATACCGTAATAAGTCCTTATGCGCATTCCTTTACCCGAGTTTTTGCAAAAACTGGGCGTTAGCATCGAGCTTTCGCCTTACGAGACCTTTCCGTGGTCGTGCAGTGATGCCATGACGGGAAAAACGTGCAGTGCAGAAGTGCGCATGAACCCCGACGGGGACGAGCTTGAGGCTGAAATTCAGATTATTCTGGATCAGCCCGAACCCGGGCAGCCTGCTGTCCAGCAGATGGTCTGGTTTAAGGGTATTAAAGCAGTTCAAGATAAATGGGATATGACGCAGCTGCGCATTAAACGCGAAGACTGGGTGAATAAAGTTTATGCGTGGGACGAGAAAGCCTGCAACCTCTTTCGTGCATGTGTTGTGGAAATCGAACAAGGTCGCATTCCTGATTTTGATGCCCTGATCGAGCGCGAAATGCACGATAAGGAAAAATCCGGCGGATACCGCGGCGCAGGCGGCGGTAAATCCCCCAAAATCCGCCCGCAACAACTCCTCGACATGAAAAAAGGTCAGGGTTTCTAAAAGGTTTTTAACCGAGCTTTTAGTGAAGTACGTAGCCTCTTGCTTCGTCAGGGACGACCGCGCCACGTGCGCGGGCGCCCAGATAAGTCAGACGTGCCAGTGAAACATCCACAATTTCATCGCGGTGGTCAAACAGCATTTGGCGGGAGAGTTCACCATCCAGAATGGCTTCTTCAGGAGATCCATAAACAGCACCGGGGGCGACCATAAAGAAACGTTCAGCCTCTATTTGCTCCATGGGGCGACACGTATTCTGTGCGACTTCATTGAAGGCTCCCAGCGTATTTTTAAAATAAACATCATCTCCGCGCAGATGGTGCTGGAGACGGTCAAGCGAGCCGAGATTTTTTGTTTCAATGTAGTCGGCAAGCAAGTGGGCTAAGGCTTCAGGTTTTGTTGCCATTAACCGGAAACTGGTGAAAACGGACTCGCCAGCATCAAAGATAATTGGGTGTTTTTCGCTGCCAATGGTAGCAAGCTCGCCCCAGAAGGCAACCAAATCACCTTGCATTTCCAGATCAATCGTTTCTTTGATGATTTGTCCGGTTTCGTCGTCGGTGGATGCTGGGATCAAATTGAGAATGTAGGGTTCTTCCCCGCCTTTCCAGTAAGGAATGGCAGTTAAATTGCCTGCTTTGCCGTATTTTCCACCTGTATAGTTGGAAAACAAGGCCAGTACGTTGCGGGCAAGTTCTACGGCAAATTCTCTCTGGTGGTGTTGCTGTTGTTGCTCAGCTAGAATATTTTGGCGCAATTCCGGCGATATTTCAGGTTGTGGGGTACTGTCGGTCCGAAAAATACGCTGGATAGAGGATGGAATTTCTTTGCGTTTGTGCTGAGTCATAGTAGTCCCTGTTTATTTTTTCTTTTAAGTCTAGCATCGTAGTCTTTTGTTCGATTCTTTTCAAGTTTTCTACTTTTGGCAGAAAAATCAGATCATTCTTTCATTTTTATGTGCAAAAGATGTTTGACTCTTGTTTTTTTTACCGCTATAAAAATGGCGTCTATCACAGATTTCTGCCCTTGGCTAAGCGAAAAGCAGAAAACATGATCTTTCGGGTTGCGATATATCCGGTTCTTAAAGACAAATCCTTAAAGTTTTTAGAGTACATTAGACGTTATAGCCCTTAATAACAAAACCCCAACGCTGAATTTTTTTCACCTTGATTATTACCCCCAACAACCGAGTCCCTCATGAATCTGCAGGATCTTAAAACCCGATCCCCTTCCGAACTTCTTGCCTTGGCCGAAGAACTGGAAATCGAAAATTGTAATACAATGCGTAAACAGGACATGATGTTTGCCGTCCTGAAACGCCTCGCCGATCAACATGTGCCCATATCCGGTGCCGGTGTTCTTGAGGTTTTGCAAGATGGCTTCGGCTTTTTGCGCTCTCCTGAAGAAAATTACCTCCCTGGCCCTGATGATATTTACATCTCCCCTTCGCAAGTGCGCCGTTTTGGCCTCAGAACTGGTGATATTGTTGAAGGCGAAATTCGCGCCCCCAAAGAATCCGAGCGTTATTTTGCGCTCCTGAAAGTCGATAGCATTAACGGTGAAGCGCCCGAGAAAATTCGCCACCGTATCAATTTTGATAACCTGACCCCTCTTTACCCTGAACGTAAAATCAATCTCGAACTTCATGACCCCACCAAAAAGAACTTTACGCAGCGCGTGATTGAACTCACCTCGCCGCTCGGTTTTGGTCAGCGGGCCTTGATTGTCGCGCCGCCGCGCGTGGGTAAAACAGTGATGCTTCAAGATATTGCGCATTCAATTGCCACCAACCATCCTGATGCATATCTGATTGTTCTGTTGATTGATGAACGCCCGGAAGAAGTGACCGATATGGCTCGCTCGGTGCGCGGTGAAGTGGTCTCTTCAACATTTGATGAACCCGCCGCACGGCACGTACAGGTTGCCGAAATGGTCATGGAAAAGGCCAAGCGCCTTGTCGAGCATAAGCGCGATGTTGTTGTTTTGCTTGATTCTATTACACGTTTGGCCCGCGCGTACAACACGGTTGTCCCATCATCGGGAAAAGTTTTGACAGGCGGCGTGGATGCGAACGCCCTCCAGCGCCCGAAACGCTTCTTTGGTGCGGCCCGTAATATCGAACAAGGCGGATCGCTGACTATTATCGCAACCGCTCTGATTGATACTGGAAGCCGGATGGATGAGGTTATTTTCGAGGAATTCAAGGGAACGGGTAACTCCGAGATCGTGCTTGATCGTAAAATTGCCGATAAACGCGTCTTCCCTGCCATCGATATTCAAAAATCCGGTACACGTAAGGAAGAACTTCTGGTTCCGAAAGATACCTTGCAGAAAATGTGGCTGCTTCGCCGTATTCTCAACCCGATGGGAACGGTCGATGCTGTGGAATTCCTGCTTGATAAGCTTAAGGATACCAAGGGGAATGATGATTTCTTCCAATCAATGAACCAGTAACTTTCCATTTTTGCCTTTTGGACTGCAAACCCGATTTTTCTGCGCTTCCGTTTCTCGCGTACATTCAAGTACGCTGCGATACGGTTCTCGGACAATCGGGTTTTCGTTACAAAATGCTTCAATGTAAGCATGTTATTTGGAATGATCTGTTTTGAGAGGTAAATATGTCTATTCGTGAGAATTTAACCGTTATTCAGGATAAAATTGCTGCAGCAAGGCGCCCCGATGTGACACTGGTGGCGGTCTCGAAAATGCAAGAGCCGCAGCAAATTGATGAAGCGTTGGCTTCTGGCCTGCGTGTCTTTGGCGAGAACCGTGTGCAAGAAGCGGAAAATCATTGGGCGGAGCGGCGGGCGCAATATCCCGACCTGCAACTCCATTTGATTGGCCCTCTGCAAACCAACAAGATTAAAGATGCCCTCGCGCTCTTTGATGTGATCGAGACGGTTGATCGTCCGGCCTTGGTGGGTGAGATTGCAAAAACTGCAGCAAAAATGGGCAAAAATCCTGTCTGCTTTATTCAGGTGAATACTGGCAACGAGCCGCAAAAGGCGGGATGCAGCCTTGATGAACTTCCGGCTTTAGTTAGTTATTGCCGCGACCACGGTTTAACCCTCAAAGGCCTTATGTGCATTCCCCCTGTCTTTGATCCTCCGGCGTTTCATTTTGCTTTGCTCAAGAAACTTGGCCAGCGCTACAATTTGCCTTTTCTCAGTATGGGGATGAGTGCGGATTTTGAGAAGGCTTTATATCTTGGCGCGACTCATATTCGTGTTGGGACGGCTTTGTTTGGCGAGCGGGATGCCGCTTAACTACACCCATAGCTGGTGATAACTCCCTGAAAATACCCAAACTCTTTTGACGAAAGAGTACGAATCAGTTCCTGATATAAAATTGCGTGAACTCTAATTTCGTGGGAATTTATGGGGCGCTTTGATGTCATGCGGGCTGTTGCACTGGGCGGAATGTTATTTTCGTCTGTGCCTGCCTATGCCGACCCCACAGTTTTCTTTGATGATGTAGCGGGCGGGCGCAGCAGTTTTGACAGCCAGATTGCCATTGCCAATGCCACCCCAACGCTCGATCCTCTTGCGGGTTTGATTTCGGGCGCCAATAGCTGGGCACGCAGCGGGTACACGATTGCGGCAACCAATGGCGTGGGACGCGTTGTCAATACCACGTACCTTGCGGGCGGCGCACCTGCCACCTACACAGGCGGTGGTGACGGGATCACGATGACGGCGGATGGGAGCACGACATCGGGTCTGACTTTTACGTTTTCCTCCCCGATTAATGCGTTTGGCCTTGAACTTGGTGATTGGGCCACATGTTGCTTTCCTTCTGCACTTTATATCAGTTTTGATGGGGGGGGCCCTATTCTGGTTGGGTCGGCAAATGTGAATACCGATAACCCGGGCGTAGGTGCCGGCGATGGCGCGCGGACGTTTATTGCAGCGATTGATGATACGGGTAACTTTAGTGCGATTACCTTTTATGGCGCGGCGGCGGGAGATGTTTTGTACGCAGGTGGGATTATTCGTTATGCGGCTGTGCCCTTGGGGGCGCTGAGCGGTGATTATGTCGTGACTGCTGCCCCGACCGCGGCCGAAGGCGCCGCCGTTTATCTTGATAAATATGATGGCAGCCCGCCTCTTGCGATGGTGGCGTCTTACCTCAATGCCTCGAATGAGGGCGGTGTAGTCAATGGCCTTAAAAAGATATTTCCCGTCAATACTGGCGCAGGAGCGCAGAGTATGGGGAGTGTCATGGGACAAAACAGTACCTTCTTGATTGATAAAGTCGGGACGGTGCTGGGGGAGTTGGGTGCGCGGCCTTCGGCTCTTTCTTTTCATGAAGGGCAAGGCGATGTGTTTGTGGACTGGGCCTTGCCGCCTGCTGCGGGAGCGCCTGTTCTTGCTGCGGCCCCCTCTTTAGCTCCAACAGAGGGCGAGGATATTATTTCAGCCCTTTCCCGTGTGCCCTATCAGGAGTTTCGCGATGGGGATCATGCGTTCTGGATCGAAGGTGTAGGGTCGGTCAGCCATGCGCGGGACAGTGAATTTCAGTGGGGTTCCCAGTCGGTGAGCAAGGGAACCGTAGCTGGATATGAGGTCGCGCTTAACAAAAAAACCTTGCTGGGTTTTATGGGGAGCGTGTTTGACACACATATCGACCTTGATTCCGAAACTGGCAGCACGGACGCTCTTAACTGGACGGGCGGCATTTATGCGCAGCGTTTGATAGGGTCTTTTAAACTCTCCTTTATCGGGTTGCTCGGGCAAGGGCAGTATGAGAGCACGCGTGAGGTTAATCTGGCCGGAATTGCCGGTTCACCTCATGCGGATTATACGGGAACGAGTGCCAGTGCGACGGCAGGTATCAGCCATTTGTATAATCATACGCAAAAAGGTCTGCAGTTCGAGCCTTTTGGTCTTATCAACTATACGGCGGTTAAAACGGGCGCCTATACCGAGACAGGCGGGAATGTCTATAATATGGATGTGTCGGGGGATCGTTCCTCTGTTCTGGCGCTGCGTGGCGGGGTGACGCTCCTTTATAAGGGATTGCTCTGGGACAGGCCATTTCGTTTGCGGATCAAACCTTATGCAGGTTATCGCTGGGAAATTGAAGACCTCTCAAACCAGGTGAGGCTTGCCGGAACATCGCCTACCGACGGGGTTGAGATCGCAGGGAATAATGTCACTGGGGCGAATGGCGGGCTTACCTTTGAAATCAAACATGAATTTGCGCCCGATAATACGGTAAAGCTGGGTTTTGATCTCTCCCATGATCAAGATAATTCGGCACTTTTGTTTTATTTTGGTTATGGCTTGCGCTTTTAGGCAAAAAATGGCTCTAATAAGCGCATAATGTCTGCGATTCTTCCTCCCTCCCTTACGACCCATGAAGGGCTTTCTCGGCTCCCTTTTTATAAAGGGCTCTCGCGTATTGATGTCGCGCACCGCGATGCCCCCCAGTTTCACGCTTTGCTGCATAAATTGCGCTGGATTACACCAGCTTTTGTCCTGCGGCTTGGGGATAAATTCGGGGCCAAGACGCTCGCGCGGACAAATTCCCCTTATGAGGCTGAAGTTGCGGAGATGGCTCTCCGGCTTGGGGACGGGGTTTACACGCTCAATACAGGGTTCGAGTGGGGGTGCACCGCCTATGCGCGGCACGACCATGAGGATCAGCCTGTACTGCACCGTGTGCTCGACTGGGCGCTGCCCATGGGGGCCTATATGCATGTGGCGCAATATGACACGCGCTTTGGCGATTATTTTGACATTAATTGGGCGGGAAATGCCGGCATGATCAATGGTGTTGCGCCTGGCCGTTTTGTTATCTCCATCAATCAGGCACCTGTGCCCATGCATACGGAGATGGGGGCCCTTGGCTGGCCTGTCGATTGGGCTATTCAGAGGTACAAAACACTCACGAGCGAGGCGTGGCTGCCTGCTCATTTGCTGCGCCATGTCTTCGAAAATGCAGGAGATTATACAGAAGCTTGTGCGATTTTGACGGATACACCGCTTTCCATTCCGGTCATTTTTACGATCTGCGGAACCCAAAAGGGTGAGGTGCGCGTGATTGAGCGGCGTGAAAATGATGCGCATGTTTTACATGAAGGATCTTCTTGTACCGCGAACCATTGGCAAAGTTCCTCATGGCTGGGGCATCCACGCCCGATCAAATCGCGTGATCGCCTTGCGGCGGCCCGTAAAACGATTCAGGGGACGTTCGGGGGACATGATAGCTGGAACTGGCTGGCGCCGCCCATGCTCAATAGCCATAGCATCATGGCGTTTAGCGCTAATACCGAAGGGCTTTTGAATGTAGTGGCTTTGGTTCATACCAAGGAAGGCTCAAAGCCTGTGGCTGCTTTCTCGCTTAATGAGACACGCGCGTAAATTATTTGCATTTTATCCACAGAATAAGATACAAGTTTGTCCACAATGACAGATTTTTCCAACCATTTTGACGTAATTGTTATCGGGGGCGGCCACGCGGGATGCGAGGCGGCAGCGGCGTCCGCACGGATGGGCGCAAAAACAGCCCTTGTGACCCACAAATTCGATACGATTGGTGCGATGTCGTGTAATCCGGCCATTGGAGGACTGGGCAAGGGCCATCTGGTGCGCGAGATTGATGCTCTTGACGGGGTAATGGCGCGGGTGATTGATCAGGCGGGTATCCAGTTCCGGATGCTCAACAGCTCGAAGGGGGCTGCTGTGCGCGGCCCGCGCGCGCAAGCTGACCGCAAACTCTACCGGCAAGCTATGCAGGCTCTCCTTTCGGATTATCCGAATCTCAGCATTATCCCTGTGGGGGCTGAAGACCTTATTACTGATAAAAATCAACGTGTTAGCGCTGTAGTGCTCGCAGATGGCCGCACTTTTGGCTGCGGCGCGGTGGTGCTGACGACGGGCACATTCCTGCGCGGAATTATTCATCAGGGCGAAACACAAACACCGGCAGGCCGTGTCGGCGAGGCTCCTGCCGTTGGTTTGGCTCTAGCACTCGAGAGGCTCAAATTGCCGCTCGGTCGGCTTAAAACAGGCACGCCTGCTCGTCTTGATGGACGTACAATTAATTGGTCAATTTTGGAAGAACAAAAGGGTGATAATCCGCCGCGACCATTTTCCTTTATGAATGATGTGATTACGGTACCGCAGATTTCCTGCTACATGACTTATACGTCAGAAAAAACCCACAATGTTATCCGCGAAAATATCCACAGAGCGCCAATGTATTCCGGACAGATCAAAAGCCGTGGCCCACGCTATTGTCCATCGATTGAAGACAAAATTATGCGCTTTGCCGATAAAGAGCGCCACCAGATTTTCTTGGAGCCTGAGGGACTCGATGACCCAACCGTTTATCCAAATGGCATTTCAACTTCGCTTCCGGTGGATGTGCAAGATCAAATTATTCACTCTATCCCAGGCCTTGAGAATGTCGGTGTTTTCCAATATGGCTATGCCATTGAGTATGATTACTGTGATCCGCGTGATTTAAAGCCAAGCCTTGAATCGAAATCAGCAGCAGGCCTCTTTTTGGCGGGCCAAATTAATGGGACAACCGGATACGAGGAAGCTGCCGCGCAAGGATTGATGGCGGGGATCAATGCCGCGCTTCTAGCGGGGGGTGATTTTGTTTCACGTGAAACAAAATTTTTTACGCTTGATCGCGCCAATTCCTATATCGGGGTGATGATTGATGATTTGATCACGCGCGGCGCGCCGGAGCCCTACCGGATGTTTACGAGCCGCGCGGAATATCGTTTGCGCTTGAGGGCCGATAATGCTGACCAGCGTTTGACTGATTTGGGACTTGCGGTGGGGTGTGTTGGATCCGAGCGGTCGCAGCGTTGGGGTAAAAAACGCGAAGACTTGGCCCTCATCAGGTCACAGCTCGTTGAACTTAAGGCCACGCCCAATGAAGTTGGTAAACATAATCTTCATGTAAATGAAGATGGTGTGCGCAGAACTGCATTTGAGCTCTTGAGCTTTCCCCATTTTTCATGGGGGGACATTTGTCTCTTATGGCCTGAATTGCAGTCGGTTGCGGCAGATATTGTCGAGCAGATTGAGATTGATGCGACCTATTCAGGTTATATCGACCGGCAAGAAGCTGACATTCTCTCGTACCGCAAGGAAGAAGCATTGGTTATTCCTGATAATCTAGATTATGCCCTCGTAGGAAGTCTTTCGACGGAAATTCGTCAAAAACTGATGGATGCACGTCCTGCTACATTGGGTGCTGCATCCCGCATTTCAGGGGTTACTCCGGCGGCTTTGGTTGCACTTTTGCGTTATCTAAAAAAGAAACCGGATAATAGTCTTTTTGATGAATCCGATGTCGCTTAATCCCGAAACAACCTCAAAATTACAACAATATAAGACTCTCCTCCTGAAATGGGGGAAGGTTATAAACTTGGTTGCGCCCTCGACTTTGGGTGAGGCGGATTTAAGGCATTTTCAGGATTCCTTGCAATTGCTCCCGCTTATTCCCGAAGGAGCCAAGATCTTAGTTGATCTTGGGAGTGGAGCTGGATTTCCGGGGCTGGTTTTGGCGGTAACACGCCCTGATCTTGAGGTGAATCTGGTCGAGTCAGATCAGAAGAAATGCAGTTTTCTGGCAACTGTTTCACGTGAAACACTTACCCCCGTTCTTATCCACACCCAGCGTATCGAGACAGTGCATAACCTTGTCAAACCAGATGTAATTACGGCGCGAGCGCTTGCTTCGCTTGTGGATCTTTTGCAGCTTTGTGAGCCGTGGCTGTTATCACGACCGGATTTAACCCTTATTTTTCCCAAAGGGGCGTCTTATAGGGACGAACTTGAGGCTGCGCAGCGCCTTTACGATTTTGATGTGATGGACTATCCAAGTGTGACTGACCTTGCTGCGCGTATCCTTGTCCTGCGTCAGGTGCGACAAAAAAGTCAGCTATAATCATCGTCGTTTTGTTTTCAGAATCGGGTGGAAAAACGAAAAGGGGGCTTGACGGGAGTGGGGGGCTTTCTGTAGTCTCAAAGTCATTCCCTAACAGATTGTTTTATAAAGGACAAAGCCTTCTATGATTCAAGCATCCAATGTTGTCCCTCAAGGACCGCGCCCCCATGACCCCTATGAAGGTGCCAAATTGCCGCGTTTGCTGGCGGTGGCTAACCAGAAAGGTGGGGTTGGCAAAACGACGACGGCTGTCAATTTAGCGACTGCTTTGGCCGCGGTAGGCAAGCGCGTTTTGCTGGTTGACCTCGATCCACAAGGCAATGCCTCCACAGGCCTCGGTGTTAAACGTTCTGAGATTCGCAAAAGCGCTTATGATCTGATTTTCGAAGAAAATTTAAATGCGACTGAGCTTGCTGTGCCAACTAAGGTGCCTGGGCTTTTTGTGGTCCCGTCTTCCATGCATCTGGCAGGCGCCGAGATTGAGCTTGTGACGTCCAAACGCCGCGAATACCGTTTGCGGGAGGCGCTGCGCCGCCCTTTGCCGTTTGATTATATTATCACCGATTGCCCCCCTTCACTTTCATTGGTCACACTTAATGCGTTGGTTGCGGTTGATGCCATTGTTGTGCCTTTGCAGTGCGAATTTTATGCGCTTGAGGGGCTTTCCCATCTAGTGAAAACCATTGATCGCGTGCGGCAGCATTTTAACCCAAAACTCGATATTCATGGCGTTTTGCTCACCATGTATGATCCGCGCAACCGTTTGTCAGGGGCTGTAGCTGATGATGTGCGTGAATTTTTTGGCGAAAAAGTCTATCAAACGGTTATTCCGCGCAACGTGAAACTTTCCGAGGCGCCATCTTACGGGCTACCTGCCATCGTTTATGATATGAAATGCCCAGGAGCGCAGGCCTATATCCGTCTTGCCAGCGAGATTATCCGGCGCGAGAAAAAACTGGCACAGAATACCGAGGCACAACGCAATGCGTCTTCTGCGCCGCGAATCACTAAACAAGAGGTTTCTGCATGACTCCCGCTGATATTGACGAAGCTGGGGGCCGCAAGCGCGCGTTGGGCCGAGGCCTTAATGCACTCTTTGGTGATGATGAAGCTGAAATGGCAGTGTCGGGAAGCGCCCTTTCCACAGAAAATTTGTCCGAGCCTCCTGCTTCATCGGGGCGCCGCTTGATTTCGGTTGGTCAGCTTGTTCCTGGAGCCTTCCAGCCGCGTCATGTGTTTAATGACGACTCTTTGGATGAGCTAGCTACTTCGATTTCTCAGCACGGGCTGCTTCAGCCTATTTTGGTGCGTCCGCACCCATCTCTTCCCGACAATTTTGAAATCGTTGCGGGGGAGCGCCGCTGGCGCGCCGCACAAAAGGCCCAGCTTCATGAAGTCCCTGTGGTTATCCGCGAGCTTGATGATACGGCCACGCTTGAAATTGCGCTGATCGAAAACCTGCAGCGCGAGGATCTCAACGCGGTGGATGAAGCGCGGGCGCTTAAACAACTGGTTGACCAGTTTGATTATACAGCCGAACAAGTTGCTGAAAAACTGGGTAAAAGCCGCTCCTATGTTGCCAATATGCTCCGCCTTACGGAGCTTAGCGAGCCTGTGTTGTCGCTTGTGGCGGAAGGTAAACTTTCGGCAGGTCACGCCCGTGCTCTTATTCCTTTGGTTCGTGATCAGCAGATTGAGGAAGCTAAAAAAATTATTGCTTTAGGGCTTAATGTACGCCAGACCGAGAAAATGGTGAGCGAGCTTCAAGGGCGTGACATTAAGCACCGCACCGATAAAATCGCCCGTAAAATTGCGGCTGGTGAGGCGCAGGATAAGGATTTGAATACACTCGCTCTTGAACGGGAAGTATCCAATATTCTCGGAATGCGGGTGAGCATCGATATGGTGAGTGCGCAGGAAGGTCAGATGACAATCGCCTTCAAGTCGCTTGACCAGTTGGATGAAGTTTTACACCGTCTCTCGCACAATCCGGGGCGGCTAGCGATCAAAGGTTAACATTACGTGAGGCAATCATGACTGAGCAACAACCCAAAGCAAAAGCCAATTCTGTAGCATCTCTGGATGAAGCCAATCGCAGCCGTGTGCAGTTTTCGGGCCATGGTCACGCCAAGGGGGCGGCTGGTTATATTGATCCGAATGATCAGGCTGCAAATGTTGATTTTTTGGGTGGCCGCGGCGATTTTATGTCAGTAACACCTCCCGAAGGCGGGTTTAGCGACATCCAGATTGCGGCTGCGTGGGACAACCAGCAGCGTGAGGACACTTCTTTTCTGGGCAAGTTTTTTAAAAAAACCAAACCAGTGAATATCGATCTTGATCTTGGGGTTCTTTATGAACTGAAAGATGGACATCGCGGGGCTATTCAGGCCTTTGGCGAAACGATGGGCAGTTATAACGATATTCCTTATCTTTCCTTGAGCGGGGATGAGCGGACAGGGGATACGACAGGTGACGATGAAGCCATTCACCTTAATGGCAAAGAGTGGTACAGATTTAAACGTATTCTGATTTATGTCTATATCTACCAAGGGGCGCTTGATTGGGCGCAGGTCAAGCCGCAGATCCATGTGCGGGTACCGGGCCAAAAACCGATGGTAATTACCCTCTCTAGCCATCAGAGGGGCTTGGGACTGTGTGCGCTGGCTGGAATTGAAAATGTTCGTGATGGCCTCAAAATCATCAACTACACTGAATATTTTCCGGGCCATGCCGAAATGGATCGTGCTTTCGGGTACGGGATTGACTGGACCGAGGGCGAAAAAACCTAGTTCAGCAGATTGTGTGTTGCTTCCAGTAAAATATCGCGGCTGCGTTTGAGTGCGGTTTCTTCTTCCTGTGTCAGTTCAGGCATCAAGGTGGCGCTAATACCGCTGCTTCCAATGACTCGGGGCAGTGAGAGGCATACTGGTTTTCCTTCTCCCCATAATCCAGATAGCGGACTTGATACAGTCATTACGGCGTTTTCATTGCGTAGCACGGTAGCGGCGAGCCGCGCCATGCCGGCGCCAATGCCAAACCACGTGGCCCCCTTCCCCTGAATAATGCGGTAAGCGGCACGGCGTACCAGATTGTCAATTTGTGCACGGGATTCCTGGGTAAGGGGCGATGCTACCTGCGCAGCAAAATTGGTGAGAGGAATATTTCCAATGGTGGCGCCTGACCAGTGGAGAACTTCTGAATCGCCGTGTTCGCCGAGCACATAGGCATGTACGGAGTGATTGGATACGCCGATATGTTTGGCAATTTCAGCGCGGAACCTCGCGGTATCAAGAATTGTACCCGAACCAATGACGCGGGAAGGGGAAATATTATGAGTTTGCGCGGCAATTTTTGCGACTAGATGGGTTATCACATCAACGGGATTGCTTGCAACAAGGAGCAGAGTGTCTGGTGCGGCTTTTAGGATTTGCGGGATGATTTTGGCAAAAATATCGGCGTTGCGTTGTAACAGGTCGAGGCGAGTTTCTCCCTGTTTCTGGGCGGCTCCTGCGGCAATCATGACCAGCGTGGCCCCCTCAAGATCGTTATATTGTCCTTGACGTACCTGTACCATGCTGGCAAACGGTGTGGCGTGAAGGAGGTCTTCTGCTTGCGCTTTAGCCAAGGATTCGTTCTGGTCGATGATAACGATTTCATCGGCTATGCCTTCTAAAACACAGGCATAGGCAATAGCGCTACCCACCTGACCTGCTCCGATAATACCTATTTTCATTTATATCCCCTTTGTAAAAAATTACGGCAAGGCTTGAATTCTGGCTGTTATAGTCATAGAATGGAGTGCCCTGATTGATGGAAGTCATTTAGCCGCATTTTTATTTATTTATTTATTATCAAAAGTGTAAGCCATGAGCGACGTTAAAATTGTAACTACTGCTGAAATTGTCGTAAATCCCGAAGCGGGCGATGTTTTTCGTCTGAAACGTGGCCAGCAGGCGAACCTGACCCGCCTCGACCCTACGCTTAAGCGTGTTATGATTGGTGTGGGCTGGGATGTTATTGGCTTTGACAGTGATGCCCCTGATCTTGATTTAAGCGTTTTCCTTCTTGATAAGGCAGAAAAAACGCGTTTTGATGAAGATTTTATTTTTTATAATAATCTCAAAAGCCTCGAGGGTGAGGTTGAGCATTTGGGTGATAATCGTACGGGGGCAGGTGACGGGGATGACGAAAATATCCTGATTGATCTTATGGCGCTTTCGTTTGACGTGGTTAAAATTCTTTTTGTTATCTCCATTTATGATGCCGCTGTGCGTGCGCACAGTTTTTCTGGTGTACGCAACTGCTTCCTGCGTGTTGTCAATGATGAGACCGGCGTTGAACTGATGCGTATCAATCTTGATACCGAACTTCAGGAAGAAGCTGGAGCAACTGTTGTGACGGTTGGATTTCTTGAGCGTTCTGGTGCCAACTGGTTCTTTGAAGGCACAGGTAATCTGACTAAAGGGGGCTTGCGTGAGATTGCTGAAAAGGCCGGCATTATTGTGGCCATGTAGGTTCTTTACTGCGTTTTTTTCCAGAGGGGTTCCTTGATTTTGGCAAGCATAGCCTCGTGTGCTGATTCGTCTTCCGGTGAGAGGCTAAAGCTGCGCGCGGGTCTGGATATACGCTCTTTTGTTGCCATTTCCACATGACCGTTGTTTCTATTTTGGGCAGTTTGCCGTGGATCAAGACCAAGACCATGTTGACGCCCCCCCAGAAGTTCAAGATAAACCTCGGCGAGCAGCTGCGAATCCAGTAGAGCGCCGTGATAATCACGGGAAGAAAGATCAATTCCAAAACGGCGGCACAAGGCGTCAAGATTGGCAGGTTGCCCCGGAAATTTTTTGCGGGCCATGAGCAAGGTGTCAGTGACATCAGCAACTTTAAGTGGCGCAAAGCCTAGTTTTACCAGTTCTGCGTTAAGAAATTTTACGTCGAATTCTGCATTATGAATGACAAGGTGGGCGCCTTCGATAAAGTCAAGAAAGGACCCCGCAAGTTCGGCAAACAGCGGCTTGTCTTGCAAGAATTCGGTTTTGATCCCGTGGACAGCAACGGCTCCGGCATCTACTTCACGTTCGGGGTTGATATATTCATGCCATGTTACCCCGCTGGGCAAGTGATTGACCAGCTCCACGCAGCCAATCTCGATAATGCGGTGGCCATCAGCTGGGTCCATCCCCGTAGTTTCAGTGTCGAGAACAATTTCACGCTGCATGGCGGATTCCTTTACGTGTCAGGTTGTTGAGGGTTTTGTTCAGGCTGCGAGCCGTTTGCGCAAAACCTATTCCCGTTTTTATCACATAATCAGCTTTCATTTCTTTTTCACGGCTTGGCCACTGACCACGCAGTATAGCCGCCAACTTTTCTGCATTCATACCGATACGTAGTAGTGCCCGTTGCCGCTGAAGGAAGGGGGGCGCTGATACGCACAGTATGGCATCGAAGACTTGCTCGCGGCGCGTTTCAAAGAGAAGGGGGATGTCCAGCACAATTGTTCTTTGTCCCGTGCGACGGGCTTTGTGCACAAAACGATTCTGGGCTTGCCAAATAAAAGGATGAATGAGCGATTCAAGGAAATGTCGCTGGCTGGGGGATACGAAAACGATCTTTCCCAATTTTTGCCGGTCCAACGCCCCGGTTTCCTGATTGATTGCTTCAGGAAAATAAGTAGCGAGGTGTTGTCTTAAAAGCTTATTGTGGGTAAGAAGGTTATGAACCTCGCGATCAGAATCAAACACAGGAAGACGCTGCCGCTTGAGTATAGCTGCTGCAGTTGATTTTCCCATGGCGATTGAGCCTGTCAGACCGATTATTTTCATTTTTTAGTACGTAGTATTCTCTATGTTTTACATTTCTGTTTGTCGCCTTGAAGTTTCACGCCTAACTGGTAGAATTCTTCCATGACACACAAAATAGCCTTGGTTGATGATGACCGCAATATCCTGACTTCTGTTAAAATCGCTCTGGAGAGCGAGGGGTTTAGTGTTTCAACCTATCACGATGGTGAAGAGGGGTATAGCGGCATCCTTGCCAATCCCCCTGACCTTGCTGTTTTGGATGTTAAAATGCCGCGCATGGATGGTATGGAACTTTTGACTAAACTGCGCGAGAAAACGCAGGTTCCAGTTATTTTTTTGACCTCCAAGGATGACGAGCTTGACGAAATCTTGGGGCTTCGCCTCGGGGCGGATGATTATGTTACCAAGCCCTTTTCCCAGCGGCTTTTGATTGAGCGTATTCGCTCGGTGATACGTCGTTACGCCTCTTTGACGGGGGGAGAGACGTCTGGTGGCGATGTTGATAAAAACCATATTATTCGCCGCGGGCCACTGGAACTTGATGATAATCGCCATGTGTGTCGTTGGAACGGCAGCTTTGTTAGTTTGACGGTAACTGAATACCTTCTTCTTAAAACTTTGGCCATTTCCCCGGGGCATGTACGTAACCGTGACCAGTTGATAAATGTCGCGTACGGCGAGAGTACGTATGTTGATGATCGAACAATTGATACACATATCAAACGGATTCGCCGCAAGTTTCGGGATGTTGATCGTAATTTTGATGAAATCGAAACCCTGTATGGGGTTGGCTACCGGTATAAGGAACTATGACCGAACCTCCCCCCATTCCCATCAAACAAGTGACCTCTTCCGAGGCTCATCACGAGTATGATTTTCGTGAAGGCAAACTCACTCCTCGGCCTCTTTCCCGCCTGACGTTTAAAATTCTCAGCCTCAACATTATCATTTTATCGGTTTTGGCAATGAGCTATTCTTATCTGGGGCAGACACGTAATAACCTCCTTGGTAACGAGTTAAAAAACCTCGAATCGGAAACGCGCCTTTACGCCCAGCTTTTTATGTCGCAATTGCGCGATATTGAGATCGGCAAAAAAAAGCTTTTATTTACACCGCTTGATAGTTTTGAGTTTCCTCGCGATCAGGTTTTAGTTGTTTTTGATTCCCACAATCAAAAGATTGCCTCTTTGGGGGAGCTTCCTTTGCGTTCAAGCTATATTGGCAAAACAAATTATAGGCTTGATATTTTTTCGCGAGGGGCTGCTTTTATCCAAGATGCTGTGTCGGTCAATTTTAACCTCAAGGTTTTTCCGGGGCTTGATAATTCGGGCCATTTGCTGCAGGATTCAACGGCTGAAGAAACGATTAACGGATTGCGGATTGCGGCGTGGTCGGCGCCCGACGGTGGGTTGGTGCTCACTTCCGAGAAAGCGGTTATAGGCCCTGAAGGTGAGTTAGGT
This sequence comes from Pseudobdellovibrionaceae bacterium, assembly GCA_041674725.1. Taxonomy (GTDB): domain Bacteria; phylum Pseudomonadota; class Alphaproteobacteria; order Micavibrionales; family Micavibrionaceae; genus UBA1573. The sequence goes on along the minus strand of JBAYVC010000008.1, from coordinate 71,721 downwards.
CGCGTCCTTTTGATACGTCGTGATTTTCAAATTGAGGCGGCATTTGCTTCGACACGTCTTGATATTATCCGCTTTTTTGTGGTGTCACTGACCCTTACGTTATCTATATCGCTGTACCTCTCGGGGCTGATTGGCCACCCTTTACGGCTTTTGGCCAATGCCGCCGAATCCTTTCGCCTTAATCGCGGGCGGGGTATAGATATTCCCGACTTGAGCCATCGTCATGATGAAATTGGCGAATTGTCGCACGCCATGCGCGAGATGGCCGACGCCTTGCGTCAGCGGCTTGTGGCTATTGAGCAATTTGCGGCAGATGTGGCGCATGAGCTTAAAAACCCCCTGACATCGCTTAAAAGTGCGGCTGAAACGCTCAAGCTGGTTAAAACGGATAAGGATCGTGATGCGTTGGTGGAAATTGTCCTCCATGACATTGGACGGATGAATCGCCTCATTACCGATATTTCTCTCGCTTCGCGGCTTGATGCCGAAGTGTCGCGCGAAGCCTTGGTTAGGGTTGATTTGGCCGAGGTTATCCGTACTATTCTTGCCGCGCATAAGGCGACGTTACCCCAGAGAGGTGGCGAGCGTTTCATTATGGAGGGGCTTGCTCAGCCGTTGTGGGTACAGGGGCAGGCGGGTCGCCTTGCACAGGTTTTTGACAATCTGATTGCCAACGCTTTGTCTTTTTCGCCGGAAGGTCGTCCAGTGACGTTGACAGCCGAACAAAATACTGACCGGATTAAAATCACAGTTGATGATGAGGGGACCGGTATCCCCGAAGGGAGTCTTAAAAAGATTTTCGAGCGTTTTTATTCGGAACGTCCGCAAAATGAGGCTTTTGGTCTCCATTCAGGTCTTGGCTTGTCAATTGTCAGACAGATTGTCGAGGCCCATAATGGCAGTGTCCATGCCGAAAATCGCCGCAATGCTGCAGGCGAAGTGGTGGGGGCCCGCTTTGTTGTGCGTTTGCGGCCATGGGAGATATAATGGGTGATCTTGCTGGCCATCGTCCGGTTATCTTTTTTGTGACGGGTCTTTCGGGGGCAGGCATGTCTTCGGCCCTTAGTATCCTTGAGGATATAGGCTTTGCGGTTTTTGACAATTTTCCGCTTTCCTTGCTGCCAGCTTTGCTGCAGCAAGAAGAAACAAGGGCGCGCTCCCTCGCTGTGAGTTTTGACTCGCGAGCCCTCCATTTTGACCCGATGTTGCTCCTTTCGACAATCAAGACCTTGAAAGATCAAGGTGTTTATACAATCAAGACCTTGTTTCTAAGTGCGGATGATGCGGTGTTGCTTAAGCGTTTTTCTGAGACGCGGCGCATTCATCCTTTGGCGCGTGATCGCGCAGTGGCGGATGGGATTGCTGCGGAGAAAGGGTTGCTTTTTCCGCTTAAGCATGAGGCGGGTTATGTCATTGATACATCCGAATACTCTATCCATGATTTGCGGCGGGTGATTGAACGTTTTGCGGACGGTGTGCGCAGCAATCGACTTAATATTACAGTGATGTCGTTTTCCTACCGGCATGGTTTGCCGCGTGAGGCGGATCTGGTGCTGGATGTACGGTTTTTACGCAACCCTAATTGGGACGGTGAACTTAAGGACAAAACGGGCCTTGAGGTGCCTGTTCAGGCTTATGTTATGGCAGATGCAGGCTATCCACCCTTTATTGCGGGGATTGAGACTATTTTGCGTTTGCTTTTGCCGCGTTATGCGCAAGAGGGTAAGAGTTACTTGACGCTGGCTTTTGGCTGCACGGGCGGGCGTCACCGTTCGGTTACAGTGGCCGAGCAGATGGCTGCTTTTATCCGGCAGGATATGGGGCTTGAAGTGCTCGTGCATCACCGCGAGCTTAAAAAATAGACTATTTACCGAGGAGTTCATTCATATGTTTGTGATTATTTTGACCTACAAGAAGCCTCCTGACATTGTCGAGGCCGTACGCGGGGTTCACCGCGCGTTTCTTGATACGCTTTACGCGCAAAATGTGCTCCTTGCGTCGGGACCTCAAATTCCCAAGACAGGTGGAATTCTGATTGCTCGCGGAATGGATCAAACCGAGTTAGAGGCGCTCCTTCAGAAAGATCCGTTCTATACCGAAGGGATTGCTGATTACCAGATCATCGCGTTCGATCCGGTCAAGCATGATCCGGCGCTTAAGGATGTACTGCAAAAATGAGCTATAAGCTGGCTGTTTTTGACTGGAATGGGACGTTAATTGACGATCTTCATGCCAACTGGAAGGGTGCTAATGCCTCTTTGGTGGCGGGGGGACAGCCTCCCATCACACTTGAGCGTTACCGCGACACGATGGATTTTCCGGTGCTCCATCTTTATGCCCGTAACGGGATTGATCCCGATACATATCTCGCCAATTTTCAGGAATATGGTCTTGCTTTCCTCAATGTGTACCGCGAAGAGGCCAAGGCGGCGCCGCTGCGGGAGGGTGCAATGGAAGTTCTGGACGCTCTTCTGGATCGCGGCGTGGCAACTATGGTGCTGAGTAATTATGTGCAGCATGAACTTGAAGCGCAAATGGCGCAGCGCCATGTTTTGGGCAAATTCAAACATATTAGCGGCAACCTTGCCTTTAACGAGAGGGAGCATTCCCGCACCACGAAAATCGAACGTTTGCAGCAGGTACTTGATGATCATGGTTATGCCCCAGATGAGGCATTCATTATTGGTGATTCACTGGAAGAGCCAGATATTGCGCAGCATTTTGGTATGATGTGTGTCTCGGTGACATGGGGCTGTATTTCGCCCGAGCGGCTCAAAAAAAGCAAAACCCATCATATGATTGATGAGTTTGCTTCTCTTCTCCCCATTCTGGGCGCTCGCTCTCTCAAAGCGGGGGCCCCCTAATCTAATTAGTGCGCGGCTGGTGCGCTTAGTAATGCTGGTGTATTGCGCCCTAGTGCTATAACGGCGGCTGGTGCATTTTCATTTACCCATTCAAATTCGCCATTGGCCTTGGAAAAGCTGATGCACAGGCGATCACCTTTTCCTACCACCCCGTCAAGGACAGGATCGGCCAGAATACTGGTCACGTGTTTGGTTACATAACGAACCATCGGGCGAGCGCCATTTTCACGGCTGAAACCTTTTTCGGCTACAGCGGGTGCAACTGATGCATCAAAGCGCAGCGTAATGCCGTTTTGCTCATAGACATGGTCGGAGGCTTTTTCGAGGATAAGCCCCGCAATTTCTTCGGCGTGATGGCGTTCAAGATGTGCAAAATCCAGAACATCATCAAGGCGATTGCGGAACTCCGGCGAAAAGAATTGCTTGATAGCGCTCTCCGGTGCGTCTGATTTGCTAGCGGTAAAGCCGATTGAAGGCTTGGCGTCACGTTGGCCCGCATTGGTGGTCATGATGACAATCACGTTACGGAAATCAATTTCACGCCCCAAGCCGTCTTTGAGAAAACCGTTGTCTAGCACCTGCAGCAAAATATTATAGACATCGGGGTGGGCTTTTTCGACTTCATCGAGTAGGAGTACGCAATGCGGTTTTTTGCGCACAGCCTCGGTCAGGATGCCGCCCTGATCGGAATTCACATAGCCGGGGGGCGATCCGGTGAGTTTGGCGGCATTGTGACGCTCCATATATTCGGACATATCAAAGCGCAGCAATGGCATATCGAGCAGGTCGGCGGTTAGTTTGGCTACCTCCGTTTTGCCCACACCGGTTGGCCCTGAGAATAAAAAGGAGCCTCTTACCCCCTTACCATCATGGGCGAGGCCTGCCCAGACGTTTTTGACGGCACCGGCAAACTGGTCAATAACGCTATCTTGACCAATCACCTGTTCTTTGAGGTCACGTCCCAAGCCTTTTACCTTGACACTGTCGGCCTTGAGCATGCTTGGGGCCGGAACGCCGGATTTTTCAGCGACAACAGCGGCAATATCCTCAACGCTTACCGGCAGGTCAAAGGCCCGTGAACGTTTACGGGCCAGAACGGCGGCCTCGTCAAGAATATCAAAGGCAATATCCGGCATGGTACGGTTTGGAATAAAACGTTTGGCAAGGGTATAGGTGGCGAGGAATACGTCGTCATCAAAAACAACACCTTGTTTGGTGGCAATATCACCGCTGGCATTACGCATCATTTCGATGGTAGAGGCACGGTCAGGTTCCTTGATGGTAATAACGCCAAAACGGCGCAGCAAAGCACGGTCGGTTTCAACATATTTACGGAATTCATCCTGTGTGGTCGCGCCGATCATTTTCAGTTCGCCGCGGCCCAAGGCGGGTTTAAGAATGTTAGAGGCATCAAGTGATCCGCCGGCCCGTCCAGCGCCCAAAATGGTATGAAATTCATCGGCAAAGAGAACAAGGCGCTCTTTGTGTTTACCAAAGATATCTACGATCTCTTTCATGCGCTTCTCAAACTCGCCGCGGTACATAGTGCCCGCAACAACTTTACTTATATCAAGGCTGTAAATGGCGGGGGAAATCATTCCGGCCAAAGCTTCAACAATCGCTGTTTTCCCAGTGCCTTCTTCCCCGATAATGAGCGCATTGGGTTTTCTGACCTGCTGCAGGCGCCGCGCCAGACGATCAAGCTCGTCGGAGCGGCCAAAGAAGTTCAAATCTTTGTCAGGCTCTAGGAAGGAGCCGTATTTTTCGAGTGTTTGCAGCTCTTCGTCGGCCAAAAGGCCCAATTTGCGGCTCAGCAGTGGGCTGTATCCCGTCTTCCTCGTGGCAACGAGAGCGTAATTTTCACGTTTACTGACAAAATCATCCCTAATTTTGGCCAGATGTTGTTCAAGCGGGGGAAGCGCTGCACCTTGCAGGCGTTTTTGACCGCACAGAGCATAGGCGCAGGCGTACATAAGGTCGGTCGTTTCTATCTTGTCATGGTTCATAGTTTTGGCCTGACGTCCGGCGACGCGGATCAGGTGTTCGATTTGCCCTTTGAGAATTTCCTCAGGGATGGGGCGGTTTAAAATATTGGCTGGGCGCTCTTCCATCAGCATGTAGAGCTTCATCAGATCATCTTCGCCTAAGGCTGCAGAAATATCATAATCGCGCACAAGTATTCTTGCGACGGTGTAGGCCGCGTGGTCGATATATTTGTTTTTACGGATTATTTCAGCAGCGGATTCAAGCGTCTCCCTGACTCCTTGAGTCATGGCCATATCGTCCATAGTTATCTCCCTGGTTCTTACTTTTTTATATATTTTAAGAGATAAGACTGAGACTGTGGCGTCAAAAAATCAAGAAAAATCTTTTTCCAGAGTAAATATTTTTGGCTTATTCTTCTTGTGGCAGAAGAATGGCTTTGTTTTTTTCTTCGGTGTAGGCGAAATGAAGCATTCCGTCTTTGAAGGAAATTTTGACATTTCCACCATTTGCAAGTCTTCCGAAAAGAAGCTCCTCGGCCAGAGGCTTCTTGATTTTTTCCTGTACCACACGGGCTAAGGGGCGTGCGCCCATCACCGGATCATACCCCTCTTTAGCGAGGTAATCGCGGGCGTCATCGCTAAGTGAGATACTGACACGGCGGTCAGCCAGCTGGGCTTCAAGCTGCATGATGAATTTATCGACGACGCGCAGCACGGCCTTGGGCGGCAGGTGGGCAAAGGGGACGATGGCATCAAGGCGGTTCCTGAATTCGGGACTGAAGAGGCGTTTGATTTCTTCATTGTCGGCTTCCGACGTCAGGTGGGAAGCAAAACCGATGGGGGATTTGGCCATCTGTGCGGCGCCTGCATTGGTGGTCATGATCAAGATCACGTTCCTGAAATCCACACTCTTGCCATTGTTATCGGTGAGCTTGCCGTAGTCCATCACCTGCAGCAAAATATTATAGAGGTCAGGGTGGGCTTTTTCAATTTCATCCAGCAAAATGACGGCGTGGGGATGCTGATCGACCTTATCGGTGAGGAGGCCGCCTTGTTCAAATCCGACATAGCCGGGGGGCGCCCCGATCAGGCGTGAGACGGCATGCCGTTCCATGTATTCGGACATGTCAAAGCGGATCAGTTCAATGCCAAGCGCCTTGGCAAGCTGTTTGGCAACTTCGGTTTTACCTACGCCCGTTGGACCGGAAAAGAGATAGCTGCCGATGGGCTTTTCAGGGTCGCGTAGGCCGGCACGGGCCATTTTGATGCTGGTCGAAAGGGCTTCAATGGCGGGGTCTTGGTCGAAAACCATTGTTTTGAGGTCACGCTCGAGATGGGCGAGGGTTTCGCGGTCATCTTTGGAAACGGCTTTGGGCGGGATCCGCGCCATACTGGCCACGACATGCTCAATGTCTTTTACGGTGATGGTTTTTTTGCGCTTGGCTGGCGGGAGCAGCATTTGCGCGGCGCCGACTTCGTCAATGATGTCGATCGCCTTATCAGGTAGTTTGCGGTCATGCAGGTAACGTACCGAAAGATCTACGGCAGCTTTGATGGCATCGGCTGTATATTTCACATTATGGTGGTCTTCGTAATAGGTTTTCAGACCTTTGATGATGCGGATCGTGTCGTCAAGGCTGGGTTCTTCCACATCGATTTTTTGAAAGCGGCGCACAAGGGCACGGTCTTTCTCAAACTGGTTGCGGTATTCCTTATAGGTGGTTGATCCAATACAGCGCAGCGTACCGTTAGCTAAGGCCGGTTTGAGGAGGTTCGAGGCATCCATGGCTCCACCGCCAGTGGCGCCTGCACCGATAATGGTGTGAATTTCATCAATAAAGAGAATGCTTTCGGGCATATTCTGGAGTTCTCTAATGACGGATTTAAGTCGTTCTTCAAAGTCTCCGCGGTAGCGGGTTCCTGCCAGAAGGGCGCCCATATCAAGGGAGAATATGATGCAGTTTTCGAGGACTTCCGGTACATCTTTATCCACGATTTTGCGGGCAAGTCCTTCGGCAATAGCGGTTTTGCCTACACCCGGATCCCCCACATAAAGTGGATTGTTTTTGCTGCGGCGGCAGAGAATTTGGATGGTGCGGTCAACTTCTTTTTCGCGGCCAATGAGGATGTCGATTTTGCCTTTACGGGCCTTCTCGTTAAGATTAACGCAGTAAGCATCAAGGGCATCCTTGCCGGATTTCGTCTGTTTTTCATCGGTGAATTCTTCCTCTGCGCCGCGCGGGGTAGTGGGGGCCGTGTCGTCGTTTGCGCCCGGGACTTTGGCAATGCCGTGCGAGATGTAATTGACGGCATCAAAACGTGTCATGTCTTGGGATTGCAGGAAATAGACGGCGTGGCTTTCACGTTCGGAAAAGAGAGCAACCAGAACATTGGCACCGGTGACTTCCTCGCGGCCTGATGACTGGACATGGATGGCGGCGCGTTGCAGCACACGCTGGAAAGCGGTGGTGGGTTTGGACTCGGTAATACCGGGGCTCACGAGGTAGCTCAGATCATTATCGAGAAACTGTTCGATATTTTGCTGGAGTTTTCTGATTTCTACGCCGCAGGCGCGCATGACGGAAACGGCATCTTGATCGGTGGTAAGGGCGAGCAGGAGATGTTCGAGCGTTGCGTACTCGTGATGGCGGTCACCCGCCAGAGCGAGGGCCTTATGCAGTGTTTGTTCGAGGTTCCGCGAGAGCATAAATTTAACCTAGGTCCTTTTTATTCCTTTTCCATCGTGCATTGAAGCGGTTGCTCGCTCACACGGGCGAAGTCCATTACTTGCGTCACTTTGGCTTCGGCGATTTCATACGTATAGACACCACATAAACCGACGCCGCGCCGATGTACGTGAAGCATAATTTCCGTAGCTTCTTCCTTAGTCTTACTGAAAAATCTTTCTAAAACATGAATAACGAATTCCATCGGTGTATAATCGTCATTCAGCAGCAACACGCGGTACATCGCGGGTTTACGTGTTTTGGGGCGTGCCTTGAGCATAAGGCCGGTTTGCCGCTCTTCCTGTGGCGGTTCTTGTGGGGGGTGTGGTGGCTCATTGCCTGTCATCTGCACAAGGGAGTATTCCATGGTTTTCCGGTTGCTGTTGGCTGTGCGTCATTATAGGGGGAGTAGGTTTATAAAGAAACCCCCGCAATCGATTCTCGGCGGGGGTCTCAAATATCTATATTTTGCAAATGGTCAGCTAAGCTGCCATCGACTCACCAGCCTTTTTCATGGCTTTGGTCATTTGGGCGTTCACTGGCTCCAGAGCCTCGGTGCCGATTTTAATCGCCATTTCCGAGAGTTTGGTTGCGGTGGACATGGCTTCATCGAAATTCTGTTGAACCAGTTTATTCTGGGCTTCGGCAAATTCATTAACGGTACGGCTGGCCATCAAGGCTTTGATTGCCTCAGCGTTGCGGGCGCTGGACTCTTGTGCCACTTCCATAATGGTTTTAATCATCTGCTCGGCGCCTTTAGCCAGCGAAGTGCTCGATTTTACGCAGGACTCGATGTTTTGACGCATTGCTGCTGTCGTATCGCCTGACATTTTTTCGTATTGGTCTTTGTAGTTAGCCATCATATTCTCCATATTTCCAAAAGGGGCATTAAAGGGTGATTTTGGTGTTTGAAAGTTCTTGAATGTTTCTGCAGCAATCGGAGCAAAGGGAATGATCGATGTGCTGTGTGAAGTTTTTGCTTTTTCGCTCGAAGCTGTTTCTGCCGCTGCCGGTTTTGCAGGCTTCTTTTTGGGTGTGGTTTTACTCGTCATTTTTCAGCTCCCAGAATGATTCATAAATTGCTTAAAATTAAAAATCTGCGCAACGTTAGCACGAGTTTTGCAGCGCCGCAAATAATTTCTTGCACTGCATATTTTCTAAAAGGTCTCCCTTTATCGCAGTGCACCATTATAGTTTAATTTAACCTTTGTAAATGTCAAGTCAATATTGCGCTGCACAAATATAAAAAGCATATCTTTAAGATAGACAGAATATGGGCGCTTCTTTACACTGAAATCAGACAGTAAGCCCTCCTCATAAAAAACATTCTTTTTCAACTGCTTAATATGAAATTACGCCGCTTTTCCCCTCTTGTCATTCTTATGATTCTCGCGCTCGGGCTGCAAGGTGACCCATCATATGCAAAATCAAAAAAAGCGGCGGCGAAACCCTATTCTCCCCGTTATGCCGCGATTGTGGTGGAGGCAGATAGCGGGATGGTTCTCTCGCAGGAAAATGCTGACTGGCAACTTTATCCGGCATCCCTTACAAAACTCATGACATTGCTTCTCACTTTCGATGCTTTGAGCAGCGGGAAACTGTCCCTGAATTCTCCTGTTTATATTTCGGTTAAAGCCAACCAGATGCCCCCCAGTAAGTTGGATGTGAAGGTTGGACAATCCATCACCACCGAGCAGGCCATTAAGGCACTGGTGACAAAGTCGGCCAATAATATTGCTGTGGCAATGGCAGAAAAATTGGCGGGGAGTGAATCCAGTTTTGTGTACCGGATGAATCTCAAGGCACGCGAACTTGGGATGTCCAATACCCATTTCGAAAATGCGTCTGGCTGGCACAATGTGCGGCAGGTCTCGTCGGCGCGGGATATGGCGCGGCTCGGTCTTTATATCCTTCATCAGTATCCCACTTATTACCGCTATTTCGCGCTCAAAAATTTTTACTTTAATGGGGCTAGTCTTGCCAATCACAATAAGCTGATGGCAACATATCGTGGGATGGACGGGATGAAAACCGGCTATGTTTATGCATCAGGGTTTAATCTTGTGGCGTCGGCCAAACGTGATGGTGTACGTCTTGTAGGTGTTGTTCTTGGCGGCAAGAGTGCCAGTTCCCGCAACAGCCAGATGGCCAAGCTCCTTGATGCAGGTTTCGAAAAATACAAAAGCGTGAAACGTGGCGCTCTGCCACAAATTTCTGCTGCGCAGCCTCGACTTAAAACTCTTGAGCGGAATGCCGAGCCTATAATATCTGGTTCTCTTTCTCCTGTTGTGCCCTCCGGCACGGTAGTTCCTTTGCGCAAAAATCCATCCCCTGTTGTTGCAAGGAGGGAGAATGCGCCTACTTCTGCTCCTGCTCCTACCCCTCAAAGTTCGGGGGGGTTCAAAACCATGTCAGTTACGCCGCCCACGGTGATGAGCCCAGTTGCGCCTTACGGGGGGTATGAAACGACGTCTGATTCCGTGCGTAATTGGCAAATCCAGATCGGGGCCTTTCAGGACCGCAGGGCTACGGATAATGCCCTTTATAAAGCGCAAGGCAAACTTCCGGCCCATCTCAAATTTGCAACGCCGCTGGTGGCCCCGTTACGGACATCGGATTCCCAATGGGTGTTTCGGGCGCGCTTTTCGGGTTATACGCGCAGTGAGGCGCTTGAGGCTTGCCGCGCTTTAGGTGGTTGCCTCACGATTGCGCCTACGGCACAATAAGCCGCTTGTGTAAAATCCTGCTTGCCGCTAAATGGAGAGATGATGGATACTCACCCAAATAGCTTGCCTCTTCGCGTCATTTTTATGGGGACACCGGATTTTGCGGTTCCGGCGCTGGAGCGCCTGATCCACTCTCCGTTTTGTGATGTAATTGCGGTTTACACCAAAGCACCTTCTCCGGCAGGTCGTGGGCAGATGTTGCGCCAAACTCCAGTGCACGAGGTAGCCTTGGTTCACGGCATTCCGGTTTATACCCCTCGAAGTTTTAAAAAGGACACGGATGCCGTTCAGGCTTTTGCTGCGCTGGGGTCGGACGTTGCTGTGGTGGCAGCTTACGGGCTTATTCTTCCGCTTACTGTTTTGGATGCCCCGCGTTTAGGGTGCCTTAATATTCATGCCTCACTCCTTCCGCGCTGGCGCGGTGCTGCGCCCATCCAGCGGGCGATTGAGGCGGGTGACGCGGCGTCAGGCATTACCATCATGCGGATGGAGGAGGGGCTTGATACGGGGCCGATGATCCTTAAGGGTACGCTGCCTATCGGGCCGGATATGAACGCGCAGCAACTGCACGATGCGCTTTCGGCCATGGGCGGGGATTTGGTTATGAGTGTCTTGCGTCATCTTTATGAAGGACATGCGCCGCTTGGCGAGGCGCAGGATGACAGCTTGAGCTGTTATGCGCCGATGCTTAAAAAAGAAGAAGGGCTTGTGCGCTGGGATGAAGATATGGTGCATATTGACCGCAAGGTGCGGGCCTTTACGCCGTGGCCCGGGTGTTGGACATTCGACCCTGAGGGACGGCGGGTTAAAATTTTGGCGGGATATGTTGTCGAGGGGACAGAGACTGTCGCGCCGCATGGGACGGTACTTAATGCGCAGGGTGATATTGCGTGCGGCCATGGGGTTTACCGGATCACGCTTTTGCAGCCTGAAGGGAGCAAGCCGATGGATGTTAAGGCCGCGCTTAATGGTAACAAAATCAAGGTCGGGTCATGCTTAAACGCTGGAAACTGACCATTGAATATCAGGGAACACCCTATGCAGGATGGCAGCGGCAGGAAGAGGGAATCCCTTCCGTGCAGCAAAAAATTGAAGAGGCGATCACGGCTTTTTGCCAGCAAGAGTGCCGTTTGCACGTTGCGGGGCGGACGGATGCCGGTGTTCACGCGCAGGGCCAGGTAGCGCATTTTGATCTTGATTACGGGGATCGCCCGCTTGACGGGTTTTCCCTCACCATGGCGCTTAATGCTCATCTGCGCAAAGAGCCGATTGCCATTGTGATGGCACAGGAGGTGGGTGAGGATTTTCATGCCCGTTTTAGCGCGAGCGGCAAACTTTATACGTATCGCTTGCTGAACCGCGCTGCGCCGCCCAGTTTTGAACACCGTCTTGTGTGGCATTATCGACGGTTTTTAGATGTTGGGGCGATGCGGGAGGCTGCTGCGTATTTACTGGGTACCCATGATTTTTCAAGTTTTCGAGCAGCAGAGTGTCAGGCCAAGTCACCGATTAAAACGCTTGATGTTCTTGATATTGAATCATTTCCCCTTGTGTGCGGTGGGCAGGAACTTCGTTTTTTAGTGAAAGCACGTTCGTTTCTTCATCATCAGGTGCGCAATATGGTGGGAACTCTGGCTTTGGTCGGGGATGGCAAATGGACGCCTCTGGATGTAAAGGCGGCTTTGGAATCCACAAACCGTGCGGCGGGTGGACCAACCGCGCCACCTGATGGGCTTTATCTGACAGACGTTTATTATGACGGGCCAGTTAAAACGGGCGCACAATTACCAGAATGACGATAATGATCATCAAAATGGTTGGCATTTCATTGAGAATACGAAAGAATTTTTCGGATTTGGTGTTTTGATCCATCTCGAACAGGCGGCGGTATTTTGAGAGCATACCGTGTACCGCGCCCATCAGCACCAGCAAACCCAATTTGGCATGCATCCATGGCATGTGCAGCAATTCTGGGTTAGCCCAGAGCATTAACCCCCCAAAGAGGGTGGCCACTACAAAGGCCGGATTGATGATATAGCGCAAGAGGCGCCGCTCCATAATCTTGAAAGTTTCGGATAGCTCGGAGCCGCTGGCGGCTTTGGTGTGGTACACAAAAAGCCGCGGCAAATAGAGCATTCCTGCCATAAAGGCAATCACGGCGATCACGTGGATGGCTTTGAGCCAATCATAGGCCGAAAGTAATAAATCCTGCATGTCTCTTTTCCTCAAAAACTGTGCCTAACCTAGCAGAACTTAACTTTGTGTCAAATATTTCCCCTTATTATATGTAAATAACAAAGGGGTGTCACATGGTCGATATTTCAACTCAAGAAGCTAATCGCCGCGCGGATGTGTGTGGAATCAAGAGTTCCGATGACAGTAGTCAGCGCATTAAAGTTGGGCTTCTTGAACAATTTTACGAAGAAGACCGAGGTGTGGCCTCGATATCGAGCGCTGCCCGTGTCACTAAAGAGCAAGCCCAGTGTTTTGCCGATGGCGGTCCCAAGGACAAAGGGTGGCTTTCCAGTGCTTTTGACAAGGCGCGGGATGCCGCGTCAAGTATTTTGACACCCAAACCTTCTGCAGACATGAGTGGTACTTGTGCCGATGTACGCAGGACCTATGAATCGGGCGGGACGATTAATAATGCTGCGGCCGGTTATTGCGGTATCAAACTCAACCCGTGATGACTTGGTATATCTGGATTCATTCGCCGTTCTTAAAGGCCTGCTAATTTTAGGATAGCATCGGCCATAAGGGTTTCACTTGGCGTTCCCGTTTTTTTGCTGTCAGCTTCTAACGCGACAAGGCGGGCGAGGAGTTTGCGCAGGATCGGTGCGGTAAAGCGATTCATCTGGGCGCGAAAGGCGTTTTCATGTTTAAAAAAGATTTTTGGCTGCAAGGCTTTCATCGCTTCATCGGGTGATTTTCCCTGCACATCGACCATGATACGGGCCTGATGGAGACGGCGGACATGGTTTTGGAGCGATCTTTGGACAATAATTAGCTCTACCCCCTCTTCGGTGAGTTTTTTGAAAATACTTTGGGCGGCAAGCGGATTTTTACCAAATACGGCATAGATCAGATCATCGATGGCTTGCGCTCCGTCTCCGCAGCACGCTTGTGCATCGGCGAGGGTGACAGCTTTGTGTGTACCGACTCCCATATAAAGGGCGATTTTTTCAATTTCCATCCGAGCGCGGTCACGGTCACCCTTGAGGGCTCCCGCGAGCCACATCAGGGCATCCTGATCGCAGCTGAGATTTTGTGCGCCCAAAAGCTCGCGCAGAAAATTGGTCATATCCCGTTCATCGGGGATGTAGCAGGGGAGAGCCGCCGCATTGGGGGCTTCTTCGCAGATTTTGCGGATGGCATCATTCGGGCGCAGATCGCCACCTTCAATCACAACCAAGGCACCAGTACTTGCTCCGGCTTTCAGCCAGTCTTTGAGGAGTACTGCGAATTTGGCGCTGGGTTCTGTAATGCGCACAAGCCTTACACCCCCCATCAGGGATTGGGCATCGACTTCATCGCGAAAACGTGAGGGATCGCTTTCAAGAATTTCACCGGTTAAGTGGGCGGCGTTAAACGGGTCGTTAAGATCACTGACAACCCCGAGGCCTAGTAGCTGCGCGCGTTCTTTGACAAGCCCTGTGTCAGGGCCATAGACAAGAATGGCGCGGAGGTCAGAGTCCGGTTTTTTCAGAAAGGCGTTAATGTCGCGTGTGGCTATTTTCATTGTGCAGCAAAATAGAGGTTGAGGCCAAGTTCCGCTTGGCGGGCAATATCTTCGAGGGCGCTTTCACGCGCCGATTTTTCGGTGATGCGGGTGGCAAATTCACTACCCAACACGTTAAAGCTGGTGACGGTTTTAAGGTCGCGCACTAAAACCTGCTGACCTTTATCATCGGTGAGCATCATGGTGGTTTTGAGGGTGAGTTGCGATCGTGTGGCTTCCGAGGATTTGGTTATATCAAGATCCGAGCGGGCTTCGGTAACCTCCGTGAAAGAGAGAGTGTAGCGTGGGGCCTGCGGCTCTCCGTTAAGATATAAGCGGTCAATCAGGTGATTGCGCAGCATCTGCCCTTCACGGTTGGGGATACCCGCTATTTTGATTTCGCTGCGCCCTGCTGCTGTTTCCCCTTGCTGCGCATACATGGGCGTAAAACCGCAAGCCGTGAGAAGGAAGAGGCAGGTTACTAAAGAAAGGATTTGAGAGAAGGTCATGCTTCACTTTAGCCCATAATACTGGGAAACAAAAGGGGGCCGATCATTCACGGATATGTTTGTACTCAAGCGAGTGAAGGAACAAAAGTGTAGCTGGCTTTTTTGAAGGAGGCGCCGTTTGGTGTTATGCCGTCTGTACGGGACTGGGCGCAATAATTTATCATTTCTTGTGCTTTTTGCGCCAAATGGTCATTATGACCTCTGATTTTTTGCAGCATATTCCAGATATCTTCCGGCAAGGAAAGCTGATCGTCCTCCATTTGAGCCCATTGGGCGTTGCTTGATCCTTGCTGTGCGGGGTCGCCGCGCAAGAGGGTTAGGGTGTGTTCTTTCGAAAATCTGTTTGCCCACGTTGTGCGCAAAGAGTCTTCTAGTTCAGGAAATTTGCCCATAGTCGAGGTGTAGTAAATACGGTCATAGACCTCAACGGCAATGTTGAGAACCTGCTCGGCAACGGTATTGACGACGATTTGGGGGTGGAGTCGTTTTTGATCCTTTTGTTCCTCAACCCATTTTGCCAGATCATGGGACATTTCTCGCGAAGGAGCTATAACTGCAATTTCATCCACTAAAGGGCGGCCATTCCGGTTATTGCCCAGAAATAAAATTGTTTCTTTGGTGTCGTCGCTGGGAGCTCCAGTTTTGGTCATGTGGCCGGCTACTAGAATATGCTCGCCTTTGGTCTGCCCTGAAACTATCTGGACAGCTTTGGCATAACGACAGGGCACCATATGATCGATGATCGCTGATCGAACGAGTGCATTGTCTTTCTCAAGAGCGGTTTGTACAGGCTTTAATTTCTGTTCGAGGTCGGGATGTTCCCGCGCAAACTGGTCCCATTTTTCGCGGAATTGGCACACGACATGGTTTTCGCCGATCCGTTCGCTTTTAAGGCCGACCAAAAGCTCAAGTGCGTAGCGGTAAGCGTCTTGTCCGTGTAGCAAGGTCATTTCCTGCTGGGCGGTTTTGAAAGGAAATTGTTCAAAAGTTTGAACGGCTCCAGCCCACACCTGACGTGCGCAGCTCTCAAGCGCGGCGAAGGGGGTTTGCTGCGCCCAAGCTTTTACTTCATCTGAAAGATGCTTTGATTTGAAATGAACTAGAGCGAATTCGCCCCACGCCTCTCTGAGATGTACGCCTGTAGCCATAGTTACACACCCGTTTTATATTTATCTATTGTTATGAATATACATATAAACAGGCAGGGGCGTCCACATTTATGTGTGGTGTCCCCCTTAATTTAAAATAAAATTACGAATGACTAGCCCGCCACCACATTGACGATACGGTTGGGCACGACGATTACCTTGCGGACGGCTTTGCCTTCCAAGGCGCGGACAACGCTTTCTTCGCTCAGGGCTGCGCTTTCGGCGGATTTCTGGTCGGTGTCCACGGGCAAGGTGATGGTAGCTTTAAGCTTGCCGTTGATTTGCACCGCGATGGTGACGGTATCATCCTTTAAAAACTCGGGATTGATCGTTGGCCACGGACTTTGCGCCAGAAGCGCTGTGTGCCCCAGTTCTTGCCAGAGTTCTTCGGTGATATGCGGGATCATGGGGTTAAGGCCCTGCAATGCAAATGCTATCGTCTCTTCGTAGATGTTGCGGTCAGCTGCATCTGGTTTAAAGTTTTCAATCGTATTGACGAGTTCACGCAGAACCGCAACTGCCTTATTCATATGGAAGGCCTCGATATTTTGTCCGACCTTAAAAATAGTTTGATGTGCTTTTTGCTGCAGCTTTTTTACGTCATTTGATGGAAATCCTGGAATGACGTCATATGTTGCACTTTTATAATCTGTCACCAGACGATGTAGGCGGTTGATAAAGCGCCATGCGCCCTCAAGGCCGCTCTCTGTCCATTCCAAATCACGGTCAGGTGGGGAGTCCGAGAGAATAAAGAGGCGCGCGGCATCGGCGCCGTAGGTATCCAAAATATCCTGCGGGTCAATCGTGTTGCGTTTGGATTTGGACATTTTTTCCACGCGTCCGGCCGTCACGGGTTCGTGATTGCCACTATTCATGACCCAGTTTCCAGCTTCGTCCTTCATGACGTCTTTGGGATAGACCCATTTGCCGTCTTTATCCTTGTACGTCATGTGGTTAATCATGCCTTGGGTGTAAAGACCTGCGAAGGGTTCAGGCGTATCCATATAGCCGCATTCCGACAAGGCGCGGGTAAAGAAACGTGAATAAAGAAGGTGCAGCACGGCGTGTTCGACCCCGCCGATATACTGGTCTACAGGGAGCCAATAGGCCGCTTTGTCACGCGCGAAGCCAATTCCGTCATTGTGCGGGTCGGCGTAGCGGGCAAAGTACCAACTTGATTCAAAGAAGGTATCGAATGTGTCGGTCTCGCGGGTGGCGCTTGCACCGCATGTTGGGCAGGTGGTGTGCTTCCAGCTCGGGTGATGCTCCAAGGGATTCCCAGGCTTATCGAACGTCACATCATAGGGAAGCTCGACGGGGAGGTCTTTTTCTGGGACAGGCACTACGCCGCAGCTTGGGCAGTGAATGACAGGAATGGGGCAGCCCCAGTAACGCTGGCGGGAAATACCCCAATCACGCAGGCGGTATTGGGTCACACCTTCGCCGCGTTTCATCTCTTCCATTTTTGCAATGGCGGCGGTTTTAGCGGCGGCTGTTTTCATGCCGGTTAAGAAGTCCGAATTGATGGCGATGCCTTCTTCGCAGAAAGGCAAAGTGACGTCTTCGCTGTCTTCGGGGGCGACAACCTGAATAATCGGCAGGTTATATTTGGTAGCAAAATCAAAGTCGCGCTGATCATGGGCGGGGCAGCCGAACAAGGCGCCTGTGCCGTAATCCATGAGAACAAAGTTGGCGAGATAGACGGGTAATTTTTTGCCCGCAATAAAGGGGTGTAGGACAAATGCGCCTGTATCAAAGCCGATTTTCTCGGCTTGCTCGATGGCGGCCTCCGACGTACCTAAGGCTTCGCATTGAGCGACAAATTCTTTGTAACCTGCTTTTCCCTCGCACAAAATTTTGGCGAGGGGGTGGTCGGCGGCAATGGCGGCAAACGACGCTCCAAACAACGTATCGGGACGGGTTGTATAAACATCGAGTTTTTCGGGGCGTCCATCAATATCGAAGCTAAACCGGAGGCCTTGGGATTTGCCGATCCAGTTTTCCTGCATCAGGCGGACTTTATCGGGCCAGCGGTCTAGCGTGGCCAGAGCTGAGATCAGTTCTTCAGCATAGGCGGTGATTTTGAGTGACCATTGATTGAGTTTCTTGCGCTCTACGGGGGCGCCGGTGCGCCAGCCTTTGCCGTCAATGACTTGTTCGTTGGCCAGCACCGTGTTATCGACGGGATCCCAGTTGACCATCATTTCCCTGCGGTACGCCAAGCCTTTTTTCAGGAAATCAAGGAACATTTTCTGTTCGTGTTTGTAGTAATCGGGGGCGCAGGTCGTGACTTCGCGGCTCCAATCGAGCGAAAGCCCCATTTGTTTCATCTGGACGCGCATCGCGGCGATATTTTCGTATGTCCAGTCTTTCGGGTGCGCACCGCGTTCAATGGCAGCGTTTTCGGCCGGAAGACCAAAGGCATCCCATCCCATGGGGTGGAGGACGTTAAACCCTTGCGCTTTTCTATAGCGGGCGACGACATCCCCGAGCGAATAATTGCGCACATGACCCATATGGATACGGCCCGAAGGGTAGGGGAACATCTCGAGGACGTAATATTTTTTTTGCGACGGGTCTTCGGTGCTGGTGAAAACGTTTTTTTCATCCCAGATGTTACGCCATTTCTCTTCTGTTTCGCGGATATTGTAACGCTCGGCCATTTTATGTCTCATCGGTTAATCGGGGCTCAACGTTATCAAGGCGCGGGTCATTATTCAAATCAAAATAATGGCATTTCTGGTGATTTTAATAGCGCGGTAATCGGTTTGTGCTATATTTGCAGAGGGTATAGGGTGAAACCAGAAGGTTTCCTGTTTTTTCCATCCGCCTAGAATTGGCGGCACTGTGGAAGATCACATTATGTCAGGAGAATCAGAATGGTTTCCGTTTATTCGGCCACGAATGGCTATGCAACAACGACGTCACTCAATAAAAATTCACAAACACAGTCCAAGGCGCTGGGCCAGACGGCCAGCGGTAAGGGTATCACCAAGGCGTCCGATAATGCGGCAGGCCTTGCGGTGGCTTTGCAGCTTTCCTCGGATGTGAGCACCCTGCGTCAATCTTCGACCAATTTGCTGCAAGGAACATCGGTTCTGCAAACGGCGGATGGCGCGCTGGAGCAGACAGGCAATATCTTGAACCGGATGAAAGAACTGGCCACACAGGCCAATTCGGGTGGTGTTGATGACGCGGGACGTACGGCGATCAATGAAGAATATCAGTCTTTGGCGCAGGAACTTGGGAATCTTGCAACACAAACCAGTTTTAATGGTCAACCACTGCTCAATGGTAGTTATAATCAGGATTTCCAGGTTGGAACAACGGGTACGGATGTACTGAGTGCCGACTTAAGTTCTGTTGATATTTCCTTAAGCGGCCTTGGACTTACGGCAGGAGCAGGGGCGAGTGCAGGGGCTTTGCTCACGCAGTCTTCGGCGGCGGCAACGTCGAGCGAACTTGATACAGCCATTGCTAATATTTCTTCCTATCGCGCAGATGTTGGGGCGACTTTGTCGGAATTTTCCACGCAAAGCGATGTGGTGGATGAAACGATCACCGCTACGATTGAAGCTCAATCGGCGATTACTGATGCCGATATTGGCAAGGCGTCCAGTGATCTGGCGGGGTCTAAGCTTTTGACCGAGCTTTCGGTGGCGGCAGCGGCACAGGGCAATAAAATGTCAGCGTCATTTCTTAAGCTGGTACGCTAATTTAGACCTTTTTAAGGATTTGCGGCGGTGGGGCTATTTTGCCTTGCCGCTCTATTTTTATGGTAACGCCATCATTTTATTATTTTTTACGGGGGATTTTCCATTTGATGCCGTTGAATCGGTATTCTAGGTGTTTTTTGTTGTTGGTTATGAAGGGGATATTTATGTTTTGTTTCTATTTTAGTGCGGTTTCACGCGTTGCGGCGTTTTTGTCGTGTTTTATTGTATGTCTTTGTGTCGTGGGGTTTGCGGTTCCCGCAGAGGCCAATATGGTCAAACGCCTTACGATTCAAGGAACTCAACTTTTTGATGAGCGTGGTCAGCCGATTCGTCTGCGCGGCGCCAATCTGGAAGGGGTAAGCGCTGGTGAGGCTCAGGATATTGCGCAAAATATCGGGTTTAATTTTGTGCGGCTGCGTATTTCCTATGAAGATGAAAATCTTAATGATCGCGGGGATGATTTTAGTGAATCGTATAAAAATTCCATTCACTCATGGGTGCGGGTTCTCAAGCAAAACGGCATCTGGATTGATCTTGAGATGCGCGCCAATGACAAATATACCAATGATGCAGCTTTTTATGACATCTCCTCGCCTTTGTTCAAAAAATATCTTAATTGTTGGCTAGGCTTGGTGCGCGAATATAAAGATACCGACTATATTGCGGCTTATGGTCTTTTGGCAGAGCCTAGCCCCAACCACACCAAGGTTGATGATCCAGTTGGTACGCTCGTATCGTTCCAGAAAAAATTGATGGATGAAATCTCAGTTATCGATCCGGTTACTCCGTTTATTATCGGGCCAGACTGGAATTACGACACAATGGGTTATCGGCATGATGACTATTATACGAGATTTTTAAGCTATAGGGGCCGTATCATCTATGCGGTGAATTTTCTTTCGCCGAAGGAATGGATTAAAGATGGCAACTGGACAGTTGATCATACAAAGCCTACTTACCCCTATTCTCAAGCTAATGTCACACAGGCTGGATTTGCAGCGTTGATAGCGCCTTTATCTGGTGGTGCCACTGCTTCTGCTGGTGGGAGCAAGAAAAACAGAAGCAATCAGCATAGTAAAAATAAAACTCAGCAAATCCCTGTAGATGGTGGTGTTTATGATAATGATATGCCGATAGAAAAACTCTTTAATGAACAACGTGTTTTACCGGAAAATTATCCACGCACCCTTACGCCTTACTTTATCAAGTGGTATCTGCAGTGGCCAGTAGCCTTTAAAGAGCGCTATCAAGTGCCGCTACTCGTTGATCAGTTTGGGGCGAGTACCCATTCGAGTGGTCAGTTGGCTTACGAGCGGGATCTTATCAAATATTTTGAATTTCAAGGGTTCAACTGGTCGCGCTGGTCATATAATGCGGGCAGCAAGCCGCGGTTGATTGAAGGAAATCCCGAGGTTATAGCGTTTTACAAAATGGTGATGGAGCGCATTAAAAGTCAACCTCTTCAGTAAGTTGAATTTGCTGCACTCCATAAAAAAAGCCCTGCATGTGCAGGGCTTTTTGTTATTGCGGGGCCACTTGTATTAGGCGGCTTTTTTGCCAGCTTCGTGGGCTTTCTTCGCTTGTTCGAAAATTACTTTGAAGGCTTGGGGGTCATTGATTGCCAGTTCCGAGAGAACCTTACGGTCAACCATGATGCCGGCTTTGTGGATACCATCCATGAAGCGGGCGTAGGTCAGACCATGTTCGCGGGCGGCGGCGTTGATACGTTGAATCCAAAGGGCGCGGAAATCACGTTTTTTATTGCGGCGGTCGCGGTATGCGTAACGCAGGGCTTTTTCAACGCGTTCCAGAGCAATCCGGTAGCAATTGTGTGAGCGACCACGGTAACCTTTGGCCAATTTCAAAATTTTAACGTGGCGTGCGTGCGCGCGCGGGGAACCTTTTTTTACACGGGACATTTATCTCTCCTATTCAACAACGATGGGAGCCGGATTGTGGTTGGTTTTTTTCAAACCACGGCTATACGGCATGAAGTTTTCGAGAATGATGCGTCCGTCCACCTGCGCGAGAATGGATGTCCCACGGGCTTTACGTTTCATCGATTTGGGTTTGTTCATTTGCATGTGGCGCATTTTGGCGGCTTTAAACTTAACCTGACCAGAACCAGTCACCATGAACCGCTTTTTGGCGGCACTTTTGGTTTTCATTTTCGGCATTTTTGTCTCCTTAGTATGGATTAATTCCCTTACGCCCGATCAGGCAGCCGATTTCTCGCCAGTCAGGACGCAGGAACAGCGGTTGTTATAGCTGCAAGAGGGCGGAAAAAGCAAGTAAAGAATGAAATAATTTTTCAAAGTTTTGCTTATTAAAATCTTTGACAAAAGTGCTTACGTATTATAGAAACTCACATGTTTCACTCTTGCCCCACAGGTGACCCGATGCTGGCCGATCCCTTTGCTCCTCAACCCCTTGAGTATTCTTATGCACTTGCCGACTTGCACGCCCATTTTCTGGGTGCTTCCCAAAAGGCCGGAAATGCCTACGCCGAACAGGAAGCCAAAGGAAGCGCTTTTGGTGTTCCTTTTACCCGTGCCGCTCTTCACCACGCCCTTGAGCAGGTCAAACTGACTGAAGTAAAAATCGGTGAGGGTTTTGCACGGGCGGTTACACCCGAGCCTATTTCATCACTGGTGTCGCTCACCCAGATGAATGACCGTGGAAGTGTACGTTTCGAACGTAAGTTATAGTTTAACTGATATTCTCGAGATGTGTGCCGATAATGCCGCGGACATAACTCGAGAAGTCCTGGTCTTCCCACGGAAAATATATCCAGCAATCCTGTTTGACCTCTGAGGCGTAGGCATCGGCGAGAGGTTTTCCTGCTGGCTTTACATAGATGCAGGCGTAAGTGGCCTCGGGTAGTTTTTCGCGAATGGCTCTGAAGGTGTTGCCGGTATCAGATAAATCATCAATCACCAGAATATTTTTCCCCGTACCGCAATTATCGGGAAATTTGAGAATTTTGGCGGCAGATTGATCCTGATGGGCGTAACTGGCGATGCTGATGGTGTCGATCAGGCGAATATCAAGGTCGCGGGCTATGAGGCAGGCCGGTACCAAGCCGCCGCGGGTAACGGCAACTATTTTTTCCCAGCTCTTTCCGGTCTGGCGAAGTCGTTCGGCGAGTTTTTTCGCTTGAATATGGACTTCCTGCCATGAAACGGGCAGCTCTTTGTAATTCAGATGATCGTCGTTCATAGCGCTCTATATCGCGCCTTCAGGCTTAGGGCAAGAGGGATTTATCAGTTGGCCGATGAACGTGAGGAGTCTTGTGTTGCATGACCTTGTTGGTAACGGAGTTTCAGTTCAAGAAGCCCGGAGAGCAACATTTCGCGGCGGCGCAGGCTTTCATAATAATCCCGATTTTGCATCAGTTCGATAGCCTTTATCGCTACTTTTTGGCGGTTTACGTTGGCGGGGCCTTCGTAAAGACCAGCGTAAAATTTGGGATCTTCGAAGATTTTTTTGGTCAGTATTTCCATTTGTGCAAAATAACTGGGGTTGGCCCCGATGAGTGCCGTTGGGTTGGCTGCGCTCAGACCCATTGAGGTTAGAACATTTTGCATGTAGGTTGCCGAACCTGTTGTCCCTTTGGTTTTTTGTGCGACGAGAGTTGCGTAGGAATTTGCGGCCACGCCACGGGCCGCGGTGGCCGCTCTGAAATCCTGAAGCTGGCCAGTATCGGAGGTGAGGGATGCAGAGCCTGTTTTATGGTTGGCAGGAATAAAGCTCAGATTCTCAAAGAGAGCGATCAGGCTTTCCTCGTTATTGGTTGCGGCAGCTCCCGGGGCGCTAAAATCAGCATCAAAGGTGAGAGGAACATCGAAAACACGAGTAAAGTCGATGTCACGGTTATAAAACAGGTCGGCATTAGCACCCGAGATAATGCAGTAGTCTTTCAAGGCATTGTTATTGTCAGACTCTTCACAGTATTGTTTCTGGAATTCTGTAATGATTTGGCTCAATCCGGTAAAATAATCGGCGTAAAGACCGTTTTGTACGCGGTTAGAACGATCCTGCATGATTTTGGTAAAACCGAGTTTATTCGGGATGATTTTTTCCTGTGATGCAGCGAGAGAACGGCTCAGGGTGCCGAAACGGCATACGCCCGTGCTTGGTGCGTAATTGACCAGTGTTTCGGTGCTTTCCACCTGCAAGGCGCGCAAGGCCGCCATAATGTCGCGTCCATCAATCAGCGCCGCAAGAAGGACGCCGTTCATTACAACGACCTTACGGATCGAGTCATTCATTTTGTTGAAGCCACCAACATAGGTGTTATCGTAAGTCGCACTCGAAAATGAAACCGAACTCGCATAAGCGGCTGATTCCAGATTCATTTGATACGATTGGGAAACGGATCCTTGAATGATGTAAGGCGCATTCTTTTTGGCTGGGGTTGATTTAGCGGGCGTGTCCCCGTTTTGTTGTGAGGGGGAAATGTAGATGTAGGGTGAGCTCTTAGCAGGAGCCATTTTTGGGGCTGGTGCTCCCGTTGTAGCAGAGTTCACTGGCTCTTTTACCACGATGTTTGCGGGAGTCTTGGATGTGGCTTTTGGTGCCGCTTTTGGTGCGGCTTTTGGTGCGGCTATGGGCAGACTGGCGATGGTCAGGGTAATGGGGGATGTTGGAACGGTGATGCGCGGGCAGCATTTCTCGGTGGTGTTGATAATACTGGCAATCATTTGGCTACTGCCATCGGCTATTTTGGTCGCGCTGTAGGCGGAAAGGCTAACGTAGCCCTCTTCCCCTGCAACCTGAAAAAAAGGTTTGCGGGCGCCCTCGACATTAAGTGCAATACTGCCGCCTTTGCTGAGCTTGCCTTCGATTTTAGCGCGGGAGCCGCTGGGATTTAAGTTGAAAGTCAGATTGTTTTCGGGGATATGCGATTCGCCTTTTTTCATTTCTGGAATGTTTAAGGTAAAAATCAGTGGCTTTGATGGTTTGTAGAGCAGGTTGGCGAAGAGAAATTCGCCATTTTTGTCGGCGGCCACCTGAATTTTCTGGGTGGGACTGGTCGAGAGGGAAATCAGGGTTCCGGCTTTTGCACCGCTGCCGCGTACCGATATAGAGGCTCCGAGTGGTTCTTGGGTTTTCTCGGCAGCTGCGGGCGGGATCAGGGTTGTGCAGACGAGAAGGAGTGCCCCGAATGTGGCGCTTGCCAGCCTCCGGCCCCATTTTCTGCTGATATTGCGTTGTTCAATCATATAGCAACCCTTGTTTTTACCCTAATCCTGCGTGTTCTGTCTGTTCTGAATGTCGTCTTGATATTTCGAGACCTCCATTTCAAGAATCATGGAGAGGAGCATTTCAGAGCGCAGCACAGTTTCAAAAATATCGCGTTGCTGCATCAGGCCGATCGATTGCATAGCTGCGTATTGACGGCTTACGTTGGTGGGGTTTTCCATGAGTCCGGCGTAAAAGGATGGATTCTGGTAGATTTTCTTGGTCAGAATCTCCATTTGTGCGTCATAGCTGGGGTTGCTACCGACATATTTGGCTGCATCGGCAGCGCTTAACCCCAAATTTTGCAGGACAGTCAGCATATAAGGACGTGATCCAGCTGTTCCTGCAGCTTTGTCCCCGATCAGTTTGTTAAATGAGTTTTGTGCGACCGAACGTTTGGCCACTACAGCCCGCTGGTCAAGATAGCTGGTACGGGCATCTTTGTCTTTGGTGTTATTCAAACTTGCGACCTGCATAGCATCGAAAAGCTGGTGGGCGTAAAGATTGCTCGCAAGGGCGATGATATTTTCTTCCTCGTTTGTATTGGCCGCTCCATCAGAGAAGTTTACATCCAGCGTGGCTTTGGAATCAACGGCCCGGGTAAAGTTGATGTCAATGTTGCGACGTGTGTCGGGGCTGGCGGCGGTATCACAAACCGACCCCATAGCCGAACCGAAGTCAGCCGGATCGCAGAATTTTGTACGAAACTCGACAAGGCGCGACAGCCGGTCTTGCCGTCCACCTTCTGCTGAGGCCATTTTGGTATGAAGAAGTTGGCGGTTCTGTGAATACTCGCCCAGAACAATTTGGTTGTTGCGTGAGAGTGAGTCCGACTGGGCTAGTGAACGCGAGAGGCTACCGAATTGACAGATGGTTCTGCTGGGCGTGTAATTTTTCAAGGTCTGGGTGGTTGAACGTTGGAGCGCCAACGTGGCTTGCATGGCGTTCTGTCCGTCAAGGGCTGCGCCAAAGAGCACTGAATCCATGACGATAGCCGCGCGGACGTTATCCGTAAAGTCGCGAAAAGCTGGCTCAACGTAATCTTCCCACCATTCGTCGGTCATCCAGTCTTCATGCTTTTCCATTTCATCCTCGACAGCAGATTGCCATTCCGAACAGATGGCACAGGCCTTAGCCTGTTTTAATGTCAAAGGAAGCAGAGTTGCCAGAAGCAGTGCAAGGGTCGCACTGGTTTTAAAAATTTGCCGCGTTGTCGTGTGCATGGTTGGTTTCATGGTCATCCTCTTGACGTTCGCATATTTTTCTATGGCCCCGCTTTTGGCGAGTCGGTGTTGGCTTGTATTTTCCGCGCTTCCATTTCCACGAGAAGCGCCAGCAAAAGCTCGGAGCGCTCGGTTGAGCGGAAAATATCACGTTTTTGCATGACTCCCAGACCACTCATAGCGGCAGATGCGCGGGTTACGTTGGCGCGTGACCCCATAAGTCCGGCGTAAAAACGCGGGTCTTGGTACAAAGTCTTGGTTAAAATTTCCATTTGGGCGTAATAGCTTGCGTTTTCTGCAGCTTGACCCGATGTTTCCGCAGTCAGGTAGAAATTCATATCCCCGACACTCATACCTAGCTGTTGAAGAACGGCTTTGAGGTGCGTGTCAGAGGCGCCGCTTCCTGCGGCCTTCATGGCTGCGATGGTGTTATAGGTATTTTGTGCAGCGGCACGGCGGGCATAGACGGACCGCTGTTCCCTGTAAAGAGATCTGGTGGCTTCACTTTCTTCGATTTCGGATTTTGTAGGGCGTTTGACGGGTAGCCGGTGGCCGTACAGCATATAGCCTAATGTTGCAACGTTATGTTCGTCATCCGAAATGATGGGGTCGGTATAGTCGAGATTGATGGTGGCGTTGGCATCAATAGTGCGGGTGTAGTCAATATCCCGATTATGATTGAGTTCTGGTGTTGGTGTGGCGGTATCGCATATCTGGGCCAAACCGTTATTGTTATCACCCAAGTCACAGTAGCCGTTCAACGTGTCCCTGAAGTTATAGAGACGTGATAAGTTGTCCATCCCGCGCCCTGAAGCGCCAGTACTGAAAATTGTTCCAATGGAGCGTGCAAGCATCAGTTCACTCAGTGCCGTTTGGTTTACGGACACTCTTTCATCTGATGCGGCAAGGGCGCGGCTCAATGTGCCAAAGCGGCACATTTCTGTGGAAGGGGTGTATTTTTTAAGAGTTTTGGTTTGTTGGGTTTGCAGGTCAAGCAGTGTGTCCACCATAATTGACCCGTCAATTAAGGCGCCATAGGCAACGGCCAAGGCGGCGTAAGCTGAACTGATGCCATCGGCAGCAGGCGTAAATCCATCAGGTTCCCATGTGTCGGTATAGAAACTGTCCATGATGAAGTCGGTGCGGTAATCATCAAAAACCTGTTCGGCAATATCCTCAACACCGGATGTGGTGCAGCAGGGCGAGGTGCCGCAGCAGGAGCCGTAGATACAGGGGTTGGGAAGGTCACTGGGAAAGCAGATGGCGGTTGCGTTGGCGGCCAGTCCCGGGCGTGCCCACATGAGGAAAGCGGCGCACAGCATCAGGCCGAGGAATTTAAGTGATCCCGTTTTCTTCCAAAAGGCTGCATATCTGTATGACACGATCCGCATTTATTTCTGGCTCTTGTTGGTAAAGTTGTCCTGTTCGCGCATCACCTGAATCTCAAGAATTTGCGAGAGTAACATTTCTGAACGCGCAAGACTTTCATAAATATCGCGCTCTTGCATTGATTCAATACCTGCCATGGCGGCCTGCGCCCGTGTCACGTTGGCATCCGATACGATCAGCCCTGAATAAAAGGCGGGGTTTTGGTATAGTTTTTTCGAAAGCACTTCCATTTGTGCGTAGTAACTTGGGTTAGTTCCCAGATACTTATCAAGTTCTCCGGCGTCTGTAATGCCGATTTCTTTCACAACTTCTTTGATATAGCTTGAAGCGGCGGTGCTGCCTGCGGCCTTCATTCCGGTGATGGCGGCAAAGGAGTTTTGGGCAACGCTCCGTTTGGCAGCAATGGCCCGAAAGTCGATCAGTTTGCGGGTAATCTCATCAGCGTTTCCATCTCTGGCCATATTCAGGTCTGATTTGCCGATATTTGTTGCAAGGTCGTGGGCATAGAGGTTGCTATCCAAGGCCAGAATATTCTCTTCATCGTTGGTCAAGGTGCCTGGGGCGCCTGCAAAACTAATGTCAAGCGTCAAAGGTGCGTCTAGTGTGCGGGTTACGTCAATATCGCGATTGGATTGGACATCGGATGTTGTATTACAGGAAGTTGCCGAATTCTGGGCGGTGTTCGAGTCACCTTTGTCGCAGAATTTGGTGCGATATTGTTCGGCTCGCTTGAGTTTGTCGGCGCTGCGGCCCAGCGTTGTGCCGGGGCCAACTGCGTTACCGGAGGCCATTTGTTCGCGCAGGAGTTGGCGGTGTTGGGCTTTAGTGGCAAGAGCCAGTTGTGTGACTTCCGCGTTACTCTGGCTTGATGCTAGTGAACGGCTGAGTGTACCAAAACGGCAGAGCTGCGTACCTGGATTATATTCCTTGAGAGTGTTTGCGTTTTCATCCTGCAAGGCGGTAAGGGTCTGCATCACATTTTGTCCATCGATCAGGGCGGCATAAAGCACGCCATTCATGACGATGGCGGAGCGGAGCGCATCGCTTGATTTCTGGAGGGCGGGGTAGAGATATTGATCGTAAACAATGTCGATATAATATTCATTCTCAAGGTCGGGGTCGGCTGCCCAAAGATTAAGCCCCTTGACCATTTCCGTAAAAATCATTGCAGCGCCGGTGGCGAGGCAGCATCCGCCTGTGCTGTGCCAATCCGGATCGCAGCCGCAATAAGGGTTTGAGTAATAAACCAACCCGGATTCGCCAGGTATGTTGTAGCGATCATCGCTAGCAAAAGCCTGAAAAGCGGTGCCTGTCACGAGGGTTACGGCAAGCGTTATTGCCAGTATTGTCGTCACAAAGCGACGCCCGCACAGAAGAAGGCGGCTCGCCAAATGCGCTTTTTCGTATTCTTGATACAAACTCATACTGGATGGAACCCCAAACACCCTCTTGAACAACCACACAACAACCATATCCATCATATCATAGGCACTAAGGCCCTGAAAAGGATTGTTCGCCTATTTTTTAACTTTTTGGTGATTTTGCAGACTCTTGCGCCTCATAGAGGACCCTTAGTGAGCCTCTGCCCAATTACTTGCCCAGCCTGTGGCCACCAGAAGAGGCAGGCTTAGCGGGGACACCGATTCCATAATTTCTTTTACTTTTTGCGCTATGCCCTCGGCTTTGGCGCGCGGGACCTCAAAAACAAGCTCATCATGCACTTGCAGGAGTAAGCTGGCCTCAATCATACCGTCACGGAGGGCATTGTCGAGCTGGATCATGGCTATTTTAATAATATCCGCAGCGGTACCTTGAAGGGGGGCGTTGATCGCCTGACGTTCGGCAAAATTACGGCGAGAGGGGTTTTTGTCGTGAATTCCGGCAATGACACATTTCCGGCCCGCCAGTGTCTTGACATAACCATATTGACGCGCTTCGTTTCGTTTACTCTCCATGTAGGCGCCAAGCTCTGGAAAACGAGCCATGTAGGTTTTGATATAGGTGCTGGCTTCCCCGACGCTGCACCCGAGCTGCTTGGCGAGTCCAAAGCCGCTGATCCCGTAGATGATCCCGAAATTAATTGCTTTGGCTTGACGGCGGATATCGGGGGTTACCTCTGTTAAGGGGATGCCCAGTACTTCGGAGGCTGTGCGGGCGTGGATGTCTTCTCCGTGGGCGAAAGCTTCCTTGAGGGCCTTGATTCCCGCCAGTTCTGCAACAAGGCGTAGTTCGATCTGCGAATAGTCGGCGGAGAGCAGGACATGGCCTTCCTTGGCAATAAAGGCTTCGCGGATCATACGGCCTTCTTGCGAACGGATAGGGATATTCTGGAGATTGGGGTCGGAGGAGGAAAGACGTCCGGTGTTGGTGAGGGCCATGGCAAAGGAGGTATGGACACGCCCCGTGCGCGGGTTGATTTCCTCTTGCAGACTTTCGGTATAGGTTGAGCGGAGTTTGCTCAGGTGGCGAAAATCAAGTACTTTTTCGACGATAGCATGGCCTTGCTCGGCCAAAACTTCCAGAATATCGGCGGACGTTGACCAATCGCCGGTTTTGGTTTTGCTGCCGCCTTGCAGGCCGAGTTCCTCAAAGAGCACCTGCCCGAGTTGTTTGGGTGAGGCGATGTTGAAGGGGTGTCCTGCAAGGGCGTGAATTTCACCTTCAAGCGCTGCAATTTTTTCGGCAAAATTTTGTGAAAGACGGCGCAGCACTTCAGGGGATACGCGCACGCCGCATTCTTCCATGCGGGCAATGACGGGGACGAGCGGGCGTTCAATGTCTTCATAGACATGAGTCATTTTCTCGCGGGCAAGGCGGGGTTTGAAGATGTGGTAGAGTTGTAGCGTAAGGTCGGCATCTTCTGCGGCATAATCTTTGGCTTTTTCAAGACCGACTTGTGCAAAGGATATGCGCGATTTGCCAGTGCCGGTTACTGAGTCATAACTGATCATGGTGTGGCCGCAAAAATCACGGGCGAGGTCATCGAGGCCATGGCCATGCGCCGTGCCATCAAGCACATAGGAGAGCAGCATAGTGTCTTCGGGGCGGTCAATATCAAATCCGGCTTTACGCAGCATTTGCAGGTCGAATTTAATGTTGTGACCGATTTTCGCGATGGTGGGATCGGTGAAAAATGGTTGCAGTACCGGAAGGATTTCACCAATTTTGGCTTGGACGAGTTGGGCTTTATCTAGATTGTCCAATAATCCAGTGCCAAAGCTATGCCCCACCGGAATATAACAGGCACGGCCCGGGCGGGTGGCGAGTGATATGCCGACCAGATCGGCAATAGCAGGAGTAAGGCCTGTGGTTTCAGTGTCCACGGCTAGTGTGCCGGTGTCGTGGGCGTCTTTAAGCCATTGTGCAAGTTTTTCCGCGTCTGTCATGAGCAGATATTCTGTTTTCTCCGGCTTGGTTGTTGAGAGGACAGAGACAGGGTTGTTTTCAGTAGGTGTGATGGGCTGTATTTTTGCTGCAGGGAGGGGGTGCCCCTGTAGCTTGGTATGCAGGCGCGCAGCCAGAGATTTAAACCCCTGTTGCATCAAAAAAGCTGCGAGCTGTTCGGGGTCGGGTCGGGCAGGGGCGATTGATCCTACTGGCAGTGGTGCTGGTGCGGTATCACACAAGGTTACCAGTTTATACGAGATACGGGCGAGGTCTGCTTGCTGCGTCAAGGCTTCACGGCGCTTGGGTTGTTTGATCTCGTCCACATGCGCTAGAAGATTTTCAAGTGAGCCATAGGTGGTAATAAGCTCGGCGGCGGTTTTGACTCCGATGCCTGCCACACCCGGGATATGGTCGGAACTGTCACCGCACAAAGCTTGTACATCCGTTACCTTGGCGGGAGGAACACCGAATTTTTCAAAGACTTCGCTCTCGCCAACAGGCTTGGCTTTCATCGGGTCGTACATAGTGATACCCGTGCGAATGAGCTGCATCAGATCCTTATCGGAGGAAACAATAGTAACCTCAAGCCCTTGCTCGCTGGCGAGACGAGCGTAAGTGGCGATGAGGTCATCAGCCTCAAAACCTTCGCATTCGATGGTGGGAAGACCAAACGCTTGCGCTGCCTCACGGATCAAAGGGAATTGGGGGATCAGGTCTTCGGGGGTGGGAGGGCGGTTGGCTTTGTAATCGGGGTAGATGTCGTTCCTAAAATTTTTGCGGGCAGCATCAAAAATAACCGCAATCGGGTTGCCGTTATAATCGGCTTTGAGTTTGACCAGCATGTTGCAAAAACCCATCACAGCCCCGACAGGGGTTCCATCGGGCCGCGTGAGAGGCGGCAGCGCATGATAGGCACGGAAAATAAAACCTGAACCGTCAATCAGGATAAGATTTTTTGTTTTGCTCATTATTGTCCGTTTTTCTTTTCCAGCTTTGCTGGGGAGGGCGCGCCCAGATATTCGCTATCGATCATAATGGTGGCGGCTTTGCCGACATAGTCCAAATTCTTGGCGAGCCACATTTTGGCGGCTTTACGACCTTCATCACGCAAGGAGGTGAGGAAGGGCCACGAGGTGTCGAATTTGGTGCCGATTTCAAGTTTCTCGAGCGACTCTTCCACGCGGATGGCGTGCAGGAATACATCGCGGTATTTATGGCGATGTTCATCTTTGAGCATATCTTTGTGCAGCAATTTTTGGACAAAGGAGATGGCGCGCAGCTCCTTGAGGAGGGCAGCATTAAAGGTAATTTCGTTAAGACGTTCTTCAATGGAAATGGGGTCTTTCGGAATTTGGTGACGCAGCAAAGGATTGACATGCACGATCAAAATATCGGGTACAGTGCACTCATAAAAAAGTGGCCAGAGCGATGGGTTGCCCATAAAGCCGCCATCCCAGTAGGCGTCGCCGTCAATCTCGACGGCTTGAAAAATATTGGGCAGCGCGGCGGAGGCGAGGATCATGTCGCAGGTTAGCTCATGTGAGGTGAAGATGCGTGGGTTGCCAGTGCGGACGTTGGTAGCGGTGATAAAAAGCTGAATATTTTTGAATTTTTGCAGCCGCTCGAAATCAACCATTTCACCGAGAATGTCGCGCAACGGGTTGAGGTTGAGCGGGTTAAATTGATAGGGTGAGGCGTTTTGCGCCATCATGCCCAAGGCCTGCATTGCGGGGTTATCGGCG
This sequence comes from Pseudobdellovibrionaceae bacterium, assembly GCA_041674725.1. GTDB lineage: Bacteria > Pseudomonadota > Alphaproteobacteria > Micavibrionales > Micavibrionaceae > UBA1573. The sequence continues at coordinate 39,344 of JBAYVC010000008.1, read as the reverse complement.
CTCCCCCAAAATTCTTGTATATTTTGCCAGAAATTGCCAAAAGGGGTTTGCTGTGCCAGATGCTGGATTGGGGCGAAAACATTGCCTGTGGCCGAAAGGCGTTCCCAAAAAGTTGCGAGGAGTTCGCGCGCATGGGATGCCCCTTTTTTGGGGCCGCCTGCCATCATGCCTTGGGCCAGAATGACGGCGTTCATTGATCCGGCGGAGGTGGCGCTGATGCCTTCGAGGTCAAGTCGTCCATCTTCCAAAAGGGTGTCAAGAACCCCCCATGTGAAGGCTCCATGTGATCCGCCCCCCTGAAGGGCTAGATTGATTTTGCGAAAAGGGCGGGAAGCGGGACTGTTCATGGCGGGGAGTGTAGCGCTGATGGGATGGTTTGGCTAGGTCTTGCCAAAGTTTTTAAAAGACATATATAATGCTTTATCCGGTGCCTGTGGGGCCGGATGAATATAGCAACTTGCTCACCAGAGGAGTTCGACATGACGCAGCAAACGCGTATTTCTCTTTTTGACTCGCCCCTGTTTTTGGGGTTTGACCAGTTCGAGCGGACACTTGACCGGATTAAGAAGACGGCGGGTGAAAGCTATCCCCCTTATAATATTGAGCAAATTGGCGAGGATGGCTTGCGCATATCCTTGGCGGTTGCGGGATTTTCGGCGTCTGATCTTGACATTGAGGTTGAGCATAACCAGTTGACTGTTCGTGGCAAACAGGGCGAGGACGAAGGGCGTATTTACCTTCACCGCGGAATAGCCGCGCGGCAGTTCCAGCGTTCTTTCATTCTGGCGGACGGGATCGAAATTCTCGGCGCCTCGATGGATAGCGGACTGCTCCATATCGATATGAAGCGTGTTGTGCCAGAATCGGCGGCTCGCAAGATTCGCATAACTGATACGCTTCCTACGCAAAAGGCGATTGCGGTTGACCATACTGCGTCCTAGGCGGAATTTTAGCGTTCTTCCCGCATTTTTTCGGGTTTTTTTCCTTTGAAAAATGCTACACTTGAACTTGTTGATGTAAGAGGGATGATGATGACAGATAAAGCAGCTTTTCCTGTTCCGGCACTGAAACAGCTTTCACCACAGGGTTTTCTGGCTCTCGGCAAAGGTCAGATTGTGTATATCAAGCCGGTGACAGTGATGAACCGTCAGGCCTATGCGCTGCATGCGGCAGATGGTTCGGCACTTACACTTGCGGATTCTTATGATGCGGCGTGTGCGATTGCTCTTCAGAACGATCTTGACGCTGTCACTCTTCAGTAATTTCATTTACCCATAAATTTTTATTTGACGTTAAGCTTTTTTCTTTATAAATAAAAAGGAGCAGTGGCTTTCGTGCCTGTTAAAACGCCTGAACCGATGGGCGTTCTACCAAACACGGAGGAGCCATATGACCCATTTTCCCCCAACATTTTCAGCGGATTCGACCGCTTCACCACTGCGGGTGCAGGAACGCGCTCTTGGGCGACAGGCTTTTGTGGATGAGGTTGCTTTGCGGCTCCTGCCGTCCCAGCCGCTCCATATTCTTTATCCTGATCAGCTGGCGCTTAACGCCAAACGTTTCCGCCGGCTGTTTCGAGGCACGGTGATGTACGCCGTCAAATGTAATCCGCATAAGGATGTTATTCGTGCTTTGGCGCGTGCGGGAATCCGCACTTTTGATGTGGCCTCGATCGAAGAGGTGCGGCTGGTGCGCAAGCTGGTGCCGACGGCACGTCTCCATTTCATGCATACGGTGAAAAGCCGTGAGGCGATTCGCGAAGCTTATTTCAAACATGGTGTGCGGGTGTTTGTGGTCGATACGGTGGATGAGCTTCACAAAGTCGTGGGCGAAACTAACCTCGCGCCTGATCTTGAGCTTTATGTGCGTATGGCGCCGCCTAAAAATGAAACGGCCTCAACCGACTTTTCATCGAAATTCGGCGCGCGTCCTGATGAAGCTGTGGGGCTGCTGCGTGAAACGCGCCTTGTGGCGCATAAGCTTGGCCTGATGTTTCACGTGGGGACGCAGTCCCGCTCGCCCGAGCCTTATCGCCGTGCGATTGCCATTGCCGCGCAGGTGATCCGCGAAGCAGGTGTCGAGGTCAATTGCCTTGATGTGGGCGGCGGCTTTCCGGCTGGATATGTGGATGAGAGCATTCCCCCGCTTGAGGAATTTATGGGTGTTATTCATAGCACGATTGATGACTATGGTCTTGGTGATTTGCAGCTTTATTGCGAGCCTGGACGCGCGCTTGTTGCGGATGCGGGTTCCCTCGTGGTGCGGGTGGAGCTGCGCAAAAAAGATGCACTTTATATTAATGACGGGGTGTATGGCGCCTTGATCGAGACGATTGATGCGCAAGGGAGCCTTAAATATCCGGTGCGCCGGATTGGTGGTGTAGTGGCTTCAGGCGAGAGGGCATACCGTCTGTTCGGGCCGACCTGTGATTCTTATGATGCGATGAAAGGGCCATTTATGCTGCCTGATGATGTCGTGGAAGGCGATTACCTCGAGATCGGCCTTACAGGGGCATATGGCGTGGCGTGCCGCACCAATTTTAACGGATTTGGTGGGCATAAAACGGTTTTGATGCCGCCTAACGCTTGAAACAAGGGTTAAAATTCCCTAATCCTAGGGGATGAATTATTCTTCGTCCCATTCGTCTCAGGGGTCTTCGGGGCCGCTTTCCGCTCTGGTTAAAAAACTTGCAGCGCTGCCGGGCCTTGGGCCTCGCTCGGCGCGGCGCGTGGCATTGCAGCTGATGATGAAGAAAGAGGGGGCGTTGTTGCCCCTGATTGCTGCGCTTCAAGACGCTTATGATACCATCACAACTTGTCCTACCTGCGGGATGCTCGATGATGTTGCTCCATGCCGTATTTGTCAGGATAAAAGCCGCGACAGCGGCGCAATATGTGTGGTGGCGGGGGTGGCTGATGTCTGGGCGATTGAACGGGCAGGCGGGTTTCGCGGGGCTTATCATGTGCTTGGCGGTGTTTTGTCGGCTCTTGACGGGGTGAATCCTGCCGATTTATCACTGATTCAGTTGCAGCGCCGTGTGGCTGCCGATCACCCCAAAGAGATCATTTTGGCTCTTCCTGCCACGGTGGATGGGCAAGCTACTGCCCATGTGGTGATGGATTCCTTGGCTGAATTTCCGGTCAAAACCAGCCGCCTTGCGCATGGGATGCCGGTTGGCGGGGAACTTGATTATCTGGATGATGGCACGATCCTTACAGCTTTCCGCCAGCGCGTTTCCTAACTTTCCCCTTGCCAAAACTGCCTAAAAAGGTTTGATTAGCGGCAGTTAACGAGGTTATCCGATGAAATTTACCCACTCTTGGCTCACAGAGCATTTAGATACGTCCGCGTCCATGACGCAGATTCTTGAAACACTCACGGCCACTGGTTTGGAAGTTGAAAGTTTTGAAGACCGCGCAGCCATTTATGCGCCGTTCAAAGTGGTTGAGGTTCTGGAAGCTGTGCCGCATCCGAACGCTGATCGTTTGCGCGTCTGTCAGGTTAAAACCGAAAGCGGTATCATTCAGGTTGTATGCGGGGCGCCGAATGCCCGCACGGGAATGAAGGCCGTTTATGCCCCCGAGGGAAGTGTTATTCCGGTCAACGGGATGGTGCTCAAGAAAACAAAAATCCGTGATGTGGAATCCAACGGGATGATGGTGTCAGAGCGCGAGATGGCTCTCGGCGAAGATTCAGACGGGATTATTGATGTTGCTCTGGATGTGGCGATTGGAACGCCTTTGGCGGCGCTTTACGGGCTTGATGATCCGGTCATTGAAATTAATTTGACCCCTAACCGCCCGGATTGCGCCAGCGTGCGCGGGATTGCGCGGGACTTAGCTGCGGCGGGGCTCGGGACACTCAAGCCTCTTTCTTTGCCGTCTTTTGCGCCTGCTTTTGCGACCCCGCAAACGGTGACACTTGAATTCCCTTCTGGACAGGAACAGGCCTGCCCCGCTTTTGCTGGACGCTTGATCCGCGGCGTGAAAAATGGCCCCTCTCCCTTGTGGATGCAGCATCGCCTTAAAGCGATTGGTCTTCGCCCCATTTCGGCGCTCGTGGATATTACAAACTATTTTTGTATCGGCCTTGGTCGTCCGCTTCATGTCTTTGATGCAGACAAACTCACGGGCGGTATTAACGTGCGCCCTGCGAAAAAGGGCGAGAGCTTTGCGGCGCTCAACGATAAAAGCTATGAGCTTGATGACGGCATGAGCGCTGTATGTGACGATTCAGGCGTTCTGGGCCTTGGCGGTATTATGGGCGGTAGCTCCACCGGATGTAGCGAGGGCACAGTCAACGTGTTTCTGGAATGTGCGCATTTTGATCCTTTGCGCACTGCGCGCACGGGCCGCGCTTTGTCGATTGTGTCGGATGCGCGTTACCGGTTTGAACGTGGGGTTGATCCGCAATCGGTGCTCTCCGGCATTGACTTGGCAGCGCAGATGATTGTTGATCTGTGCGGGGGTAGTGTGGGTGAGGTTGTGCTGGCAGGCAGCGTCCCTGATCCGAAAATCACTTTTGATTACCGCCCCGCACGGTTTGAAAAACTGATGGGTTATGCTGCACCAGCAGACGAACAAAAACGTATTTTTGCGGCGCTGGGTTTTGTCGTTACTGCGCAAGGTGATGTTTGGAACATTGCGGTTCCGAGCTGGCGCCCTGATATTATGGGCGAGGCCGACCTTGTCGAGGAAATTGCGCGGATCAAAGGGTTTGATGCGATTCCATCGGCCAGTGTTGTGAAAGAGGGTGCTGTCACGATGGCGGGTGAGACCCCGCGTTTGGCGCGCCTGCGCAAAGCGCGTGCGGCGCTGGCTGCGGCAGGACTTCAGGAATGTATTACATGGTCGTTTATGGATGAAGCGCTTGCGCAGCAATTTGGCGCGAATGATGGCCAACAAGCGGCGCGTTTGAAACTTGCCAATCCGATCAGCGCGGAACTTAACCAGATGCGCCCTTCCATTTTGCCCAATCTTGTAGAGGCGGCAGGGCGCAATAGTGATCGCGGCTTTGCGGGGGCGGCCCTCTTTGAGATTGGACCTATCTTTCGCGGGGTTGATACGAATGAACAGCCGGTTGTGGCTGCGGGTATTCGCGCGCAATCAATGGGGGAGCGGCACTGGAGCGGTCAAGATGCGGCGCGCGCCGTGGATGCGTTCGACGCCAAAGCTGATGCGCTCAAAGCTATTGCTGCCTGCGGCGGTCCTTCTGCCAATTTACAAGTTACACGCGATGCGCCGCGCTGGTATCATCCGGGCCGCTCGGGGGTGCTACGCCTTGGCACTAATGTGATTGCCACTTTTGGCGAGATTCATCCGGCACTATTGGATGAAATGAAAGTCACGGGGCCTGTGGCTGGGTTTGAAGTATTTATCGAGAACATTCCTGAAGCCAAACGCAAGGGGACAGCTTTACCTCTTGCCGACTTGTCCGCGTTCCAGCCTGTTTCGCGTGACTTTGCGTTTTTGGCTCCTCGTAGCGTCGATGCCGACCTTTTTGTGCGCACCATCAAATTGGTTGACCGCCAACTCATTACCGATGTGGATGTGTTTGATGTTTATACCGGCAAAGGCATTGAATCCGACCAGAAATCTGTGGCGATTTCGGTCATGATCCAGCCCAAAGACCGGACACTCACGGACAGCGAGATTGAGGGCATCTGCCAGAAAATTGTGACCGCCGTGCAGCAAAAAACCGGTGCGAGCTTGCGGGGTTAGGTTCCGATTCTGCTAGCTTCTTGTGCCAGCAGGTCTTTTTTTGAAAGTTTGCCGATCATGGTTTTGGGCAGCGGCTCATCACGGAACTCGAATGCGCGCGGCATCTCGATGGGCGAGAGTTTGTCCTTGAGGAAGATGCGCAAATCGCTTTCGGCAAGGGCGCGGTCTTCCTTGAGTTTGATCCATGCTTTGGGTATTTCGCCGCGCTCGGCGTCTTTGATTCCGGCGACCACGCATTCTTCAATGGCGGGGTGCTTATAGATTGCCTCTTCTACATTGCGCGGATACACGTTGTAGCCGTTGACCAAAATCAGATCTTTGATGCGATCTACAATGAACAAATAGCCCTCTTCGTCAAATTGTGCGACATCACCGGTGCGCAGGAAATCACCCACCATAACGCGTGCGGTTTCATCGGGTTTTTTCCAGTACCCTTTCATGACCTGCGGGCCTTTGATCCAGATTTCACCGCGTTGTCCGGCCTGTGTAATTATGGCACCGTTTTCAACGTCGTGCAGTTCAATGGTTGTTTGTGGCAAGGGCATCCCGATGGAGCCAGCCTTGTTTGACCCTTCAATCGGGTTGACGCAGGCCACGGGGGATGTTTCGGTCAGGCCATAGCCTTCGACAAGGACGCAGCCGGTGCGGGCTTCGAAAGACTTTTTAACCTCAGCCGGAAGGGGCGCGCCGCCGGAGATGCAATAACGCAGCGAGGTCAGGTCGTATTTATCCAGATCCTTGTGGTGGTTGATGGCGTTATAAATGGCTGGAACAGCCGGAAAAAAATGGGGCTTATGGGTGTCGATCAGTTTGAGTGTGTCTTCCAGTATGAATTTGGGGCAGGCAATGATTTCAAATCCGCATTTAACGCCAAGGTTCAGAATAGTGGTCATGGCAAAGACGTGAAAGAAGGGGATTACGGCGAGGATTTTTTCCTCGCCCTTATGCAGGTCATAAAACCAAGCGAGGGATTGCTCGACATTGGCGGTCAGGTTGGCGTGGGTCAGGACAGCCCCTTTGGGCGTTCCAGTGGTACCTCCTGTATATTGCAGTAAAGCGACATCAGTTTCAGGGTTGATGGGCGGAGGGGTGAATATACCATCGTTATCAATCAGGCGGGCATAGGAGACATGACGGTCATCGTTGGGTATTTGTGCAATTTCTTTTGCTTTGAGAAGAGGGAATAACAGATTTTTCGGGAAAGGAAGGATGTCCACAAAGGGACAAACCACAATCTGGTTGAGGCGTGTCCGGTGCAGCATTTTTCCGATTTTATCATAGGTAACTTTCAGGTCGAGGGTGATAATCAGGTCGGTTTCCGAGTCCTCAATCTGGTAGGCAAGTTCTTCTTCGGCATAAAGCGGGTTGAAATTGACGATGGTCGCGCCGGTCTTGGCAATGGCGTAATAGGCGATCAGGTAATAAAGACAGTTGGGGAGACATAATCCTACCTTGACCCCTTTTTCGACCCCGTGATCATGTAGGCCTTTGGCCATGCGGTCCACGAATTTACCAATCACCTCCCATGTCCAGCTTTTGCCTAGCGAGGTAAAGGCTGGGCGGTGGGGAAATCTTTTACAGGTATCGTCTAGGGAAGTGTAGAGTGGGTTTGTCCAAAGAGAAGCACTCCATTGTATGTTTTTAGGGTAGGATTTTTCCCAGAACGCATCATTATTGTGCAACGCCGAAGTCCTCATTTAGTTCCTTGAAGGATCAGTTATATTTCTCCATTCTAACATTCTTTTTTTCAGAAGTCATGACGCGGTACAGCGCAGAAAGTCATACATTTCTGGATTGTATTGCTTGTCACTCTCAATAAAATATGGTGTAATTTAACGATTATGAGTGGGGGTCGCCGTTTGAGGTGATTTGTAATCGATGAGTTTGAAGACAAGAGTTGCTGCAACTCATGAGCGTCGGAATGTTCCGGTTCAGTTGAAGTGGTTTAATGCGGCCAAGGGATTTGGCTTTGTTGTTCCTGACGACGAAGTTGTCGATGCGTTTGTTCACATTACCCAGTTGCAAAAAATGGGTCTAAACGCAATTGGTGAAGGCGCACGTCTTGTGTGTCATATCGAATATACCGATAAAGGTGCTATCGTTACTGAAATTGTAAGTATCAATGATGCGGGTAGTTTGCCGGATAGTGCCTGTATCCCTGATCCTGAAATGGAAGGCTGTTTCCGTATGCGGGGGCTTGTCAAAAATTACACGCTGGAGCGTGGTTTTGGATTTATTCTTCCCGAAGATGGTATGAAAGATATTTTTGTTCACAAATCCTGCCTTGCTGCCTCTGGCGTTGAATGCCTTTATGCGGGTCAGCAGGTGATGGTTACTTTCCGTACTGCACAAAAAGGGCGTGAGGCCGTCAAGGTTGTTGTTGAAGGCAATCTTTAGAAACATACACTTGTTTTGCTTTTTTGTCAGTTGACGTTATCCCTAAAATGGGTTTTCTTCTCCCCTCAAGCTACAGCGCATGATATAACCGATGCTGAAATTAGCTTGCGTCCGTAACATGGAGAATATATATGCCCGCCAAAGCTGCTCGACCTTCACTTAAAACATCGTCAAAATCCCTTGCAAAATCTTCCAGCGCATCGCTCGCGCAAAAATACAGACAGGCCTTTTTGGGCAATCTCCGTGAAACTGTTCTCCATGAATATGAACCGGTGTTCCTTGACCGTGTGATTGCCGAGCACGAAACCATATCAGCGACCCGCAGCAATGGTCTTGCTGCGATTAACGTGTATGCGCCACGTGCGCAGGATGCAGCCATATTCGGACATCATACGCTCATTGATATTGTGAGTGATGATCGTGCCTTTATCATCGATTCCGTGATTGCCTATTTGTCCGAGAAATCTTACCTGATTGAAAAGATCGTTCACCCGCTGTTATTTATCAAACGCGCGGCATCGGGAAAGATGGAGGATGTGCAGGCGGCGCGGCAGGAAGGCTATGCAGCTGAATCCCATATTTGTGTCCAGCTTAATCGCCGTTTGACCGAACGGCAGATGCGGGAACTCTCCAGTGAATTGGCTGAAGTGATGGGGGATGTGACCTTGTCCAATCAGGATTGGCAGGCGGCGCGCACGCGCGTTTTAGATATTCGTGATAGCCTTGCCGAGTCGTTCTTTCGTGATAAAAACGAATATCAGGAGATGATTGATTTTATCACCTATGTGCATGACAATAATTTTACTTTGCTGGGAGTGTGCGACTACAAGGTCGGCAAGTCTTCATTGGTACCACAGCAAGGGTCGGGGCTGGGCTTGCTCAGTGCGCAGCGTAGCAGTGGTTTTATCCCTGAAGCTGATCGGGAGGTTCTCTTTGATGCAGGGCGCCTTGAATCTCTGCCCTGCATTGTGATTACCAAGCTCTCGCGTAAATCGACGGTACACAGGGCGGCGCCTGTTGATGCTATTTTGGTTAGTAGCCGTGATAAGAAAGGCAAAATTACAGGGGTGCGCCTGATTATCGGACTTTTCACATCAGTGACTTACTCGCGCGGACTTAATACCGTCCCGTACCTTCGCTATAAGGCTGAGAGTGTAATGCGCCGTGCCGGATTTGAGGGTAGCGCCCATAGCGGACGTTTATTGCGCCATATTCTTGAAAAATATCCGCGCGATGACTTGTTCCAGATTGATGAAGCAAGTCTCTATGATATGAGCAAAAGCGTTATGCTTCTTCAGGAACAGCCGCGTGTGGCACTTTATGTGCGACCGGATATGTTTGGTCGCCACGTCTCCTGCCTTGTTTATATTCCGCGTGACCTGTATGACACAGGCCTTCGAATTAAATTCGCACAAATTTTAAGTGATGAATTGGGGGCTGATTATACAGCTTTCCAATCAACGGTGGATGACTCGCCGTTGGTGAGGGCAATCTTCACGTTGACATGGCGCCCGGGAGTGCGGGTGAAATACGTTGCTGCTACAATCGAGAAAAAATTGCAAGAAGCGGGACGTTACTGGGTTGAAAAACTTGGGCAAGCCTTGATTGAACGTTGGAAAGATGAAGACGAGGCGGTAAACCTCGCTGAACGTTATGGTCGCGCTTTCCCTGATTCCTATACGGATGTCTATCAGGCCCGTCAGGCTGTTCATGATATTGAAAAAATTGAACAGGTCCTTACCAGTGGCCGTATGGATGTCGATCTTTACAAACCTTATAATGTGGCTGAAGCGCAAGTATGTCTCAAAGTGTACAGCCCTGCGCGACCGGCTCCACTTTCGGATATTCTCCCCTATCTTGAAAATATGGGTCTTCATGTGCTTGCGGAATATCCTTACGAAATTACACCGCGTGGCGCTGCCAGTGCTGTCTGGGTGCAGGATATTCATGCTTCTGTTGCGGGCAAGAATGGCACCGAGATCAGCAAGAAAGATGTTGAGCATGTGCGTGGCCAGTTTGAATCATGCTTGCGTGGAATTTGGGCGGGTGAAATTGAAAATGATAGTCTTAACAAACTGATTTTTCTCGCAGGCATGCCGTGGCGCGATGTGATTATTTTGCGCAGCTGCATCCGCTATCTACGCCAAACCAAGATCCCGTTTTCGGTGAGCTATATGGAACAAGCTCTCACTGATCATCCGTCTTTGGCGGGAAATCTGGCACAGTTGTTTGCTGCCAAATTTGATCCGCAACTGGCGGGTAAAAAGAATAACGATCAGGCACGGCTCAAGGAGCGTATTCTTGATGGGTTGCAGGCTGTGACATTACTTGATCAGGATCGTGTGTTGCGGTCGGTTCTGGGGATGATCGAGGCGGCGCTGCGCACCAACTTTTATCAGATGGACGATGCTGGGCAGGCTAAGTCATGGGTATCGATCAAACTTGATCCGCAATTGATTGCCGATATTCCTGAACCACGCCCTTATCGCGAAATTTTTGTCTATTCCCCGCGTGTTGAGGGGATTCACCTGCGCGGCGGGCCGATTGCCCGCGGCGGACTGCGTTGGTCGGATCGTCATGAAGATTTCCGCACGGAAGTGCTCGGTTTGATGAAAGCGCAACAGGTGAAGAACTCGGTGATTGTGCCGATGGGGTCGAAAGGTGGCTTTGTGGTGAAGAATCCACCCAAGGCGGGTGGACGCGAAGCGATGCAGCAAGAAGGTATTTCTTGTTATAAGACTTATATTCGCGCGCTGCTTGATGTTACAGACAACCGCAAGGGCGGCAAAGTTGTACCGCCGCGTGGTGTGGTGCGCCTTGATGGTGATGATCCGTATTTGGTTGTGGCGGCTGATAAAGGCACGGCAACCTTCTCGGATATAGCCAATGCCATTTCGCTTGAGTATGGATTCTGGCTTGGGGATGCCTTTGCCTCGGGCGGGTCGGCTGGCTATGACCACAAAAAAATGGGTATTACTGCGCGCGGTTCATGGGAGTCGGTCAAACGTCATTTCCGCGAACTTAACCACAATACCCAGACCAATCCGTTTACGGTGGTGGGTGTGGGTGATATGGGCGGTGATGTGTTTGGCAACGGGATGTTGCAATCGCGCAAAATTTGTATGATTGGTGCGTTCAACCACCTGCATATTTTCTGTGATCCCAATCCTGACCCTGAGGTAACTTTTAAAGAACGCCAGCGTTTATTTAAGGCGGTAAAAGGGTGGGATCAGTACGATACGGCGCTGCTTTCCAAAGGCGGGCGGATTTATTCGCGTAGCGATAAAGCGCTGCAACTAACACCTGAGATTCAAAAAGCATTTGATCTGCCTAAAGCAGTGGTGTCGCCGCCAGAGCTGATCCGCGCGATGCTCAAGGCACGGGTTGATCTTCTCTATTTCGGCGGAATTGGTACCTATGTGAAAGCTAGTACCGAGACAATGCAGGATGCAGGGGATCACAGCAACGATGCTTTGCGGGTTGATGCGGTGGAACTGCGCGCCAAGGTAATTGGTGAAGGTGCAAATCTTGGTATGACGCAGCGTTCGCGGATCGAATATGCGCGCCGCGGGGGCCGCCTCAATACCGATTTTATTGACAACGCAGCTGGTGTGGATACATCGGATCATGAGGTCAATATTAAGATTTTGCTGGCTGATGTGGCATCCAAGGCTAATTCCAAATTGACCTTGGGCGCGCGCGACAAACTCCTTGCCGAGATGACGGAACAGGTGGGGCAGCTGGTACTCAATGATAATTACCAGCAGACTCAGGCTATTTCACTGCAGGAATATTCGGCGGCAGAAATGCTGCCGGCCCATGCCCAGTTTATTGCCTCGCTCGAGCGGGCGCGGCTCCTTAACCGCGCTGTGGAATTTTTGCCTGCGGATGACGAAATTGCCGAGCGCGCTCGCTCGCGCAAAGGCCTGACGCGACCAGAGCTTAGCCTGATTATTAGTTATGCGAAGATGACGATGACCAGTGCCATTCTTGATTCGCGGCTGCCTGATGAGGATTGGGTGCGTGATTGGCTTATGGCTTATTTCCCTGAAGCGCTACAGAAAAAATATGCGGTGGCCATTGAAGGACACCAGCTCCGGCGCGAGATTGTGGCGACAGCTCTGGCCAATATGATTGTCAATCGGATGGGACCAACTTTTGTTCGTATGACAGCGGAGAAAACGGGTGCGGCGATTGCTGATGTTGTGACAGCCTATCTGGTGGTGGTGGCATCCTTCGGGTTGCTTGAGCGTTATGCGGCGATTGAGTCGCTTGATAGTAAGGTTCCGGCGCTGGTGCAGCTCAAACTGCTTAAAAAACTTTCCCGCCTTGCCGAGCGCGAGACGCTTTGGCTGCTTACGTCTTACGGGCGCAACGTCGATTATATGAGAGACGCGAAGAATTTTGCGGCAGATATTTCATTCCTGCGCAAGAATCTCAAGGATGTTTTGCCGTACGTAATGGTGGTTAATCAGGAAGCGCGCCAGCATAACTGGGAAGAGGATAAACTTCCCAAAGCGATGGCAGCTGAAGCTGCGCTTATTCCATTGCTTGGCGCATCGTTCGATTTGATTAAAATCGCACAAGGAACCAAGCAGGATCTCAAGAAAGTGGCGCAGGTCTATTTTGCAGTCGGGGCGGCTTTCTATTGCGAGCGTCTGCGCCAGAAGGCCGCAAACCTGCCGTCTGAAGGTTCAATGATTGCGGCGGCGATCGGGGGCCTTGTTGATTCACTCAACAATGTGCAAAGCCTCCTTACCATGCGCGTTCTCAAGGATATGAAAGGTGCCAAGGTCAGTGACGGCATCGTCGCGCAATGGATTGAAAAATCTTGCCCTTATGCCCGTCAGGTTATTGAGATGATCGAACATGCCGAGAAAATCAACGCGACGGACTTTGCGGCGCTAGTGGTGATCGAACAAGATTTGCGCAAGCTGGTGCAGGGGTAGAATAAGATTATATATTGAAGAATTAGGAAGCCCCCCGTTTGCGGGGGCTTTTTATGCCTGTAGCGCTGGGGTGTAGCGCGAGCCGAGGGCATGGTGCGCCCAGAAGTGGAAGGCGAGGCCTGCACCGACATTGATAAGAGAGAGCGCGATAAAGACGCCTTGGGTGCCGCCCATATTGTTGCCAATGATAACAGCGGGTATGCCGAGAAGGATGGTTTTGGTGAGAAGGGCGCTGGCTGCAATTTGCGGCTTGCCGATGGCGTTAAAGGCTGAACTCCAGCCATGGATGATATTGCCCAGAGCGTAAGATGGCCCCACGATGAGGAAATAGAGCGCGATGGTCTGGGTGACATGGGGGTCTTCGGAAAAGATGCCGGCGATAGGTTCGCGCAGCAGGAGTAGTGTGAGTCCACCAAGGGCTGACCAGATAAACGCGAAAATCAGGGCGTGGCGGATAGTTTGGCGGACACGTTCCAGATTCCCCGCGCCCCAGTTCTGGCCGATGATCGGGGCCATGCCGATCGAGAGCGCCATAAGGATCACCATAAAGAAAGCCTCAACTCGCATGGCGGCGCCGAAGGCGGCAACGGCCGCGTCACCGTGACGGGCGAGCTGTGCAGTCACCACTGACCCGTGGAAAGAGGGCAGCATTCCGGTGATTCCGGCGGGCAAGGCAATCATCAAGAGGCGCTTGGCTGAGTCCCCGAAATGGGCAAAGTTCTTAATGTGGGCAAAATCAATCAGGCCGCGTTTGTGCATGATATAAATTCCGGCAGCCATGGCGCAGACATTGGCCAGAATGGTACCAAGGGCGGCACCGAAAAGCTCAAGACGCGGAAATCCGGCGAGGCCGAAAATCAAAAACGGGTTGATGGCGGCATTGATAAGCGCGGCGATGGTCATAACAACTGCCGGAAAAATACTGTCCCCTGCTGCGCGCAGCGCGGCATTGCCCACCACTGGCATACTGACAAAGAACGTGCCGATAAAATAGGGAATCATGAAGGATTTGATAAGGGGAAGCGTGGTGTCATCGGCACCCATGCTGCGAAAGAGCGGGTCAAGCAACGGGATGCCGATCAGAGCAATCAGCAAGGAGGTGATGAAGACAAGAATAAGCCCGTGGGAGGCAATACGCCGCACATTCTCCATATCGCCTTTGCCGATCAGACGGGAGAGTACTGAAGAGGTTGCAATACTAAAGCCGATAAAAATGCTGAAAATACCGTAGGTGATCGGAAAGGTGAAGCTGATGGCGGCAAGTTCTACGGTGCCAAGACGCGATATATAGAACGCATCGACCAACTGGAAACTGACCATGGCGAGAATGCCCCAGATCATGGGCAGTGTCATGCGGATCAGGTGATGGCGGGTTGATCCGTTGGTCAAATCAATGCGGTGCTTCAAACTACTCATGCTGTCTTATAATGCGAAAGGGGGCTTAATCCAAGCCCCCTTTGTCCTATTCTTTATCACTGGTGTTTTTTATTCGGCGGGGGCGTGCGAACCGCTCGCAAGCTGGGCATCAAGGGTGCGCGAGACCGTTTCGGGTGATTTGGTATTTTTGGCGAGCATCGCATAAAATACTGGAATAACCAGCAAGGTAAAGGCGGTTGAAATCATCACACCGGCAAAGATCACCACGCCAATGGGGAAGCGGCTCTCGGCGCCTGCACCACTTGCGGTGATCAGCGGGATAGCGCCTGCGGCAGCGGCAACCGAGGTCATGATAATCGGGCGCATACGGGTGAGAGAAGCCTCTTTAATCGCGGTATAGAACTCCCGCCCTTCATCGCGTAACTGATTGGCGAACTCGACAATCAAGATACCATTCTTGGTGGCAAGACCCACAAGCATGATGAGGCCGATCTGGGTGTAGATGTTAAGTGTCGCGCCGGAGAGGAACAGACCCCACAGTGCCCCGACGATGGCGAGTGGTACGGTCATCATGATGACGAAGGGGTGAATCCAGCTCTCAAACTGTGCGGCGAGGAACAGATACACAATAAACACGGCAAAAGCGAAGGTGATATAAATGGCAATACCGCTTTCTTTGTATTCACGCGACTCGCCTTTATAGTCGATACGGGCATCGGCGGGCAGAACTTTCTTGGCGGTGGACTCAAGGTAACTCAGCGCATCTCCCAGTGTATAACCTGGGGCGGTGCTCGCTTGAATGGTGATGGCACGCATCCGGCCAAAGCGGTTGAGGGTGCCTGATGTTGCCGCCTCTTTGTAACTGATAAGGTTAGAGAGTGGGATCAGCGTACCGGTTGTTTTCGAGCGGACATAAATGCCAGTCAGATCCGTGGGGCGGAGGCGATCACCTTCGCCGCCTTGGAGGATGACGTCATATTGCTCGCCTTTGTCGAGATAATCGGTGACTTGGAGTGAACCCATAAAGGTCTGGAGAGCCGCGCCAATATCGGATACGTCAACGCCCAGTTCCGAAGCGCGCACGAGGTCAATATCGACGCGCAGCTGGGGTTTGGTTTCCTTGTAATCCCAATCGAGGTTACGCAACTGGGTATTGTTCCGTGCTTCGGCCAAAATCAGGTCACGCCACTGGGCAAGCTCTTCGTAGTCGTTGCCTTGGATAACGAACTGAACAGGCATTGAAAACCCGCTCTGGCCGAGTGATCCCGGCTCAATTGGGAAAGCCATGACGCCCGGGATGCCCATAAATTCCTGAAAGAGGCCGGGGGTTCCCGCCATAAAATCACCCCAGACGATTTCAGAAACGGAGCGCGGACGTTCTTCCCATGGGCGCAGCAAGATGAAGGAGAAAGCGCTGTTGACGGCGCCAGTGGTGGAAAAACTTCCCGGGACAATAGTTACAACGCCATTGGCTTCGTTTGTGCCCTTATTCTGGTTGATTTCATTTGGTGGCAGGAGGCGCACGAGGCTTTGCTCGACCTTCTCGACATTGCGTTTGGTGTATTCAAGAGATGATCCTTCGGGTGCAGAGATAAAGGCCATGAAGTAACCACGGTCTTCCTTGGGGGCGTATTCCGAAGCGATGAAGGTTGTAAAGAATACACCAAGGCCCAGCATGGCAAACATAAAGACAATCACAATCCATGGTCGCGCAAACAGGAAATTGAGCGCGTTCATGTAACGGACGCCAAGGCGTTCGAGGTTGTCATCGACCCATGCCGTAACCGGATTTGGTTTGTGACCTTTTGTATGTTGTTTGAGGATTTTTGAGCAGAGCATCGGGGTGAGTGAAAGCGCGGCGAAAGCCGAGAAGAGGATCGCGGCGATAATTTCCCATGCGAACTCGGTAAAGAGCCGCCCCGCATTACCGGGAATCATTGATACAGGAAGGAACACGGCGACCAGAACGAGGGTCGTGGCGATCACGGCAAAGGCCACCTGTTTGGTGCCGATTAGGGCTGAGGAAAGGGCGGGGCTTCCTTTTTCAATGCGTTTATAAACGTTTTCAAGCACCACAATAGCATCATCCACTACAAGGCCGATAGCAAGGACAAGTGCCAGAAGTGTAAGCAAGTTGATTGAGAAACCCATTGCCCAGAGGATAATGAACGAGCCAATCAGTGAGATGGGGATGGCAAGGGCGGGAATGATGGTTGCACGAATGTCGCCTAGAAAGACCCAGATTACAAGAACAACGAGAGCAAGGGTTAGACCGATGGTGAAGTAAACTTCATGCACCGCGCCTTCGATGAAAATACCGGAATCAAAGGCGGTTTCCATGATGATGTCATTGGGGAGCGTTTCACGGATTTTTTCCATTTCGGCTTTGACGCCGCGGATCACGTCGAGCGTATTGGCATTGGATTGTTTGACGACGCCCAAACCGATTGAGGCTGTGCCGTTATAGTGAAGCTCGCGGCGTTCATCTTCCGCACCTTTTTCAACACGGGCAATGTCTTTGAGGCGCACAGTGTAACCATTGGCACCGCGTTTGACGGCTAGATTGCCGAATTCTTCGGCGCTTTCGAATTTGCGGTCAACACGGACTGTGAATTCGCGGTCAAGTGATTCAATGCGTCCGGCAGGAAGCTCGACATTTTGCTTGCGGATAGCCTCCCCAATATCGGCGATGGTGAGGTCACGCGCAGCCAAGGCTTTGCGGTCAAGCCAGACGCGCATGGCATAGCGGCGCTCGCCACCGATCTCGACGCTCGACACTCCATCGACCACTGATAGGCGATCAACAACGTAGCGTTTGGCGTAGTCGGTGAGTTCCAGCCCTCCGCGCAAGTCGGAGCGGAAAGCAATCCAGAAAATCGGTTGGGCGTTTGAATCCACTTTGGAAATTTGCGGTGTTTCTACTTCGTCAGGAAGCTGGCCTTGGACGCGCTGGACGCGGTCACGTACATCGTTGGCGGCTTCTTCAATATTGCGGCTGAGTTTAAACTCGACTGAAATCGAGGAGAGGTCATCTTGTGATGAAGAACTGATGGTCTTGACCCCTTGAATACCTGCGATACTGTCTTCAAGAATTTTGGTAACGCGGGTCTCGATCACTTCGGCGGAGGCACCGGTGTAAATCGTATCCACCGAAACAATCGGCGGATCAATATCGGGGTATTCGCGTAGGTCGAGGCGGAAGAAGGCAACAACTCCCAGAATAATAACCATGAGAGCGAGAACCGCCGCGAAGACGGGGCGGCGGATGGAAATATCGGTAAGGATCATGGTGTTACTCCCTCGGCAGGTGCAGACTGGGTTGTATTGGTTGCAGGCGCTGCCTCTTTCGGTGCAGGTTCTGGTGTGGAAGTAACCGCTGTTGGGTCCGTTCCGGCTGGAGTGGTACTTGCGTCGCTGCCTGCCGCTGGGGCGGTCATTTTATCAAGGTCTTCAACACTTTCGGTCTTGCGGATGTTCGAGAAACGCAGGGCGTCTTTCTTGGTATCTTCCATGGCGAGGGTTTGGGTAATGTTGACAGAAGCCCCTTCGCCTGTTTTCATTTGGCCTTCGACTATAACATTTTCACCTTCAACAAGGCCGCTGGTTACTTCGACAAGGCCGGGTTCGCGCAGGCCGGTGGTTATGGTTTTTTTGATAACTTTTTTATCCTTATCCACGACGAAAACTGTTTTTGTGTCTCCGGCGCTCATGATCGCTTCTTCGGGGATAGCCAAAGCTTGGCGCTGGTCACGGATAATGCTGACATTCATCAAAAGACCGGGCTTGATGGTATGATCGGGATTAGGAAGGATGGCACGGACTTTGACAGCGCGGGTCTCGGGGTCAACGCGCGTATCCACCACATAAATTTTTCCCGAAAAAGTTTGATCGGGATAGGCGGCGGTGGTTGCTGCAATCTCCATGTCCTTTTTGAGAACAGAGAGATAAATTTCGGGCAGGGTAAAATCGAGTTTGATCGGATCAACTTCGTCAATAGTGGTAATCATGGTGCCGGGTTGAACTAGATCACCGACATCCACATTGCGGATCCCGATAATGCCAGCAAAAGGCGCGGTGATTTTGCGCTTATCGAGCTGGGCGCGTGCAACTGCAAGAGCGGTTTCTTCTTCGTCACGCTTTTCAACACTGCTCAGGTTTGACTTAGCAAGGTTGTTGTAACGTTCGAACGAACGGGCGGCTTCGGTCAAGGTGGCTTTTTCCTCGGCACTGGTCAGATCAATGATGGAGGCGCCTTTATCTACAAATTCACCTTCTTGCGCGTTGATGGCTGATACGGTTTCGGTGATGGTGGCGGTCAAGGATGCGGATTGGTTGGCAGCGGCGGTGCCGATGGCCTCGATGCGGTCAATGAAGGTAATGGTGGTGGTGGGTGTGACGATGACGTTGGCGGCGCTCATCGGCGGCTGAAAATCTGCAAACTTTATTTTCATGAAGAGGACAAATCCGGTGCCTCCCAAAAGGCCGAGAGTGACAAGGCCTACCAAGGTGCGAAGGATAATCTTGCGGCGTCGGCTGGTCGGTTTGTGGATCAGGGTCATGGCAGGCTCACTTGTTTTGTATCATTGAAAATCCTTTAAGACTTAGGGCGTTTGTGTATGTTTCTCAACCCCTTTGTGAATAAAATTGTGAAGAAAAACATAGAAGTTTGCGCCATGGCGGGGTATAGGACTGTTTATGTCGGATGCTGCTTTTGCCATAGATCATGTTCTTTCCCTGCAAGGAACATCGTCCCCGCCTGCTCCCTGTCTTGTGGCGGGCGATTATCACGCCGTTTTTGCGGGCTTACCTAGTAGGACTACGCGCTTTATAACACCCTATAAGGGGCAGGACGATGCGTGGCGTACGGCAGGCTTTACGCCTTGCGTGCACGAGGATGTTTTCGAATCGGCGTTGGTGCTGGCGCCTCGCCAAAAAGATGAACTGATGGGGCTTTTGAGTAATGTTGCGCAGCGTCTTATGCCGCAGGGTTTGCTGATGGCATCTGCGCCCAATGACGGGGGCGGGCGTTCGTTGGTTAAGGTACTTGCGGCACTCGGGTTTGATGTGCATGAAGCATCCAAACATAAATGCCGTGTGGTGTGGGGTCGCGTGCCTTCTGCTTTTGCTGCGGCCATTCCGGCGACGGCATTACCTCATCTGCGGGACGATGGCTTATGGACGCAGGCTGGTGTTTTTGCGTGGGACGGGATCGATGCCGGCAGTCGCTTTTTGTTGCAGCATATCGGGGAAGGACGGCGTGGCATCTGGGCGGATTTTGGCGCGGGGATTGGTGTTCTGGGGCGTGAATTGCTGCAAAGTCACGGGGACGTGATGCGGCTTGATTGTTATGAACATGATGGCCGCGCGGTGGCATGCGCGGGGCGCAACCTCGCGGATTTCGGGGGGCGGGCGCAGGTAATATGGAGCAATATTCCGGCTATGGTTTTCGCGCCTCTTTATGACGGTATCGTAATGAACCCACCTTTTCATGCAGGACGGGATGTGAGGGCTTCCCTCGGACAGGCTTTTATTACACAGGCGTATGCAGCCCTTAAAAAGGGAGGGGTTTTGTTGCTGGTGGCCAATAATCATCTTCCCTATGAAACGCTGCTGGGCGAACTTTTTGCTGCAGTCATTCCGGTGGCGGTGGGGCACGGCTATAAGGTTATTCAGGCCGTCAAGTGATGGTGTTAGCTGTTATAGGGGGTGAGTCCCCCCCGCAAATTGGCAAGGGTTACCGAGGCATTATCTGGTGTGTTTTGTGTGATATGGGCGGCGGGGTCTCTAAGCGCCGATGCTGTTTTTGTGGATGAAGCTTCCCCGTTGATCATGTCTTTGGCAACCGTTCCGGCAATGGCTAATCCGGCACCGACTGGTCCCCCATAGAGTGCTCCGCCCAGAATACCAGCGGCGGCAGAAATCGTATCTCCCGTCAAAGTCCGGTAGAGAATGCCAACCAAAGGCAGGTGCTGCAGGGGGTTGATAATATCCACGATGTCATCAAGGCCGAAGCTCTCTTGCGCTGTTGTTTCCACAGGAGCAGGGGTTTCCTGTGCGGCAAAATTTGCCGTTTGGACATTCGGCGAAGGAGGGGTTTCTGTTTTTTTGATAAGGTCGCCAAAAACAGGAACCGAGCCGGCCATGCGGTCATTTTGCCCGCTTTGCAGGGTAAAAGCGGGAGAGCGAGCGGGGGGCGATGTGGCGTTTGGTATCATGCCGTATAACCTCGGTTTTCTTTTTAATGCAAATTCTGTACCATATGGGTGGTTCCCGTGGCCCTTAAGGCATGGGAAAGAGGTTTTATGGCGCAATCATCCGGCGATCTGGTCAATGTTCATGTTCATCTCGGGGATATTGTTCTCCGGCGGCTTATGCTGGAGCAGTTGGCGGCTTCCAAAATTTATAGCTGCGTCGAAGATGCGCTACCCGAGATTACGCTGTGCGATGATGATTTTGTACCGTCATGCGGGGAACGTATTGTTCTGGGACGCGGGCAGGTGCGGCTGGGTGAGGTGATGGATCGCTTGGCTTATCTGAGTTCGGGCCGACGGGATAAAATGGCTGCACGGCAAGACGGGATTGATGTCGGAAAATTTGTCTTTTTTCCAGCGGATCAAGTGCTGCACGGCGTGGATGGGGATGAGGTGCGGCTTACTGAGAAAGAGCGTGCTGTGCTGGAGGTTCTTTTTGCGGCTGGTGCACGTGGAGTGGTGCGGCAGGAACTGCTTACACAGGTCTGGGGCTATGTGGAGGGGACAGAGACACATACGCTAGAGACCCACATGTACCGCCTCCGGCAAAAACTGGCGGTATTCGGGGCCGATGGATTGATCGAGGCGTGCGAAGGGCGTTATATCCTTGTTAAAAACCCGCCGGAGGGCGGGTCTTAAAAGAGTTTCATTTTTTAAAGAGACTTATTCGTCTTCTTCGCTGAAGCCTGCAATGTCATCAATTCCGGCGTCATCATCATCATCGCCGAAGTCTTCACTGGCGCTAAAACCGGAATCATTGGCTTGGGCGACAAGGGCATTCCATTCTTCTTCGCCTTGCATATCTTCAATGACGTCATCCTTGTCGTCATCCATGGCAAAGACGCGCTGGTGGCTGGTAATCAGGTCTTCGCGCAGGGCATCGACTTCGACAGTGCTGTCGGCGATTTCGCGCAAGGATACAACAGGGTTTTTGTCGTTGTCACGGTCAACGGTCAAGGCCGCGCCGCTACCAATCCGGCGGGCGCGCTGGGCGGCGACCATCACCAGTTCAAAACGGTTGGAAACTTTTTCTACACAATCTTCAACGGTGACGCGGGCCATTTTTTGTCCTTTTTATACGGTTCCTTTGAGGGGTACAGCCGTCCTTATAGTCGGCCCCTTCATAAAAGGCAAGACTTCTTGTGGTGGCTGGCCATTATTTTCATATTTTTAGACCGATGGTGATCAGCCCCCGCGTATCTCGCGCAGGAAGCCGCTTACCTGTGTTTGGAGGTCTTCGGCGATGCGGGCGAGTTCGGCAGCCGCGGAATTGAGGTTTTTGGCTGCTTCGCCGGTTTCTCCGGCACTTGCTTGAACGCTTGAGATATGTTCGGCGACTTGCTGGGTTCCCGCCGAGGCTTCGGCCACGTTGCGGCTGATCTCGCCAGTGGCGGCATTTTGCTCTTCTACGGCGCTTGCGACCGTAACGGTGGAATGGTCAATGTCCTGCACATCGGTAATGATGCGCTCAACAGCATCAACTGTGCTGCGGATGGCGGCCTGAATTTTGCCGACCCGCTCGTCGATTTCCAGAGTTTTTCCGGCGGTTTCAGTGGCGAGTTTCTTAACTTCATCGGCGACCACGGCAAAACCTTTTCCGGCCTCACCGGCGCGTGCGGCTTCGATGGTGGCGTTGAGGGCCAGCAAATTGGTTTGCTCGGCAATGCCTTTGATCGCACTGATGACATCACCGATCGAGTCAGCCAGCACGTTGAGTTCGCCCACCTGTTTATTGGTACGCAGGGCTTCCTCGGCGGCACGGCTCGATTTTTGTGCGACGCTTGAAACTTGCCGTGCGATCTCCCCGCTTGAGGCGGAGAGTTCTTCGGTTGCGGCGGCAACGGTCTGGACGTTGCGGTCGGCTTCAGAGGCTGCGCTTGCGACAATCTCGCTGGCATGGGATGTGCCGGCGGCGGTTGCGGTCATTTGCGCGGCCATAGATTGCATTTGCGTGGCGGCGGCGGCAAGGGATTTGATGATTCCTGCGGTGCGGCTATCAAAGTCGCTGGCGAGTTTGTTCATCGCGGCTTTCTTTTCGATTTCGGCGCGGGCTTTTTGCGCTTCCTGCTCGGCTTCGAGTTTTTGCATGGCAAGACCGTTTTCTTTGAAGACCTCGACGGTGCGGGCCATGTCACCCAGTTCATCGCCGCGTTCGACGAAGGGTACTTTTGCGCTGTAGTCCTGATCTGCCAATGTGCGCATGGTGTCTTTCAGGGCATTGATGGGACGCGTCAGGGTGCGGGAATAGATAATAGAGATGATTGCCAGTATAAACAGAACAGCAAAGGTGGTTGTCCATGTGGTGCGTTCAATTTCACGAACGGATTCGAGGGCTTCTTCCTCAAGAACATCGATCAGCAATACCCATTTTTTACCAAAAGCGTCAAAAGCGCCGTATGAATCGAGTGTTGTTTCATCTCCGTCCGTCGACCATTCGACACCGCTTTCTCCGGCTAATGCTTTGGTGACAAGGGGGGTATCCATCAGCTGTTTGAGGATCGGATCTTCCTGATCGGTGGTGTCAGGATCGTTGCGCAGCAATTTATCTTCGCCGATCAGGTGCACCTCGATGGTTTTTGAGATGTTGTCGGGGATCTGGGTGAGGGCGTTAATGCGGCCAATTGGCATCTGGTAGGCCATAACTCCCAAAAATTCGCCTGTCTTGGGGTGAAGGATGGCGGTGCCGATAAAGGCGGCCGGAACATCATGGCTGGGGGCGTAGGGTTTAAAGTCTTCGAAAAATATCTTTTCCTTTTGTGGGTTGTCTTTGACACTGCGGAAGAGGCTGCCGAGGGGGGTATCTTTCCACTGACCTGTCATCACATTGGTGGCAAAGTCGAGTTCTTTGAAAACGGTATATATGACCTCTCCCTTATCATTGATCAGGAAAATGTCGTAATAGTCGTGACGTGTTAGGATACTTCGGAAAATCGGGTGGAAACTGCCATGCAGATCGCTATAGGTCGAGCCATCAGAGGCTTTGTCGAGGAGGTGTTTTTTGCCGATTTCGTTTGGGTTTTCATCGATATATTTTTTTTGCAAATAGGCGGTTTTATCCGCGGCTTCTACCATATCCCATCCGGCATTAAGGTTAGTTAAGGCGTCATAGACAGTTTTGGACTGGGCCTGCAAAATAAGGTCGTCACCAATTGAATCAAAATAAACATGGAGGGTTTGGGTGATATTTTCACGGATCACACTAAGTTTGTCGGCGGTCAGGCGGTGGGCTTCCCGTTTGGCTTCGCTGATGGCAAGGTTGCTGACAATAAGAGCATTGGCTGCTGCCAGTACGAGCATAATCAGAGGGATGGTGACGGAGAGTTTCATATTCTTGAACAACATGGGGATCTTTCTGATGACCGTGAGGTTGAGTTTTTATTTTCTATAATTTGAGTCTAATTATACACTAAGTTGGGAATAAAAAAAACCGGACTTTCTATCCGGTTTTTGATTTATGTCATTGAAAAAACTATTTTAGCGTTTGCCGTGCAGCACCATTTTTTTGCTTGGCTTAATATCTTCGGCGCTTTCGACTGATGCGACTTTTTCTTCGGCTCCGGTTGTTTCAGCGCCTGCAGCTGGTTCGATTTCTTCGATTTTTGTGCCGGAGTTGGTCGTCACATAACGGGTTTGGTAAGATTTGCTACCTTTAATCAAGGCTGCGTTGGTGTCAGCTTGTTCGGCGGCTGATGCGGAAGTTGTGATGGCGAGCAAAGCAAAAAGGGCGATAAGAATGCGCATAGGTGTCTCCTTACGGGCGTTGTCTGATATTTATCCTGTTTCAGGAGGGGACTATACGCCCCCTTCCCGAATTATGCAAACTTTTTAGAAGGAACGCGAGACGGTAAAGACAACTCGCTCTGCGCAGCCGTCCGCACATTCGCTTGGCTCATCAAGGTTGGTGTCGATATATTTGAGACTGACATCAAATCCCTCGAAGCTGTAACCAAGGCCCAGTGACCAGTCCATATAGTCTTTGCCTACGCCAAAGGCGGTATTGTCTTCAATCCATTGTTTGGCAACACTTCCCGTGAGTTTAAGGTCATAAGGCAGCGGCGCTTCGGCGTTGAGAGCGGCGTAATAGCTATCCCCGCTGCTGGCAAAATAATCGGGGGAGTAGTTGATGGAGACCGAGGCGCTCATGACATCAAAGTCGTATCCGGCGGCGGCGGCCAGTTCCCAGAAATCATAATTGAGGGAATCATCGGCTCCGGGGTAGAAATAGTAAATAGCCCCGAGATCCCACGTGATCCCGTCAATGTTACCGCTAACACCGCCGTAAAAATCAAACTCGGTGGTAGCGTCATTAAAGTCCACGCCTGATCCCCATGTACCGAGATAAAGACCTGTGGAGGCTTCCGACCAGTCGAGACCACCTTGAACGGTAGGCTCTTCATTGCTTTGGGTAATGCCGCGGAACACATATTCGGTGGTGAGGGCGACGTTACCGGTGAGGTCGCCACCCAGAAGCGGCGTACTGCCATCGGCAAAGGCAGGAGATGACAGGGTCAATGCGCACAGACCGAGGAGAATTTTTTTCATGATGCTTAACCTTAATACGGGTAATTGTTTTGACGTTTTTGGTTTGGTGGGGGCATGCCCCACACATTCTGTCTGTTATTCTCGGGGAAAGAGGGTTCCAGTCAACTGCTTGGCTGTCTTTTTGTGCAGTTATACATAGGTTTTTAGGGTTTCGTAGATATAGATGGTGTCGGCGGCGGAGAGGCCGCGGGCGATTTTGAAACGCTCTTCACCTGTTTGCAGCACGATGTCGTTGTTCCAGCGACCAAGAGGGGAGTTATTCTCAGGAGGTGAGGTATGAAGCGAGAGGGAGCGGATGCTTGCAACCGGAACTTTGAAATCACGTGGTAAGGTGATGTCCCCCGTGATGGTCAGTTCATTGGTGTTGATTCGCAATGTGATCGTGTGCTTGTGATGCTGATGCCATTTGACCACGCCGAAGCCGATTCCGATGGCGAGTCCCAGTGCCATAAAGCCATATTCGGGTGTTTTGACGAGTGTATCCCAGAACAGGAAAACCAGAAAGAGGAGCGGGGCGATGGCCGAGATGAGAGAGGAGCCGAGCATATTCGGGCACGGGAATGTTATTTCGGTTTCGCCGATCATGTCCTTAAGGATGATTTGTGTAGGGGCAGGAAGTTCTGGTTTGGTGCGCACAAAATTTTTCGGGGTGCTGGCGGCAATATGGGTGTTTTCTCCCAATGTCCTGTCAAGGATAGGCCAACCCAGAAAATTCGCGATCAACTTTACGCCTTGATCCGCCTCTTTCATAATCGAGGTGGTGTAGAGAATGGGGCTTTCCTGTCCGTGGGATCCATGCAAGCGCAGGGGAAAGCTATCGCTGGTGTCGGAGTCGCCTTCGTTAAATCCC
This sequence comes from Pseudobdellovibrionaceae bacterium, assembly GCA_041674725.1. Lineage (GTDB taxonomy): Bacteria > Pseudomonadota > Alphaproteobacteria > Micavibrionales > Micavibrionaceae > UBA1573. The sequence continues at coordinate 13,258 of JBAYVC010000008.1, read as the reverse complement.
AGCTCTACCGCGCTAAAATCGGTGAGAGAAAAATTTCGTGCTTTGCCGAGGCCGAAAAATCCGGCGCGGTAGGTTAAAATTCCACGGCTTTTATCAATCAGGCTGGTGGATGACCAGATAGCGGTATAGGCCCCTACGCCTGTGAATATGGCGCCGATCAGGGTAAAGATTACAAACCCCCACTGGCCCAGTTCTTCGGCGTTATTTATCGGGATAATCTGGAGGCCAACGGCCACGGCGCCAAGGCCAAACAGGATAAAAATAAACCCGAGCGGACTATGCGTTCCCCCGCGGATCAGCAGTGTCGAGATGCTCGGCTGCGTGATATTTTTAAGCGGTGTTTTCATGACCCGAATCCTGTATTTATGTCGTTTTGCTGTATTCTTACTGTCTAGGTTTCGAATTTAATTTTAGCTGCAGTAGTGTGTGCAAAGTCGTGAGGTCTCTTTTTGTGAGACCCAGACCGATATTATATTTTCCACGTATCAAGTGCATTTTTATTTTGGATTTGTGTGGTTGTAATGCTGGTATAATTAATTCAAATTTTTTTATGTATTTCCACGGCATAGACGCTTTCCCAATTCTTAGAGTATCGTTTCTGGTAATGCTAAGGGCTTGGGAATCAATAGAGAGAGTCATGCGTCTTGTTTTGCTCATTTTGTAGGCCTGTATGCGTGCCAGTAGAAACCCCCATACTAGACATTCACCATATATTGAATAATCATTCAGGAAAAATGTTGTGGTGGAGTCCTCAGGTAAATTTCTTGAGAATATATCCGCGATAATGATAAGGAGCGAAAGGGTAATGGAGCCTATAATCTCAGGTTTTGGGTTTCTGCTAAATTTGGTAAAAAGGGGAAATGATATTTTTACCGTTTCCCCTTCTGTTTTAATATCGAGCTGAGACTTTTTCTCTTCTTCCATTTATCAAACATTTCTTGATAAGGGTTGTCTGCGCCAAATCCTAGCATAAAAATTCTTAAAAATCACATTAGGGGCCGGTGCGCTCATTTTTAGCCATGATGGCGGCCTCGTCTTGCGGCGGGGCCGTGCGTTGGCGTTTATCCATGAGCTTGTTGAGGGCGTGGATATAGGCGCGCGCGGAGGCCACCAATGTATCGGAATCGGTACCTTGTCCTACAACCGTTTTACCGTTTTCCTCAATCTTGACGGTCACCTCGGCTTGCGCGTCGGTGCCGCCGGTGACGGCGTGGACTTGATAGAGTTGGAGCTGCGCATCGTCATGCGGAATAATCATGCGGATCGATTTGAAGATTGCGTCCACGGGGCCGTTGCCTTCGGACATGGCATATTTTTTCTCGCCATCGACGGTCAGTTCAATCGAGGCAATTTGCGGGCCTTTGGTTCCGGCCTGAATGACGAGTGAGGTAAATTTGATGTTGTCATTATCGCGGCCTGCCGAGTCTTCAACGAGCGCGATAATATCTTCCTCATAGAGATGTTTCTTTTTATCGGCCAGATCTTTGAAACGGTTAAAGATATCTTCAAATTCATTCTCGCCAAGTGTGTAGCCCATCTCGCCCAGCTTGGTGCGGAAGGCGTTGCGGCCTGAATGTTTACCCAAGACCAGATTGGATTCAGTGAGGCCCACGGACTCGGGGGTCATGATCTCGTAAGTGCTTTTATGTTTGAGCATTCCGTCTTGATGGATGCCGCTTTCATGGGCGAAGGCGTTGGCCCCGACAATGGCCTTGTTGGGCTGAACGACAAATCCGGTAATCGAGGAGAGGACACGCGAGGCTTTGGTGATCATCTCGGTTTTGATGTTGTTCTTAAACGGCATGGCATCAGGGCGGGTGCGCATCGCCATCACGACTTCTTCGAGTGCCGCGTTGCCTGCGCGCTCGCCAATGCCGTTGATGGTACATTCGATTTGCCGCGCGCCAGCCATGACGCCCGCGAGCGAGTTGGCGACCGCAAGGCCCAAATCATTGTGACAATGGACGGATAAAATAGCTTTATCGATATTGGGCACGCGTTCGCGCAGCATGATAAATTTTGCGGCGTAGTCGGCGGGCATGGCGTAGCCCACTGTGTCAGGAATATTGATGGTGGTGGCACCTGCCTTGATCGCGATTTCCACCGCGCGGCACAGGAAATCATCTTCGGTGCGGGAGCCATCTTCGGCTGACCATTCCACATCATCGGTAAAGCCGCGGGCAAATGTGACACTTGCGGCAATGGCATCCAGTACGGCGTCCGGCTCCATCTGGAGTTTGTATTTCATGTGCAGCGGGGAGGTTGAAATAAAGGTATGGATGCGGCGTTTGGGCGCAGCTTTGATGGCCTGTGCGGTGGCTTCGATGTCGGCATTTTTGGCGCGGGAAAGTCCGGCGATCACCGCGTTTTTTACGGCGCCCGAGATGGCCTCCACCGCTTCATAGTCGCCGCGCGAGGCAATGGGGAATCCGGCTTCGATCACGTCCACACCCATTTCATCGAGCATATGCGCCATTTTGACTTTTTCTTCCAAATTCATGGAGCAGCCGGGGGATTGCTCGCCATCGCGCAAGGTGGTGTCGAAAATGATAATCTGGTTGGATGGGGTGGTCATATTTGAAGTCCTTCTCAAAATCTGTGTGAAATTTTATGCGGTATGGGGAAACCCCTGAGACACAGATGACCTAAAGCGCTCCCGTCTCAGGGGCTGATAAGTCGTAGAAGGAGAAGGCGTGTGTTTTTGGTCATGACAGGTTTATCTAAACGTATTTTATGCCGCGCTGCAACCTTTTTTGTTACCGCAGCCGCAGCTCTGCGCGGAGGAAGATGGGGCAGGCGCGTTCCTGTGAGCCAGTTCATACAGGAAATTCCAGCTATATAGGCCTGTTTGATGCCCATCGTCAAAGACAAGCCGCACAGCGTAATTCCCCACCGGTTCAATCGCGGTAATCGCCACGTTTTCTTTTCCCGTGACAGTGATTTTCTGCGATGGGCTGTGGCCCTGCACCTCGGCGGAGGGACTTTCACAGCGCAAAAGTTCGGCGGTGAGGCCAATTTTTTCGCCTGTATTAAACATCACGAAAAGGGTTTTAAGTGATTTTTTATAGGTGATATCGGTGGGCCATGGTGTTTGGGCGGTGATTGGGCTTTGAACGGATGTCATTTGCGCAATTCCTCTTCGGAAAGTTCACGTGATTCATCGACCAGCATAATGGGGATACCGCCACGGATCGGGTAGGCCCTTTTGGCTTGCGGCGAGATCAATTCTTTTTTTTGTGCGTCATAACGTAGCGGCACCTTGGTCAAGGGGCAGACCAGAATTTCCAAAAGGCGCGGGTCGGGGGCGGCGGTCATGATGCGTGTTCCTAATGCTTTTTATCACAGCACGGATCGTGTTGGCAAATAGCCATCTCGAGGAGATTCATAAAGAGGTTGGCGCGGCTTTTGCAGCAGGGGGCCTCAATCAGGGCTTGTTTTTCGGCGGCTTCAAACGGGCAGACCATAGCAAGGGAGGTCATCAATCCTTCATCGGCAATTTCGGCGATCATATCCCAGTCGAGGGTCAGGCCTTGGAGTGTGAAATAATCCTTGAGCATACCAAGCAGGCGGGTGCGATCAATATCAAGGCAGCCTATCTTAATCATGTCATGTTCAAACCCGCGCCAATCCACTTTCATGCGGCGGTAGGCTCCGAGCGAGGGAGTTGTTTCCTCAACGGTGCGGAAACGGCACAAGCCGCGCAAGGTAATGAGATAACGGCCATCATGTGTTTCTTCAAACCGGATAATCCGCCCTGCGCAGCCAATCTGGTAAAGCCCGTTTTCGCTGGGCTGGATCATGCCAATCAGGCGGGTGGGTGAGGCAAGGGCGCCTTGAACCATGTCCATGTAACGCAGCTCGAAAATATTGAGCGGTAAATCCCCGCGCGGGAGCAGCACGACACCTTCCAGCGGGAAAACTGGAATTTCCTGCGGCAGAGCGTTAAAATCAGGATCGAGAATCGAAGGGCACATGAGGTTAATCTAGGGCGCAGATTTCAGGAAAAAAGCAATTTCGAGAGTTTTTTGCGGCCCGCTACACTGGCAGGGTCGGCAAAACCCCAGCTTTCGAAATAGGCGAGAAGCTGGGTACGGGCCTTCCCTTCATTCCACTCCTTGTTGCGGCTAATAATGGAAATAAGCGCATCACAGGCTTTTTCCTTTTGGTTTTTAGCAAAGCAGATTTCAGCCAGTTCAAACAGGGCGTCCCAGTTGTCTGGTTCTTGTGCAATTTTGGCTTCGAGCGTTTCAATTTCGCCTTTTGGCGCGGCGCGTACGAGGGCAATCGTTTTCTGGATAAGGGCATACTCTGGATCGTTGCGCAATTCATCCGGCAGGCTGGTCATGATCTGTTCGGCCTGATCTACGTGCCCGCTTATGGCATAGACTTTGATAAGGCCAAAGAGGGCTTCGGCGTGGCCGGGTTGTTCCTGAAGAACCGTACCATAAAGTGTTTGTGCTCTTTCAAAATCTCCGGCGTCACTGGCGTGCGCGGCTTCTGCAATCAGGGTTGCCAGATCGGGGCCGTTATCGGCGTTGCCGCCGGCATGGGCAATAATCTCATCAAGGAAATGTTCGATCTCGCTCATGGGTTTGGCTCCCGCGAAGCCCGATACAGGCGCGCCTTGGTACAGGGCAATGACGGTCGGGACGGACTGGATACGGAAGGCTTGCGACAGTTCAGGGTTTTCATCCACATTGACTTTGGCGAGGATGACTTTGCCGCCGCGCTGGGTCACGGCTTTTTCGAGATTGGGGATTAATTGCCGACACGGGCCGCACCATGGCGCCCAGAAATCGATGATGACGGGTTTATCCATCGAGGCTTTGAGAACGGCACTCTCAAAATTGGTGGCATTAATGTCGATGATAAGCGCATTTTCCGCAGGTGCGGAAGCCGGTTGAGCCAGCGCTTTTTTCTTGTTTAATCCAATCAGCATGTTGTCACTTTTCCCACATTGTTAACTGGCGGCCGCTTCGGGCACCGCCTCTTTGCTATGAATGATCTGCGCCGTTTTAGCGTGTTTTTCAAGGATTGTCATCAGCCCTTGCGGGGGCAGGCCCAGAGTCATGGTATTTTCGAGGGGATGCACATTAATCCAGTCTGAGGTCATCATGGTGTGATCGAGAAACAGGGCAACGTCATTTTCATGGTTATTGAGGATCGCCAGAGGAGTGACGGAACCGGGCCTAACGCCCAGTTTGGCCCATAATAGCTCGGGCGAACCAAAAGAAACCCGTCCAAGACCTATCATCTGCCCAAGCTTTTTCAGGTCAACCCGTGTCTCGTGCCCCAGTGTGACCAGTGCCATGGCTCCCTTTTTATCCTTTAAAAAGAGGTTCTTGCTGTGAAAACCAGGAATATCCATCTCGATCTTGTGGGCTTCATCTACGGTGAAGACGGCTTCATGGTGATAGAGGCGATGCTCTAGATCCTGTTTTTTAAGCCAACTCAAGAAGTTAGTGGCATTATAAAGGGGCGTTGGATCGGGCGGCATAGGGTTTTCTTTCCTGTCTGAGCATCGAATTTAGGTCAAATTGTATATATTTTCAATAATTTGAAAAGAATTAAGGAGTATGACATAATATATAGATATGAATAATTGGTCGGGGAAGATTTATGGCGCAGACGTTTAATATGGATGAGGGGGCAGGGGGATTTCAGTTTCAGTCCCTGCAAACGGTTTCGATGGGGGGCACGGCCCCGAATGATGCCTTTGCGATCAAGCCGTTGGCAGCTCAAGTGCAGGCGCCTTCCGCGGCGCCTTCGGTTCTTCCTACCATGAAGATGGGGGGATAGGCCATGAGTATTGAGATTGGACAATTGCCCGATGGTGATCTTGCGCTGGTGTCGGGGGATTCTTTTCCTGCCGAGATCAAGCGCGTTGAATATTACCGCGAACAGAAGCTTTTTATGCTCATTTACGATATTCCCGATCATGAAGGGGATCTGATGGATTTTGAACTGCGCGACGATGTGGCCGACAAGGTGCAGCGCTGCGGCTCTATGGTGATTGTCCAGCCGGATATGGCAACAGGGCGACCCGTGGGTTATTATACTTCGGTTATTCAGATCGGCGAACAGCGCGCCGCCTAGAGCTTCCAGCGTTTAAGCATGGCTGCGTTGATTCGTCGTTTATGTACGTATTTGTACACTTCACTCCTCACGCCTGTCCCTGCTTAAAACGCGGCTCTTTATGTGATTTTGGGCTTGATTTTTCAAAAGAGCACTCGTATAAAGCACTCCTGTCTTTTCAGAGGATGCGGGTGTAGCTCAGGGGTAGAGCGAAACCTTGCCAAGGTTTAGGTCGAGGGTTCGAAGCCCTTCACCCGCTCCATTGAAAACAAGAAAACGTTCAGCCTCTCCTTCTTTATCGTGCCCGACACACCCGATTTTGAAACCTTCCGCCGCGTAAGTGTGCAGCAAATGGCTGTCACTGGCGTTCAGCATCCTCAATCTGATTTTGATGCGTTTCATGCTGAACTTGACCCGTCTTCGTCCTCTGATGAGCAACGCAGTAGGCTCACACAGATGGTGGAGCGCCGCACTGCGCGCGAGCCGTGTGAGCGGATTTTAGGGTATGCCTCGTTTTGCGGGCGGACCTTTTTTCTGGAGCCACACAGTTTCAAACCCGGTTTTGAAACACAGACAACGGCCGAACATGGCGTGCTGCTCATGCAGGGTCTTGGACGTCCCGCGCGTATTCTCGATATGGGGACAGGAACAGGATGTATCCTGATTACGCTTTTATGCGAGTTGCCAGATGCTACCGGTGTTGGCGTGGATTTGAGCGATGAAACGCTCGAGCTTGCGCGCCGCAATGCGCAGCATCAGGGTGTTTTGGATCGCGCGCGCTTTTTAAAGCGCAATTGGATGACGGATGTGAAAGGTCCTTTTGATCTGCTGATCTCCAACCCCCCGCGTATCCGCAGCCATGATGTGCCTTTGCTGGTGCGGGAAGTTGCCGAACATGATCCGTGTCATACACTTGATGGAGGCGCGGATGGTCTTGATTTCTATCGCCGTACGGCACAGGCTTTCCGCAACATTGCAGCGCTTGATGGTGTGTGTGTGCTGCAGGTGGGGGCGTCTTATGCAGTGGAGGTGGCCCGTATGATGCAGCGTTTTGGCTATAGGGATGTAGCTCTCGCGCGCGATTACAAGCAGGCCGTCAATTGTGTTGTCTTTCGCAATCATCCTCTTTCACGGGCGCGCAAATTGTGGCTTGCGGCCCGTGAAAGATTGAGACGCTAATATTTTTCAGACAGATATATTGTTCCGTCACTTGTTCCTGCGCGCAGTACAGCAATATGGGTCTGTTGCACGCTGCCATCCCCACCAATGGCGACATCATAGTAAATTCCCGAGGGGAAATAATGATCGCTGCTGGTTGCGGTGACGCTGGCATTGCCAAAGCGGATATAAACGGGAACGCTCGCATAGAGCGAGAGAATCAAGGTGTCACTGCCAAATGCACTGGTGTTACGGGTCGAGCTGCTGCTTGCTGTAATAGTGTGGGCGCCGCCGTCTTTGAGGCGCAGGGCAGGAATAGGGTTGTTATTGTCATCGGTCGGCAGAAGGGTTGGCATTTTTATCTCCTTAAAATGCAAAAAACCGCTCTCGTTGCTGAAAGCGGTCTGGTGGCGTATTATTGTTCTTTATGTTCCCTTTTTGTTCTTTTGTCAAGAAATTTGTTAAGGACAGCGATCATTCGCTGTCTTATTGTGAGGAAGGGATCTAGAGAGGCGCGTTGCCAGCAACTTGCATAGGGGCTGCGGGTTGAGCAGTTTCCGCGAGAATGCCTGTTGTTGTATTTGTGACGCGGGCCAGAAAGTCCACAGTTTTTTCACGCAGGCCTGATGCCGCCGCTTTGAACAGGGCGCGCACGCCTTTTTTGCCTTCGGCATTCACGTCACGGATCAGAATATATTCACCTTCGGCGATGTCCTCGCGCAGGACGCAGCTGTTGGTAATGGCGTGGTCGCCCGAGGGCAATGTCTGTGCCTCAGTGAGGCAGGTTCCGGCCATTTTGCCTTTGACCTGCTCTTCAACGGCATGTTTGAAGGCTTCTGGGTCTTCTGGATCGGCGGCGCGTGCTACATCATCGGTTGTTGCCGTCTCGGGCAGCTCGTTTCCAGTGTGTGCGAGATACACTTTTGCTGTTTCGTGGCGCACGAGTTCGTCTTTTACGCGGTCAAATTCAGCATCCGCATTGGGTATGTTATGAGGCGCAGCAGCGAGGCGTGCGGATATTTCTTCGGGTGTTTCTACGTGGGATTCTGTGAGAGATGGCGTTACTTCTTGTTGTATGGGTTCTGCTGCAATTGTTTCGGCAACAGGTTCTGTCACAGCTGCTGGAGCCAGAGGCTCAGAGGGATTGTGTTCGGCAGCCCATGCGAGCGCGCGGGCACGTTCATCTTCCAGGACACCGGCGGTGGATACGGGGGTGCTGCTTTCGGCAGGTTGCACAGGGGCGTGATGTACAGCCGCTTTATGAGGGTGGTGCGCTGGGTGATGGTGAGCTGTTCCCTTAGGAGGGGCGTGATGTTTGCCAATGGCTTTCTCATGGGCCTGAATATCGGCTTCGATTTTATCGGCGGGGGAAGGGTGTGCTGCGGTATCAACAGAAGGTGAAGCCGGAACTGCCGCGAGTGGTTCAATGGTCGGTGCAGGGCCGATAACGCCGGATGCAACATTTTGTGGAAGTGGTGCTTTTGCGGCCGGAGCAGCTTCTTTAGCTGCACCGAACCAGCTGCGCAGTTTTTGCGCGATGGCGGTGTCTTTGAGATAAGGCGCGGTGGCAGCTTTGAATTTTTCGACAAGGCTGTGGCCGATGTCAGTATGTTCAAGGCCGCTGATGGCCCCAAAGGTCAGGGTGGAAATGGTGGTGCTGATCGCAATGTCTTTGCGGAATTCGCGGCTGCCCATATGTTTGATGCTGCTGGTGAAGACTTCACGCGCGGTTTCAAGGCGGCTGAGCTGCGGCACGGGCGTGGTCATTGGATCACCCAGCTCTTTGTAGCGCTTGACCGCGAACTGCAAAATGTTTTTGGCGGCTCCGGCAGCGGCTCCACCGACGACGGCCACGCTCAACCCTGCAGCGATAGCACCACCTGCGGTGCCGAGTGCGGCAGCGGCCAAAGCTTTCGCGCCGATACCCACGGCAACGGATGATCCGATCATCACGGCATCGGCCTTGGTCATATTCTTGATTTTGGCGACTTGTTCGCGCGGCATGTTGGCGATGCGGCTACCGACTTCACGGATTTTTGCAAAGGAAAGCCATGATGCGCGGGGTTGTTCGGATGCGTCCGCATCATGTTCGGGATACAGGTAAGCAATGTTGGCCATGATCACACACTCTAATTTTTTTGTTAGATGAAATTCATCTATTTTTGGATGATGGGGTTCTAGCACATATTTTTTAATTTTGCCAAGAAAAATCGTTATTCTGAAAAATAAAATTTGACTTTTGGGGCAATCTTCAGTATTTTCCCAGCCATTCACAAGAAACCATAAAATTCACTCTGTAAGGAGGGTGTGTCATGTCAAAAAAATTAGTCGCCGCATTGGCGTTCGCCGCAGCTGGTATAGCTGCAACTCCTGCATTTGCAACTTGTACATCTGGTTGTGGCGGAAATACGCCTCCAGCTGGTAATAGTGCGGATGCGTCGGCCCAAGCAGCTGCTCAGGCAGCAGCGCAAGCCGCTGCCGTTGCTCAACAACAACAAGCTCAACAGCAGGCTCAGCAACAAGCTCAACAACAGGCTTTGAAAAATACGAACGTCATTGGTGTTAACAACCAAGTTGGCGTTTCCAACCAAGTCGGTGTTGGCGTTGCCGTTGAAGGCAGCAAAGCTGCTGTCGTCGGTAGCGGTAATAGCGCCAATGATATTGACGTCAAAAATACAGCAGAAGGCGGAAAAGTTGTTGGTAGCGGTAACAGCCGTAACGACAATAACAACGCGGCATCAGCTTCGGTTGCTGCAGGCGCAGTAAACAACAACATCAAATTTGAAGCCGCCAAACAAGCGACGGCTCTTGCCGGTATCGGCGTGAACACCGTTGTTCCGGTTGATATGTGCGCTAAAGCTGAAGGCCGCGCGATTGGCTTTACGGCATCGGTTGTTGGTGCTGGTGGCCTTGGTATAACTCTTGGACAGGAAGTTGTCCAAAGCGGTGAAGGCTATGATAAATGCGTTGCCAAAATGGAAAAGGCCCGCAAAGAAGGCGTTCTCCTTCAAATGGGCGGCACGTTCCAATACGTGGTTGTTAAATCATGGGAGCGTGAGCTTCCTGCTGGTGATTCCCTCAAAGAAGCCTTTGAAGATGCACGCGTAGAAATTCTTGCAGCCAAAGCTGGCGAAGAAGTTGATCCTTTGTTTGGTGTTCTGACTGCAAAACCTGCACCAGTTACGCAAGGCGCGGTAGTTCCTGCAACTTACGTTACCAACCATTATCATGGGGTGGCAACCAACGCGCCGCAAGCTACACCGAAAGATCTGTGTGAAGCTCAAGGTAAAAAATGGGCCTATAACAAAAACACAAAAACTTTCGATTGCGGTATGTAATCTTCCCCTTACGGAATAGTTACGGAATAGATAGAAAAACCGGCTTTTATGGCCGGTTTTTTTTCATCAGGCTCTTGATAATTTTATAATTATGTAATATAAAACAGCATGACGTTTTTGAAATCCTTTTTGGCGGCTTCGGCTCTGACAGGGGCGCTTGTCTCTCAGGCTGCGCCGCCCGCACCTTTGCCCGAATTTACGGACGGGGAACGCTTGACTATGGCGTTTATGCAGACCCAAGGAATTTCCAGTTATATGATGCTGAACAAGGCCCGTGGAACAGTCCGCGGCATTGTCGATGGCGAGAAAGTTTTCGAGGTCAGCGCCCTTTTTGGCAAAACCAAGGGGGACAGTAAGGACGCCAACCCTTATACGACACCTGCGGGTCAACATGAAATTATTCCCACAATTCAGCAGGAACACCCGCGCGCGGCGCTTGTTTTTGACTATGGAACAACAGTCCGGCGCTATGTCATTCATCGGTTGATTGATGTGCCGCACGAGAACCGACCCCAGCGGCTTGCTAGTGTTACGGCGCGCGATAATTATATCAGCAATGGATGCGTGAATGTGGAGCCGCGTGATTATCCCATGTTGTCGCGTTTTGTCGAAGGGGCGCAGCAGCGTTGGCAACGGCCCGATGGGGTTCAGACAACATCTAGTGTGTTTGTGGTGATGCCCGAGCGTGAAAAGGATGTGCGCCGTGTTTTTCACATTCCCGATGATTTTTCACCAAAATAATTGACATAATAATTTCTCTGGTGTAGTGTGACGCCCATGATTAAAAAACTTCAACGCCTTGCTACTCCTTTTATGCTCTCCGGCACGCTTGCGCTCGGTGGTTGCGCGACCACGCAGATGCATTTTGACGAAGAGCGTTGCACCACGTCCGAGACCAGTTCGCTCAAAGTGCTCTTGCTGCTGGAGTTTGAGACTACGTCGCCCGGACAGTATCATCAGGCATGTGATGAAGGTAAAAAGGCCTCGCGGATGACCCTTGCCGCGCTCAACCCTGACCGGAGTCTTAGCAAGTTCGGTGCTCTTTATGGCCAGCGTTACGTATCCCGTGTCATGGATAAGCTCAATAAAGGGGAAGAGCCGGATTATCAGCGGAGTTGCCTTTCTTTTTACGATCATTTCTTGGGCAAGGAAGGCTATTCTATCGAGCAGGTATTTGACCCATCGAGCTATAAACTATGCAAAGGCAACGGTTTGATTCGGGAATGCCGTTAGACGCGCGTTGCCATTTTTCCCATAATGTTACATAAAAGTACATTATGTTAAAAACATGTGGTCTTTGAGACACACTCAACTCTCAAAAAAGCCTTAAGATGCGGGCAATCCTTGAAAACTCACCTAAAAAGATAAATATTGCGTCTGTGTCTAACTGCGTAATGGATAAGGCACATTTTACATGTGGCTGTCCTTTGCGGGATAAGGCTACAGAATTCAACACTTATTGGAGGATATTTCCATGAATAAACTGATGCTCGGCGCTGCTGCTGCTGCTCTGCTCGTTTCCCCAGCACTCGCTGCTGATGATTCGGGTGTTAAACTCGGCCTTGGTGGTCATTTCAAAGGCTACGTGAACTACACCAACGAAGACAACGTTCGTTCGATCGACATTCTTCGTCAAACTGAAGTTCACTTCGGTGGCGAAACCACCCTTGACAACGGTCTGACCGTTGGTGCTCATATCGAAGCTGACGCCGATGCCGGTGAAGGTTTTGATGTTGATGAATCCTATGTTTACTTTGCTGGCGGCTGGGGCCGTGTCAACTTCGGTCAAGAAGATGGCGCTGCTTACCTCCTGCAAGTTGCTGCTCCTTCGGCTGATGACAACATCGACGGTATCCGTCAGTTCATCAACCCGAACGCAACGATCTCTTCGATCGACTATGCAAACGATTTTGCTCAAGCAAAAGACAAACTGACCTACCTGTCCCCAGTATTCTCTGGTTTCCAAGCTGGTCTGTCTTACACTCCTGATAACGACACCGTTGGCCGTGCTCTTGCTGGTAACTCGGAAGATACAACTGCTGGCGAACAGTCTGACATCTGGGAACTTGCAGCTCGTTATGAAGGTCAAGTGAGCAACGTTGGCGTAATCGCTGGTGCTGGTTATACAACAGCTAGCCAAGAAGAAGAACTTGCTGGCACTGATGACTTTGCTGAATGGAACGTTGGTCTTGACCTTGATATCGGTGCTTTCGGTATTGGTGCAATCTACACCGAAAACAACAACAGCAACGATACTGACGATGAGAACGAAACCTACGTTGTTGGTGCTGACTACTCTGTTGGCCCTTACAAAGTTGGCGCGTCTTACCTCAACAACCAAGAAAATGTTGGTACCGACTCTGAGACCGATCGTTACACCGCTGGTGTTGTTTACACCTACGGCCCAGGCATGACCTTCCGTGGTTCTGTTGCTTACACCGAGCAAGACCTCGCCACCGGAACGGATCCTGATGCAACGACCGTTACCCTCGGTACACAAGTTAACTTCTAATCTTTGTTAGAAGTCACGAAATTGGAAGGGCTGCCTGTGGGCGGCCCTTCTTTTTTTCTTGCCAAATTAGGAACAAATTCCTTTACATTCTGTTCTGTGTCTGATAGGGTCATCCCTGATACGTATCCTGCGGCTGGAAAAGTGCCGCGCAAGATCAGCGCCTGCGGGCGCCCGC
>JBAYVC010000007.1:0-126103 GCA_041674725.1 Pseudobdellovibrionaceae bacterium | reverse complement strand
GTGGAAGGGACAGGATTCGAACCTGTGTACGCTCGCGCGGGCAGATTTACAGTCTGCTGCCATTAACCACTCGGCCACCCTTCCAACAGGTGTTTCTGATGAAAACCGTGCCACGAGATTTTTTCGTTGTCCACATTCGCGGACTGGCACCCTTCCATCGGGTATTTCAGAATAAACTTGCGCCCTGAAAGGGCACAGTCTATTGAGATGGAGAAGAAATGGGAAAAGCGCCCTAAAGTCAAGAGAAAATGAAACAAAAATCGAAAAAACCCGCAGGCTCGGGCTTTAAAAGCCCGAGTAAAAGCCCGAACGGCCCACATAAAAAAAACACGCCGCGCCGTCCGGTGCATAGCGGTGATCGGCCTGAAAATAACCGCAAGCCCGAACGCGCTGCGCCACGCATCAAAATCAACCTGTTCGGCTTCCATGCCGTTGAAAGCGCGCTCCTCAACCCCGAGCGCACCATCCATAAAATCTACACCACCGACGCGAGCGCCGACGAAACCTACCGCCTTGTCGATGAAGCCAACAAAAAGGGCTTTGACCATCCCGAACCCATTTACCTTGAAGGCCAGACCTTTGATCGCGCTCTGCCCAAAGGCACCGTCCATCAGGGCATCGGGATCGATTGCGACCCGCTCCCCGATGTTTTCCTTCCCGACATCATCAATAAAACCGCCGCCAAAGAAAAATCCATCATCGTCCTGCTCGATCAAGTCACCGACCCGCATAACCTCGGCGCGGTGATCCGCTCGGCGTGCGCTTTTGGCGCGGACGCCATTATTGTCCAGAGTCGCCATGCTCCCGAACTTTCGGGGATCGTTGCCAAAACCGCCAGCGGCGCGATGGAGCATCTGCCCGTCATTTATGAAACCAACCTCGCCCGCGCCATTGAAAGCTTACAGGAACACGGCTTTTTTGCCCTCGCCATGGATGAACGCGGCGAAAAAACGATTGGACAGGCCCCAAAATACCAGAAGACCCTGATCGTACTCGGTGCCGAAGGGCCAGGCCTGCGCCCCCTCGTACGGGACAAATGCGATATTCTGGTCAAGCTTCCCACGTCCGGCACCCTCTCGAGCCTCAATGTCTCGAACGCAGCCGCAGTCGCCCTTTACGCAATTTCCGCCCAGAATTAACATAAGATTAGCATCTTTCTGGCACAGTAACCTGAAAGAAGGGGACTGGCGCCATCATGGGAAAACTACAAAGCGAATTCGGTACATCCGCCAACACAGCGCTAGATAACCCAGCCACGCTCAAGATGATCAACGAGAAGGCAGGGTCATTCACCGTGCCAGATGATTTCAAAGGTAATCCGACCGAATTTACGCGGCGCTGCAAAGATGGGCTACAGCGCCTTATGGGTGACGAATATATGCTCGCCATCCAGAATGAGAAAGGGTTTGATCTCAAAACAGCCCTTGGCAAACTACCGGCCTCCGAAACCCCCACCTCGCTCCACTACCGCGCTGGAGTCATCGAAAACCGCGTGATTGTAGCAGGCGAGAAAATTGACTCTGAAAACCGGCTGCGCAGCGCAACAATGGATCAGCAGCATTTCCTCGAAACTAGCACCGCAGCATTACGCGAAGAAAGCGCAAGAAGCGGAACTGTGGCAGCAGATGGTCAGATCACCGATTTTGCAAAACAATCCTATAAGGCAGGACTAAAACCTGCCGACATCGCCAATTACGCGGCCCTGACGGCAGGTGTTGAAATCCCTGCCGCAACAGTTGCAGCCACAACCGCACTCCCCAAACCCAAAGACGAGAGCAAGGTAACTGCACCAACACCAACCCCCGCTGCTACTCCTATTGCCGCAGCACCTTAAGGGAAGACAAAGAAAATGGCGGAAACAACCTTGACTACATCCTTCAGTAAAGCTGCGCCCGCATACGAACCCGAGCGCTGGAACAATCAGGTCACACCACAGCAACTGGCAAATTTCCGCGATGAAAATAAGACTGTGCTGACAAAAATTCTTGCCGCCACACGCAGACAGTCTGAACAACAAGCCGCAAGCGACCTCATGGGAGTACAAAGCCATTACCGTGTCAATGACGCCCTGATTGCTTTCAATAAATCGGTTGAAAACGGCGTGAGCGATGCCGACATCGCGGGCCGTTTTGGCCTCAAAGAAAAAGATGTCGCAAATTTTCGCAAACCGGCCCGCGATATTTATTTAAAGCAAGGTTTCCAAGACTACGCCAACTGCTACAGCTACGCCATGAACGACCCTGACCGCTACCAGTATCTCGGGGACAGGCCCGGGCAACGCGCCGAAGGAAGAGTCGGGGCAACCTCCAACTGGCAAAAACACATGGATCTTGAAAAATCCCTCAACTATGAAGGCTATAAGAATCTTCTCCTCAAAGAAGTGGAATCAGACGGGGCCATTATTGGCGGAAAAGAGGCACAGCCAATGGAAGGCTACTACCGCGTGGGTGTTTATGCCATGCCGCCGGATAAAATGCCTAAAGGAGATAATGGCTGGACGGATATGCATTTTGTGCGCGAAAACAGTGATGGCACATGGTCCCATAAGCCTGGAAGCAATCCAGTGACCAACCGCGATAAGGACAACAAACCTATTCTTGATCCTAAAACAGCAAATCTAGGGGGGTATGAATTTCTGACTTTCGTTTATGTTCCCGAAGGGGGCCTTGATGTCGGGCCAAGTTGGGAACCGCGCAGCAAAGAAGCCTCTGTCGATACCCCCCTCAATCCTCAAGAAAACTGGAAACGAAGGGGCGCCGCTCCATTTCCTGAAGCCCAGATATAAAAAACCCCGCACAAAAGGCGGGGTTTCTAATGAAGAGGAAGGGTTTATTTGTCTTCCTGTACAATGCGCATCTCACGCGCGCGCGTCAAAATTGCATCCTCAAGCTTGGTGGCGGTATCTTTAGCCACCGGCGCATCTTTCCAGCCGCCACTGGCTTTGACCTGACGAAAGACTTTAACGCTCACCGCCTCAGCCTTGAGCTGGCGATCCAAAATAAAAACGTTGAGCTTGGTGCGCTCGTTCGGCGTCTCGGGGGCGGAATACCACTCGGTGATGATTGTCCCACCAAAAGGATCGGCCGATGCCAACGGCATGAACGACACCGTGTCAAGCGCCGCGCGCCAGAGATACCCATTCACCGCAATACCGGACTCACCTGGGCCAGCCTCTTTTTTGCTACCAAACAGATCAAGGCCGCCTTTGCCAAAAATACCCTCGGGTTCGGCATAAATATTATTATCCCCTGTCGAAGAGCGATCGGCCCCTGTCGGATATTTAGCTTCACTCTCGACACCCGAGCAAGCGCTCAGAGCCAAAAGAAGCGGAATAATCAGAAAAATAGCAAGAAAACGGAATGTTATGGGCATTACAACCTCGAAAAGTTCAACGTGATGTCCTCCCATCTAGCACGGGAAACGCCCCTTCTCAAGTAGGGCTTCTCAAAAGGTGACATTTATGTCACAAGGAAATCATGAAAAACAGTTTTAAGACACAGCCCGATGAACGTGGGCATTTCGGCATATTCGGCGGACGTTACGTGGCAGAAACCTTGATGCCCCTCATTCTTGAGGTTGAAAAGGCCTACAAAGCCGCCAAGGACGACCCATCCTTTGCCGCCGAGATCAAGGCCCTTGCCCGTGATTACACAGGTCGCCCTTCGCCCCTTTATTACGCCAAAAAAACGACTGAAATACTCGGCGGAGCCAAAATCTATTTCAAGCGGGATGAGCTTAATCACACCGGTTCACACAAAATCAACAACACCATCGGCCAAATTTTACTCGCCCGCCGCATGGGCAAAACCCGCATTATCGCTGAAACCGGAGCCGGTCAGCATGGCGTGGCTACCGCCACAGTCTGTGCGCTTTTTGGTATGCCCTGCACCGTCTTTATGGGTGCCACCGACATTGAGAGGCAAAAACCCAACGTCTTCCGCATGAAATTGCTGGGCGCCGAAGTCCGCCCCGTCACCGCCGGAGCGGGCACGCTCAAAGACGCCATGAACGAAGCACTGCGCTACTGGGTCGCCAACGTGCATGACACATTTTATATTATCGGGACAGCCGCAGGCCCGCACCCTTACCCCATGATGGTGCGCGATTTTCAGTCCATCATCGGCGAAGAAGTCAAAGAACAAATGATGGAGCGGGAAGGGCGCCTACCCGATAGCTGTGTGGCCTGTATCGGCGGCGGCTCGAACGCCATTGGTCTTTTTTACCCCTTCGTGGATGACCCGTCAGTCCGTTTGATCGGTGTGGAAGCGGGCGGTCACGGCATTGAAACCGGAGCACATGCCGCCTCGCTCACGGGAGGACGCCCAGGGGTACTCCACGGCAACCGCACCTATTTGCTGCAAAATGATGACGGCCAAATCGAAGAGGGCCACTCCATTTCTGCGGGCCTTGATTACCCGGGCATCGGCCCCGAACATGCATGGTTCCATGAATGCGGCCGCGCCGAATATGTCTCGGTCACCGACGATGAGGCCCTTGCGGCCTTCCAGCGGCTGGCGCAACTTGAAGGGATCATTCCGGCATTGGAACCTGCCCACGCCTTTGCTCATGTCCTTAAACTCGCCCCCACGCTCCCCAAAGATCACATCATGGTCATGAATTTGTGCGGGCGAGGCGATAAGGATGTGTTCCGCGTAGCCGAACTAATTTCCTTGTAAAAAGGCCTCCGAACGTGTAAAAAACGTAATATTATGGCTAATATAGATTTCAACCATCTGCGGGATCTCGCACGCATCCATTTCGAGGTTGCCGCCGCGCGCGGCGAGGATGTGCCCATGGGTATTGCCCTCCATATGCGCGACGGGCATGTGCTGGGCTGGGATAATGTCCGCTCGGATATGAATGAAGGCGATGACATGCTGGCCGAGCCGCTACACTGCCTGATCGCAGGGCAAGGCATCACCATGGCGGAAGATTTGGCCCCCGCACAGGAAGTGGACACCATTGTCATTTGTGGTGAATTTGGCGATATCCCGAGCGCCGAACAGTGCCTGAGTAACGACTTCAAAGACGCGCTGGCCGCTTACCCGGGCGTAGCCAGCGGCCAGCTTGTCCACGTCGAGGACGCCCTAACCCGCGAACTACGCAGTTTCAAACTGTAACCCATCCCAAATTTGACCACCGCACCATTTTTGCTAGATTATGCAAAAATCTATCGAAAAATTGCATGGGAGGTATAACAAATGAGCATAATCAAAGACCTGAGCGAAGCGGAAATTAATCATCTTTATGATTTTGCGCGAACCAATTTCCAACAGGCCCGTGAAGCTGGCGTGCGTAATCCTGAAGGCATTTCCCTGCTCACCGACAGCGGCACCATTATCTGGGGTGGCTCCCATAACCAAGAGGGGTTTACAGCAGCAGATGACCTTCTCAAACTACGCGCTGAGCTTTCCCCCCATGAACAATTCCAGATGGCGGTCATCGCCACCGGTTATGATCACCATGCCCACCGCACCAAACCAGCCTCCCATGAAATGCTGAGTACACTCCAGAAAATCCGCAACGGCGCCCCTCTATTTGTCAAAGTCATTGCCGCAGAAGAAAGAGCCTCGCACGCTTTCATCCTCTCATAAAACACTTGACCTTGCCGGATAAACCCGTAAACCTCTCCGGCATGTCGCGCATTGAAACCACCTTCACCCAGCTCAAAAACCAGAACAAATCGGCTCTGGTGACCTATATCATGGCGGGAGATCCCGACCCTGCAACATCCGCAAGACTTCTGGACGGGCTTGCTCTGCAAGGCGCCGATATTATCGAACTGGGCATGCCCTTTACCGACCCGATGGCCGACGGCCCGACCATCCAAGCTGCTAATCTGCGCGCCCTCACTGAAGGAATGAATCTTCACAAAATACTGGATATGGTGCGGGATTTCCGCACCCGCAACCATGAAACCCCGCTCGTCCTTATGGGCTATTTCAATCCCATCTATATTTACGGCTGCGAGAAATTCGCGCGCGATGCCGGAGAAGCTGGCGTGGACGGCCTGCTCCTTGTTGATCTTCCCCCCGAAGAAGACGGTGAAATCAAAAATCACCTGAAAGAAAACGGGATCGACCTGATCCGCCTGATTACCCCGACCTCGACTGGCGAACGGCTCAAGACCCTCACCAAAGATGCCAGCGGCTTTCTCTATTACGTATCGATTGCGGGCGTAACAGGCACAGCATCAATCAATATTGCGGATGTTGTGCCAAGGCTTCAAGATATTCACAAAACAACCAATCTACCAGTCGCTGTGGGGTTTGGTATCCGCACCCGTGAGGATGCACGTCAAGTTGCTGCCATCGCCGACGGAGTTGTCATCGGATCGGCTTTTGTCACTATTGTTGAAAAAACCATTAAAGAACAATGTGTTAATGAAGTTCTCCGCGAAGTTTCAGGCTATAAGGCCGCCCTGTCTTAGGTTTACTTCTTGAGATTTGGCACCGATATCCTCTATAATCCCCCTTTTAAGTCACCTGCGGAAAGAAATAAAAACTCATGAACTGGCTTACCAATTTTATTCGTCCAAAAATTCGCTCGATCGTGGGAGCCAAGGATGTCCCCGACAATCTTTGGCAAAAATGCCCCTCCTGCGAGGGCATGCTTTTTCACCGTGACCTCGCTGAAAACATAAATGTCTGCACCCATTGTGGCCACCATATGAAGTTGCCAGTGCAAGATCGCCTCAAGATGCTATTTGACGAGGGTAAATATACCCGCATTGACATTCCCACCGTCCCCCAAGACCCCCTCAAATTCCGCGATAAAAAGAAGTACACTGACCGTTTGAAAGAGGCCCAAACCAAAACCGGCGAAAAAGATGCCATGATTGTCGGCACTGGCACCATGGGAGGGCTGCCTGTAGTAATTGCAGCCTTTAATTTTGATTTTATGGGCGGCTCAATGGGCGCGTTTGTGGGTGAAGGCCTTGTCCGTGCCGCAGAAACAGCAATTGCCAGAAATGCAGCCCTGATTGCCATTCCTGCCTCGGGCGGAGCACGGATGCAAGAAGGTATGGTCTCCCTCATCCAGCTCCCCCGCACCGTAATTGCGGTACGTATGGTCAAGGATGAAGGTCTGCCTTTTATCGTGCTTCTTACCGACCCCACAACAGGTGGCGTCAGTGCCTCCTTTGCCATGCTCGGCGATATTCACATTGCCGAACCGGGTTGCATGATCGGTTTTGCCGGAAAACGTGTGATCGAAGAAACTATCCGCGAACAACTTCCCAAAGGATTCCAGACCGCCGAATATTTGCGCGACCACGGTATGGTCGATCTGGTTGTTCCCCGCAAGGAACTCTCAGAGACCATCACCCGTATTCTGGGCCTCCTGATGAAACGCAATGAAAGCAGCGATAAAGGCAAGGGCAGTAAAAACGATAAAACCAATGGGAAAGACACGGGAACAGGCCGCGGCCTTTTTAGCGGTAAAAATACATTTGCCCCACACGCCACCATCAATGCGCTGCCGGATGACCTGACCCCCGCCAACGATCCTGCCGTGGTGCAAAGCGGCAAGGCCCCTGCCACGCGTCGCACACGGACACGTTAAAAAATGGTGACGACAATACCTCGCGTCATGCCGGATCAGTTCGACCCTGATCCGCGCTTGCAGGCATTGCTTGACCGCCTCACCACCTATTACCCGCGGGCCATCGACCCCAATTTAGAGCGAACGCTGCGCCTCCTCCATGATTTGGGTGATCCACACACATGCATTCCCCCCGCCATTCATATCGCTGGCACCAATGGCAAAGGATCGACCCTTGCCACCATTCGTGCCATCACCAAGGCCGCAGGCCTGACCAGCCATGTTATGACCTCGCCCCATCTTGTGCGCTTTAATGAAAGGCTGGTGATCAGTGGAACAGAGATGACCACACCCGCCATCCTTGATCTGATGGAAGAGGTCGAGCGCATCAACAATGGCACCGAAACCACCTCGTTCGAAATAATCACCGCCGCAGGCTTTCTCGAATTTTCCCGTAGGCCTTCTGATCTCAGCCTGATCGAGGTCGGCATGGGCGGGCGCTTTGATGCCACCAACGTCATCGAAAAGCCTTTGGCCAGCATCATCACCGTGATCTCGCGCGACCACACCAAATTTTTAGGGACCGCCCTTACAAACATTGCACGCGAGAAAGCTGGCATTATCAAAACTGGATGCCCCGTCATCATCGGCCCGCAAACATCCGAGGGGCTGCGCGCAGGTGTCATGGATGTCTTTACAGACACGGCACAGGAACATGGGTGCCCACTTTTCCGCCACGGGCATGAATGGTCGTTTGATGTCACGCCGGAGGGGTTTATCCTGCACACACCTCAGAACATTTATGAATTCCCGCGGCCCAATTTGCGCGGCGATCACCAGATCGGCAATGCCGCCACTGCAGCTATGACTCTTCTCGCCATCGAAGACAAACTCCCCAAACCGCTTCGATTGCAAGCCTTTGAAAAGGGCATCACCACCACCATCTGGCCCGGACGCCTGCAAAAAATTATTGCGGGGCATCTGCGCGATCTGGCTCCTCCTCAATGGGAAATTTGGATTGATGGCGGCCACAACGATACAGGCGGACAGGTTTTAGCGCGGGAAGCCCAGCGCTGGCAGGATAAAGACGGTAAGCCCCTCCATTTGATTCTCGGTATGCTCTCAACCAAAGATCCATGTGAATTTGCTGCGCCCCTCGCGCCTTACGCGGCATCGACCAGCACCATCACCATTCCCGATCAGCCCTTGGCACTTTCCAATGATGACCTCGCCGCGCAGCTCCAGAAATTTATCCGCAAAAATATTTGTGCTGCCTCTTCGCTGGAAAACGCTGTCAAGAACATCACAGCAGCGCATCTGGGTAGCGGACGCATCCTGATTACCGGATCCCTCTATCTGATGGGGGCCATCCTCACTGGTCATACTGCCGAGTGATTTAAGGAAAGAAGTATGTCCCGCGCCGTAGCTTCAGGATCGGGGCTTCCGGTAATGGGGCGACCAATCACAAGGTGCGTTGCCCCAAGCCTGATGGCCTCCTCCGGTGTCATAACCCGTTTCTGATCGCCCACCGTGCTGCCCGCCGGACGAATGCCAGGCACCATCAGCACAAAATCAGGGCCGAGCGCGCCGCGAAGAACCGAAATTTCCGCCGCCGAGCACACCACTCCGGCAAGTCCGCACGACCGTGTCAAACCTGCAAGACGCAGCACCTGATCTGCCGCAGGGACACTCTGTCCAACATCACGCAAAGCATCATCATCGAGCGAAGTGAGCACCGTCACAGCCAAAAGCTTGGGCGGATAAACACCGCTTTTAACCGCTTCATCATTCAAGGATTCACGGGCCGCCTCCATCATCGAGCGGCCCCCGCTCGCATGCACATTCACATACGAAACCCCAAGCCGTGCCACCCCCCGCAAAGCGCCTGCAACGGTATTGGGAATATCATGGAATTTAAGATCAAGAAAAAGGGAAACATCTGGCACACTATCACGGATTGCCGCAACGCCTGCTCCGCCATGATGGGCAAAAAATTCAAGGCCCAGTTTCACCCCACACCCTGCACGCGCCATCATCTGCGCCAGCTCTTTGGCACGCTTAAGATCAGGCGTATCAACGGCGCAATAAATCAGGCTCATAGAACCACCCGACCATGTTTGCCGCCGCTTTCGATTTCTTCATTAAGGCGTTTATTTTCCTTGGCAAGACGCCGGAGTTCGCGCCGCACTGGCATATCATGAAGCGCAACAATAAATCCGCCCCAGATAAATCCAACAATCAGCGCACCGAGTAAAATAAAACCCAGCGAAAGCGTTTCCCCTTCGGTAAAGGGGGGCAACGCCACATCAACAGCGCTATGATTAAAGAGAATAATCCAGAAAAAGAGACTGAGGATCAGCAGCGTCACCACGAATTTCAAAAAGCCCGTCATGCGCTGCCTCCACCTTATGATGCGTCATCATCCGTGTTCAAACGTTCACGCAGTTCTTTACCAGTTTTAAAGAAGGGAAGACGTTTTGCATCCACGTGGACGGATGCACCGGTACGTGGATTACGCCCCGTGCGCGCGGCGCGCTCTTTAACGGAGAACGTACCAAAACCACGCAGTTCAACACGGTCGCCATCAATCAGGGCCGAGGAGATGCCACCAAAAAAAGCATCAACGACTTTTTCAATGTCGCGCAAAAATAAATGGGGGTTGCGCTCTGCGAGCACCTCAATCAATTCCGAACGAGTCATCTCTGTGTCCTCCCTTATGTCCCGAAGATCACCCTATTGTCACGAATAAATGGAAATAGTCAAGTATCTTCAAAATGTTAGGCAAATAAAGACTAAGAACTTACATGTTATTTATTACCATAACTTAAGATAATAGTAAGCGCGTTTCACTGCCCGAAAATATCATCCAGAACAGGCATATCTTCAATAAGAAGCTGCTCGTTGGAAAGCTGTACAGCCCCATCTTTTGCCACCAGAATATCGGCTTGAAACAGAGAATCGCGAAACATCATCTGCGCCTGAAAAATATAACTCCCGTCACCTCGGTCACTCTTAAGAAGAGTGAGCGGCATAATCAATTTTCCGACCGATTTACGCGCGGCTGGTGGCGGTTCATCCCTCCATGCAATATCATCGACCGACTCCGTAATCAAAAAACGCCCATGGCGGCCCCGCACAAAGTTGAAAAAGAAACGCACATAATCGCGCACCGTATCTTCATTCAAGACAAGCGGCAAACGGCTATTAAGCGCATAAATCGGCGCATTGGTAAAATCAAGAATGACCAAATCACCGTCCTTCATCAAAACAAAACGGCGCGCCGCCGGAATATGTGTATGATCCGCCATATCATAAAGGCGATAGCCCGGATAAAAGGATAAATCCCGCGCCATAATGATCGAATTTTGCGGATTAAAGGAAATACCGTCAAAATGACGCACTGTCAGCGTCAAAATATCCTCGGTTTCCAAACGGTCAAGCTTTATATATGTATCATGAAACATGTTTTACCTTCAGCTGGTGATCATACAGACTTCATATCTTTCTGAAAAGCCGAAATAAAGTTTCACAACACCCCGTTCGGGATCAAGCTGTGGAAAACATACCAGTTTCAACAGGCACGTTTCGGGAAAAACTTTTTTGCACATTTACCTTTTTCATACCAAACAGGCTTACCACCACCGGATAACTTAAAATTAAAATTCTATTCAACGGGGATATATCCCACTAAGCTGTTAAAACTCTCCTTTCAACCAAACATCCATCATGTGTATAACTATCCGGATAATTTTTACCCCCGTAAATCACACCCCCTACTACTGTTAACAACCTCTTAAAAATAAGTCTTTTTTTAAAGGTGACTTTCTGGTTTCATCTCCCTCATGACCCAAACAACAACCCTATCCAAAAAACTCATCCAGACCTTGCATGGAAAAATTCATGACGTGCCCCCCATTTGGCTAATGCGTCAGGCCGGTCGTTATCTTCCCGAATACCGTGAACTACGCAGTAAAGCCAAAGACTTTCTTGACTTCTGCTACACACCATCCCTTG
Source organism: Pseudobdellovibrionaceae bacterium (assembly GCA_041674725.1). Lineage (GTDB taxonomy): Bacteria > Pseudomonadota > Alphaproteobacteria > Micavibrionales > Micavibrionaceae > UBA1573. The sequence goes on along the minus strand of JBAYVC010000007.1, from coordinate 114,547 downwards.
CCACCGAAGCAACCCTTCAACCTCTGCGCCGGTTTGATCTTGATGCCGCCATTCTCTTCTCTGACATTTTGGTCATCCCGCATGCTTTGGGTCAACATGTCACCTTCGCCGAAAATCACGGCCCTCTCCTTGGTGATCTTCCCTCCTTTGATAGGTTTGATGAGCAGACATTTCACGTGAATCTTTCCCCTGTTTATGAAACACTCACTCGCATTAAGACAGCACTCAACGAAGAAGGTTATGGAGATAGAGCCTTGATCGGATTTAGTGGTGCGCCATGGACACTCGCCTGCTACATGACCGAAGGCAAAGGCTCCAAAGATTTTCACGTGGCACGCCTGATGGCTTTAACCGAACGTTCCAAATTCACACAATTGATCGCGCTTCTCACCGGAGCTGTCACCTCGTACTGCATCCGCCAGATCGAAGAAGGAGCTGAGGTCATCCAGCTTTTTGACAGCTGGAGCGGCGCGCTAACCCCGAATGAATTCGAGGAATGGGTTATCAAACCCACACGTGCGATCACGTCCGGAATAAACGCAAAATACCCAGACATTCCTGTGATTGGGTTTCCCAAAGGTGCCGCCCTCAATCTGCCAGCCTATGCCAAAGAAACGGGCGTAACCGCTCTTAGTATAGACCAGTTTACACCGCTCCCGTGGGCTTGTGCGAATACCGACAGGAATCTCCCTCTTCAAGGAAATCTTGATCCGCTTCTTCTCATCAGCGGCGGGGAGGCTCTTGAAAAAGAGGTAAGGAACATTCGCCGCGCGATGGTCGGTCGGTCCCATATTTTCAATCTGGGCCACGGGATTGATAAATCAACGCCTATTGTCCATGTCGAGCAGTTGGTTAAAGCTGTAAGGATTTCCCATGCCTAAAACAGCCATCGTCCTTTTCAATCTTGGCGGGCCAGATAAACGTGAGAGTATTGCCCCCTTCCTCACCAATTTTTTTATGGACCCCAATATCATTGCCGCACCCCTCCCAGTGCGCTTTCTTCTCTCCCGCTGGATTGCCTTCAAAAGATCACGGAAGGAAGCTGGATCAAGCTATGCCGAATTGGGATATAAATCCCCTCTTCTGGAGAACACAAAAGAACAGGCCACCGCCCTCGCCCATGAATTGGGAAATGATTACAAAATATTTATCGCCATGCGTTATTGGCACCCTTTTACGCGTGATGTCGCGCGTGATGTCAAAACCTATAACCCTGACCGAATTATCCTCCTGCCGCTTTACCCGCAATATTCAACCACTACCACCCGTTCCTCATTTCAGGAATGGATCAAGGAAGCGGCCGCGATTGGCCTTCAAAAACCAACGCAGCTTGTATGCTGCTATCCGCTTGATGAGGGCTTTATCAAGGCCTCGGCCGAAAACGTTACAAAAAGCTACAAAGAGATGGCGACGAAAACAGGCAGGAACCCGCGTGTGCTTTTCTCTGCCCACGGCCTTCCCGAAAAACTGATTAAGGCGGGCGATCCTTATCAGAACCACTGCGAGCAAAGCGCGGCGGCTATTGCCACCGCCACCGGAATTGAAAACCTCGATTGGCAAATATGTTATCAAAGCCGTGTCGGGCCGCTCACATGGATTGGGCCTAGCACGAACGAAGCCATTCACCAAGCGGCACGCGATAGCAAGGATATTCTCATATATCCTCACGCCTTTGTCAGTGAACATGTTGAAACGTTGGTTGAGATCGAGATTGAATACCGCCACCTTGCCGCTGAGCTCGGGATTGGGGCGTTTGCGCGCGCTCCCACCGTGATGACTCACCCGCTCTTTATTAAGGGGCTGGCGGACCGGCTGCGAACAACAGCGTCTGACACAGGGTTTGCCAATGCGCGGGTGTGCAGTGCCCGCTATAAAAATTGCTGTCAGGAACAATTCAAAACCTGCGAATTATGGAAGGTATCATGATCGAGAATATCCTCTCCAGACTCAAGAGTGATCCGGCTGTAATGACAGGCATCATCAGTGTGGTATGCGTAACAGCTATTGTGCTTGCAAAAAGTGTTGCCTACTTCATGAGTAGTTCATCAGCGGTACTTTCCTCTCTCGTTGATTCTCTCGGCGATATTGGCCTTTCCACCATGACAGTGATTGCACTCAAATGGTCGATGAAGCCCGCCGATCATGACCACCGTTTCGGTCATGGAAAAGTCGAGGGGATCACCTCCCTCATTCAGGCGGCGGTTCTAGCAGGGGGTGGTTTTTTCCTCGTGCTCGATGCCTTTATGCGCTTCCTCAATCCCCTGCCGATCACCCATCATATCATCACTCTCATTCTTATGGCCTTTTCGATTGCCGTATCGGCCATGATTGGCGCCTTGCAGCGCTGGGGCGCGCGCCAGTCAAGCTCGCTGGCGCTTCATGCGGATTCGCTCCATTACTCAGCGGATGTCTATATCAACGCGGCGGTATTTGCAGTGGTTTTGTTCGATTTCACTGGATGGAGCGCTCCGTGGATTGACCCGTTTGCGGCGCTCGGTGTCGCTATCGTGATGATGCGCAGTAGTGGCAAAATTACACTGGAAGCCATGGGTATGTTGATGGATCGTGAACTGCCCGAAGAGGTACGCAGCCGCATTATCGGCCTCGTCAAATCGCACGCGGGAGTGCGCGGGATGCATGATTTGCGTACCACTGGCGCTGGAGCCAAAAAATTTATCAGCTTTGATATCGAGGTTGATGCCAATCTTTCACTGCGTGCCGCCCACGCGATCACCCGCGAAGTGGAAGAACTTCTTGTGGCGGAATTTAAAGAAGCAGAAATCATGATCCACATCGATCCTGAAGGCGACATCAATGACAGCCGTCACCGTGGCCTTGCTGGAGGCGCTACGCCATGAGCCGTCTCGTCATTGATATTGGCGGCACATATATCCGCTTTTCACGCGCGAAAGAGAACTGTAGTTTCAGCGTCGTCCCCCATAAAATAAAAGCCGAGCCCTTTGCCTCGTTCGAGGAAGCGGCACGCAATTACCTGCGCCAGCAGCAGATTGATCCTGCCGCCCTTACCCATGTGGCGATTGCCAAAAGTGGCCGCAGCAACTGGAGCCTTGATCAGGAAAGTTGCGCGCCCATTTTCCCAAACGCTCACATCACCCTCGTCAATGATTTTGAAGCGAACGCTTATGGCCTGATTGATGTTTCCGAAGATGATCTTCTCTTTTTAGGCGGGGAACAAAAACCACCGGATAAACAGCAAATGCGCGCGGTGATCGGCTCGGGCACAGGGCTGGGGCTGGCTTATATCTCCCCGCAAGGTGAAGTGCTTAAAACCCATGGCGGCCATATGCGCCCCGCGCTCGAAACGCAGGCGCAAATGGACATGATGGCGGCGGTACAAAAATTTAAAACCAGCCCCACCATTCCGATTTATGAAGATGTTCTGGGCGGTGATGGTTTGCTTAGCATGTACAAAATACTAGCGGCGCAGGGGCATCTCTACACGGATTACCGCGATACACACCATATGCTGGAAGCCGGACAACGTGACCCTGTGGTGCGCCAAGTAATGACGCTCTATCACGAAATTCTCGGACTCTTTGCCCATCAGGTGCTGGCTTTCGGGCACAGCTATGGTGCTCTCTACCTCACGGGCGGGATTACCGACCGCTTGATCGGTCATAATCTTTTCGCTGCCGAAATATTTTTGAAAAGCCTTTATCAGAAAACCGTCCCGATCGTGCTGGATGATGTGCGCGACACACCCGTTTATTGGGTGAAAGATGAATTTGTAAGTCTCAAAGGTCTTTTGAGGATGGCACAATGAAAAAACTTTATCTCACCATTGATGACAGCCCCTCTCTTTATACGGATGAGGTGACCGATTTTCTTGCGGCTGAAAAAATACCCGCCGTCCTTTTTGCGCGCGGGGCGCTGATGGAGGAAAAAGAAGCTTTTGACCGCATCGTACGCGCCGCCCAAAAGGGCTTTATTATCGGCAATCATTCCTATGCCCATGAACGCACCAGCCTGATTGGGTTTGAAAGCCAGACGCAACAAATTCTCACAACACAAACCCTCATCGACCGTGCCTATGACGAAGCGGGCGTGGCAAAGCCCTCGCGCTATTTTCGTTTCCCCCATCTGGATCGCGGCTGTGGAAATGCATGGGTGATTGACTTTAATACGGTGCCGGATGCCGAGCGCGGAGCTGTCCAGAACTTATTCTGGGACGGGGTACGCCTTGAAACCAGGGAGTCGCCCACCCCCGCGCAGCTTGAGTTGAAACTCAGGATGCAGCACTGGCTCATCGCAAACGGCTTTCAAAAACTCCCCGTACCGGAGGTCACTTTTCCGTGGTGGCAGAAAAGTGAGTTGGGGCAGGCAGTCGATAGCCTAATTACTTATTCGAGTGCCGACTGGATGCTCCTCGCGCGTCACCGCGGCAAATGGCCTTATGCAAGTTTTGCGGAGCTGACCCGTAAAATTGATACAGATCCATGGCTCCAAAATGAAGAAAGTGCCAGCATTGCCTTGATGCATGATTATGGCGAAGAAGATTCGTTGACTCTCTTTAAAAATCTCGTTAAGCATTTCCTTAATCAAGACTTCAGATTTTTAACATTTTAAGCTGCAACACTTAGATTAAAGGGTTTGGGAATGACCACAAGCGTGAATGATAAATTGTTGGTGTATGTAATTGCGGACTATGGTGACCTGCACGATCTGGCTTTTGCCGAAGTGACCCAGCGCCTGCATCTCGAACTCACCGGCGTAAATAGCGACATCCACACCTTTGCCGTTCCGGCCTTTGATACATTTGCCACCGGTTTTGCGCTTGCGCAAACCGCAATCAACAGCCAGCTTGGCACCCGCCAGAAATTTTTTGTGAACACCGCCCCGCGCAAGGATGACCTGGCCCCGCGTGTTAAAAACTCCGGCGAGGGGTTCGTCTATGTGAAGCTGGTCAACGGCGTTGAAATTTGCGCGGTGAACTCTGGCCACTCGCTGGCTTTTGTGAAGGATGCTGCCCTTGAGATTCGCAAAATTAACTGCGATGCCCACGGCTCGCAATTCCGCTCCCGCGATATTTTCCCCCATGCCTTTGCAACCATCGCCAAGGGTGACTACTCCATTCTCGGCGAAGATGTCCGTGACCATGTGCCGGATTTCCCGCATGATGTCGTGTGCTACACCGATGGCTACGGCAACCTCAAATGCTCGATGGATCCTGAACGCCTTGCTAACCTTAAGGATAAACATTTGATCCTCGACATTAATGGCCGCCAGCAAGTCGCGCGTGCCGCCGAAGGTATCTTTGGCGTAGCGGACGGCGAATATTGCATCTCGCAAGGCTCCTCTGGCTGGACTTATCCAAACGGCAAAGTGATGAAATTCACTGAAGTTGTAAAACGCGGCGGGAATGCTGCTAAAACGTTTGGTAAACCACCCGGCGGACTTCCGATCCACTGGCGCGTTGTAGAATAAACAACAAAACAATTGAAATTTTTATGAAGCCGCCCTCAAAAGCGGCTTCATTTCTTCCACAGGAATCAACGTGTCCAAGGGGCCAATAGCGGCCACGAGAAGCGGGCTTGAAAAAATCTGCGTAGCGATGGCGCGGATATCGGTGCAAGTCACCGCATTTATTTTTTCAAACAGCGCGGCTGGGTCGAACGTCTCGCCATAATTCAAAAGATAACGCCCCTGCTGATCGGCGCGGGTCATGACTTTCTCGCGCCCCATCCGCACACCGGAAATCAATTGTGTTTTAGCGCGCAAGAGTTCCCGTTCACTGACACCTGACAAGATCTTGGAGCACTCCCCCAAAATAATCGGCACCATCTCGGGAAGGTTATCGGGGCTGGTTCCGGCATAAATTCCGAACTGCCCATCATCACAGTAGGAGTCGGTGTAGCTGTGAATGGAATAGACCATCCCACGTTTCTCGCGCACTTCCTGCCACAGGCGCGAGGATGTTCCCCCGCCCAGAATATTGCTCATCAGCTGCATGGCTTGGCGCTGTGCGTGGTGGCGGTCAAGGCCCCTAAACCCCAGAAGTAGATGGGTTTGCTCGGTGTCTTTGGCCACCAAAGACGGGGAGGGATTATAGTGCGCGGGCGCAAAACCATACGGCTGGGAAAGACCGGTATTGGCGGGAAGATGATCGAATGCCTTGGCGACTTTCACCGCAAATTCATCCGCGTCCACATTCCCCGCCGCCGAAATCACAATCCGTTCGGGCGTATAATTGCGCCGGACGTAGGAAAATAAATCATCACGGGTAATGGATTCCAAAATCGGAATTTTGCCAAGGCCCGGCGCACCAAGCGCCTGCCCCGGGTAGGCGGCTTCCTGCGCATTGTCAAAAACAAGGTCGTCGGGCGTATCTTCATACATCCGTACCTCCTGCACAATCACATCACGCTCGCGCGCAAGTTCGTCCTCGGGAAAGGCGGGATTTTGCATCATATCCGCCAGCACATCAAGCGCGAGGTCGGTATGATCTTTAAGGATATGAATATAATAGGCCGTCACCTCGCGGCCCGTATAGGCATTGGAATGCCCGCCCGCCTCTTCGATCACCTGCGAAATATCAAGCGCCGAGCGCTGGGATGTTCCCTTGAACATCATATGCTCGACCATATGGGCGATACCGTTTTGGTGGAGGTCTTCGTGACGCGTACCGACCCCGACCCAAACGCCAAGCGCAATGCTTTCCACATCACGCATTGTGTCGGTAACTATTCGAAGGCCATTGGGGAGTGTAACGGTGGAAATAGACATAAATAACGTGATACAGGATCATCCCCCACTTGGCAAGGGCGGCAAAAGAAATTACAGTAATGCCGCATTGCCGTATGTTGCGCGGCAAATAGAGGAGAAGACGTCATGACCACAGCTAAGCCCAAAGTTTTAATTGCCGACAAAATGGATAAACAGGCCGAGGAAATTTTCCGCAGCCATGGCATCGAAATTGCCATCAAGCCCGGCCTCTCTCCTGAAGAACTCAAAGCAGAAGTTGCCAATTATGATGGTGTTGCCTGCCGCTCTTCGGCAAAAATTACCGCAGATGTTATCAGTAATGCGCGAAACCTCAAGGTGATCGGCCGTGCGGGTATCGGGGTGGATACGATTGATGTGCCCGCCGCAACAGGCGCCGGAATCGTGGTCATGAACACACCCTTTGGCAACTCGATTACCACCGCAGAACACGCCATTGCCATGATGATGGCTCTGGCCCGCCAGATCCCGCAGGCAAATGCTTCCACCCATGCCGGAAAATGGGAAAAATCGAAATTTATGGGCGTTGAACTTTATGCCAAAACATTGGGTGTGATTGGGTGCGGCAATATTGGCGCGATCGCCGCAAGCCGTGCGATTGGTTTGGGCATGAAAGTGATTGCTTATGATCCATTCCTTTCCGCCGAGCGGGCTGCGGAACTGGGCGTTGAACAGGTGGAGCTGGATGACCTCCTCGCTCGCGCTGATTTCATCACCATCCATGTGCCGAAAACCGAAAAAACATCGCGCATGATTGATAAAACAGCCATTGCCAAAATGAAAAAAGGCGTGCGTATCATCAACTGCGCACGCGGCGGGTTGATTGTCGAAGAGGATTTAAAAGAAGCCCTCGATGGTGGCCATGTGTCAGGCGCGGCGCTGGATGTGTTTGAAGTGGAACCTGCCGAAAGTAACGTACTCTTTGGGCACCCGAATGTGATTTGCACACCGCACCTTGGTGCATCAACCTCGGAAGCGCAGGTGAATGTGGCCATTCAGGTCGCCGAACAAATGTCCGATTTTCTGCTCAACGGCGCCGTGACCAATGCAGTCAATATGCCATCCATCTCCGCTGAAGAAGCCCCGCGCCTGCGTCCCTACATGGCTATCGCCACACAACTGGGCCAGCTCCTCGGGCAACTCACCACCTCGGCTATTACGGCGGTGGATATTGCCTATTTTGGCGCAGCAGCGCAGCTTAATGTGAAGCCCTTGGGCGCGACTATTCTGGCGCAGCTTCTCAAAGGTATGAGTGATAGCGTCAACATGGTCAATGCTCCCGAAATCGCCAAAGCCAAAAAAATCAAGGTGGCCGAAACAAAAAGTGATGACACCAGCAAATGGCCTGCCGCAATCACGGTGAGTGTTTCGTGCGAAGGCGAAAGTCACACTGCCACCGGAACACTCTTTGCTGGAAGCGAGCCGCGTATCGTCAGCATTGATACCGTCCCGATTGAAGCCAAACTGACCCCGCACATGCTCTATATCAAGAATGAGGATAAGCCAGGGATGATTGGGGCACTCGGAACAGTGCTCGCCAGTGCCGGATGCAATATTGCCGATTTCCGTCTGGGCCGTGTGGCTGAAGGAAAAACGGCCGTCGCGCTTGTCTCACTCGATGGCGCTATTCCGGATGCAGTCTATGATAAGGTAAAACAAATCTCGCAAATCACCATCAGCCAACGTCTGGTTTTTTAAAATTTCTGCAAGGGGTATTGTAAAAAGGGAGGCTATAGCCTCCCTTTTTGGCGGGCTTAAGATGCGGTAAAGTTCTGCGGGTTTTTGGCGTAATAACGGTTGCACGCCTCTTCGAGCTCTTTTTTAAGGAGAACCCCAGTCTGACCACCATCACCGCGGATACCCTTCTGGATGATGGTCTCAAGGGTGCGGCAATGGGCGTCAATGATTTCAAGGACACCTTTGTCTAAAACATGAATATGCTCGAGAAATCCCAGCATGACATTGGCCAAGACACTGACCAGTTCAAACTTGAATGGTTGGCCGTTGGCTTTGAGTTCCATAATGGGCTGCGTCAGATTATTAATCAGAACAGAATCTGACGTTGTCTCAAGCTCTGCTTTTGCGGTGGTGAGTGCCCACTTGAGTTTGGCCAGAAATTCAAGTGACACATCGCGGAAATCAATAGTATTGGCTTCCATAATGATATGCGCTTTGCGCACATGGTCGGCTAGAATATCCCCGCTACCTGCCTTGAGCTGCAAGTCACGGGTAGCCTTGATAATACGGTAGTTCTTACTCATTATCTTTATCAATCTCCCAGTTCTTGGAAGGTGGACGCGCGGCGCGGCGTTGTTCGGCGGCCGTTTGTGTCGGTGCCCCTTCTGCCTCGCGGCGGCGCGGCCCAGCATAGTCATCAGGTTTTCGCCGTCGCCGGTCAGGTCCGAAGAAGTTGGGCGCTTCTACAAAGTCACGGGGCTTGTTGATGATATGGGTGATCCTCTTGGCGAGATCATCAGCCGTAAAAGGCTTGGTAAGAAATTCGGTAACTCCGAGGTCACGCGCGCGCGTGACGCGGCTCATCGCACTATAACCGGTGATAAGAATAATAGGAACAAGACGGTTAATTGACATCGGACTCTTGCGAATGCGCTGGATAAGCTCCAGTCCATCGACTGGCTCCATCATCCAATCGGTAATGACAATGTCAGGAGTATGTTTTATAAACTGGGTAAAACCAGACTCGCCATCATTGGCGGTAACAATATGCCCGATACCGAACGCCTCCAGTGCCCCTACAATCAGGTCGCGCATAGGCTTGAGGTCTTCAACAACCAGAACATTTATGCGGTCAAGTCTCAGAGCCATGGGTGCCGAAGAATAGGGTTGCGGATGGGAACAGGTTACACAGAAAGGAATTTAAGCCTGTTTAACAAAGACACGGCCACAGTAACCACATACAACCTCGGAGGCCCCGTCAAAACTGTAATAGACCTCAGGGTGCCCGAGTGCTGCTGAGCCACCATCGCACTTTACGCCAGAACATGACGGATCAACGGAGATAATCTCGGGAGCAGGAGCGGGTTGATATGCCATAACGTACCTTTAATACTTTATTTGAAAAGAACAACTAAACTCGTCCCATATATACTTGAAAACAGGTCCTTTGAAAAGTGCATATGAAAACAAATAGTGAAACAGCCCTGAAATTCTCTGATCCCGAGTCCCTGAAGGGCCGCGAAGACAGATTTTGTGAGGTCGAGGTTTGGGTGGCCCCTGTGCTGGCCAGCTGGAGCCAATCGATGTTTGCGCACGAATGGTTGAAGCCAGATGGCAAAATCAGAACCCTTGCTGAAATGTCAGAAGCGATGAGAAACAAAAGACGGGCTATGGAATCGGCTATCGATGAGGGGCAAACTCTCATGAAGCCTGTTCTCGGCGTCGGCGTTCTGGATAATATCGAGATCGGATCAGGCCGCGACCTATTCTTGGCCTTGGCTGCACGCGGCGTGACGTCTATTCCGGTCTATATCCCTAGAAGTCATAAAAGCGAATTCAAGGTTTTTATCCGCAGCGAGTCCTAGGGCCTCATGGCGTGGTCAAAAGCTGAATTTGTGCATCACTCGCGCGGCGCGGATAATATTTAATGTTTAGAAAATGCGAATTCATTGGCGTGGTGGCAAATGGGGCGTAGCCCAATGAAAGGTAAGCGGCCGATCCCATTGTGGTAACGCCGCTTCCAGTTGCGACAGTATTTCCATTTTTGACATAGGATGACGTCCCGTCTGTCGTTGAATAAGCGTAAGCCGCTTTAAAAACTGTATTTAGGCTAAGTGCACCACTGGCTGAAATAATTGGCCCCGCTCCACCGCTTCGGTAGTAGGAAGAGCTGTTAAACGTGCCTGCAGACGCATAGGGGAATCCCAAGTAATCATTGCCGTTGGTACCAAAACCCGTCATAAAGCTCCCCGCCGTGGGGAGACCATCAATAGCTTCCCCTTGCATATAAAGTGTGCTGGCGTTGAGGTTAAACCACGCGCCCGTGGAAATGTTGAAATTATCCGCGGCACGGGTGGTTGCTCCACTTGTTGTAGGAATATAGGAACTTTGATGGGAGCCAAGCTCCAGCTGACACCCACCCACCCGCAATGTGATATCAATTGCGCCGCCAACGTTAGCCATAAGACGCAGTCCCGGATGGGCATAGGCTGTACCGGCACCGCCACTAAGTGTAAATACTCTTGTTACACGGTTAGCTTCGAGTGTGCCTGTGCTGAGTACAGTAACGATACCTTCCTGCGTTGTAACGATACCGCCGCCTGCGTCACGCTCTACAACACGCAAGGCCATGCCGCTCATGCCGCTTGTGCTTCCGCCTATCTGTTTAACATAGCAAGACAAAGCCCATATCTGGCCGCTGCTGGCGGTGATCTGGGTACTGGGTTCAAAATATAGCACAGGATACATGCTTGTGGCCGTACCGTAGATTCTCAGATCAATATAGCCAAGAGATGCACTTGCAGCAGCAGTTAGTACTTCGTAGTTAAGTCCGCTCGAGGTAATAGTATTTCCGAACCAGTTGGTAGGAAGCGTGCCGGGTGACCCGGTCACAGCCCCTGCGCCCTGACCATTGCGGATGGAATTGGTACGGGAAGGCTCAATAAGAAGTCCCTCTGCCAAGAGGGTTGAAGGGTCATAATCAAAACGAAGTGCGCCTGATGCTGCCGTTTGCATCGTCCCCGTACTATCGAAATAAGTGGCCGTTGACGCGCGGGTGAAGCTGCCCCCTGCGGCGCTTAAGAAAGAGGTCAAGTCGTTATAGGCCGTACCGTTTAGGGTGTAGCGCCCATCCGCATCATATATAAAATCCATGGATAGGGAGGGATAATTGACATTCACGCTTCCCATGTTGGCAGGCGGCGTAAAGGTGAGGTTTGACATCACATTGCCGTTCAGGTCAGTAACACTGCCGCCATTCAGGTCAAGGGAAGTAGAGGCAATACCAATCCCGTTAAGGTCAACATCCCCCGCCGTCGCGGTGTAAGTAAAAGTGAGGGAAGCCGTTCCTGATCCCGACGAGTAAACCGCGTAACGTGTGGTTCCATCAACATCCAGAATGATCCGCGGACTTCCTGTGATCGTCACGCTTTCCGACAAGGTTACCGTGAAAGGAATTGATGGAACGGCCGCGAAAGCAGAGGAAGGTAGACAGACCAGTACAAAGAAAGTTGCCACAAACGTGAGCATTGCCTGCTCAAGGTGGAGTCTAGCGCGCACCAACCAGAACCTCACGTTTGCCGGTACGATTGGCGGGGCTGACGACCCCTTCTTTTTCCATCTGTTCCATGATGCGCGCGGCGCGATTATAGCCGATTTGCAAATGCCGTTGGATAAAGCTGGTCGAGGCCTTCCCCTCGCGCGCGACAATAGCCACGGCTTCATCATAAAGCTCATCGCTGTTCTCGCTCTCACCATCTTCGCCATCCTCATCAAGGCCGAACAGGTCACCTTCGGTAACGTCTTCAAGGTAGGCAGGCTCACCTTGCGCCTTGAGATAATTCACCACATCTTCCACTTCACGGTCAGAGACAAACGGCCCGTGCACGCGGGTGATGCGTCCGCCTGCCGCCATATAGAGCATATCACCCATACCGAGAAGTGTCTCGGCCCCGCCTTCACCCAGAATGGTGCGGCTGTCGATTTTCGAGGTCACCTGAAACGAGATACGGGTTGGGAAGTTGGCTTTGATCACGCCGGTGATGACATCCACCGAGGGGCGCTGTGTCGCCATGATAAGGTGAATCCCCGCGGCGCGCGCCATTTGCGCGAGGCGTTGGATGGCGTTCTCGACATCTTTTCCGGCCACCAGCATCAGGTCAGCAAACTCATCGACGACAACGACAATGTAAGGCAGTTCAGTGAGATCCAGCGGTTGCTCTTCATAGACGGGCTTTCCTGTTTCGGGGTCAAATCCGGTCTGGACTTTGCGCATCAATATCTCACCTTTTTTTACGGCTTCTTTGATGCGGGCGTTATAACCTTCGATATTGCGCACGCCGAGTTTGGACATATTACGGTAACGGTTTTCCATTTCCTGCACTGTCCATTTGAGCGCCACTACCGCGCGCCCTGCTTCTGTTACCACAGGCGAGAGCAGATGCGGAATATCGTTATAGACCGAGAGCTCGAGCATTTTCGGGTCGATCATGATAAAACGGCATTTCTCAGGAGAAAGGCGGTAAAGCAGCGAGAGGATCATGGTATTGACCCCAACCGATTTCCCTGATCCCGTCGTTCCGGCGACCAGCAAGTGTGGCATGCGCGCAAGGTCGGCAATCACCGGATGCCCGCCAATATCTTTCCCGAGAATGAGCGGCAATTTGGCCTGCGTTTTTTCAAACGCATCATCTTCCATCAGGTCGCGCAGGAAAACAGTCTGGCGGCGTTTGTTGGGCAGCTCAATCCCGATCACGTTGCGGCCCGGAACAACGGCGCAGCGTACCGACACCGCCGACATGGAGCGCGCAATATCATCGGATAATCCCACCACGCGCGAGGTTTTGGTGCCGGGGGCAGGTTCAAGTTCATAAAGGGTGACAACGGGGCCTGGGTGAATGCTGCTGATGTCGCCTTTGACATTATAGTCCGAGAGAACATTCTGCAAAAGTTCCGCATTTTTGCGCAAGGCTCCTTCGTCAAGTTTATCGTCTTTAGGCACGGGAGGAACCTCTTGCAGTAAATCAATGGGCGGCAGTTCCCATTCCGACCCTTCTGCAAAATTGAGTGATTTCTGCGCCGATTTTTTAACTTTACTGGTCTTGCTGACTTGCTCTTTATCGGCCTTTACAACCGCAATCGCGCGCTTGCTGCGCAGTGTTGCTCGCGCATCATCTTCAATGTCATCCTCATCCTCGGTATCTTCGTCCTCGACGGGGTCAATGTCATAAGATTCATCCTCCTCGTCTTCCGGCAAATGAGCGGTATCCTTGCCCCCGCGCCAGAAGGCAAATCTATCCCACAGAGATGAGGCGCCCTCCCATGTGGCCGACCCGCCCGAAAGAAAAGAGGCGACAATGGCGTGCCGCTCGCTGCGGTGAAGGGCAATGCCAATACCTGCCAGAATAAGTCCCGTCCCGCCGCTGATGATGGCCAGAAGAACATGTCCAGGAAATCCGGCCACATCCTGAATCCATGCACTCGCATGGTTAAGGATCAGAACACCGCCTGCCCCGCCGAGTGTCGCATGCGAAATCCAGAACGGTGACGGAACAGCTCCGCCCGCAGTTCCCAGTAAAAGCGCCGACAAAGTGATCGCTGCAAAGCGCAGCCATAGCGGGCCAAAACTCTCGCGCCGCCAGACACGAACCCCCCATGCGATCAAACCGAAGGAAAAAACCAGAGACCCGATGCCGAACACCTGAATAAACATATCAGCGATATAGGCGCCAGCGATCCCCCCGAGATTTGCAATAAGGTCAGGTGATGCTGCCGTGTTCAACGACGGATCGGATGAATGATAGGTAAGGAGGGAGGCCAGCAAAAACAAACCGACCAAACCCAAGGCAACGGCCTTAGCATCTTCGGTTTTATGCGCCAGATAATCATGCCAGTCTTCCGGCAAAATACGCTGGAGAAAGGGAGAGGGTTTGGCGGAGGAAAGAGAGCGGGACATGGGTAAAATCAAATGAAACTGGAGGTGGGGCGACAAGGCGAGCGAACTAGAAAAGCGAACAAGGCGAGTTTACAGAGGAACGGCGCTTCTCGCAAGTTTTAGCCACGTTTTTATGTGTATTTGACAGAATAAATAACAGGATGTTTATTTACATCCTTTTAAAGTTTATCTGGCTTAATGGGCGGGAGAGATGGGCTTTACAAGAAGCCCCGCAGGTGTTTCATGTCCGATCCAAAACCGCCCCTTGAACAAATACCCACACCCGACTTTGCTTATGTTGGGGAGGCATCTTACAGCCTTGAATCAGAGCCGGAGCGTCCTGCCCCGCATCAGCGCAAAAAACCTGTTTTCCGTGTGGGGTATCAGGGCAAAGCAGGCGATATTATGGGCCTGCATATTGTCAATTTGCTGCTCTCGATTATTACACTGGGGATATACTCCTTTTGGGGCAAGACCCGTATCCGCCGCTATATGTCCTCACATCTTGTGCTGGGCAAAGACCGCTTCCAATATACGGGGACAGGACAAGAACTTTTTATCGGATGGCTTAAAGCCCTCATCATTTTTGCTCCTGTTACCTTTGGTCTAGCTATCCCGTTCGTCAATTTCTTTATTTATCCCATTTTCTTCGGGGTCTTGGCGACGGCTGGATTTCTGGCGCTGCGCTACCGTCTGTCGCGTACCCGCTGGCGCGGTATTGGCTTTAATATGGGTGGCCATGCGGGCCATTATCTCTGGCTTTCAATCAAACGGGCGCTGCTCAATTTCGTTACCATGGGAATTTCCATCCCCAGTTCCGATATTAAAAAATGGTCCTATATGGCGGGTCATATGCGCTATGGTGCACAGGAATTTACCTATGAGGGCGATCATAAACGTATCTTCCAGACCCACATCATCACCGCAGTGATCGGTGTTGGCCTCTATATGCTATGGGGCTTTTATTTTATGCAGCACGCCGCAAGTCTCCAAATGCTGAGTGCTCTCGAGGGGCAAGATCCGGCCCAAGTCACTGAGCAGCAAAGAATGCAGGTGGAAGCGGCCGTGCACACATTAATCTGGGGTGTTATTATCCCGCTCTACGGTATTGTGGGTGTATCACTTCTCGCGCGGGTCTGGTACACAGCAGCGCTCTGGCGCGAGAAATTCCGCGGTCTTCAAGCCGGAGAAGTGCGCTTCAAACTGGATATTACCGGCGGCCAATTGGCATGGTTGCAGATCAGTAATTTGCTGATTGTTATTCTGACGCTGGGCCTTGCCAGCCCCATTACCACGCACCGCACTTTGCGCTTTTTTGCCTCACATTTGCGGGTGGGTGGTGATATTAATTCCTTGGTGGTCAAACAAGACAGAGTTAAACGTGTGTCGGGATTTGGCGACGCCATGGCCGCTGATGTCGGCTTTGATCTGGGGCTGTGATGGTAACAGGCGCATCCGCCCGCTACATGGACGGTAAAACATCCCGTGTGCAGGATGTCACGCTTGAATTCTACAGGCAGGGCCTTTTGATCCGCGGCGCGGATGGCGAGACTCTGGCGCGGTGGCCCTATGCCAGCATCAAAATAGCGGAGGACTGGAGCGACGGTATTGGTGCCATTTTGGTGCCCATCAAAGATACCGGCGAACAAGTGATGCTCGATCAGAAAAGCATCCTTGACCGCATCATGCGCCAGCTTGATTACAAACACCGCGCGAGTTTTATCATTCCAATCACTATCCCCAGTATTCTGGGCCTCACCGTGGCGGCGGTCATTGCGGCGCTGGTATTCATTCCACTTTTTGGCAAAGCGTCAGGGTTCATTGCCTATCTGGTGCCTAAATCCATGGAGAAAGAACTCGGGGAGGTGGCGCGCTCGCAGCTGGATATGCAATTTGATGCCTGCGTCGATCCGGCTGCCGAAAAATTGATCCAGCGCATTCTTGAGCGTCTGGTCGCCGCAGGCGATCAAACGCTGGAGCCTGAAATCTATCTCTATAAAACACCTGTGGCGAATGCCTTCACCCTGCCGGGGGAAAAGATGGCTGTCTTTTCAGGCTTTCTCAAAGTTACCAAAAACGAAAACGAAATCTCTGCTGTTCTGGCGCATGAATTGGGTCACATGGCCTACCGCGATCCACTCGAAGGGTTCATACAAGAGAGGGGCCTGAGTGCAGTAGGAGGCTTGATTGCCGGATCAGGATCGTTCGGCGGCGTTGGGCAAGTCGCAACCACGCTCCACACCCTCAAATTCTCGCGCGAGAAAGAATTGCGCGCCGACCAATATGCTATCAAGACCCTCAAGAAAGCAGGATACAAGGTAACACCGCTTGCCGACTTTCTCGTGTCTGTTTATGCAAGCGTCCCAGATGGTGCACGTGACCTCGAGAGTAAATTCAGTTTTCTTTCAACCCATCCGGCCACAGATGAACGCATCCGAATCTTAGGCGGTACCTCCCCCGCCACGTATAACTTCAAGCCCTCGCTCGCACCGGAAGAATTCAAACGGCTCAAACAGGCGTGCCTGTTTGCAAAAAAGCCCGAATAACTTGAGAAATAAATGGATATGTCTCTGTAAAAAACACAATTGCCCTGCGGGTGTCACGCGGGCTTGACGCAGGATATGAAAATAAATAATGTCCGCGCACATGTGTAACCCCAAGGAGATTTTCGTGAATACCAGCACAACCCATTTTGCTACCGCTGCGGCGGATTCTGTAACCACCCCTGCCGACATATTCAAGGCGCTTGGCCGCACACTTGCCGGCCTCAAAGAAGTTGGTCTTTTCCTTGAAACCGAAGAAATGTCATCCGAGGTCATGGAAGCATTCGGGTTTGATACCCCTATTTACAGTAATAATTTTCAGGAGCTCCTTGAGGTCGCGCAATCGCCTCTCTTTGGTCCGGCAACCGAAGAAGATCTGGGATTGCTCGCAACTGCCCAAGACCCACGCATTGCAGAATTTGCGGCAGATGTCGAAATGGTCCGTGCACTTTTGCTCAGCAACACCGAACGCACCGGCGAAGCGGAATATGAATCACTGGTTTCTCATGAAGGGAAAAAGGTGGATGCAACAAGTGCGGCCATTGATAAATACGTACAGACCCACATGGCCCACGATGGGGAAGGATTGGTTGAGGTTCAGTCCAATCTGACACTTTCAGACGAATCTATGTTCCAGCAAGCTGAAAACTACAGAACCAGCGCTCAGATAACTGGAGCCAAAATTGAGGAACTGATGCTGGAAGGCACGGATATTCTTGCACAGATGGCCGAGCAGGACCCATCACTGGCCAAACTGATTGCCGACGTCGATCAGGGTATTGCCGAGGCTCCTCTGCAATTTGCAAAGACAGCGTTGGACACTGTTCCGCGCCTTGTCGTAAATGCGCTATTCCGCTAGGAAGAACGGGCATCATAAATAAAAAAACGGCAGGATATTTTCCTGCCGTTTTTTGATAGGTGATGAAAGAGGATTAGTGGGAACAGCCGCAACCGCCTTTGCTATCACAACCTTCTTTTTTGCCTTCGTCTTCGCATGGTTCATCATGGTCGTGACCATGGCTGTGGCCATGACCGCCACAGCATCCGCCACCCTCACTGCCTTCGTGGCCGTGAAGCTCGCCCGTTGGGTCGGTCTCGACCAGCATTGCCACTTCGTCAAACACAGACGCATTGTCGGTCATCTGGGCGCGCAGCGGCTCATTTTGTTCGGCGATAGTACGGAAAAAAGCCGCGGCATCACGCAGCAATTGGGCAGCAAGTTGGGAATGGGTGGGCATGATGGTTCCTTTCGGTTAAGTGGTCGAGGGGGATGATGATAGGTTACGGAAGGCATGGGTTTCATAACTGCCCATGATCTTCACGGATTTGGCAAAAAAGGCAAGTTCTTCAAGGGCAAGACCCAGCGCGCGGTCGTCAATATGGCCCAGCACTTCAGCATAAAAACGTGCCACGGTAAATTGCGGATCAATATAGCTTTCGAGTTTAGTCATCTGCACACCATTGGTAGCAAAACCACCCAGCGCCTTATAAAGGGCCGCCGGAATATTGCGGACTTCAAAGAAGAAACTGGTGAGAATGGGGGAGGTGCCGCCGCGTTTGGGCCGCACCATCTCGCGCGACAAAATCAGAAAACGCGTAGTATTGTTGGGAATATCCTGAATACCCTCGCGCAAAATATCAAGCCCGTACATCTCCCCCGCAAGGCGCGAGGCAATCGCGGCTTGGGTAGGGTCACTTTGCTGGGAAATCGCTTCTGCGGCTCCGGCTGTATCGGCATGAATATGGGGTTTAAGGCCCAGCTCTTTAATCGCTTTGCGGCACTGGGGCAGGGCGTGCACGTGGCTATGCACATCCGTAAGTTTTTCGATATGGGCACCCTTGAGGCCGAGCAGACACATCGAAATCGGCTGGAAATGTTCCCCGACAATATAAAGATTTTTGGTCGGCAATAAATGGTGGACATCCGCCACGCGTCCCGCAAGAGAATTATCAACTGGAATCATGGCAAGGTCGGTCTCCCCCGTTTCAACGGCGCGGAAAGCATCCTCGAACGTCTCGCAGGGAACGGTGGTCATGTCAGGAAAAACAGCGCGGCACGACATATCGGAAAAGGCGCCACGCGCCCCTTGAAAGGAGATTGATCCGGTTCTGTTTTTTATGTCATCCATTACAAAAAACTCGTATTCAGGGCTTTAGTCTTTTCGGGTCTGTGCTATAGTCCACGTGTGACGCCAGCCGCCTGCATCTATACGGGAAAAGCCTAAAATCCCGCGAGGCCTCTGACAGAACACCATAATACCCGTAAAATCAATCGCAATATAGGTTGTCGCATGAATTTAAGATCAAACGTTGTTCTAGCTTCGCTGGTTTCGGCCGGCATTATCGCATGGCTGACCGGATTTACCGCAGAAAATCTGGTGGAGCCGCGCCCCCTCAAACATGACGCTGTCAAAATCGAAGTGGCGGAGACAGCAGCGCCAGCTGCCGCCGCTGCCAAGGCGGCAGGCCCTGAACCTATTCTGGCGATGATTGCCACAGCCGATGCCGAACGCGGCAAGACGGTGGCCAAAGCCTGTGCAGCCTGCCACAGCCTGAAAAATGATGGCAAAAACGGCGTCGGCCCTAATCTCTGGGGTGTTGTTGGCCGCAAGAAAGACTCCGTCGCTGGCTTTGCCTATTCGGGCAGCCTCGTCGGCAAAGGCGGGGACACATGGACATATGAACAAATCGCCCAGTTCCTTTGGAAACCAAAAGCCTACGCGGCGGGGACCAAAATGACCTATGCGGGCATTAAAAAGCCGGAAGATCGCGCGGCTGTTGTAGCTTACCTCCGTACACTGGCGGACGCGCCGTTGCCACTCCCGACTGACGCGGAAATTGTTGCCGAGAAAAAAGACTTGGGCGCTGAATAATTCTCAAAAAATCCCAGAACCCCGCCTCTCCGGCGGGGTTTTATTTTTTTGCTGGTCAAAATCGCTCTTATAGATTAAAAACGCACATTCACAGACTCTAGGGGTATAGCTCAGTTGGTAGAGCATCGGTCTCCAAAACCGAGGGTCGAGGGTTCAAGTCCTTCTGCCCCTGCCATTTTCGAATGGTAAAGCTGTCTGTGGCACAGTAGCGGCACATTCCTAGACAACAAATCACAACACGTTAACTGACGGGAAATTCTACTCTTTTTGGGTGGTTTTGTGCCTTAGTTGTGCCTTGGTTGTTTTGGGTCCACGTAACCAATTGATCCTAAAATAATTTGCCTACTAGAGCATAAGTTTAACTGCCTTATGCTGTGGTTTCCTGTCATTCATTTTAATGTTTTGGGATTAGACAATGGCAACCATACAAAAACGAGTTACTAAAAGCGGTGAAGTTTCATTCCGCGTCCAAGTTCGGATAAAAGGTCGCCCACCCGTGGGCGCCACCTTCAACCGTATATCTGACGCCAAGGACTGGGCGCAGCAAACAGAGGCAGATATTAAACGTGGGATATATTTCAAAGTTCCAGAAGCCAATAAAAGAACTTTGGCTGAAGCCATAGACAGGTATTTTAAGGATGTCCTGTGTTATAGAAGGACATCTTCCGGCCCAATAACCTATCTAACCTGGTGGAAGAAACGCTTGGGGGCGTATACGTTGTCCGATATTACCACCGCCATGGTTCATGAAGAACGTAATGCCTTAATAGGGACTGAAAACAGGTTTAACAGATCCATAGGTCATTCTACAGCAAATAGATATACCCAGGCGCTGGGCCACCTCTTTAATATTGCCCAGAAGGAATGGGAATGGGCCACAGAAAATCCCGTGAGAAATATACGAAAGTTCAAAGAACCCCGTGGTCGCGTGCGTTTTCTGTCCGACGACGAAAGAACAAGGCTTTTAGACGCTTGCGGGAAAAGTTCCAATAAATATCTTTATAAGATCGTTATTGTTGCCCTTAGTACGGGCGCCAGAAAAAGCGAAATCCTTAAACTTAAGTGGGATAGTGTGGATCTGGCCCGAGGTCAGATTGTATTGCATGACACGAAAAATGGAGAAAATCGGGTTATCCCATTGGAAGGGTATGCCCTTACACTGGTTAAAAAACTCCATAAAGATAGAATTTTAGGATGCCCCTACCTCTTCCCGGGTGAGAAAGTAACAAGGGGAAGGGATGGCGCTTTTATTTACCAACCAATTGATATTAGAACCGCTTGGGAAAATGTGATAAAAAATGCACAAATAAAGGACTTTAAGTTCCATGACCTTCGGCATAGTGCAGCGTCCTATTTGGCGATGAACAAAGCCTCTTTGGTTGAGATAGCCGAAGTCTTGGGGCATAAGACGCTTCAGATGGTAAAACGATATGCCCACCTTTCCGATGCCCACACGAAGGGCATAGTGGCACAGATGAATGAAAGGATTTTTGGAAATGAAACAATCTGAACAAAAGAGATATGAAGCCATTGTTTCCTTTCTTGAGGAACAGGAAATTTTGGCAAGTAAATCCAAAAATTTTAAAGCCCACTTTTTATTTGAGGCTCTACGCGTCGCTTTGGCGGAGGCGGAGAGAAATACTGACCTGGATCTTGATTGGATATGGGAAGGGCTTCTATACGAGCTTCAATCTGAAGGCAATACAGCTACAGAAAACTATATTTTAGGCTTTTTCATTTATGCCTTAGTCCTGAATGGCAGCAAGAAGAAGCCAGCTTTTGTGGCCGTTTCAGACTGGACCCTTTATTCTGACACAAAATGTAAGGCCGCCTTTTATGAGATTGAACGCCTAGCTAAGGCAGAAGATAGTGGATTTTGGTTTTTAATGGAGAATGCAGGAAGAACAGAACTTTTACATTTTATTAAAAAGTGGTCCCTTATAAGGGATTTTTCTTCCAAGAATTTAAAAACATTAGCTGCGTTTCAAAAGGTAAAAACCCATTTGGAAAGTGGCAAAAACCCTATACCTTTGACGGGGTTTGGGGCAGCCAATAAGCAGGCCTTAGCAAATAAGAAAATTGATAATAAGACAGAGTAGTCAAAAAGAATTTGCCTAATTTTCATGCAGCAAAATAGATGACACCTTCACAATCAAAGGCAACAAACCTAGAAATTGTGAGGCGCTATGAACAATACAGAAGAACAGACAAAACGTAATATTTTCACTGTTAGGCAATTTTGCGACCGGAACCCAGCATTTACCCCCGGCGGCATTCGTCACCTTATATTTTACAGCGATAAGAATGGATTCTCGACCAGCTTTAAACGTATTGGTCGCCGGGTTTATATTGATGAAACCCAATTTTTCAAATGTGTAGATAAAGCAAATTAACCACTTATCCCTTCTGCGTGGTCGGTCATAAGACGGCAGCGCGTAGATTGTAGGGTACTGTGGGGCGCGACCAAAACCCAAACCGCGGTCCGAAAGGTGGGAGCGGGGTCGCCAGCGTAATTCCTAACGCTGTAAAGTAGCCACCGTGTCAACTCGAGGAATATGTCCCTGACATACGAAGTTGGCGCCCGATACGACAGTCCTGGCTCCAAGCAGCAGAACTTCACGTAGAAGGTAGGAACCAGCCTTGGCTTATGCCAGGGCTGGTCGTCCTATGCCCTCCCTCCAGAGCCTCCACCAATCAGCAGAAACAGGAAAAACACGACGAAGAAACATGGATTGATTGTTTCTTGTCATTTTCAGGCATATTTCTCACCCCCCTCAAGAGTTGACAACTCCCCCGCCCGTTCCAGTTCCGTCCGAATTGCATAAATACCAATTCATTGATTTGTCAGGAAATATATGGGACTATTACCTCGGATCTATTACGGGTAGGTCCGGAGCTTAGAAACTCCCTGCATACCGTCAAAATGGCATCAGACGAATTGATGCTGCCTCTCGGTCTTTTATGACCGGGGTGCGGCTTTGTATGTCCAAGCCTCGCGGCTAAAGATTGTCGCGCCGTTGTATGCAGCGGTTTCTAAACCCCGGTCGCCAGGCCCGTATCTGGTGACTATTAGAAAAGGGGTTTAAATATGTTCCAAACAAAGAATGCCAAAAATGTTTTCCTGCTATTCATAGGGATGTTTATTCTGTCCGGGTGTGAAACAATGTCGGACCAAGAGCTTCAGGCCAAGTTCCAGGCCAAATGCGAACGCTACGGCTTTAAGAAGGGGACGGATGCCTTTGCAAATTGCCTAATGGAAAGCGAACAAAGCTACTACGCCGCTCTATCTGGTATCATGAACAAACAGTCCGCCGCGATAAAATCACAAAGCAGTCAAAGGGCGACCCCAACCACGACCAGGTGTTCAACTGTCTACGGACGCACAAACTGCACCACATATTAGAAGGTGCGAAAGATGGATAAATATCGATCCTACCTGATACCCATTGCGGCAATATTAGGCCTATTCATATTCTTTAAGATGTTAGGTTATACGGGATTGATATTCTTGGGAGGTGTGCAGGTGGGCGTCATAATAGGCATGATTTTACGCCCTAAAGCCGAATAATAGATTCCCAGCGCCCCCATTTAAAAGAAAGCCGCTTGGCAGGGTTTATTTGCCAAGCGGTTAATTATTATTTCTTTTTATTTCCCTTAGTTTCATCCTGGCTAAGAACTGACGCGGCCAATGATTTTTGTTCTTGGCGTGTAAGGTCGGTCTTTTGTCCAGAAAGAACCTTGGATGCTAAAGTAGATACGCTGCTAGATGATTGTTTTTTAACCATGATTTATTTCCTTTGAAAAATGAAGTGAATGAAGAGGGGACGGGATTGCCCCCTCTTCAAATGATTACCTGCTCACACCGGGAAAGCAGAAGGCCTGCTTTCCGTATGCGGAAGCAAACAGACGTTTCCCATTCGGTAAAGTAATGAAGGGACGACAAATCCACTCTTTTCCGGGTGGTAAAGGTTTTGCCATGCGCGGCAGCGCCTCCCCTGGAAACAGTGGGGTTTCATTATTTTCGGTAAAATCGCTCATTTTATATCCTTTTGTTCGAGCATGACCGATAATCTGACAAATAATGTCAGATCAAACTTGCGCCGATTAAAAGGAATTGCTAGAATCAGGTATCAAGCGAATTCCATTGTTCCTTCTAAGGCGCAATGAGTTCAGGGCAGATTAGGGCGCATATCGCTGCCTTTTTCTGTCCTTTTTTATTCCGTTACTGTTTGATACATCTCCTCTATTTGGTGTTGATGCAAATGTAGCAAATCCGACAAATTAACGTCGGGGTCACTGAAAAAGGTATCACGAACAAGGGAGATCTCTTCGGCATCTAAATCCAATGAGGCTGGTTCACGTTTTCTCCAGCCGCGTTGGTTGATTTGACGCCACAGGTTGCCGGATTGGTTCGTAGAGATTATTTCCAATTCACCCGCACGATATAAGAGTGAAGCTATCGAAGCCTTCCATTTTGGCTTCAAAGCGGCAAGTGTGTTTAAGGAAATGGAATCGGAAAGATCCTTTTGAATTTCTTCTGCGGGCATCAGCAATTCCGCCGCAAAACGATTAGCTTCTTTCTCCATGGTATCACTAGGGACTCTATGTGCAAGAACATGAAATAGTTCATGCGCAAGAGAAAATCTCATGCGATCTGCTGTACGGTCTTTATTTAGAAATATTGTGGGGGGGAGGGATGGAACATTCATACTGACTCCATCAACCATTTCGTTTGTTTCTTCGCCGAAATCACATGGGAAAATCAAAATTCCTGAATTTTCTACCAAAGGAACCAGATCTTGAATTGGCCCAGATTCAATGCCGTGGTATTCACGAAACTTTTTGGCCGCCATTTCAGGCTGATCTGGTTGCGGAACAATGGCATTAAGCAAGCCATTGAACTTATTTTCATGCTTAACCAAATTATCCTTGATTGTCCTTAAATGAAGTATCCGAAGGCTAATTTCTGCGTTTAAACGAGAGAGCGTTTTGGCCCTTGGGGTTGTTATCCGAAAGAAAGCGTGGACGCTAGTTGGAACTCCAGCCAAGCTGCCAGATTGATAGAAAAACGAAACTGGAAACCCCAGTTTTTCGGATAAATTCTGAATAAAGTCAGAGGATGCAGGAAGAACTCTCTGTTCGACCTTTGATACATAAGCCTGTGTTTTACCAGTCAAATCAGCAATATCCTTTTGGTTCAGTTCCCTTAAGGATCTGGCTAAAAGCATCATATCAGCATTAAATTCTTTTATCATATTGATACTCTACGCCGATTCGTGACCTAAATGCAAATATGATTCACAAAATATAACAAAAATAAATCATTATATATGATTGTTCCCACTCCAGAAAAAAATACATTTGCCGGACTCTAGCTTTTGTTAAGCAAATCAACTAGATTCTTTATTATAAAATATAAAAAAATCGGTCGCCAAAAAATCTCAACAAATCAGAACATATAATTTGCTAACGTTTTTTAAATCGTTTACAGGTTATACTTCTATTAACAAAGGAGCCTATCATGTGTGCAGCAACGCTGGCAATTAAGTTTGATTCCTTAGAGGTCGTAAAAAATATTTCAAAAAGAGAACAGTCCGCACTGTCAGCTGCAGCCGTTAAATATGCAGAAATGAAGAAGGCAGATTCCGGCAAGAAATAGTCTGTATTTAAAAAGGGATTAGTTGTAGCCTCTACAGGAAACTGTGGAGGCTTTTTTGTCTAATAAACCTGTTTTTACAAAACCGCTATATTCAACCTTCGATGAATCAAGGCTATTTGACGATGGTAAAACTGCAAAAAGAGAAAATGAACCATATCGTACAGAATGGCGGAAGGACTATGGACGACTACTACACTCCCCTTCATTTAGGCGCTTACAAGGGAAGACACAGCTGTTTCCAAATAACGAGAATGATTTTTATCGAAATAGAATTACCCATTCTTTAGAAGTGGCGCAAATAGCAAAATCAATTGCTATGAAAATTAATAGTGACCACTTTGAAGACAATAATAAGATAGACCTAGATCTAGTTGAATTGGCTGGTCTTGCACATGATCTAGGGCATCCCCCCTTCGGTCATAACGGCGAAACCTCCCTTGATGAATGTATGAGAGAGATAAACGGTGGTTTTGAGGGAAATGCTCAAACTCTTCGTATCGTTTCTAGGCTAGAAAAGAAAGCCACCCTTACCAAAGACTCCAATGGAGAGTTTATACCTATACTAGACGGCAAAGACAATCGCTGTGGCCTCAACCTAACCGCCAGATCACTGGCTGCTTTATTAAAATATGACCAGCCCATTCCAGCCAGAAACAAGAACCGTGGGGCAAGGGAGGGAAAAGTTTTTAAGGGGTATTATGAATGTGATACCGAGATCGTAGATTTTGTGAAGACATCAGTTCTGGGGATTCCTATGACTGAAATACAAAACAGAGGTATCAAATTTAAAACTATTGAATGTCAAATAATGGATATTGCAGATGATATCGCATATTCAACCTATGACTTAGAGGATGCTTTCAAGGCTGATTTTCTAAATCCTCTTAAATTGGTGTCTTTTGGTAATTCATTCTACAAAGAAATTGCAGAAGAAATACAAGAAGATCTGAAAACTAATTACACTGCAAATAATTACGAACCAGAAGACCTAACATACACAGAAACAGACATCCTTGTTACTTTATTAAGCCTATTTGGTCAAATATTTGATACTCCAGAAGGCGGGGTTCCTTATGATATTGCAGGAAAAGCCTGCCACCATTCAGAATCCTTAGCTAGTAATGGATATCTAAGAACTGACTTTACATCTGACCTGGTTGCAACTTTTATTGATGGGGTTATGTTTGAGGCAAATCTTGAGTTTCCAGCCTTATCAAAAGTATATTTGCACCCACAAATCTTTAAGATAGTGGAAACGCTTAAGAAGATTTCGTACAAATCTTTGATTATGTCCCCCATGCTTAAGATAGCAGAGTACAGGGGGAAAGATATTATTGGAAAAATATATAGTGTACTGAAGGATGATACCAAAGGGGGTAATTTATTATTGCCTAAAGATTATGGACACCTGTATTTGAAGGCAACAGAAGACTCATTCCGCCAAAGAGTAATTTGCGATTATATAGCAGGGATGACAGATAGATATGCTTTGGAATTTTACAATAGACTTTTTGGTACAGTTCCCGAGACAATTCATAAACCTTTCTAATAAATTTGCGGCACACTCATGGCACACTAAGAGACTAAAATAGACAAAAACACACGACACAACACAAACAAGAAAACCACTTAACCTTTTGGGCTTCTTGTTGTAGCCTGTTTCTACTTGTTGTGAGTAGTCCGTCTAGGAATTCTCCAAAACCGAGGGTCGTGGGTTCAAGTCCTACTGCCCCTGCCAGTCCTATCTCGCAAATAGACGAATTTCATGCGATACTCCACCTAGGAAATGGTTAGGATGTGATTTTGCATGAATGTTAATTTTCTGAAGAAATTTGTTTTTAACCGCAATACGGCAAAACGTTTCGCCTTTATCTATGTTCCTGTTGCGCTTCTTCTTTATGTTGCTCTCACGGTTGCTTCCTTTCTTAGTGAAAACCCCGATCAAGCTGTATTGGGTGAGGGACGTTCCTATCGTGACAACATCTCGATTGTGTATAGTCCTCATTACAATATTTCGTTTGGTGGGCTTGAGGAGCGGCACCCGTTTGATGCTCATAAATACGCGCATATTTTTGCAGGGCTTCAGGCAGAGATGGGAACTGCTATTACAGATAAATTTATCCTTGCCCACAAGCCATCGCAGGATATGTTGGCGTTAGCCCAGACAAAAGAATATCAAGAATCCTTAAAGAGCTCATGGACATTGGCGCAGATCACAGAGCTTGGATTTTTACGGTTTTTCCCAGATCGCCTCAGTCACAACATCGTACTAGAGCCGATGCTCTATCAAACTGGCGGCAGCTTGCAAGCCGCGCAGGCCGCCCTCGAACATGGCTGGGCAATCAACTTGGGCGGAGGCTTCCACCACGCGTCAGCAAACAGTGGTGGCGGTTTTTGTGCTGTGCCGGACATTGGCCTTGTTGTAAAGCAACTGCGCAAAGAAGGAAAAGCGCAAAAGGTTATGATCATCGATCTGGATGCGCATCAGGGAAACGGGCATGAACGTGACTTTGGTGACGATCCCGATATTTTCACTATCGATTTCTATAACACCCAAGTTTATCCCCATGATGAACGCGCAAAGGAAGGTATCGATCTTGAAGTCGCGCTGCGTTCAATGACGGGTGACAAGCTATACCTTGCCCTTCTGGCCGAGAAACTACCACAGGCTTTTGAAAAATTTAGCCCTGACCTGATTATTTATGTAGCGGGCACTGATATTCTGGAGGGTGATCCGCTTGGTGGGCTTTCAATTTCAGAAGAGGGTGTCATCGCGCGGGACGAAATGGTCTTCAAGAATGCTCTTGAGCGCAAAACCCCTATTGTTATGCTGCTGGGTGGCGGCTACCAAAAGTCGAATGCAGGGGTTATTTCCCGCAGCATTTTGAATCTCAATGAAACATTTGGTCTTATAAAAGGCCATTAATTTAGATACTCCTGATTGTTATACGAACGACCTAAGCGACTTCGCGCCCTGCGGCCATCAGCCCTTGCGGGGTCAGGCGGTAGAAAATATGGGCGCCCATCCCGAAAAAACCACTGAGGCGCCCAAATCCTGATAAGTCCCCGCTCCACCAGCGCCGCAATGTCCATTTGATTGTAACGCCGCATCACCTCGTCCTCGTACATAACGGCGTGTTCGGGCGTAAAATAGAGGGAGAGAATATACAAATCATGGTGCAGCATCAAAACCTCCGGCGGGAAAAGTGAAACAAGGAAAAGGGAGAGAAAGGACGGGAATTTAATTAAGAATGATTCTTAATTAAAACTTGCAAATTGTCCAGAAAAATCTAGGAGTAGATAAAAATACCCATAAATCCACTATATGTTGATTTGCCTAATGCAAGTTACGCGCGGGAACAGGGGCGGGCGGTAGTAGATCAGGAGAAACATCCCCTCTATCACGTGCATCAAACGGCGCAACCTGCGCACCGATTTCACCACGCAGGGACCCGTTGCCCGCAATCGAAATCTGATAGGCCAGGGGCGCGCCATCGGTTTTCTGCTCGCCGATATAATCTATCTGGGCGCCGATATCCGTCCCAAGCCCAGCTGCTGCAATCAGCTCTTGCACCCCCTCGATTCTGCTGCCGTCTTTGCCCATCAGAATCCGCGCTTCATTTTCAAGATCGAGAATGTCCTGACCATGAAGACGCCCATAATGACCGCTGCGCGCCGCTGCGACCACAAAGGTCACCGGTAAATCGTTATAGTCCCAAAAGCGCGAGAAATGCAGCGTGGTGATCGCGCCCTCTTCATTGAAGCCAAACCATGCTTTTACTGAACGACCATTGATATAATCGAATTCGGGCAGCGCGCCAGCACGCAGGGTTTCACTCAAAATATGCCGCCCTTCGGCGGGAGTCATCATATGATGCTTGAAATGCTGCGACCCTAAACCACCCGTTTTGGCATTGTTATAAAGAGCAGCGAGCAAAAGCCCTGCATCAAGTCCGTCCAACGGAATATCACGCGCGTCAAACTTGTAGGCACTCACGAGGTCTGATGTTTTTGTCGGCAGTTCATCCGCGCTAAACCGTTTAAAATCCCGCGCGAGAAAAGACAGCTCCGGAAAGTCGGGGTCAGGACGTTCCCCGATAGCAATGTCTGCGCGGCGCGCGGTAAGCTGGTCAAGAAATACCCTTGTTTTGGAAGGCGAAAGATGAAGGTAAAGCGGCGCATCTTTGTCGAGAAAGAAATCAAGATGCAGCGCCATCCCCCGCGCCCGCAGCGCATCTTCATGTGCATCAATTTGATTGAGGAAAAAGAGGGCGGAACCACTACCCAGAAAAAAATCACGGACAGGGGCATTGGTAGCATCGGCCCGATAGCTGAGCATGGCGCTCATTCCGTGGCGTTCGCACCCGTAACAGCCTGAGCCGTGAATCTGCAACGAAAAGCCATCAGGTTTGCCTGAAGACTCCGCAATACCAACACCGATATTTTTGACAACATCTTCATTGACCGAATAATAATCCCGCACTGCTCACCTCTTGATTGTTGGTGCGGCACCTTACGGCAAGGGAAAGCAGTGTGTCAAATTTATGGGAAGAGGGGGCTACAAAATCTCGCCGTCTTTACGAAGCTTATCGACTTTGCGCAATATCATATTGCGTTTGAGGCGCGAGAGATAATCGATAAACAAAACGCCGTTAAGATGGTCCAGCTCATGCTGGATACAGTGGGAGGCAAGATCCTCGCCCACGAATTCTTTGGTCGTCCCTGAAAGGTCGATATATTTAACCCGCACCGATTTGGGGCGCTCGACATCGGCATATTGCTGCGGAATGGACAGGCACCCTTCTTCCATGATGCTCATCTCCTCGGACTTCCACACAATCTCAGGGTTGATCATAATCAGGCCGCTGCGGGTGGAGGGGTCACTCTTATCATAATCCGTATCCATCACAAAAATCCGGTTAAGCGCGCCAACCTGGTTGGCGGCGAGGCCCACGCCCGGGGCATCATACATCGTCTCAAGCATCGCAGTTGCCTGATGGCGCACAGCCTCGGTGATGGTTTCAACCGGCTGGGCAACCTGCTTGAGGATAGGGTTGGGAACAGTGATAATGGGCAAAATCGGCATCTGAATGAAATTTCCTTTACTTCATGATACGAGAAATTTCATAAAGGAGCCATGAATTCAAGCCCCACGCCCATAAAAACAGTCGATATTTTCTGCCGCGTAGTCGATAATTACGGCGATATTGGCGTGTGCTGGCGCCTTGCGCGGCAGTTAGCATGTGATCATACTATAAATGTGCGCCTGTTGCTGGATGATCTGAGCGCGCTGGCCGCGCTTCAGCCAGATCACCCCGCTGGCGTGAGCGTTATAAAATGGGGAGAGAACCTCGCCTACACCCAGGCCGCCGATGTGGTAATTGAGGCCTTTGCCTGTACCCTGCCCGATTATGTGCTGGATGTTCTGAAAGAACAAAAACCGGTTTGGATTGATCTTGAATATTTGAGCGCCGAAGACTGGACGGCCTCCTGTCACGCCATTCCATCCCGTCACCCTGCGACAGGACTGCTTAAAACGCTATTTTTTCCGGGGTTTGACGCACGTACAGGGGGTATTTTACGTGAAAAAGGCTTGATTGAGGCGCGTAATAGCTTTTTGGCAGATAAGAAAGCGCAAAATATCTGGCGAAAAGCGCATAATTTACCAAGAATTGATATAAATTGTACCGATATATCCCTCTTTGCCTATAAAACAGCGCCCGTTGAGGCGTTTCTGCGCGGTTGCGAAACATCCCCTTCTCCGGTGCGAGTTTTTGCCCCGTCTCCCGCAGGCAAAGAGAATGTTACGGTGCATGGCGCTCTTACTCTCTATAACATCCCTTTTCTGCCCCAACAGGAATATGATCGCTTGCTCTGGACATGTGACCTTAATTTTGTACGGGGGGAGGACTCTTTCGTGCGCGCCCAGTTGGCTGCTAAACCCTTCATCTGGAATATTTATGTACAGGACGAAAACACTCACCTCATCAAGCTCGACGCTTTTCTAAATACCCTCAAACCGTTTTACGGCGTGCAGAGTTGGGAAAGGCTTGTCTTTTTGCACAAAATGTGGAATGAAGATGCCCGTAAGAGTGGGGATATGGGGCCTGAAATCTTCAAATCCCTTGCTGGCTTAAGGTCAGGTGCCGAAAATTGGGCAGATTATCTGGTAGGCCAGAGCGATCTGGCCACGCGGCTTCTGGCCTTTGTCCAGTCCCAAAAAAGCATATAACACTAACGTAATATATTAAGGATGATCCGATGAAATTTGCACAAGACCTGAAAGCGGGAAACGTTGTTGTCGTGGATGGAGCGCCCCTCGTCGTTCAAAAGGCTGAATATAATAAATCAGGCCGCAATGCCGCCGTGATGAAGTTCAAATTCCGCAATCTGCTGACCGGCACCAACTCCGAAGGCATTTACAAGACGGACGAAAAATTCGAAGACATTATCCTCGACACCAAAGAAGTGACCTATTCTTACGCTGATGGCGACATGTATGTCTTTATGGACACGGAATATAATCAATACGAGCTTTCGGGTGATGACATTGAAGGCATTTTGAAATATCTCGAAGAGCAAATGCCGTGTGAGGTCACGTTCTATGACGGAAAACCGATTGCGGTCGTACCGCCCGTGAAAATTGTCCGTGAAGTCATCTATACCGAGCCAGCCGTACGTGGTGATACCTCGGGCAAAGTGATGAAACCCGCCAAATTGCCATCCGGTTATGAAATTCCGGTTCCGGCTTTTGTGGAGATCGGCGAAAAAATTGAAATCGACACCCGCACTGACGAGTACGTCTCCCGCGTGAAATAATATTTCACAGGAAACGCTAACTATCCGAAATTGATACACAAGGCTGGAAGATCTTCCAGCCTTGTGGTATTATAGATACTGGTTGGATTAAATAAAATTTTATCTATTTCCCATAGGATAAAAGAGGGAATTCCCCTGAAAGGGTTCTCTTGGGTGTGGGTTTAAAGAGTGTCTTGTGGTGAGGCGGTGCGGGTTAATACAGGGAAAGCAATAAATTATGTCGTAATGCCGGGGATCTTTCCACGGCTCAAGGCGCTGCTTTTTTCCGGATTAGGCCCGCTGCCATATTTGGTAGCGCTTTTGCTGCAAATGGTGAATCTTCTCCCCTCCCATCACCCGTGTTTCAAAGCGTCCACCCGCCATGAATGGGGGTTGATCCGCGTTCTGGCTGCAGCCGCCGACAATATTGAACTCAAATGGAAAAATATTGACCAGATTGTCGTCTTTGCTGCCCTGACAGCCGGCGTTGTTATGACGGGTCTTTATATGATCGCAACCATTCTGTTTGTGACGACCTCTACGGCAATGGCGGTCAGCATCCCCTTTACAGATATACTTGATACAGCTAACCCCGACTTCGATATTGCGTTTATGATGATGGACCGCACCTTTGGTGTACCGGGCGTCTTTCAATCGGTCGTTGAAACTGATGTGGCGACTTACGGGCCATTCCCCAATGTCTTCCAAATTGCCATGCAATCGCTCTTTGAATTTTTCAGCACCGCATTATTTCTCGTGATGATCTTTATCTTCCTTTACCACGTGCTTCATATGGTGATGGAGGTTAACGTTACAGGACGCACGACGTCAGCGCTTGCAGAAGAAGGAGGCGGTGGGGAAAAAGGTTTTGGTTGGCTGCCGTTGCGTTTTATCATTGCCTTTGGTTTGCTTCTTCCAATCAGCGATGGCCTTAATTCCGCGCAGTGGATTACACTTTATACCGCCAAATTTGGTTCGGGTCTTGCCACCAATGCATGGATCGAATTCAACGCCTTCTCGGGAGATAACCCGTTGGGTGAAGACAACGTCAATCTCGTCACAAAGGAAACACCCCCTGATGCCGCGGCCCTTATTAGTCAGCTTATGCTGATTAAAGCCTGCCAAGGTATGAATCAGTACGATATTATTTTTTCTCTGGGCGGGCCAAATGACGGATCTGCCGGGCCTTATGACGTAACGGCATGGGTTGTCCATGGGCAAGATCGAAAACCCCTTTTTTCTAATACGCGAAGTGGGACAGCTCTGGCTGGAGCCCTTATTCCAGATGTCAACAATTACAATCAGACCGCATCAGGCCTTCAGGCCTTCACCGCCGGTGAATCATTTGTCGATGCGCTCCAATTCTCAGAACTGGAAGATATTCAAATTGTCTATGGTTACTATAACGATGCCGATCCAGACCGATATAGAGATTATCCCGGGAAGGTTCTTCCTGTTTGTGGGGCGGTAAAAGTCCCGATTTCGGGTTTCACGGGCGAAGCCTTGTTCGCAGCTGAGCACTATTTCTTTGCCATGCTTTACATTATCGATGACTTGAACAGGGCAGGTTACGCCATGGAAGATCATGATGCGAATGCCCAGTTTGCTGTACTGCGACAATATTTTTTGGCGTCTTCAAATTATCGCGCCTTTATGAATCAGAACACTCCCCCTGGGGGGAACCCGAATTGTTTCTACGATTTTGATAATGATCACTACGAGGTGGGTCTGGGGCCGGATGCCGCTACCCACATAACAGGCTATTGCGAGAAGCCTGTGCCTTCCGCTTACTGGGATACGCTGATCGACAACTACTATCAGTGGGCCTTTGAGATGGCCAGTTACAGCGCCTATGATTTCCTTGCCGGAACAGATGAGTGTGTAAACAGCACAAGCACAAGCGCAACCGGATATTGTATTACCGGCGCTAGTTTCTTAACTCTTGGCGCCGACAACCCGATGAATATGATGCAAAATGGCGTGGATATTCTTGATTATGGTTGGGGTGGCGCAGGTCTATGGTACAACAAAATAGCTGAGCGTAACGGGTCGCTCCATTCGGCGATCAATTCTCTCCCCCAAATTGAAAAAATGCCGATGGTGATGGAGAGAATCAAGCAAGAGCGCATGAAGAATGACCGTACGGCGGGCGGAGGCCTCTGCGAGCTTTATAACCCCCGTAAATCAGGAACGGGGTCAGCCAATAACCCGAACGAAAAATCTCAGTTTGCAGCTGAGTCTGCTGGCGCGTTGCATGTACTGTGTACGCAGATTGCCGAAAACCAGAATATCAAGGTGGATTGGCTTTCCAACACCACACGCTATGCCAACCCAGTTGAATCCGCTATGGCCTCGGCGCTGGGACAACTCAAACTTCTGAACCTTCAGGAAAGCCAAACCGTTCAGCCAATGGTGTTTCTCTCGTCTATCGGGCGCGCCCTGATTGATAAGGCCATTTTCAACCTGATTGTGGCAACGGGAACAGCCTTCGCTGGCGGCCTCATCCATGCAATGGATAGTGGTACACAAGGGGGGCAGGCAATGGGATCGGCGCTGGGGTATTTCTCAAGGGCCAATATGTCCTTTGCAACGATTGGTCTGTCGGCGGGAATTGTGCTGCATTACATGTTGCCGATGATGCCCTTCATGTACTTCTTTTTTGCGGTGGGGCGCTGGGTTAAAACGATTTTCGAGGCGATGGTGGGCGTGCCACTCTGGGCAATGGCGCATATGCGCTCAGGGGGCGCGGGACTCCCGGGTGATGCAGCAGCAAGTGGTTATTTCCTTTTGCTGGAAATTTTCATTCGGCCAATTGTCACTGTTTTCTCGCTGGTGGCGTCTTTTGCGACATTCTCGGCGTTGGTGATGGTGCTCAACGGTGTTTTCACATTGATGACGAGTAACTTGCTGGGCGTTGACAGAAATGCCATTCTGGATGGTGATATGGAATTAATGGCTCTGGCCCGTAACATTGCCGATCAGTTTTTCCTCTCTGTCATGTATATTTTTGTTGTCTATCTAATGGGGACGGTCTGCTTTAAATTGATCGACCTTATTCCTGACAATATCATGCGCTGGATTTCCGCAGGCGTTTCGACTTTTGGTAAGTCAGACATCTCGGATGAAGAATTTGAAAAACTCAACTACCAACTGCCGTTTATGGCGCAAAGCATGGTGGGGGACTTCGGCAAAATTATCACTGACGGTTTGTATAAACCGGGCGCCGAGATCGGGGCTGCCAAAAAAGCGGCGGCCGATCAGAAGGCTCATGATGAACAAGCCAAGAAAATTATGGATCAAAGAAAAGCCGCAGAACAGAAAAAACCCGGAGATCCGACCCAGCCATGACCTCAATAAGGATCAAAGATGTTGCCGCCTACGCCCTTCTTCCGCGCTTTATCCCGCGGATTGCGGAGCTTATGCCGAATTTGCCCAATTTGGCTTATCTGATGGCTCTTATCTTTGAGAGTGTAGGTCTTTTACCTAAAGGCCACCCGCTTCTTGATCCAGCGCGGATGGGGACATATGGTATCCGGATGATTATGGCGGCAGGGGCTGCC
Source organism: Pseudobdellovibrionaceae bacterium (assembly GCA_041674725.1). Lineage (GTDB taxonomy): Bacteria > Pseudomonadota > Alphaproteobacteria > Micavibrionales > Micavibrionaceae > UBA1573. The sequence continues at coordinate 78,764 of JBAYVC010000007.1, read as the reverse complement.
AATCTTAAGGGCGGGTTCAAAAATGCCGACCAGTATATCATCTTTGCCGCTTTTGCGGTGGGCATCGTTATTCTTGCTCTCCAATTTGCAGTATTGGTTGGATATGTTTTTGTCAGCGCTGCGCACGCCACCTCGGCCTTCACCGGATTCTTTGATACGAATGATCCTCAAACAGACATAGCTTTCTTAATGCTGGACCGTGTGTTTGGTATCCCTGAATTTTTTGGTTCATGTTATGATCCTAACGTCAATATTCTCTACCCAATTGAGTGTGATGGGTTTTTGCCCGCGGACAATTTTCCGACAGCTTTTCAGATAGCCCTTCAGGAACTCTTCAAATTTTATTCGTATGGTATTCTGGGCGTGGCGATGCTGATGATGGTCTATTATGCCTTTGCCTTGTTGGCAGAGACTGTGCAGACAGGCCATCCGCTGGGCCGCAGATTTCAATCATTCTATTCGCCAATTCGTCTTGTTATTGCTTTGCTCCTGATGCTGCCCTTGGCCTACGGCTATAACACGGGGCAATATGTAACATTATGGTTTGCAAAATGGGGGTCTGGATTTGCGACCAACGCGTGGCTGGCCTTTAATGACGTGGCGGGAAGCAACCCGATGGGAATGGAGCCTCAAGAATTGGCAGGGTATCCGAAAGGACGGGATATGTCCGACCTGATCAACTTCTTTTACCTAGTTCATACCTGTAAGGCGGCGTACAGCATTTCCTACAATAAAGATGTCCAGCCCTATATGGTACGCAATCAAACCGCACTTTATACTGCTGATTCACAGGTGCTGACGGCGGCAACGACATTCTCTGATGCGATGACATTCACCCACAAAACAGACATCCGGATTGTTTTTGGTGAGAAGGATGCAGCCTATACGAAATTTGATGGAGATGTGAAACCCTATTGCGGCGAGATTTCGATCCCGATTGACTCGAAAGGGATCCCCGAGATTGACACGATTTACGATGTTTATTTCAACGCCATTGGTGATTTGTGGTGGTACGCCGATCTGGCGGCTTACGGCACACGAATGGCGTACATTGTCAAATTTGAAGACAAACGGACGGCGGCTCTCCCCGGTACGACAATTGGTTGGGATGCTGACAATACGAAAGTGGCCGGAACAAAATTTTATACCGACGTGATGTTGGATCGTAATTCCGATTTCGAAGCTCTGATGTATACCGCCATTGACACGGTACGCAACAGCGCAACGACCGAACTGGATATGACGGACCAGATCAAACTTCTTGGTTGGGGTGGGGCAGGAGTTTGGTTCAACAAAGTTGTCTCTTTTAACGGCGCTTTGACAGACGCCGCTTATATGATCCCTTTTCCCTCCAAATACCCGATGATTATGGAGTTTGTACAAAAGACTAAAAAGGAACAGGAACCGAACACGTCTCCTCAGGAAAGATTTTCGCCAACAACAGCGTCCGGTGGAAAAACCGTCCCGCTTGAAAAGCTCAAAGATGCTGAGCTTGATGACCGTAACACGGATATGGCTATCGCCGACCTCTTGAATACTATATTCAAAACAGTTGCTGTGGGAGATAACGCCTCGATTGCGCGCCCCAAACAAGGGGAAAGTGTGATCAAAAAGGTTGTCACCTTCCTTTTTGGAGATTCCGGTATCTTTGACTTGCGCAGAAATGATGAAGTGTTCCCTTTGGCGCGAATGGCAACGCTAGGCCGCAGTATCATTAACAAATCAATTGCCTCAATCGGTATTGGCGGGGTTTTGATGGGGGCAGGCGGATTCACGGGGTCATCGGGCATGGAGGGTCTTTCGGCTCTTTCCAGCGCCGCTGGTTCGGCCTTCCTTGATTTTGCCATGATGGGACTGCTTGTTGGCTTTATCCTCTATTACCTTATCCCCTTCCTGCCGTTTTTGTACTTCTTTATGGCGGTGGGCCGCTGGGTTAAAACGATCTTCGAGGCGATGGTTGGTATTCCATTATGGGCACTGGCACATATGCGTCTTGGGGGTGACGGAATCCCTGGAAGTGCGGCATCACAAGGCTATTTTCTGATCCTTGAAATTTTCTTGCGGCCGATTTGCACCATTTTTGGGCTTGCGGGCGCATTGATTATCTTTGCCGCGCAGGCGGCAGCTCTTGATACCATATACGACCTTGTTGTGTTTAACGTGGGTGGGTTTGATCTCAATAGTTTGAGTTCTACGCCACCGCCGCATGATTTCCAGAGTGCCGCGCGCGAATCGGTCGATGAACTATTTTATACCATCATGTATGCCATTATCCTCTATATGATGGCGATGACCAGCTTCAAGTTGATCGACCAGATCCCGAACAAAATACTTCGCTTTGCTGGATTTACTGGCAATTCTTTCAGTGGTTATGCGGGTGATCCGGCCCAGCACCTCATCCAATATACGGCCTATGGGGCGCACGATATGACTGAAGAACTTAAGGATATTGTAGGCAGCACAGCCCAAGGTGCCGGATCTGTTTTGGGGCGTACTACGAACAGCCTATTAAGCCCGACGGCAGCCAAAATGAGGGGTATGGGGATGACTTCTTAGGATGCTTAAAAGAGGAAAAGATGGAAGTCTTTGAAGCTGGAATGGTGTTATGTTAGAATAGGTAAAAGAAATTTTAACTAAAATTTAGTAAAGTAGGATGTGGTGTGTCTGAGGTGAGAAATGAACATAAATAAAAAAGCGACAGTTCAGGTTGTAAAATATGCTTTGTTGCCGCAAATTTTACCGCGATTGGCCGATTTATTTGTCGGCGGTTTTGCCTATTTCTCATTCTTCATGGCGCAGGTTTTCCGCGGCGTACGCCTTCTTCCAGAAGGACATCCCTATCTTAATGTGGCGAGTGTTGGTGCGTTTTCCATTATTGACGTCATAAGTGCTGCTGGCCGTAATGTGGTTTATCGCCGTGAGAATATCGACCAGATCATCATGTTCTACACGATTTTGATGGGGCTTTTCATCTTTGGTCTTCAGGCCTTCACACTTCTGGCCAGCCTTTTCTCTCCTCAGGTGATGGCCTTTACGTTTGAGGAGTTCTTCGGCACCAACAATGACGTGGCATTCGGCACAGGGTTTGACGAATCGCAGGATATTGCCTTTATCCTGCTTGACCGCGTTTTTGGTGTCCCCGAAATTTTTAACTCCTGTGTCGATCCTTTATTGGGTGTTGACTGTTACCGCGCCGCGCCGGATCTTAATAACTCCACAACTGTTGGTTATGATACGGTTTACACCCCCGCGGTCTTTCCATGGCCCTTTCATGAGGCCATGCATGTTTTGTTCGAATTCTACAGCTATGGTCTGCTGCTGATTGCCTGCATGATTTTCCTCTACTTTGTGGTGGTTATTGTTGCCGAAACGGCCCAGACTGGAACACCTTTTGGCAAACGCTTTAACAAAGTTTGGGCGCCGCTGCGCCTCGTTGTGGCCTTTGGCCTGTTAATCCCAATTGGTTATGGCCTCAATTCCGCTCAGTATATCGTTCTGTACGCAGCTAAGATCGGATCAAACTTTGCCACCAACGGCTGGCTCAAGTTTAATGATACACTGGCCAGTGAACTACAATTTACCGAAATGGTGGCCACGCCGAAACCGCAGGATGTCAATTCGATTCTGGAATTTATGACGCTGGCCCATGCCTGTAAAGCCATCGAAGAAGGGATGATTTACCCGACCAAAAATTCTGTTGCCAACACAAAATGGGTACCGGAACCTCTCGCCGAGTGTTCTGTATCGAATACGATGCAAGATGAAATGCAAATTGATGGATATCTTGTTATCGTGACAGGGGATGCGGCAACAGATTCCCTCCTCCTTTCGGATACCGACTATGATGGGGCGTTGGCTCATTTTGAGAATAGTGACTTTGTGATCCGTTTTGGTGACAAGGGCTGTACAAAGGCGCATAAGCAATATAGTGGTCACGTCTTCCCGACCTGTGGCGAAATCGCTTTTACCAATGCGACATTATCGAATATAGATGCTGGCGCCAAGATTATTCAGGAAGGCTACTATAACCTAATCAAAAATCTTTGGGGAACTTACTACAGTGGAGCGGTAACCCGTACATGGACAAACTGGGGTTTTTGTGACACCAATGGTGGTAGTGAGTATGACAACATGGTCAACGGAACAGGGGGGGACTATCAACTTAAAGCGGCTGCCCTTTCTGAAGTTTGGATGGAATGTCCGGCCGATAAAATGGTGGGGCCAACACCGACTCCTTTCCTGACATTGGAATTTCTTCAAGGAATATCAGGAAACTATCTGCATGGAGATTTGGCGAGTGATCCGGGAGCCCCAGGATTCATTCCGCCTCTTGGTGCCTATCCATCATCTCCCGCAGCGTCCATAAATATCGTGGAGAACTTTGTACGTGATGGGGTTGATGAGGAGAATACTGCGATTGCCGGTGGAAAATACGCGGTGCCGCCTGAACATTTGATCCGTGGTTGGGCTGGTGCCGGTATGTGGTATAACCATATCGCGCGCCTGAATGGTGCAATTAGCGGGGCGGTATGGAATGTCCCGACAGTGACAAGATTCCCAGTTGTCATGGAAGCCGTTGCTATGGCAAAAATGCGCAACAACCAGAATGTCAGCCCAAATGAGGTATATAACCCGTCAAAGAGTCAGGACGCCGCGCTCCAGCTTAAACGTGGCGAAGCTGACATGAAGGGGGCAGTCGTATATAACGACATATATCAGGGGTGGGCAAAGGTTAATAGTGAATTTAAACCTTCGACGGGCAATGTCATTTATGACGCGTTGAATACTCTCTTTGGAACTCAGGGTCTCTTTGACCTGCGGGCGCCTGAAAACCAGAATGTGCACCCGCTGGCCCTGATGACCGCTTTGGGCAAGGGCTTGGTTGAGGCGTCGATTCGTAACTTGATCGGGGCTATTGTGGGGGATGGTATCAGAATAGCTAGCGCTGCAGTTAAGGTTACGATCAGCAAGGAAGCTGCAGGTATGGCGTCGAACGCTCTTTACTCGATTGCGTCTATGACTCTTGCGGCGGGCTTCATCCTTTACTACGTGCTGCCGTTTCTGCCCTTTATTTACTTTTTCTTCGCAGTCGGGAACTGGATCAAAGGTGTATTTGAGGCCATGGTGGGTGTGCCGCTCTGGGCACTTGCGCATATCCGGATTGATGGTGATGGTTTACCGGGAAGTGCGGCGCTGAGCGGTTATTTCCTGATATTCGAAATCTTTCTGCGGCCAATCCTCATTCTCTTCGGGCTTCTTGCATCAATTGCGATCTTTGCGGCGATGGCCTCAACCCTCAATGCAATATTTCCGATTGCTGTTAATAACTTAGGAGGCTTGGACTTCAATAAGGCAAGTGATGCCGAGTGGTTGTCTTTCGCACGTGGCCCAATTGACCAATTATTCTACACGGTCATGTACGCGGTGATTATGTACATTATGGCGACATCATCCTTTAAGATGATTGACTTGATCCCGCAACAGATTTTGCGTTGGATGGGTTCGTCGGCTACTGGTTTCTCGGATGGGTCGAACGCCGAGCAGCTTACCCAGTATGCGGCAATCGGTGGTACGCAGGTTACACGCGGCGCTATCGGGGGAATCCAGCAAATGGGCCAAGGGGCCACACAGGCAGCCTCGGCGATCAACCTCGGCGGCAAAAAGCCGTAAAATTGGGCAACAGCCTTTTCGTCAAAACAGCCGAGTGCTATACTCGGCTGTTTTCTTTTACATGTACCGCAAAGGCAATTTATGTTTACGCTCCGGCTCTTTGTTACTCTCGCCCTCTCCGCAGCCTTGCTCTCGGCCTGCGTTAGCAGTGAGGAATCGCTGCCGCCTTCACAGATTCTAACCGCCTCTTCTTTTGCGGACATACCGGAGTGGCAGATTGATTCCCATCAGGAAGCATTGATTGCTTTCGGCAAATCCTGCGCCCGCATCGCCCAAAAGGGGCCACAAAAATCTCTGGCAGAGGAGGCTTCTTGGGGAACATATGGCGACTGGCAAGGTATATGCGCAAAATTGGTGCCTGAAACGATGGTAAGCCCTGAGGCCGCACGTTATTTTTTTGAAACAAACTTTACGCCTTACCGTGTCAGTGATCGCCAGAACGAAATTGGCCTATTTACAGGTTACTATGAGCCCATGATCGCGGCGTCTGAAACACAGGAAGGTACCTATCAAACCCCGATTTATGCCCGCCCTGCCGACTTGGTCATGGTCAATCTGGGTGAGTTCACGCCCGAACTTAAAGGCAAAAAGATTGCAGGCCGCGTGAAGGAAGGTTATCTCAAACCCTATGAAGACCGTGCGGCGATCGAAGACGGCAAACTCCCCGAGACTACGCGTAAGATCCTGTTCTGGGCCAGCGATCCGGTTGATGTATTTTTTTTACAGATTCAAGGTTCGGGTGTCGTGATGTTGCCTTCGGGAAAGACACAACGCATCGGCTATGACGGGCAAAATGGGTACAGCTATACCGCCATTGGTAAGGAACTGGTGGCGCGTGGCGCGATGACCAAGGAAGAAGCCTCTATGCAGTCGATCAGGGCGTGGCTGGCGACCCACCCGCAGGAAGGCCGTGACCTGATGCGACTTAACAAATCTTACACATTTTTCCGTCTGCTGGACACAGACGGACCTGTCGGAGCGGAGGGAACAGTGTTGACCGCGGGACGCTCCATGGCTGTTGACCCGCTTTTCATACCTTACGGCGTACCGATATTTTTGGATGCCGAGGATCCGCTGGGCGTGGATGGGGCGGCGCTACGCCGTCTGGTGGTGGCACAGGATACAGGTGGCGCGATTAAAGGGGTTGTGCGTGGAGATATGTTCTGGGGACATGGCAACACGGCGGCGCACACGGCAGGCCTTATGAAATCAAAAGGCCGCATGTGGGTGCTGCTGCCGCGCAGGCAAGCACAAAAGGATTAAGGTTTTTTTGGAGTAGTGCCGCTGAAAAGAGCGGCGGCTTCCTCGTCCTGAGGTGTAAGCTCAAGTGTTGGCGGAGCTTCAGGGGCGGGGGCATCGCTGCCAGCTTGCGGGGCAACGTCTTCAAAAGGATGTGCCTTATCATCGGTATCAGCTTGCACAGCCTGACGTTCCTCAGCCTGTTTATCTGCGGCAAGAGAAGGCAGGGAGATCGCCAGAGAACAGGCGAGAGTAAGCACGAAAATCTTCATAAATATCCTAAAACGTATCTTGCATGGTTTGGCCCCAGTTGGACATGTCGCGTCCGGCACCATTGAGGGTATTGCCGCAGGCAGAGAGCGACAAAGTCGCAAGGCCAAGCAGAACAAAGACGATCATTTTTTGGTACATGGTCGAAATCCTCTCAAATCACAATATCGAACATAATCAAAGCGTTCATATAGTCAAATAAATTTGCAAGTCCACCCACTGGGACAGATCAATGTAAGTAACTATCTAGAAAACAACAAAACTTTTAACAAGAACCAACAAAATGGCACAGGCTACAATCCCGAGACCCGCCCAGACATTACTGTCATCCTTCCGGCCCGCGGCTTTGTAATACAGCAAAATCCACAACGCATCGGTTTTGAGAACAACCGACAGCAAAGCAGGATGGTCGCACAAAGCCAATGCCTGCATATTAAAATATATAACCAGCGCTGCCGCTGCGCCAATCATCAGACCTGCTTTGACCGTCACCGGTGCAAAAAAAATTGCAGGCGTAACGGGTTTTCTCAATAAAGCAAAGATACCCCAAAACAGAATCATGAAGGCGCCTTGAATGCACATAAAGGCAACGGGGGCTTGCTTGGCAGGTGCATAGCCCAGTGTCAGTTTGTCTATAAGCGGCCCGACCATTGCGGCAAAAATCACAAACCAGATGAGCCGCAGGGCTTTAAGACTCACGGGGCATTTTTTCATCTGCATAGCAAAAAAAGTGGCAAGGCCCAAAATAGCGCAGAGCATCCCCAGTTGCCATGGACGGGTCAGGTAATCGGTAAGAAGATCTGGATCAAATACAAACCACAGCGGGAAGGCAAAGATCACTGAAATGGGGAGAAGACGCGAGATAACGCCCGCCCCCGCCTCGGGAACCGCGCGGAAATAAACCACATCACTTACGCACCACAGCAAACTGGAAATAATAATGGCTACATAGAATGCGAAATTATCCGGTACGCCACTCATCAGGACAAAAGGAAGGCTTAAGGCAACAACCGTCACCTTGGCCCAGACGGCAATCCCGAAACCATCGGCTTTATGATGTTCCTGAACAAGCGGAACGGCGGTACTGGCCAGCGCAGCGGCAAAGCCGAAGGCGACCCAGTTTAGGGCAGAAGGATCCACGGAATATCCTTAGGGTTTGAGAAGTAGTCCAGAAAGTTTGGACATATAAGCGACGAATTCTTTATCTTCACCTTCCATCAAACGGGGCAGGGCAGAACAGAAATTGGGGTGGCGTAACCATTCACGGATGTAATCGACCCACGAATTCCACATGCGCTGATAGGAAGGGTCGGCCTCACTCGCCAGCAAAATGTAGCTTCGCTCAAACAGCGAGACAACCATCTGGTAAAGGATATACTGGCGCCGTGCATCTTCAGGGTTGGCAAGCGGCATGTCATGGACATCCAGTTCGGGGTATTCGAAAAGCTTTTCCTGAATTTCGGTATAATGCCCCATCAGCTTGTCGTAAATTTCTTCTTGCTCGTTTTGCCGCTCTTTGCGTTCTTGATGCATGAACACGCCCAGTGCCAGTGGAATACCCACCACCGTCGCCACGTAACTTAAAAGTTCCATCCATTGCAGAAAATCATAATCCATGACGCCATCATGCCATAGGCCCCCCCATTTTCAAAGGGGTCTGGACATGGGCAAAAAAACCGCCATATCATAACTGAAACCGGTTTATAATAGACGTGCTTGTCATCTATAATATATACTGTTATATAAGACGTTGTTTTGGAGGATATCACATGACCGATCAATATCAATTTCCCCGCGCACCGTCGCAGTCCTACTCGCGTTCAGTGGACGAAGGTCTGCGCGGGCATATGAACCGTATTTATACCCGCATGTCGCTAGGCGTGCTGGTAACAGGCGTGGTTGCCTACTTTGTTGGCAACTCGCAGGAATTGCTTGAACTGTTTCTGGGCGGGCCGCAGCGCTGGCTGGTTATTTTCGCCCCGTTGGTCATTGTTATGTTCGGCTTTAATCCGGCCCGTATGTCGGCGAATGCCTTACGGGTATCGTTCTTTGCCCTCGCTATTCTCTATGGGATCAGTTTCTCGACCATTTTTATGGCCTATACGGGAGAAAGCATTGCCAAGGCGTTCTTTATCGCAACCGGTATGTTCGCAGGGCTAAGCCTTGTGGGGTACACCACCAAAAAGAATTTGGATGGTATAGGCAGTTTCCTCGTTATGGGGATGTGGGGAGTTTTGATCCTCGGCCTGATTAATATCTTTGTTGGCTCCACTCTAATGGGCAACGTGATCGCAGGGGCAGGTATTTTAGTTTTTGCTGGGATGACCGCGTGGGACACCCAGCGCCTGAAAGAGATGTATTCAGCCAATACCCCCGCCGAGATTGCCAGCCGTTTTGCGTGGATGGGGGCCTTGCAGCTTTATATCGACTTTATCGCCATGTTCCAGTATGTGCTGCATTTGCTGGGTAACCGCCAGTAGGTAAATATTTTCATAGAAGACGCCGGACGAGTGTAACCACTTGATCCGGCGTTTTTTTTATGCACAATAACCCTCGTTCAACCACAAAATGAGGGGGAAATTATGCTGAACGAATTCAAGAATTTTATTGCGCGCGGTAACGTGATCGACATGGCGGTCGGGATTGTGATGGGCGCGGCTTTTACCGCGATTGTCAACTCGGCAGTCAGTGACATCATCATGCCGATTATCGGCTTTGCAATGGCCGGCATTGATTTCTCGAACTACTTTATCCAGCTCGGCGGGGACACGCATTACGAAACGCTCAAAGCCGCGAAAGAAGCGGGTGTTCCGGTGATCAGCTACGGGATGCTCATTAACGCCACCATCAACTTTATGGCGGTGTCATGGTTCGTGTTCTGGGTCGTGAAGGGCACCAACAAGCTCAAAAAGAAACAGGAAGAAATGCCCGCGGCTACTAGCGCCCCGCCCGAAGATATTATCTTGCTGCGTGAAATCCGCGATGCATTGAAGAAATAGGAGCAAATAACCCCAATCGTCATCCCGTTGCCGTGCCAGAACGGCGCTGGCACGAGCGGGATCTAGGGTTTTTGGAGGGCAGGTTGTCCACCATCGCTTTTTTGACAAAAAACACTTGATTAGGAGCCGTGAACCGATTATTCATAGCCCCATCCTTTTTAAAGGGCCCATAGCTCAGCTGGGAGAGCGCTTGCATGGCATGCAAGAGGTCGTCGGTTCGATCCCGATTGGGTCCACCACTCAAAATATTTCCCTGATAACTGATAAGTTGTGGCTATTTGATCCACGACCGTACAGCTTCGATAGAAGGGATGCCGCCCGCATGAACGATCTTACCGGCAATCTTGACCGCGGGTGTGGTCATGACACCATTCTTGATAATTTCCACCTCATCGGTAATTTTTGTAACGGTGACGGAAACCCCGAGTTCTGCCGCTTCACGCTTGATACGCTGGACAGTTGACTCGCAGCGTGGGCAGCCTCTCCCCAAAACAGTGATCTCCATTACAGACCTCCAAAAATAAAATTAAACAAATACCCGACCACGACGAAGGCCACAAACAGAAAGCCGGCAAAGAAAAGAAGAAGTTGCGGTTTGAGAACTTTGCGAAGAATAATCATTTCTGGAAGGGAAATTGCCACAATACTCATGATAAACGTGAGAATAGTTCCGACGGGGACGCCTTTGTTCATTAAAACTTCAGCTATCGGAATGATGCTCGCAGCGTTGGCGTACAAGGGAATGCCCACCAGAGCAGCAAGGGGGACGGCAAAGGGGTTGTCGGCGCCTGCGTGTTCCAGAAACCATTCTCTGGGAACAAAGCCGTGAAGCCCTGCCCCAAGGCCAACCCCGATCAGGATATAGGGCCAGATGCGCTTTATAATATCAATGACTTCCCTGCGTGCGTATCTTTCACGGCGTTTCCATCCAGCTTCTTCTGCTGTAGAGAATTCCGGCATTTTAATATCCCAAACATAGGGCTCGACCCACTTGTCAAGCTTCAGCCAGTCAATCACAAGACCGCCGATGATACCAAGGCCAATTCCTGTTCCAACATAAGCTAACATGAATTTCATGCCCAGAGCATTACCCATCAGTACAACGATAATTTCGTTGACCAATGGAGACGTGATAAGGAACGCCATAGTAACACCAAGCGGAATTCCTGCAGACAAAAATGCAATAAAAAGAGGCACGGAGGAGCATGAGCAGAATGGCGTAATGGCGCCCAGCATTGCGGCCAGAATATATCCTGTCATACGCGTTTTCCCTGTCAGCCAAGACCGCGCTTTTTCGGGAGAGACGTAAGAACGGGCGAAACCGAGAATATATATCATCAGCGCAAGCAAAAAGAATATCTTACTCGTGTCCTCCACAAAGAAATGTACGGCATCGGCAAGTCTTGTACCCTTATCGATCGCCAGTACATGATAGGTAAACCAGTTGGCCAGATGAGTGAAAATTTCAAGCATGGTTTAAGTAATCCGCTATACGTGATTTCAACATCATAAAGGCATCGTCAAAGGTGGCCTGAATGTCGCTCTCTGACCCTTTTGTTTTTGCGGGGTCAGGGATACCCCAGTGCAGTTTCTGCGCTGCGCCCAGAAATACCGGACAACTTTCTGCCGCTGCGGCATCGCAGACCGTGATGACAAGGTCAAATTTCTGCCCCGCGAAAACGTCCCATGATTTACTATGCAGATTTTCAGACTCAATGCCATGCCGTTTCAATGTAGCCAAAGACAAGGGATGCACATATCCCGTGGGATGACTTCCTGCGCTCACGGCGACGTATTCCTGCTGCCCCAAATGATTGAATAACGCCTCGGCCATAATTAAGCGGCATGAGTTACCAGTACATAGAACCAACACGCGTTGAGTCATTAGCAGCACTCACTTGTCGCTGTCGAACAACCGCATCCAGAAACACCTTTGGATTTTTCTTCTTCATCTTGTGCACAACATGCTTGTTGGTTATGAAGGGCAGGGCCGCCGCAACATCCTGTTTTAGCTGGCATCTTTTCATGTGGTATGCCGCACGCATCCTGCGCCAGACAGGCGGTTTGCTTTGCAGTTAGAACAAAGTCTTTGCCGTTAAATTCAAGACCGAATTTTCCGATCGTGGATTGCTGATACTCCACTTCAACAGGCAAATCATCATTCCCTAGTATTTTCTTTGAAATGTCTAAAATATGCAGAAACTTTTGCGGAGCCAGCCTATGGTCATAGTCTTTCGCTTCCCAGAGTTGAAAATTCGCAACTACCTCGGTTCTTTCAACGCCGCCGCAATCAATAAAATACTTGGTAATACGACCAACTTCCGTCACATGAAAATGAACAGGAACATATGACCCGTCAGGGAGCTTGAAACGCAAAGCATCGAGGCCGACGAGATTTCTTCTGACTTCCGAAAGCATCATGATTTTTTCTCCTTTAAAGGGGTGGGGGTACAGCATTTGGATAGCTTGATAATATCAAGGCCGCTCTTTTTATCAGTGCGAACACTGGCAAAATCAACGGCGCAGCAATTCTCGACCATAAAGCGGATAAGATCGCGCACAAAATCGAAATTGGCCGCGTAAATGATCGAGCGTCCCGCACGGCGGGAGGTAACAAGGCCCGCATGGCTCATATGATTTAAATGGAAAGAAAGGGTATTGTGGGGAAGTCCCAAATTTGTGCTGATTGTTCCGGCAGGCGCGCCCTCAGGGCCGTATTTAACCAGCAACCTGAAAACCAGAAGGCGGGTTTCTTGTGACAAGGCGTCAAAGGCGATGAGGGCTTCTTGTATGTCCATATGTCCAAATATATGGACATATTTTAGAAAGTCAAGCGGCAAGACCCAAAGGTAACAAAGGTTATTCCGCATCCGCCCTGTATTCGAGAATATCACCGGGCTGGCACGCAAGAACCTTGCATAGGGCCTCAAGCGTGCTAAAGCGGATAGCCTTGGCTTTGCCTGTCTTGAGGATCGAGAGGTTGGCAAGGCTTATATCCACGCGTTCAGCCAGTTCACTTAGCCGCATCTTACGCTGCGCCAGCACCACATCCAGATTAACAATAATGCCCATGATTTTACCCTCACACAGTGAGTTCGGCGAGTTCTTCAAGGGCCGCGCCGCGCTGCATAATCTTGCCCAGTACATAAAAGAAAGCGCCTGCCATAAACAGATCCGGCTCAATGAGACCCCATAGAGGCATATCGGCCAGCCACGGCGCAGCGCCACGCGCAAACAGGAAAGACGCAATCGCAGGAAGAACCACCATGGAGAGGGCTCCCATCGCGGCCAATCCCCCGCCAATGCGGATAAAATAGCGGCTATTATGGGCGGCAAAAACCGCCCCACTACGAAAGCGTTTGGCAAGAGTTATGATCTGGGCCACGCAGTACACCCACGCAAGGTTAGGCAGCAACAAAACCGCTACGCAAAAAGAAGCATCGGCAAAACGCATTTGCTGCAACGTTGTGGACCAGATTTCCCCGCCTTTTGTCAGTGCCAGAGGGGAATCGCCAAAGAGCAGACCCAGCGGCGCTGCTAGAGCCATAAAGGCCGTGAGATAAGCCAGAGCAAGAAGAATGCTGCTCCATTTTGAAAGTTCGCGGTCAATCATGATGGTCTCTATTCCTTGGTTGCTACGGGATCAAGATAGGCAATAACCGTTCCGGTGGCGCTCATTTTGCCGCGACTGGCAAGGCCTGTACGCTCTGTGGTGTAATGCACATTCATCACAGCGTCCCCACCTTGCTTGGCTGCCTCCGTGCGCAGCGCCTCATTCACATCCTCGCGGGTGGGATCAGAGGAAAGAAGATTGACCGAGCGGCCATAAGCTGTGACTTCGCCTAAAACGTGGAAAGGGCGCTGGGGTGATTCTGTTTCATAAATAGCAATGGCACCGGAATTCTTGACCACAAGATGTGATGTTCCAGCGGGCACGCTTGCACGGTAATCGGCATCGGTCATCACGCAGCCCGTAAGGAAAACGGCGCTGGTCAGTGCATATAAAAGAGCGGTCAGTTTAAAATATTTCGTCATGTTCATATCCTGTATTTTTAAGAGATTTAAGTGTTTATAATATAAAATATATCGATAATCAATAAATATTTTGTGAATTTTATAAAATTATGGGCGCGACCATTCAACTTTTGTAACCGCAGAAATTCAGTGATAAAGTCAGCCCATGAACCTGAGAACCGAGGCACAATATCTAACCGGAAAACTTCTTCTTGCGTTGCCGGAAATGGGCGATCCGCGCTTTTACAAGGCGGTCATTTTCATGTGTGCGCATTCGGATGAAGGGGCGATGGGACTGGTGGTCAATGTGCCGCTCTCAGGCGTTTCGATGCGCGAGGTGCTCAAACAGACGGGCTTGGAAGAGTTCCATCCTAATATTGAAATTCTGGAAGTTGTAAGCGGCGGGCCAGTCGAGGCAGGCCGCGGCTTTTTACTGCACACTCCCGATCGTGTCTGGGAAGACACCACAGGAATAAACGAACATTTCTCCTTAAGTGGCTCTATGCAGGCGCTCAGGGACATCGCTGAAGGTAAAAGTCCGCGTGAGGTTATTTTTGCGCTGGGCTATGCAGGGTGGGGCGCAGGCCAACTCGAACGCGAGTTGCAGGATAATGCGTGGCTGGTGACGAATGCCGATTACGAAATCATGTTTAACACCCCTTCCCATGAACGCTGGAACAGGGCGTACACCCGTATGGGAGTAAACCCTGACCGTATCATGGGCAGTGGGGGCCGTGCCTGATTACGGGCGGCTCTTGACGACGCGCCTAAAAAGTCCCATATCCTTCCCTATCATGCAGAATTATAATCCACACGACAAAACCAATTGGCATAGTACAACCATTCTGGCCCTCCGCCGCGGTGACGACATTGTCGTTGCAGGCGATGGGCAGGTCACGCTCGGCTCCACCATCCTCAAATCAAATGCGCGTAAAGTCCGCCGCCTCGGTAAGGGGGGCGCGGTGATTGCCGGATTTGCGGGTGCCACAGCCGATGCCTTTACCTTGTTTGAACGCCTTGAGACAAAACTTGAAGCGCACCCCGGCCAATTGCTGCGCGCCTGTGTCGAGCTTGCCAAAGACTGGCGGACAGATAAATATCTGCGGCGTCTTGAGGCCATGATGGCGGTATGCGATAAATCAACCGCGCTCATTCTCTCGGGAACAGGGGATGTAGTGGAGCCGGAAGATGGCCTTATCGGCATTGGCTCGGGCGGCAATTTTGCGCTTTCGGCTGCGCGGGCGCTGATGCGCAACACCCAAATGCCCGCTGAAGACATTGCGCGCGAAGCGATGAAGATTGCTGGCGAAATCTGCATTTATTCCAACCAGAATATTATCATCGAGAAGATATAAAAATCATGCCTTCCGTTCCACCTGTCATCCATCAGGAAAAAGCAACCGCGCGCCTCCTCGATATTCCATCCTTCAGTCCACGCGAGATTGTCTCGGAACTTGATCGCCACATCATCGGTCAGGTTGAGGCTAAGCGCGCCGTGGCCGTGGCCCTAAGGAACCGCTGGCGCCGCCAGCAACTCCCCGAAAGTTTGCAAGACGAAATTTACCCCAAGAATATTTTGATGATCGGCCCCACTGGTGTGGGAAAAACCGAAATTGCCCGCCGTCTTGCGAAACTTGCACAGGCACCGTTTTTAAAGGTAGAGGCTACAAAATTTACTGAAGTCGGTTATGTCGGCAAGGATGTAGAATCCATCATTCGTGATCTGATGGAAGTTGGCCTCCGCATGACCCGCGAGATGATGCGCAAAAGTGTGATGGTTGCGGCGGAGCAAGCCGCGGAAGAGCGCGTACTTGATGCACTGGTCGGTCAGGATTCATCGGAAAGCACACGTCAGATTTTTCGCAAACAATTGCGCGAAAATGTTTTGGACGATCGCGAAGTCGAAATTGACATGCTCGATACCAATACAGGCATGCCGAGCTTTGACATTCCTGGGATGCCGGGTGCCTCAATGAGCATGGTCAGCATTGGCGACATGTTCGGTAAAGCGATGGGCGAGCGGATGAAACGCCGCAAAATGACGGTCAAAGCGGCCCTCGCCGCATGCAGCGCCGAAGAAGCCGATAAACTCCTTGATGAAGAAAAGCTCCTCGAAACCGCGCGCGAGCTGGTGCAGCAGAACGGAATTGTCTTTTTGGATGAGATCGACAAGATCGCTTCACGTCAGGATATGCGCGGCGGTGATGTCAGCCGAGAAGGTGTACAACGCGACCTGCTGCCCATGATTGAAGGGACAACGGTTTCCACCAAACATGGTGCGGTAAAAACCGACCACATTCTCTTTATCACCTCGGGTGCCTTCCATTACGCTAAGCCCTCTGATCTTTTGGCGGAGCTTCAGGGGCGTCTCCCGATCCGTGTGGAGCTTAAACCCCTTACGCAGGAGGACTTCCGCAAAATATTGACGGACACCGAAGTTTCGCTCTTGCGCCAGTACAAAGCCCTGATTGGTACCGAAGGCGTAAGTCTCGAATTTGACGATGACGCGATTGGCGAGATTGCCCGCATTGCCTTTGAAGTCAATGAGACGGTTGAGAATATCGGCGCGCGCCGGCTTCATACCGTCATGGAAAAGCTGCTCGAGGAACTCAGTTTTGAGGCTACCGATAAGTCGGGTACCAAAATCCACATGACCGCCGAAGATGTTCGCGCGAAAGTAGCTGAACTGGCGGGCAACCGTGACCTCTCTCACTTTATTCTGTAAGGCATATCCCGCATTTTTCGGCGATTAAACGGCTGGACAAGCTGGTGTTACGCGGGCGCAGGGCAGTGCCTTCTGCGTGATGGTAAGAAATGGGTGCAAGTGTGGACGTGCCCTCTTCTTCCGCAAGAATTTCTCCCGCCCACTCAAACCGCGAAAGTGCTTTAGCTCCCGCCAGATGAAAAAGCCCGCGTGCGATAGTATAAGACGATGTGAGGGCCCAAAGCGCGCGCGCGAAATCATCGGCCCGCGTGGGGCTACCGATAATGTCGGTGACGACTGGAATAGAAATTTCTGTCCCCCGCCGCGCCTGCTCCAAAATCTTGTTGCGAAAATTAACCCCGTCTTCATCATAAAGACAAGACGTTCTGAGGATGGTGTAAGAGGCACCGGAAGCTGCCACATAATCTTCACCGGCGAGTTTGCTCTCGCCATAAATATTAAGCGGTGCAGGATCGTCATCTTCGCTATAGGGTGTCCCCTTAGTGCCATCAAAGACATAGTCAGTTGAAATATGCACGAGATGAGCCTTGTGTTTTCCTGTCCAATGGGCGAGGACGCGCGGCAGTTCGGCATTGACACGAAACGCGGTGGCGGCGTCGCCCTCTGCTCCATCCACATTGGTATAGGCTGCCGCGTTAATGAGAACACGGGGGCGTGCCGTATCAAGAAGAGTGAGAAGATGTTCGCTGTCGGTGAAATCGCACGTCTCCCGCCCCCACGCATCATAGACAACCGCGCTTGTGCGCTTTAGCGCCCGCCCGAGTTGTCCGTTTTTTCCCAGAACCAGAAGGCTTGTCATGGAAGATCTGTATCTTTAAGGAAAGGCGCCGTCTCATCCTTGGCCGAGAGAATGGGTGGCATATCCAGTGGCCATGTGATGGCAAGATCGGGGTCGTCCCAGCGTATGGCCATTTGCTGCAAAGGCAGATAAGGCGTCGTCATTTTATAATGAACGGTGCTGTGTGGGGTAAGTGTCAGGAAGCCATGGGCAAATCCTTCTGGCACCCACAGGGAATCTCCTGATTCTGCATTAAGGGTCAGCCCCGTCCATGACCCAAAACGCGGCGAGTCCTTGCGCAAATCTACGGCGACATCGAAGATTTGGCCCTCAAGTACATTTATGAATTTGCCCTGCGGCTGGGGATGTTGGAAGTGAAGGCCGCGCAGCACGCGTTCCCGCGATGTGGCAATATTATCCTGAATAAAAGTTACATCCGGCGCCCATTCCTGTCGCCAAATTTCGCTAAGCAAGCCCCGTGGGTCGAGATGCAGGTCGCGGCGTATATGCCATATATCGGGGTGAGGGGTTTCAAGGCGGATCATATTTTATCCTTTTAAAGAGGGCCCCCCCAGCTTATGACACAGGTCCTTTTTTCGCAAAAGAGAAAATCACCCGTAAAAACACTCTTGGAGTATGCCGATTTTCCATGTAAAACCGAAGAACCATGAAGTTTGCGTCATCTGTAATTATGTCATCTTTTATGCCCCTTTTGGGCGATGTGTGTCAGGGAGTCGGGGGAAGTATCCTCCAGATTATGGGGGCGATTGGCCGCTTGACGCTTTTTGCTCTTGAGGCTGTTTTTCATGTTCTGACCCCTCCTTATTTCTTTCGCCATGTGTTGCGCCAGTTTTTGGATATTGGGTTTTACTCCCTTCCTGTGGTGGGTATGACGGCCCTTTTTACCGGAATGGTGCTTGCGCTCCAAAGTTATACAGGATTCTCGCGTTTTAATGCGGAAAGCGCCATTGCCTCCGTCGTGGTGCTTTCAATCACCCGTGAACTCTCGCCCGTATTGGCAGGCCTGATGGTCGCTGGACGGGTCGGAGCTTCGATTGCAGCTGAGATTGGCACGATGCGTGTGACCGAACAGATTGACGCGTTGACGACCTTGTCTGTGAATCCACTCAAATATTTGATTGCTCCGCGGATGCTGGCAGGAACTTTGATGTTGCCCATTCTGGTTTTTGTCGGTGATATTATTGGTGTTTATGGGGGCTATATCGTGAGTACTCATGTGCTGGGGTTCAGTTCAGGGAATTACCTGCATCAGACATGGGATGTTCTTGAAAATATCGATGTGGCCTCGGGTCTCATTAAAGCTGCAGCTTTCGGTTTTATTGTAGCGTTGATGGGGTGCTATCATGGCTATAACTCGGGGCGGGGTGCGCAAGGCGTGGGTATGGCGACAACCAACGCTGTTGTGACGGCTTCGATCCTGATTCTGATTTTCAATTACCTGCTGACACAGGTGTTTTTTTCATGAGTGTGCAGAATAAAATCGAACTTCGGAATGTAAAAAAAGCATTCGGTGAGAAAAAAGTCCTCGATGGTGTTAGCCTTTCCGTTGAGCGCGGCAAATCCCTTGTTATTATCGGGGGCTCAGGAACAGGTAAGTCTGTTACGTTAAAATGCATTCTGGGTTTGCTCAAACCTGATTCCGGCTCTATCCTGATCGACGGGATGGAAACATCCAAACTGGGCGGAAGCGAGCGTGACCACCTGATGAAAAAATTCGGGATGCTCTTTCAGGGCGGCGCGCTGTTTGATTCGCTCCCCATCTGGCAGAATGTGGCCTTTGGTCTTATCCACGGCAAACGCCGCGCCAAAGATGAAGCGCGTGCGATTGCGATTGAAAAACTCAAAGCTGTTGGCCTCGGTGAAAATGTTGCTAACCTTTATCCGGCAGAGCTTTCGGGCGGGATGCAAAAACGGGTGTCGCTGGCGCGGGCGATTGCCACTGGCCCTGAAATCATTTTCTTTGACGAACCCACCACCGGTCTTGATCCGATCATGGCTGATGTTATCAATGAACTGATTGTAAACTGTGTCAAGGATTTGGGGGCTACGGCTCTGACGATCACCCACGATATGGCCTCAGCCCGCAAGATCGCCGATCATGTGGCCATGATCCATCAGGGCAAAATTATCTGGGCGGGTGCGGTCACTGACCTTGATAAATCGGGGAACCCTTACGTCGAACAATTTATCCATGGCCGCGCGCACGGCCCGATCACTGATCAGGCAGCCTGATAAACTAGACCTGCGTATCCAGCAAACGTTTGGGAAAGATTTTGGCGGCGAGGTCCTCGTCCTGAAAGACCAAAGGGGATTGGCGATTAAGGCCAGCCTCAATCCCGACATCTTCCATCAACTGCGCCAGATGAGCTTCATTCAAAGGGTCGGGAATATGGCGCAGCGCTTCGCTGTAAAGAACGGTACGTGCAAGGGGTGCGAGATAGGATATATCCCCCGGCAGGCGCGAGGCGGCCATCACATCGCTTGGTTCAAGTAGGTCGTAACCGCAGACACTCTCGGCTGATTTTTCAAGACGTTCGTCCATTTGGTCGAGTGTGCGGCAATCGATCTGTCCAAGGAGTTGGTTATCATGCATCCAGAAAAGAAACATCTCGGCAAAATGCGCAGGCAGATTAGCCGCCTCATCGTCCTCTTCCCATAGACTCGAGGCAAAAAGGGCGAGATCGCCCCCTTGGGCTGAAATCAGGTGACGCCATAGTGCGGCATGGTCCGTGTCTTTAAGTTCCCACGCCATGCGGGTCATCACGCAATCAAGGTCGCAATAGAGTAGGCGGGCAAGAAAAATCTGATCATCGGCGCTCAAGGATGTACGCATTACGGCCCCATTCATGGCTTGCCAGATGAGGCGCAAGGCACAAGCAAGCTGCATTAAAAATTCGGAGCGGGCCGAAGCGTTGCGGTTAAGCGCGCTGAGGGAAGGTGTACCACGCGGAATAATCACAATGCGCATTTGGTGGTCGGTAATCGGCATATCGCTATCAATATCATCAACTTCCAAAGCCCAATCTTCAAAACGGGCGTCATAGGCCATCGCCCGCATCAGGGGCGATTCGCATAAAAGGGACAGACCCCAAACAAGCGCATCTTCATCACTTTCAAGGAAAGCTGTGGGCGAGACGCCATCGAGTGTATAGGCAGAGCGGTCACGCGCGAGGTCGAGAAGATCTTCAAGAAAATAGGCATCTCCGTCTGCAAAAGAATCAACGTTATCATCCTCCCTCTCACGAAGAGCGAGTCCATCAAGATAAGTACCAGAGGCGGGAGAATAGGTATCGGTCGGGCGCACTTTAAAAACCTTCGGCGGAAACGGGTACTGGGACAATAAAATAAGACAAAACTCTGAAAAACGCGGGCGCGGGGAACGCCGTAAGAAGCGGCAGACGAAAGTCTACGAATCTCTTGAGACGAGTATGAAAGAGAAGTGTTAATAGAACACTACCTTATTTTACATACCTGCAAGTGTGCTGGCAATACTTTCGGAGATGCTGGCCAGAAACGTGGTGGAGCGGCGTAGGGAAATAGATTTTACCCCCTTATTTTGTAGGAGAATAAGGTCACTGAGGCAGGAACGGAGCTGGGCTACATCGTCATCGCTAAAATCGGTGGATAACTCGGGGGCTTCCATCGAAGGGGGGGCTGACGCTTGAAAATGGGCTTCGGAGGGGGCGTGTCCCGCGTGGCGGTAGGCGCTAATAGCCCGCGCATGTTGCACTGATGCAGAGGGAGTTGTTATTTCAGTACGAGAAATAGGAAATTCGGCAGAAGGAGAAGGGGGAGAGGAAGAAGGCGGCACGGTCACTGCGCTTTGGACAAGGTTTTCAATAAACGCAATCAAAGCGACAATCGAGACATCAGTATGGTCTTCCCATAAAAGGGCGGAGGGCGTCGTTTCAGACTCATCTTTGCCTTTGTCACCCTCGTTACCATGACCTTCACGCTTAATATCCATACGGGGGTCGGTTTGTTCGATTTTGCGGACGATTGTCTGAAAGATCGGGTCAAGCTTCGAGAACATGAGACCTCATTTGATGGAATTCAGGTCGTGGAGGGTTTGAATAGGATTTGCGCCCTTGTCTTTAAAAAGGGGGGACTCCCATGACCAGATTTCTTCAGCCGAAGGGTTAAGAAGAGAAATGTAACTGATCTGCGTCAGGAGTGGGTATTGCTTCATCTCGTCCAAAACAACACTTCGCTTCAGGTCAGCAGCGATAGCATAGACCTCCAGAAAGACGGTTTGGGTACGCTGCATGTCAATCTTGCCCGTGGCAATAGCCGTTTCTTTGGGGTCAAGGTGGATTTTCTCAAAAGTTTCGATGTCTTGAACCAGAACGGCAATTGGCATTTGGTTGTAAAAGATCGGAAAATAGAAAGGATCGGTGGAACCTTGTCGCAGAATAAGCGAAAGGGTTGATGTGCCATCGCTGCTGCGTACAAATTTTACCGGAACCGGAAAACGGAACACCAGTGGCGTTGTTTTAGGGCTAAGGGCTGTAAATTTTTGTTCCATCCGTAAAGGCTCACGGTTTAGGAAATCCTTTCGGGCTGTCTCATCAAGACTATCAAAATTTTTGCTATGACGGGCGAGATTGTCAAAATCAGGGGTTTCTCCGCCGAGATAGTAAAAGGCCATGCCGATGTCTTCAGAGCTTGAGGGAAGCGCCCCGAGATGTTCATTTTTGCCTGTTGGAATACTAGTATCACTTGTTTGTGCCCCTGCTTCGGCGCAGAACCCGCAAAAACTCAGGAAAAAAAAGGCCAACACCATAGAAGAAGAAATTTTATTTTGCATATTGTTATTAACCTGTAGTGGCGATATTCCAAAAAATTCTTATAATCAAACTATTATGCCAGAAAAAGAGACTAATCAAAAAAACAAAATGCGCCGTACCCTCCGTGAGGAGGAAAAAAGAATGTGGATGGTGGCAACGCAAGACGTCACTCTTCTTGATCCTCAAAAAATAACAGAAAAGACAGCGTCTTTTCCTCTGCGGGGTGTGAGGCAAAATATCACAGAAAACCATCGGACTCCGGCGCGAAGAGAAGAGTTTGTGCAGGGAAATGTAGGTTGGCAGGGAGGACTCAAAGGCGAAATCCCACTTGATAATAAATATGAAAAATCTTCACGGCAAATGGGCCGTGCGCAACGCCAACGGTGGCAAAATGGCGAGGAGCCCTTTGACGCTCGCATTGACCTGCATGGACTGACCCAGCTGGCGGCGCACAAAAGGCTTGTGGATTTTATTTTAAGTGCCCACCAAAACGGTAACCGCTCCTTGCTTGTCATTACCGGAAAGGGGCGCGGGATCATCCGTGGGGCTATCGGACACTGGCTTGAGGCACCGCTTTTGGCAGGTAAAATTCTGGATTTTGTGCAAGCGCAACCCAAAGATGGGGGCGAGGGGGCCCTTTATATTTTGCTGCGTAAGGCCCAACATTCCAGAGTCACGAAAAAACTATCGTAAAATAGGTCGCCGCGCGCTAGGAATACCTCCATGACTGATCTGTTTTTTTCACAAAATACGGCCCCTTCGCCAGAGTCACAGCAAAGACCCCTCGCGGATATATTGCGCCCGAAGACGCTTGAAGATGTGGTCGGACAGACTCATATTGTAGGCGCAGGCGCCCCCTTGCGCAAAATGGTGGATGCGCGGCGCCTCACTTCCCTGATTTTCTGGGGGCCACCGGGCTGCGGTAAAACCACGCTGGCCCGTATTCTGGCCCAGCATACCGACCTCCATTTCGAGCAAATCTCGGCTATCTTTTCAGGGATTGCCGACCTCAAGCGCGTATTTGAAAGTGCGCGTCTGCGCAAACAAAATGGCGGCGGTACGCTGCTTTTTGTCGATGAAATTCACCGCTTTAACAAATCGCAGCAAGACGCTTTTTTGCCAGTTGTCGAAGATGGCACCATCACACTTGTCGGAGCCACAACCGAAAATCCGTCTTTTGAAATTAACGCGGCCCTCCTCTCACGGGTACAGGTTCTGGTGCTGCGGCGGCTGCAAGATGATGATCTTGAACGTCTTCTTGAACGTGCAGAAAATTACCGTGAGCAAAAACTTCCGTTAACGCAAGAAGCGCGTGACACACTCAAAGCCATGGCTGATGGCGATGGCCGCTATCTGCTCACCTTGTGTGAACAGCTTTACAATCAGGTAAATGATGGCGTGCCCTTAACGCGTGAAGCTCTAATAGCCGCGTTGCAAAAACGCGCTCCCCTATATGATAAGGGAGATGACGCCCATTATAACCTCATCTCGGCGCTCCATAAATCGGTACGTGGCTCGGACGTAAATGCGGCGCTCTATTGGTTTGCGCGAATGCTGGATGGTGGCGAAGACCCGCTTTATATTGCGCGGCGCATGGTTCGTATGGCGGTCGAAGATATAGGTCTTGCCGACCCGCAAGCTTTGCCGATCACTCTTGCTGCTTGGAATACATACGAGAGGCTTGGCTCGCCCGAGGGAGAGTTGGCACTTTCCGAGGCGTTGATTTACCTGGCCACTGCCCCCAAATCGAATGCCAATTATGTGGCTTATAATACGGCTCGCGCGGCGGCCAAAAAATACGGCTCGCTTATGCCCCCCAAACATATTTTGAATGCCCCCACAAAGCTTATGAAGAATGAGGGTTATGGCGCGGGATATGAGTATGACCATGACACGCCCGAAGCGTTCTCCGGTCAGAATTATTTCCCCGAAGAAATGGAGCGTCAGGATTTTTACGCCCCGCCCGAGCGCGGCTTTGAGCGGGAAATTGTCAAACGTCTTGGTTACTGGTCGCGGCTGCGTGCGGGCAAGGGAAGTTGATGATGTCTGCTGCCGTGCCTGTGTTTCTACATATGTTGGGTATTCCCGGCTCAGGAAAAACAACCTTTCTGGAAGTGTTACGGGAGAAGTGGCAAGGTAACCCGTGTCCTGTCCTGCTGGGGTTCGATCAAGTGATGCAGGCCATGCCAGAATATCAGGCCATGACGGATAAGGTCGTAGCGTTTGACCGGTTCGAACTACCCGCACGTGAACTGGGTTACCGCAAACTTGACGCGATGATGGTGCAGCGTTCCCCCATCCTCTTTGATAATGGAGGCTCGGCAGAGCATCATATAGAAATTCTAAAAAAAGCCGCGCAGCAAGGTTACCGGATAATTCTGGTTGAAATTGAAACGGATGTAACGCACTCCCGCGCGCGCGTGGATGCCCGCGCGGTCACCGAAGGGCGTCATACCCCCTTAGCTTATCTTGCAGAGCGGGCAGAAAAACTGGCAAAATTGAAGGATCATTACCGCGCTTTGACGCCGCATTATTATACCCTTAAAAACGATAGCTGTGACCTTGCCGCTTTCCACGCGAAATGCCTTGAGGTGATCGGTCTGATCCAGCATGATATAGCGCACGAGGAGACATAACATGATGCTGCATTTTCTGCTGGTGGGACTGGGCGGCGCGCTAGGCGCGATGCTGCGCCATGGTACCAATCTGCTGGCGCTGCGCTGGCTTGGGCCGGACTTCCCTTATGGAACGATGGCCATCAATATCACTGGCTCGATCCTGATTGGCATAGTAGCCGGACTCCTTGCGCATGTGACGCAGTGGACGCAAGAGCTGCGCCTCTTTGCCGTGGTAGGAATTCTGGGTGGTTATACGACTTTTTCGGCTTATTCCCTTGACTCGTTCTTGCTTCTTGAACGTGGGGATTATATGCAGGCCGCAATCTATATGGGCGGGACAG
Source organism: Pseudobdellovibrionaceae bacterium (assembly GCA_041674725.1). Classification (GTDB taxonomy): domain Bacteria; phylum Pseudomonadota; class Alphaproteobacteria; order Micavibrionales; family Micavibrionaceae; genus UBA1573. The sequence continues at coordinate 53,302 of JBAYVC010000007.1, read as the reverse complement.
TTATTCTATCGCTGGTGGCGGTCTTTATCGGTATGGCTCTGATGCGGGGAATCGCAGGATGAGCAACGAAATCCAGCATTTTACTGTTGCGGAAGACGATGATGGTCAGCGTCTTGACCGCTGGCTAAAAAAGAAACTCCCTAAAACCCCCTATGCGCTACTTCAAAAAATGGTGCGTACTGGTCAGGTGCGTATCGATGGCAAACGCGCCAAGACCGACACGCGCCTTGAAATGGGCCAGAGTGTGCGTCTGCCTCCAGCGGAAGAGAAAACAGGTAAAATTACCTTCACGCCCAAAGATAACGATAAATCATTTTTGCAGTCCATTACCCTTTATGATGACGGACATATTCTCCTTCTCAATAAGCCTTATGGGCTTTCAGTGCAGGGTGGCCCCAATATCACTCGCCATATTGACGGGATGCTGGCTACGCTGCGCAATCTCAAAGGAGTACAGCCGCGCCTCATTCACCGCCTTGACCGTGACACCTCGGGCGTTCTAGCGTGCGGCCGCTCACTCAAAATGACACGGGACTTGGGTGACTTGTTCGCCGGACGCGACATTAAGAAAATCTATCTGGCTGTCGTCGCGCCAGCCCCTCCAAAAGACGGCGGCCTTCTTGAAGGAGCCCTGGTTAAGGGGGAAGGCCCCCGCAAGGAAGCGATGATTGTCGATCCGGTAAATGGCAAAGAGTCTGCAACACTTTTCCACGTAATCGAACGCAGCCAAAAGGCCGATGCAGCGCTGGTTGCTTTCTGGCCACGCACAGGCCGGATGCACCAGATCCGTGTCCATGCCGCGGACGTACTCGGCTGTCCGATTATCGGGGATGAAAAATACGGTGGCATGACGCAGTTGATTGATGATCTAGGGCTGGACGGGAGGCTCCACCTCCACGCCGCACGGATTATTTTCAGACATCCCGCCACAGGGGCTTTGATGGATGTGATGGCACCCCTCCCTGCTGATATGATGAAAACATTTACAAAACTCGGGTTTAATCCTGCCTATGACAAAGACCCGTTTGCTGATATAGTGGCGGGGAAAAAAAGCCCTGTCGGCCAGCCCCGGCCAGCTCAGAAAGATTCGAAGAAGAAGGACCTCTCATGAAAAAGTGGATTTTGGCAATTTTGGTCATCGTAACCGTTCTGATTTTGGGAGCTGTCGCCATGGTCAATATGATCTCGGGAACTTCATCGGTGCATCAGGAAGCGCTTGAGCAAGCATTTTCCGACGCGTTGCAAGGGCGGGTCAAATTCGAAAAACTGGTGAACTTTAATGTTGCACCACAGTTTATCATTGATGTGGAGGGTATGAGTGTTGATCCCATCAAGAGCGGAGGGTCGGCTCATATCAAGAAATTCGAAATTGCTTTCGGATTTGAAGACTTGGCCCTCGCGCGACGCCATATTGAAAAATTTAATCTCATCCAATTGGAAGCGGAAAACATAATTGACGGTATCGATAAAATAACTCTGGATAAAATGACGATCAGTAACCCCGATAAAGGGAGCCTTGCCTATCTGGAAGGTGAAGGAGCGCTTGATGATTTGCCGTTCAAGGGCCGCGTCAAACTCAAGGTTTTTGCCGAGGGACGCCGCAGTTTTGCACTGGATGATGTCAACGAAGCGCACATTGAACTCGGGAAACTTGTCGCGGATGGAAGTCTCGAACCTTTCGGCGGGAGTGGGGCGATGATGACGGCTGTTACTTTCCGTTATGGCGATGAATCCTGCCCCGCTGGCACGCCTACCACATTTAAAGTTCAGGATATATTCGCAAAAATGTATGGAGTGGCAAAGGATGTAACCACACCATCTTCCTTCCGTGCCTTTTGCGCAAAACTGGTGGATGGAACCTGATCGGATCAGTCAAAAGGTATAAGGTAAAGGCCATGAAACGTTTCTATACGCAGGTCACGGTTGCCTCCACCGATACCGGATATGAAATTCATCTGGATGGTAAACCAGTAAACACACCCGAGCGGCAACGCCTCACAAGTCCCTGCCATAAACTGGCCGATACGATGGCGGCAGAATGGCGAATGCAGGAAGACGAAGTACTGCCGGAATCAATGCCGCTCAGTCAACTCATGATGACGGTGATCGACCGTGTAACCCCGAACAGGGAGCGGTTGGAACAGGAAATTTTGGGTTACCTCGATACCGACCTGATTTTCTACCGCACCGCCGACCCGCCCGAAACGGGGGCATTGCAGCAGGAGCGCTGGGATCCGGTGCTGGAGTGGTTTGATTCATCTTTCGGGGTAAAGCTCAAGACAACAACAGACTTGATGGGCCTCAAACAACCCGCCTCGGCGCATGAACGCGTAGCAGATATTATTCGCAAAGCCGATGATCTGGATTTTGCCGAGCTGTATCTGACCACAACGGAATCGGGATCTGTGTTACTCTCCCTCGCGCATTTTATGGGCGCGATCACGGCCGAAGACGTATATGCGGCCTCTTTTGTCGAGGAAGACATCAAATATGATCTCTATATGGGCGATACCTATGGTGAAGCTCCCGACCTTGAAAAACGACGCGCCCGTTTCCGTAAAGACATGGAAACGCTCACACGTCTGCGCGATATTAAGTCAGCGCAGCAAATTTAAAGGACGAGTTTTTCAAGCTCTGGTGTTACATCGGGCATGATACCGAACCAGTGGCGGAAAGCGGGCCGTGCCTGATGAAGGAGCATGCCGATTCCGGTTACAACTGTGTTGCCGCGTTGCTGCGCCGCCTGCAAAAGCCCCGTCATCAAGGGATTATAAACAATATCATAAACCACGGCATGGGGTGGCAGCTCATCAAGACATATATCAAGCGGGTCTTTTCCTGTCATGCCAAGCGCCGTGGTATTAACCAGCAAGGTGCACTCGGCAAGAATATCGTGACGCTTTTCCCACGGAAGAACTTGTGCACCAAACTCATCGCCAAGTTTTTGCGCGGTCGCGAAGGTGCGGTTAAGAATAACGATGTGGGGAACGTTTTTGGTTTTAAGGGCGTGGAGAATTGCCCGTGCGGCCCCCCCCGCGCCCAGAACGACACACGGCACGTGGTTCCAGTCAAAACTAGGGACATGTGCAAGGAGGTTTTGCGTAAAGCCATACCCATCGGTATTATACCCGTGCAGGCGTCCTGTCGGATCAACCACCACCGTGTTGACGGCACCTATAGCCCTTGCTTCATCGCTTAAGGATGCGCATAATTTCATCACCGCCTGTTTGTGCGGAAGGGTCACATTGAATCCGGTATAACCGTCTTTGACCATCTGCGCGATGCGCTTTTCCAGTTCTTCGGGGGCAATGTCGATGGCGGCATAAGATCCCTCCAACGCATAGTGACTGATCCAGTACCCGTGGATAAGCGGCGATTTGCTGTGCGCAATAGGGTGGCCGATCACGGCGGCTTTAATCATGCGGATTTTCCTCAAGGCGGTCGATAAATTCTTGATAAAGAACAGTTATTTCGGCGGCTGTTTCTTCTACCGAGCGGCGTGTTACATCAATGACCGGCCAGCCCTGTGCACGAAAGAAGCGTCGTGATTCGGATACTTCTTGTTCCACTTTTTCCGGATCGACATAACTGTTGGTCATAGGGGCGTGCTGGGCGTAATCGATTTTAAGCCGTGTGGAACGCAGCTCAATCAGGCGGTCGGGTGATCCTGTAAGACCCACAAAAAGTGTCCGTGGCAAAGTCAAAAGATGTTGTGGAAACGGGGCATGGGGGACAAGGGGGATATTGGCTGCACGGATGCCATGTCGTGCGAGATAGACACAGGTGGGGGTCTTTGACGTACGCGAGACACCCACCAGAATAACGTCTGCTTCCTCAATCCCTTCAAAACTTTGTCCATCATCAAAACTCATGGCAAAGTCGATAGCGGCAATGCGTTTGAAATAAAGATCATCGAGTTTATGCTGCAATCCCGGGCGGCATTTGGGAGTTTGTTTGAGCGCGCGTGCAAGTCCCTCAAGGACAGGAGCCATGATAGCGATACAGGGCACACCGAGTGAATCACAGGCTTCTTCCAGTTGTAAAATCAAAGCGTGATCGACCAGCGTATAAAGTACAGGGCCGGAATGAAGCTCAATTTCGCGAATGACTTTCTCCATTTGCCGCACGGAACGGATTTGCGGCCAGAGTCGTTGGTGGGCACCCACATCATCAAACTGGGCAAGGGCCGCCTCGGCCAAACCCTGAAGGGTGCCGCCGGTGGAGTCGGAGACAAGATGAAGATTGATAAGAGTGGTCGAATCGGATTTCACAATCCTTGCAATTTGAAATGTTTTTGATGAAAGAGCCAGACAAAATCGAAACGATAGTGATTGTCATAATACTAAAGTTATGGTGGAATAAGAGAATAACAAGGTGAAACTTAAGGCACGAGAGTACGGGAGATCAAAGAATGTATAGCAGATCAGTATGCGGAGAAAATATAGGGCGCAAGGCGTTTCGTAACCTCATCATATTGTGGCTGGGTATCGTGCTGTTCACCTTCGCTGCGGCGGTGTGTGTCAGCAGTGCTTCGGCCCACGATGAGGCCTCTGCCCGTGCCGTTGTTCACGTGCAGCAAGAGGAACCCTATCCCCCCTTGAGGTCTTCGAATTAGTCTGGCGAGCTGGTTACAACCCCAACTACACGGCACCAGAATTTAAAATTTGAAGACCTCAAACCGGCGCACGGCCGGAAGAAGGAGTAAAACAGGAACCTGATTTATCAGGGTGTGTCGGGCAGGCCATAAGGCCCCAACGAGTTTAATTCGAACGTCCCCAGCGTTCGGGTTTTTCCTGCAAACTCCGCAGTTCGCCGTCCCCCGTCCCCCCAGACGGGGGCGGCTCTTTTATTGGGAGAGAAGTTGGAGTTGAGCGTTGCTCACGGATACGGGATAATATTTGATCTTCTCTATGGTGCTATTCCAGTACCACGCCGCAGACATACGGCGCCCGATACCAAACAGCGTGGGCGGGCCATAATTTGAACCTGCCACACTTAAAGGGGCTGCGCCATTAAGCGAAATATAATTGGTACCGCCTTGATAATTGCCTGTCATCTTGAAATCGAAATTGGCTGTTGTCACGCCAGTGCTGGTGAAGGCTCCGGCTCCCAAGAAACCACCAAGGGCAATAGTGCTAGCCCCGCGAACGAGCTCGGAATAGCTGCTACCTGAAAAGATGGCTTCGGCATTTGTAACCCCCACACTGCGCGCCGATGTGCGCCCCTGTGCAAAGAGCGTACCGGCGGGGGTATTGTGCCACGCTCCAACCGGAATGGTAAAATCGTCAGCAGCGCGTGTAACGCTGGCCGTTGTTGTGGGGATATAGGATGTGGCCGATCCCCCCTGTTCAAGTTGGGCTCCCCAGACATAGGTTGTGCCGGTGACAAGGGCATCGCGCAAGGGGTAAACACCGATAGAGGTGCATCCAGCAGGTGTGGTAAAAGTGACAGAAACCCGTGACCATGTGGAGGCATTGGTCTGGCTGTAATAGCTGGTGGAAGCAACAATATCACTTCCGGCTGTCCAGTTATAGACGGAGTATTTAAGGTCGGTCATAGTACCGCGCTTGGCCCAGAAAGAAAAAGTGTAGAGGGTGGAGGGTAACACCGTAATTACCTCGCGGTGGTAATGGGTAACTCCGGTGGTCGTTAGAAGTGTAGCAGTATTGGTGTTATCGGGAGCCGTTCCGGCATTGGCGGTTGTTGTTACATTGCCGATTTCCCAGGGGGCTCCGTTTCCGACGCTGTAAGTGACAAGATTCGTGCGCCCTTCTTCAATCAAAAGACCTCGAAAGGTAAGGGTGGTGGGGTCATAGGTAAAACGGGGTGAGCTTGAAGCGGCCGTTTGCATTATACCCGAAGAATTAAAATAAGTGGCGGTTGATGCGCGGTTAAAAGTTGCTCCGGCTCCCGCAATAAAACTGGTCAGGTCGTTATAGACCGTACCATTAAGTGTATAACGCCCATCGGCGTCATAGGTGAAGTCAAGGGACAGGGAAGGGTAATTGACATTCACGCTCCCCATATTGGCGGGTGGGGTAAAAGTGAGGTTCGAGATCGTGTTGCCGTTAAGGTCAGTGACGTTTCCACCATTGAGATCGAGAGATGTTGAGGCAATACCGATTCCGTTGACATCCACATCTCCCACGGTTGCCGTATAGGTAAAGGTAAGAGCGGCCGTTCCACTACCGGATGAGTAAAGGGCATAACGCGTATTTCCATCTACATCCAGAACAATACGCGGCGACCCTGTAATATTAACGGCCTCTGACATTGCCACAGTAAAAAGAATGGCAGGTGCTGCCGCCAAAGCGGATTGAGAAATAACACAAACCAGAAGCAGCGTGAGAAGCAAGCGTATAAACATAACCATCTTAGTACCATAAATCAGGCAGCTACTCTAGATGGGAGAAGGGAGATATGTTCCCAAAGAGCAAAGAGATAGCACGGCGCTTTATGCGCGGCGCAAAATCCCATAATTCTGCTTGAATTTTGCCTCTTTTTGGGCTTTTGTAAGGGGATACACGATAAAGCAAGGTGAAAAATGTCTTCTGTTTCCGCTCCGGCATCTCCGGCATGTGCCAACCCCGTTACGGTGACGTTTCCCGACGGCAATACCCGTGTGTATGAGAGCGGTACGACTGGATTGCAGATTGCCGAATCCATCTCGAAATCGCTGGCCAAAGCAGCGGTTGCCATCACCATTGATGGCCAGATGAGTGATCTTTCGCTCCCTATCGCTTCCCCATGCACAGTGGCAATTATCAAACGCGATGATGACGCGGCGCTGGAACTCATTCGTCATGACTGTGCCCACGTGATGGCCGAGGCCGTGCAAAAACTTTTCCCTGGTACTCAGGTCACTATTGGTCCGACCATTGAAAACGGCTTTTATTACGATTTCTTCCGCAATGCGCCCTTTACGACTGAAGATTTTGCGGCGATCGAAGCTGAAATGCGCAAAATTGTTGAACGCGGCGATGCTTTTATCCGCGAAGTTTGGAGTCGGGATGACGCCATCGCCCATTTCAAAGCCAAAGGCGAAAATTTTAAAGTTGAACTGATTCAGGATTTGCCGGGAACGGAAAGCATCAAGATATACCGCCAAGGCGACTGGCTTGATCTGTGCCGCGGTCCGCACATGGTCACAACCAAACAAGTGGGCACGGCCTTTAAGCTGATGAAAGTGGCGGGGGCTTACTGGCGCGGGGATTCAAACCGCCCGATGCTTACCCGTATCTACGCAACTGCATGGCGTACTGAAGATGAACTCAAAGCCTATCTTCACCAGTTAGAGGAAGCTGAAAAACGCGATCACCGCAAACTCGGCCGCGAAATGAATTTGTTCCATCTGCAAGAAGAAGCCCAAGGCTCGGTCTTTTGGCACCCTAAAGGTTGGAGTATCTGGATCGCACTTGAGGGGTATATGCGCCGCCGTCTGCAAGATGGGGGCTACCGCGAAGTAAAAACGCCGCAGCTCATGGATAAAAAATTCTGGGAAGCCTCGGGTCACTGGGAAAAATACCGTGACGGGATGTTTATCGTCCCCGATGAAGTGCCGAGCATTGAACCAGGCAAACCTGTGTTGTCAGCCAAGGCGTTCGATCACCTGATGGCGCTCAAGCCCATGAACTGCCCGGCGCACGTGCAGATTTTCAAGCAGGGCATCAAGTCATATCGTGATCTGCCGCTGCGTCTTGCCGAATTTGGTTGTTGTCATCGTAACGAAGCGCATGGCGCGCTCCACGGCCTGATGCGTGTCCGCCAGTTTACGCAGGATGATGCGCATATTTTCTGCCGTGACGATCAAATTCTCTCCGAAAGCATTAAATTTTGTGAATTGACCAAGGCGGTTTACAAGGATCTCGGCTTTGACAATTACGTCATCAAGCTTGAAACGCGTCCGGAAAAACGTATTGGTTCGGATGAACTTTGGGATAAAGCCGAAAATGGTCTTAAAGACGCCCTTGAAAAATTGGAGATGGATTACACTATTTCCCCAGGAGATGGGGCCTTCTATGGCCCGAAATTGGCTTTTATCATTCGTGACGCCATTGGGCGCGAATGGGGCTGTGCAACCTTGCAGCTTGATTTTAACCTGCCCGAACGCCTTGATGCGTCCTACACGGGTGAGGATGGTAATCGCCATCGTCCGGTTATGCTTCACCGCGCGATTTTGGGATCAATCGAACGCTTTATCGGGATTATGATTGAAAATTACGCAGGCAAATTGCCACTCTGGCTGATGCCGGTGCAATGCGTGGTCGCGACCATCACCTCTGAAGCCGACAGTTACGCGGAAGAAGTGTTGGCTGCCCTTAAAAAGGCAGGACTGCGCGTCGAGCTAGATAAACGGAACGAAAAGATCAATCTGAAGGTTCGTGAACACTCACTCCAGAAAGTTCCGGTGATGTTTGTGGTGGGGGCCCGCGAGGCCACCGAACAAACTGTTGCCATAAGACGATTGGGCTCAGACGGGCAGGAGCTGAAAAAGATGCAAGAGGCAGTTGAAACTCTTGCGTTTGAAGCAAAACCACCGTATTAATGTCCCGAAAGTCATAATGTATAAATCATTAGGGCTTAGACTGTTGTAATTTGAATTTAGGACTCAAGGAGAGAACCATCCGTAAGCCACTACCACCCTCAGGGCCGCCTGTCCGGCGTGAACGCCCCGATCCCCGCGAACGCGAGCGGGATCCAAACAGCCCCCGTATTAATAATGAAATCCGCTCCGAGAGAGTGCGTCTTGTCGATCAGGATGGCGAAATGGTGGGCGTGGTCACGGTGCGCGAAGCTATGCGCAAAGCCGAGGAGGTGGGGCTTGACCTCGTCGAGATTTCACCCAATGCCGACCCACCTGTCTGTAAAATTCTCGACTACGGCAAATTTAAGTATGAGCAGCAGAAAAAAGCTGCTGAAGCCCGTAAAAAGCAAAAAATTGTGGATGTGAAGGAAATTCAAATCCGTCCAATGATTGGTGATCATGATTACGAGGTTAAACTCAAAGCTGCCAAGCGGTTTTTGGAAGACGGTGATAAAGTTAAAGTTGTGCTCCGTTTCCGTGGCCGCGAAATGGCCCACTCCGAGATTGGGATGGAACTTCTCAGGAAAATGATTACGGATATTGGGGCGCTGGGCAAAACCGAAATGGAACCACGCATCGAAGGCCGACAGGTCATGATGGTACTTGGCCCTGCTGCCGCTCTGAAAGTACAGCCTTAAAATTTCTTTATATTTCAAATAAATATGCAAAAAAGCCCGCACAATAAGCGGGCTTTTTGATTAAATCACGTAAAGCAGATGTTCGGGTAATTAGAACGCAGAAAAACACCCGCCTTGCGCGGGGGAATACTAGGCGGTTGTTACAACAGCTACGGGAGCTTTTTTTACAACGGCTTTTTTCACAGCTGGTTTTTTAGCTGCAGGTTTTTTAGCAACTGCTGCTTTTTTTACAGCCGGTTTTTTAGCTGCAGGTTTTTTAGCAACTGCTGTTTTTTTCACAGCTGGTTTTTTAGCTGCAGGTTTTTTAGCTGCAGGTTTTTTAGCAACTGCTGCTTTTTTTACAGCCGGTTTTTTAGCGACTGCTGCTTTTTTCACAGCTGGTTTTTTAGCTGCAGGTTTTTTAGCAACTGCTGCTTTTTTTACAGCCGGTTTTTTAGCGACTGCTGCTTTTTTCACAGCTGGTTTTTTAGCAGCGGGTTTCGCTACTGCTTTTTTTACAGCTGGTTTCTTAGCAGCTGGTTTCTTAGCAGCTGGTTTTGCTGCTGCTTTTTTTGCTACTGCCATGTTTATATTTCTCCTGTTTGAGGTTAGAACATGATTCGAATCAGTGTAACGCGAAATTGGTAATTTTCAAAACGCGTTTTTCAGCAGCGATGTTTTCACAAATTTATGTGACATCACTACAACAGATTCAGGAGAAGTAAAAAAAGAATAAACGCGTATTTACGCGATAAATTTCTTTGCCCAATCACTCAGTTGTGACTTCGACATACCGCCCACTTTTGTATCAACAACTTTTCCGCCTTGAAAAATCATGAAAGTCGGAATGCCACGGATTCCGTACTGTGTAGGCACGTTTGGATTATCGTCGATATTAATTTTTACGATCTTCATTTTACCTTGTGTCTCGTTCGAGAGCTCGTCGACAAGCGGTGACATCATCTTGCATGGCCCACACCACTCCGCCCAAAAATCAACGAGAACCGTTTCGGATGAATTGAGGACTTCGGTGGAGAAAGTGGCATCGGTAACTTGCTGTGACATCGTTTTATTCCCTAAAAATGATTCGGCTTATCCTCAAGAATATCGCCCGAAAGGCGATAAAATCAAGCTGCAACAGGTCAAATAAGCACAAAATAAAGGTTAAAATGGCCGCAGGGATGCGCCATTTGTTCACGTGGGATCAAGCAAATCAGCGGGGATGGGCATCAAATGGGCGCGGTCGGTCCATAAAAGAGCGCACACAATACGGTGCCGTGGATATATTTTGCTTAATGCACTTTTATAGGCCCCAAGCTGGTTCAAATAGGCCAGTGGAATATCGCGCGCAGACAGGGGGGATGGACGGTTGGTCTTGTAATCGACAATTAGAATATCCTTCTCGCGGATCACAAGGCGGTCAATTTGTCCGCTGATCATGACGCCCTCTTTGATAAGGCCTGAAATAGGAACTTCTGCTAAGGAATCGGGACCAAAGACTGGAGAAAAATCGGGGTCGCCGAGAACCCGCAGGACTTCCTCCAAAATGGTGTGGCGCAAGGAAGAGGGAAGTTCGCCTATCCGGTTGAGAAAGCGCTCTCCGGCACTGCGCCATGCCGCGGGCGGAAGCTCTGGCAGGATTTCGAACAAACGGTGTGTGAGTGTTCCGCGCAGAAGACTTTCGCCTGTCTGCACCAAGGGTGAACTAACCATTTCCCGCTGTGCTGGAGCAGTTTCATTGGTATTTTGTGCTATGCGGGAGGGCATAATAACTCGCAGATTTGTGGGGGAGAGGCTCCCACCATCAAAAGCCTTCATTCTCCAGTGGGGAAGGGCATCCTCTTCCGGGGCACTTCGCTCTTCTACAGAGGATGGGGCACGGGTGATGGCACCAAATCCGGCGAACAGCGAACCCTCTTTCTGTATTTTAACCCGCGCGGGGAAATGGTCGAACCCTTGTTTGATCAGGTTATACCAACAATTTTCGGGGAGATTGCCGCTGGCATGTGAGCCCATAATAATGATCCGGTCACGGGGACGGGTGAGGGCGACATAGAGCAGACGGTTATATTCGGCCATCGCGCGTGCATAATCCTCATCAAGGGCTTCTTTATACGGCATGCAGCGGTACGCGGTTCCTGCCGACCATAGCGGAAAACGCAGCTCCTGCCCCTGTGCGGGAGATTTAAGCCATTGCAGCGCCGAAAGTTTACCGCGATTGGGCACTTGCGTAGTATCGGGCAAAAACACGATGGGTGCCTCAAGGCCTTTGGAGCCATGAACTGTCATAATACGGACTTTATTTTGGCTGTCCTTCTCGCCTTCGTCCTGATCGCGCTTGATTTCAATCGTGCTGCCTTGAACCTGCACCAGAAAATCCTCAAGTGAATAAATATGCTCGGCCTCGCTGGAAAGCGCATAGGTTAAAAATTCATCAAGTGGATCGAGACTTTCTGCCCCCAGAAGTGTGGCGAAAGCCCGCCACCCCGAGCCGGAGAGATCGTAAGGACAAGGCCGCGAGAGTGCATCATCGAAAAAGTCAAACGGTTTACTGTGCCGTGCACGCTCGATCAAGCGGGTTAGCCATTCGGATATTGCTGGAGGGAGCTGCGTCTGCGCGGCGTCCCACAAACTGCTGGGCCGATCAAGGGCGAGCGTCATCAGTTCATCTTCATCAAGGCGGATAAAGGGTGATTTTAATACACAGGCAAGGGAGAGATCATCAGCTGGAAAACGGGCAAAATGCGCAAGCGCGATCATATCGGCAACGGCAATATGTTCGGTGAGCCGCATCCGATCAATACCGCCTACCGGAATATTACGCCGTTTCAGCTGCCGGATAATGTCCCCAACCATTCCCGTACGCGTACGCACAAGAATGAGAATATCACGCGGGGCAATGGGTCTTCCAGTGGCCTCCAGAATTTCTCCGTTTGTAAGCCATCCTGCAATAGTGGCGGCGAGCTTGACCGGAAGACTTATCAAAGATATGTCCTTGTCCTTTTCATCGCAGGGGCCACCAAGGGGAGTTTCTGAAAGGGAAGGAACAGGGAGTTGCCACAAACAGGTTTTTTGCTGTTTGCCACGGCCTGCGCTGTTGGTGATAACCACATCGTGAATTTCGCAGGATCCGAAATCATCCTTGCGTTTGTCCGAACAGTAATGGAGCAGGGCTTCCCCGTCATTGACGCCGATACTGCGGGCCAGCTCCGGCGCGGCAAAGACCTGATCGACAAGATCAAGGACAGGCCGTGTGGAGCGGAATGATGTCTGGAGGGGAATAACTGGGAAATCGCGGTCACTTTCTCTTGCCCGTTCCTGAAAATAAGCCTGCATCCGTGCAAAGGAATCAGGATCTGCTCCGTGAAAACTGAAAATCGATTGCTTGGCATCCCCCACCACAAACAGGGTACGATGCCGATTGCCCTCTTGTCCCCAACCGGAGAGAAACTCGGCGCTGAGCATGCGAATAATATCCCATTGGTGGCTATTAGTATCCTGCGCTTCATCGACAAGAATATGGTCAATCCCCTCATCCAGTTTGAAATGCACCCAGTCAAGTCCCCACCCTGCCAGCAGCTGCCGTGTCTTTATAATCAGATCGTTAAAATCAAGTGCGCCCAGTTGTTGTTTGCGCGCGGCATAGTGTGTAAGGCAGTAACGTGCCAGTGTTAAAAGATCGGCAGTCTGTTGGGCTTGTGCTACTTGCGCGCAAGCATTCTGGAAATTTTCGATCTGCGCGTAAACCTGCGCAAACAAGGAGGCAATCGGTGGATGGTCCTCCAGTAATTTTTTGTATTGGCGCGGGGTACCCGTTTGCGTCCTAAAAATCTCAGTAAAGCGATCAAGTTGCAAGGCGCGCTCTGGCGCAGGCAGCATCAGCCATTCTATGAGTTGTTGCCCATAGCGTGATCCCGTTTTGCTCTTGTCTTTGGCAAAAACCTGCCCCATATGGTGCAGCTCGGCATCGGGGAGGCGCGCGCAAAAAGACAAAGAAAGATCACTGGGATCACGCGGCCCGCGAAAGTCCATCAGATCAAGAAGCCCTTCCCTCACCGCGTCACAATCGGGGTAACGCTCCAGAAAAGCATGAATATCAAGCTCGTGCTGTGCAATTTCTAAAAGAGTAATTTGGAGACGCTCAAGATCGCTCACGCCTAAACTGATCCGCCGGAATGAGGGGGCAATGGTCGGCAGGTCACCGCCTTCACAGGCTGCAACGCTCTGATGAATCACCTCACGCAGCAACCGTTCTGCCTGAAGATCAGGCAGAATATGCGACCCAGGGGCTACGCCTGACTCAAGCGGGAAACGGCCGATCACAGACTGGCAGAAGGAATGGATGGTCATAATAGAGAGGCCACCCGGGGCATCCAGAACGCTTGAGAAAAGCTGCCGCGCCGCGTGCAGGAGTGAATCAGGGGGAGGGATGCCTAATAATTTTTCAAGATCTTCATAAAGATCGGCCTCGCCCATCACTGCCCATGCAGCCAAACGCTTTTGTACCCGCAAAGCCATCAGGGCAGCGGCAGCTTTGGTAAATGTAATGCATAGAATGCGGTGAGGCTGTGCCCCCACCCATCGGCCTTCAGGATCAGGCAGAAGAAGCCGCAGCACGCGGTCAGTCAGAACTTTGGTCTTGCCCGATCCGGCAGAAGCCGCGACCCATACATCATGTGTGGGGGATGATGCCCGTTGCTGCGGAATATTGGGGTCAGGATTGAGCGCTTGGGATGCGGGGTGGGTGAGAAGATGCGGTGCGGACATCAGGAGACCTCTTCGTCTTCAGTGGAGGAATCATCTTCTGCGCTGTCTTCCGACGCCCATTCAGAAAGGCGTGCAAGATGCGCATAATCCCGCTCATCATCATAAAGGGGTTGTCTGGGGGCGAGGGCCGTGTAAGGAGTGGTTGGTAGGGCAAAGAGGGTAATGAGGTCCATAAGCCCGGCGCGTGTGCCTTCAATCAGATTATCCCGCTCCAGCTTTGAGAATTTTAAAAGCCCCATATCCTTACCATAGCCGAGCTTCCAGAAGGCAAGCCGTTCTGGTGTAAGAGGTGAATCGCGCCATGCCCCCTCTTGAAGGAGTAGAGCCTCAAGCGGCAATTGTGGTTTAAGGCCCTTGGCCAGCGCTGTATCGCTGGGGGGTGTGCCGGTTTTATAATCGATAAGGACACCGCCGCCGCCCTGCATCCGGTCAATTCGGTCGGCCTTTGCTGTCAGGGTAAAGGACCATGCCCCGTCTTGCGTTGAAAAAAATGTTTTGGCACCTTCTTCTTCCCAAATCCACGGGTGCGCCTCACGGCGCCATGTATTTTCTTGCGCGGCGTAATGTGTGGCCACCTCTACAAAGCGTGGCCACCAATAATCCCACGCGGGCGTACGGTTCTCAATATGCACCAAAGCTTCCTGGCCGATAGCCAGAATTTCCTGTACCGGATCGGGGGGCAGCTCTTGCGGAAATCGCGCAACGAAGCTGCGCAGTACCTCGTGCACAAATGTGCCACGATCACTTGCGCTGGTATTTTCATCAAGAGGCTTGAGGCGCCGGAGCTTTAATATTTTTTCGGCATAAACGCGGTAAGGGTTATTCATCCATTTCTCGACCCATGTAACCGAGAGTTTTTGCGGCCGTGCTGCAAGGGGTGGGCATGGTGCGGGAGCGCATACGGGGCTATAGGGAAGATGTGGAGCGTCAATCCGGCGCGCCCACGATAAAACGGGGCCATGAACTTGCGCAGGGGAAATCTGGGTGGCCTCCATCAATGTATAAAGCCGCTGGATCCAGCGCGCTGGAACGGTGGCTGCTCCTTCCGCTTTCATACTGCGGGTCAGTGTGATGGTGGCGCAGCCCATATGCATCATCACGTCATGGGCGGAAAGACCGACTCGCTTTTCGGCGGAGGGCAGGCCGAAATTCTTGCGCATGCTG
The DNA here is from genome assembly GCA_041674725.1 of Pseudobdellovibrionaceae bacterium. Taxonomy (GTDB): domain Bacteria; phylum Pseudomonadota; class Alphaproteobacteria; order Micavibrionales; family Micavibrionaceae; genus UBA1573. Next base: position 38,170 of record JBAYVC010000007.1, on the reverse strand, counting down.
CGCGACATCCACGGGTCATGCCCCGTATCGCGTGGCCATGTCCCTTCGTTCATTCCGGCGAGAATCATCAGGTCACGTCGTATCAGACGTGATTCAAGTTGGCCGAGAATGAGAATGCGTTGATAGGGGGCGTCAAGTGCGCGATAATTGGTGCTGGCCAAAAGTGTGCGCAGCATACCAGTAAAGTCGCGCAAATGAAGCGGGGGCAATTCATCCGCATGTTGGCGCAGTTCCCGCAAAAAAATGGCAACAGCCTCGCTTTCGTCAAGGCTCCATAGTGTCTCGGGCGGCGAGAAATTTTCGGCGCAGGCAATAAGCGCTGCAATAAACTCTGAAGGGGAATAAAGGTCCTCTGTCAAACGAAGGAGCGGCGCAAAAGCCTTTTCGAAATCATCAATCAACGCGTGTAGCTCATCCGTTTTGGTGAAGAAAGCCGGATCAAGGCGCTGCACGCGCTTATGGAGTCCTGTAAAGCCGGAAGACGGACGTGGCCCGCGCAGCACGTCGCGCTCAAAAGCGATCAGGGCTGAATGTCCATGATAACAGTTAAGGGCATGTTTGAGAAAATCAAGGAGGGGCAGCGGCGCAAAACGTTCCTCCACAGCGCGCAGCAAGGCGGAGAGAAATGTTGCAAAAGGCGTGGCGGAAAGCCCGTATCCGGCGCTGTCATCGACATGGATATTCCAGCGTTTAAGGGCCGTCATTACCCGCCGTGCGAGAATCCGGTCAGGCGTCACAAGGCAAGCGGTGCACGCAGGGTCTTCGGCGGCGGAGCGCAGTTTAAGCGCAATGGCAAGCGCCTCTTCGCGTGGGTTTTCCGCCTCAATCACCTCAAGTCCTTCAAGGGCGTGCGCCATATCTTCCGGCATCTTTTGCGCAAAATGGGAGGCTGGAGCCATGACAGCGCGCACAAGATTGCTGCGGGCGGGGAACGAGTCCTGAGTACACGGCCACGGCTGGACATTATGACGTTCTTTCTCCATAACCCGAAGCAAATTTTTCATCGTGGCTTGCGGATGTGTGTCGGTGAGGGAATCCCAAGCCTCCGCGCCCATGCCGAGGTCAAGATGGGGGAGCACAACAAACCCGTGCGGCAAGCCAGCAATGGTTTTGAGTAGCTGCGCGGTAGTAGGGATTGATCCGGTGGAGCCTGCTGCAATAACCGGAGTTTCAGGCGGGTGTTCCTGCCATAAAAGAAGCAGGTTTTTCATCAAACGGTTGCGCCGATCAGCGGGGTCAATCATCCCGCGCGCTACCAAAATATCCGGCCAATTGGTGGTGACAATCTCGAGGAAAGCCAGCGTTTCCTGCCAGTGGCCGGCAAAGTCGGCAGGCACAAGATTTTTAAGGCCTGAGAAATTAAGATTTTCAGTATGAACCTGATCAATAAGACTGGCGAGGGATCCGGCCAGCATCAAAGCTTGATCAAGGTTAAGGGCGGGGTCTTTCTTTTGCACGAGACGTGCTAAAAGGAATTGCCGTTCGAGTGCGGAAATGGCGGGGGGAACCTCAAGCCCTTCAAGGCCGAAACCGCTTAGGTAAAGGTCAAGTTCGTCGGCGTCCACATCTCCCACACTATGAACGCGCGGCATGAGCAAAGGGCGGTTGGGGAAAAGGCGCACAAAGGACTGTGCGAGTTCCCGTCCCGCACGGCGCGTGGGAAGAAAAATCTGCATAAGGGCAAGACGGCTCACATCACCATTGCACAGAGAGATCATCCCGCGGGCCAGTTCATCCAGAAAGATGCAACTCGCAGGAATTGTATAAAGTCCGGGCCTGATGTCCGGTAAAGACGCGCGATCCTTATCCAAAATTCTCTTCAACAAAACGGTTGAGCAGCTTGACACCAAAGCCGCTGGCAAACGGAACCGGACATGTAGGTGTGGATTTGCTCATGGCCACTCCCGCAATATCAAGATGCGCCCAGGCGCGCCCTTCATCGATAAACTCGCCTAAAAAGGCGGCTGCCGTGCAGGATCCGCCATAACGGCCATTGCCGACATTTTTTATATCGGCAAAAGTTGAATCCATCTCTTTGCGGAAGGAGGGATCAAGCGGCATCCGCCAGAGCTTTTCACCGCTCACTTTACTGGAACCTTCAAGCTGGCTCCATAGTTTATCGTCATTAACAAAAGCGCCGCAGTGATTGACGCCAAGAGCAATCATAATTGCCCCCGTCAATGTTGCCAGATCAACCACCAGTGACGGGTCGAATGTTTTTTGGATATAGGTCAGCGCATCGGCCAGCACAAGGCGGCCTTCGGCATCGGTATTGAGCACCTCGACCGTTTTTCCGGAATAGGAAGTGATAATATCACTGGGCCGTGTGGCCTCATCGGAGATAGCATTTTCAGCAAGGGCGACGGCGGCCACTACAGGCACTTTGCACTTACGCGAAGCTAGCATATGCATAAGGCCAGTGACGGTTGCCGCCCCGCCCATATCCATTTTCATGTCGAGCATGCCTTCATAAGGTTTGACGTTGAGACCACCGCTATCGAAAGTGATTCCTTTCCCGACAAAAGCGAGCGGTTTCGTCTGTTTTTTGGTGGACGCCCCGCCCTTCCATTTCATAATGACAAGGCAGGGCGGATGCTCGGACGCCTGCCCGACAGCGGTAAGGCACCCCATGCCCATTTTGGCAATCGTTTTGGCATCAAAAATCTGCACCTCAACTCCGAGCGGAGTGAGTGTCTTTTTAATCCGCGCTGCAAAGCTTTCGGGATAAAGTTTGTTGGGCGGCTCGTTAATCAGGTCACGGGTTAAGAACACCGAACGGATAAGGGCGGCTGTGTGGGCTGAATCAACCGCCTGCTTTTTGGCATCTTGCGTGATGACGTTCACCTGAGCAAGGCGCGGTGCATCTTTTTTGATGGTTGTTTTGTAATGATCGAAGCTGTACTGCGCGAGCTGTAACCCGTAAAGAAGCGGTCCGGTCACATCACGCTTTTCGGCGTTAATATCATCACCGTTGATAAGGGCGGCTGATGTCACGCCAAGGGCACCAAGAGCCTGCGCCAGTTTGCCGCCTGCAGTCTCGAATGAGGTTGCATCAGCTTTGGCCGCGCTGCCTAACCCTACAACTATTACCCGAAGGTAGGGGGCATTTTTCGGCAAGGTAACATTCAAAATATCGCCGCTTCCGGCCTTGAAGGTGCCGTGGCTCTGGACATGGTGTTCGGTCAGTCCGGCAAGGGCGCTACCAAGTTTTTTAGCAAGAGGCGAGAGTTTTTTGTCATCCCACATCAAAATTACGGCAACCTGGGCCTGAATATCCAAGGTGGGGACAAAGGCAATCGCCGGAATATCACGGACAGGGGCCTCTACCGGACGGTTACGGGCCTTGATGGAAGGTTTTGAAGCGATTTTGGCAACGGAACGTTTGGCTTGCTTTTTCGGGGTTGTTTTCGCGGTTATCTTTGCATTCATGGAGCGGATCCTCAAGTTTGGTTGTCGGGCGGGCGACTTTCTGCTAGAGGAACACTAGAGAGACGGACTGTCAATAATGATTATCGATCGCTATGTATTTAAACAGACGCTGGTGGCCACCCTTTTTGTGACGGCCATTTTATCTGTGCTGGTCTTTTTGACTCAGTCGCTGCGCTTTCTCGATCTGGTGATGGAAGCAGGTGTATCGGGAATGACTCTCTGGATACAAACTCTCCTTTATATGCCAGGATTTTTTGAAATTATTCTGCCGCTCGGCACTGTGGCGTCCATTCTCTTTATCTATAACCGCATGATGATTGACAGCGAACTGGTAGTGCTACGGGCGCTTGGTTCCTCACCCTTACGCCTTGCGCGCCCCGCGCTTGTACTGGCGGTAATACTAGGTGCGTTCTTGTTTGTGAACATGGGGTGGATCGCACCTTTATGCAAAGCGCAAGCAATTAATTTGCGGCAGGAAATTTCGGCCAAAATGACCACACTGGTTTTTCGCGAAGGGATTTTTAATGAAGCAGGCAGTGGAGTCATGGTTTATATCCGTAACCGTGATGCCGAAGGCAATTTAAGCGGCCTGATTATTCACGATGGACGGGATACGGCAAAACCTCCCATTACCATTATCGCCGGACGTGGCCAGTTGGTAATTGAAAATGGGGTGCAAAAAGTTCTGGTCTATAATGGTGCCCGCCAACAACTCGACCATGAGAGCGGCACATTGCAAAACCTGAGTTTTGCGCAATATACGGTAGATCTGCCGGAAAAATCATCTTCATCAAATATTCGCTTGGCCGAACCGAGCGAACGGAGTTTTGGCGATCTGGTTATAAAATCCCGCAAGGATTCAGGTGAGAATGCAAAAACGCGCCGCTTGTTGCGCACTGAAATGCAAAAACGCGTACTGACCCCGTTTCTGGTGCCGGCCTATGCGATGACAGTGCTGGCCATTATGCTGCTGGGAAGCTTTGACCGCCGCGGCCAGAGCAAAAAAATCCTCCTCGCCATTGCGGCAATCGTAGTGCTCCAGATTCTATTCCTGACCAGTTATAACCTTGCCAAACAAAGCATGATCGGCCTGCCGTTCATGCTACTGACAATTCTTGTTCCCCTTATTTTAAGCAGCACCGTCATGCTGCGCGGTCTGGAACGTTTGAGTATAAAGAGGGGGCTCCAAACATGATTTTCGGCAATTGCCTGTCACGTTATCTTTCCCGCAGTTACATGCTTAATTTTCTGGGCATGATCACCATTTTGCTTGGCATCATTTTGTTGTTCGATATGGTGGAATTGCTGCGCCGTGCCGGAAAGGAAGAAGGCGTTCCTTTCGGAATGGTTGTGAAGATGGCGCTTTTGCGCTTGCCGGAAATGGCAACCACCATCGCGCCTTTTGCCATTTTGTTCAGTGCGCTCTTTACCTTCTGGCAGCTCTCCAAACGTTTGGAACTGGTGGTGCTTCGCTCATCGGGCATTTCCGTGTGGCAATTTCTGGCGCCGATGGTGGGGTCGGCCTTTGTGACGGGCCTTGTGATGGTGATGCTGGTCAATCCGCTGGCTGCCATGTTCTACAATCACTACACCGCGCTTGAACAAACCTATTTCGAGGGAGGAAAAGGGAACGTGATTGCCGTGTTCGACCAAGGTTTATGGCTGCGGCAGGAAACATCAACTGGGTATGCCATCATCCATGCGGGCCGGATTGATCCGGATTGGCGCCTTGCCGATATGATCGTTTTTTCCTTCAGCAAGGATAACGCCTTTGAAGAAAGAATCGATGCGCCAAGTGCGCACCTCAAGTCCGGCAATTGGGAACTCTCGGACGCCGTGCTCAATATTCCGGGGCAACAATCGCGCCGTGCGGGAACGTCGGTTATCCCAACCAGTCTGACCCCACGAGAGATCGAGGACAGTTTTTCTTCGCCCAAGGCGATGGGTTTTTGGAACCTGCCCGATTTTATCGGGACGCTGGATACGACAGGATTTGATTCGACCCGCCTGCGCATCCATTTTCAGTCTCTTTTGGCCCAACCGCTTTTATACGCGGCGATGATGATTTTGGCGGCGTGCGTGGCAATGCGGCCCCAGCGGCAAGGGCAGACCTTTCTCTTTATTTTGATCGGGGTTATTACCGGCTTCGTGATGTTTTTTATGTCCAATTACATGCAGGCCTTGGGTGCGTCGCACAAATTGCCTGTTTTTATGGCGGCGTGGAGTCCGGCCATTCTAGGGCTTTTGGTTGGGACAACTTTTATCCTGCGGCAAGAAGATGGTTGACGGCTACCGCACTTTTTGCGCCATTTTTGCAACAGAGGCGTAAAGAGAGATTGAGACCCCCTTGACCTTCTGGGAATTCCGTTCAGATTGCTAAAATTCGGTGGGTGTTTTTAACGCTTCACTAACGTCTTCATGCTTTAACTAGAGATAAGATTTCGGAGCGCATTCGGGTCTTTTTCAAAGCAAAAATCACATGTGGGGCACTATGCACAATATGGTAAAAAATTATGCGGCACTTGGTCTAATGACACTGATTTTGGCAGGCTGTGCCGGAACGGGTCAGGGCGAGATTGCTGATCCGCTCGAACCAATGAATCGTGGCATTTTTGCCTTTAACGATACGGTTGACGAAGCCATCATTGAACCTGTTGCGCGTGGTTACCACGAAGCGGTTCCAAAACCGGCTCGCGTGGGACTGCGCAATGTCCTGCGCAACCTCAAAAGTCCGGTTGTCATTGCCAACGATATTTTGCAAGGTAATGCTACGGCAGCTGGAAACGATACGACTCGTCTTTTTGCCAATACATTCTTTGGTTTGGGCGGCTTGATTGATGTGGCGGGCGCGGATGGTGTTGCCTATAACGACGAAGATTTTGGCCAAACTCTCGGGGCATGGGGTGTTGATCAAGGGGCTTATCTGGTTCTGCCATTACTCGGTCCAAGCTCGCTGCGCGATACAACTGGCCTCATCGTTGATTCCTATGCCGATCCGCTGAACCGTTGGATGATGAACACTGACCGTGAAGGGGGTTACTATGCCCGCATCGCTCTTGCTGGCCTTGATAAACGTGAAGAGCTGCTTGATGTTTTGGCTGATCTTAAGAAAAACTCGATCGACTACTACGCCGCAATCAAGAGCGCCTACGCGCAGCGTCGTGAGGCTCAGGTCTCCAATAATATGGCAGGTGTTGAGGATATGCCGTAAACCGGAACCTACAAAGAAATGGAAAGGGAGCCGATGGCTCCTTTTTTTATGGATTTAGGGGAAACGTGCTTTTCAAGTTGCTAATTCTATATTAAGAAAGAGGGCTGCGAAGCGGAAACTGCCGCAGTTCCAAGCGAGATAGTGTGGAAATATTGAGGATAATGATGATGATAAAACGCAATGTAATCGCAACGACATTTTTGAGCCTGTTGGTCAGTCTGGGCATTTTGGGTTTCTGGGCGGCATCGGCGCGGGCGTCGGCAGCCGATCAGGGTGCGTTGGATTTCGTCCAGCAAACAGCACAAAAGGGTCTGACATTCCTCTCTAACCAGAATGCAACGCAGGAACAGAAAAAAGCCGAGTTTAAAAAACTTTTGAATGAAAGTTTTGACCTTGATACGATTGGCCGTTTTGCGCTGGGGCGCTACTGGAAAGACGCTACACCCGCGCAGCAAAAGCAATATCTCGATCTGTTTCGTAAGATGGTGATTGATGTCTATACATCGCGCTTCTCGGACTATAAGGGCCAGAAATTCGATGTGAAATCTTCCCGCAGTGTCAGCGGTACCGACACGATGGTTACCTCTTATATTGTTCCAGTGGATGGTGGTGAGAATATTCAGGTAGACTGGCGCGTGCGCAGCAAAAACAACAAAATGAAAATCGTGGATGTCTATGTGGCGGGTGTCAGTATGAGTGTAACGCAGCGCTCCGACTTTTCTGCTGTTATCCAAAGTGGTGGTGGCAGTGTCGATGTATTGATTGACAATTTGCAGCAACGCACCAAGAAGTAGTGCGCCTTATTTTCCAATACAAAAATCACGAAAGATCATGTCGAGCAAATCCTCGACATCGACCCGTCCGGTGATATGCCCGATCTCGCGGATGGCGAGCCGCACATCCTCGGCGGCAAGTTCTGGCAGCGGTGCATCAAGCGAGCGTTCAAGTGCGGCTAGAGCGCGGCCAATGGCCTCGCGGTGGCGCGCGCGGGTGAGGACAGGAGCTTCAAAGCCGCTTCCGGCAAGGCGCATAATATGATGGCCAAGAGCTTCAAGTAAGGGGCCAAGACCCGCGGCGCTTTGGACAGACAAAGGTAGCATGGTGACAGGCAAACCAAGGAGCTCCGGCTTATAATCGGGATGATCTGCCTTGCTGGCCACGGCAAGGCTTCTGTCATCAAGCAGGTCAAGGCTGTACAGGTCAGCACTCGGAGCCGTCCCATCAAACAGTACGATTTTAAGGTCGGCTATGCGGGCATGATCAAGGGCACGCCGGATACCTTCGGCTTCAATCTGGTCGTGCGGTGCACTTCCGAGATCATGGGGCCGCAGCCCCGCCGTATCGGTCACAATGACGGCATATCCCTTGATATTGAGGTGAATATCGAGCGTATCGCGCGTGGTGCCCGCATGGGGGGAGACGATGGCCACATCACGGCGGGCCAACGCATTCATAAGAGATGATTTTCCGGCATTGGGCGCACCCAAAATAACGATACGTAATCCATCGCGCAAGATTTCCCCGCGGCGGTTATCCTGAAGATGTGCCGCCATTGCGCCGCGCAACTCCGTCAGATCAGGGCGGGTTTTAAGCAAAATATCATCGGACAAATCTTGGTCGGAAAAATCAAGGTCGGCTTCCATCAAGGCCAGAACCCGCGCCAGCTGGTCGCTCCACTCTTGATACAGCCGATAAAGGCTTCCGCCCATCTGCGCAAGGGCCAGCTGCCGTTGTCCTTCCGTTTCAGCGTGGATCAAGTCGGCAATGGCTTCAGCGCCAGTCAAATCCATTTTGCCGTTTTCAAAAGCGCGGCGCGTAAATTCGCCCGGCTGCGCCATCCGGTGATCTTGGCAATGGGAGAGGGCTTCAAGCACCCCCTCAACCACGGCGATCCCGCCATGCAAATGATATTCGACCGAATCCTCGCCCGTATAACTGGCAGGCCCTTTAAAGACAATAATCAGCGCATGATCGAGGAGCGCGTGTGAGAGCGGATGAACAAGTGTGCGCAGCGTCGCTTCACGAAAAGGCGGCAGATCGGTAACCGCACCGCTCAGGTTGATAAGACCCGCGTAAGCATGAGGGCCGGAGGTGCGCACAACAGCCACACCCCCGCGCCCCGGCGGAGTGGAAAGAGCGTAAATCGTATCGCGCATCATCGCTCCGGCCGTAAGGTGTTATTTTTTCTTGCGGGAAGACGCGTCGGCATCATCATTATTCATGGAAAAATTCATGGGGTTAGCCCCTCCCATGCTGGTCATCTGGTTCCAGAACTGGGACTGCATATTCGACCATCCCTGAAATAAGGCGGGCATCCATGTTTTCATGAGGGCTTCGGGTTCCATGCTCTGGATATTATCCGATAAACGCCGCGATACCATTTCCATCAAATCTTGCTGCAACGGCAGGACATCAGGCAGGCCAAAAAACTGGCGGGCTTCTTCAGGGGAGCAGTCAATATTGATCTGGAAACGCATGGGAGCCTCCTCGCGGGTTAAATTCCACGGCTATAAAAGCGAATTGGCAACAAAAAGTCCATGAAAATGCCACGAAAAGATTGTTTTTCGGCAATCAAAAGGTAATCTATGCACTATGACCGACGATAGCGCGTTGCCGCCCCTCTCTGATCTGCCTTCTGCTCAAGCCACTCCACAGGCAGAAGATCGCCATTTGCGTGGCGTTGCCCGTTATGGCGTTGCGCTTGACCAAAAGCTGCTTGACCGTGCGCTTAAATCCATGAAGGGGCTTGTACGCGGTAACGGTGTCAATCCGGATAGTGTCAAACTGGGTGAAACCGACCTCAAGATGCTGCGCTTCGGGGCACGGGGCGTTCTCAAACTGGTGACGGAATACGGCACACGCGTCGAAACGGGGCGTAATACGTTGGCCGAACTTATGCCCACGCCCGAAGAATTCCGCAGGAATCTTGATCTGGTTGTCACCGACATCCGCACCGCGCCGGAAAAACGCCAAAAAATATTGGACCTTGTGACCCAGCGTCCTGATAAAGGTTTTGGCGTCAAAGAGACGCGGTTGAAAGTACATGATCTGGCCCGCGATTTTGTCCAGCATGAGAAATGTGTCTCTTGCCGCAATACGGGGAGAATCGGCTGTACCCGCTGTGGCGGTGATGGCATGATGCGCTGCGCCACCTGTCAAGGACGCCGCCAAATCGCCTGTCCACGGTGCCGGGGTGTGGGGCAGGTGCACCTAAGCAAAGGCATGGGTGTCTGCACCCAATGCCGCGGTGATGGGAAAGTCAGCTGCCCCAAATGTGCAGGGCGTGGACAAACAAAATGTAAATTCTGCGCGGCCACAGGCCAGATGCAGTGCCAGAAATGCGCCGGGACAGCGTGGCTTTCGCACCTCTCCCACATCGAAGTGATCGCCCAAATCTCGTTCCAGATTGACCCCGAAAAAATTCCGGTTTACCTAGCAAAGCGCCTTGAAAAAGATCATTTAACCCTCATCCAGAAACACGACATCGAAGTGCATGTCCTGCCGGATATTGTGCCAAAAGCTAAACCGGAAACGCCCGAAACCGGCATTACCGACCGCCGTGTGGCCATTGCAGGCGAAGAAGGAATGCCAGTCAATGAAGAACCGGATGATAGCATTTTTATCGATTACGACTGCTACTGTCCTTATGGCACCATTCAGTTTGACCTTGGCGAGCGGATTGTTCCAGCGTTGCTGTTTGGCTTTCAGGTGAGACTTTTGGAAACGCCATCATTCCTGATGGACCTCACCAAGCTGGGCTGCGAAGCCCTCAAGGAAGCGGCGAACGGGGATTATAGTCTGACGGAACTGCATGAAAAATTGGAGCGGGCCGCCCGTTACGCGCTGCTGCGTGATCTGATGACACAGTATATTACACTTAAAACACCGCGCAAAATTACACAAGCAATGCTCACGCGCTTCAAGGCGGGGATTACCGCGGAGAATGTGCAGCAATTGACAGGTTATGTGCATACCATTTTTGAAAAGTCATCGCGTAGGGCGCGCTTGATTGGGATAGGTGCGGGGCTGGGATTAAGCGCCGTGACAATTGCAGGCTACTTTTTTGCCTTGCGCCCCGTGCTGGTGGCGGCGGGGATTCCTGAACACATCGTAACTAGTGGTGATGTTCTGGTGGCCTTGGCAGGAGGACTTTGCGGGATATGGGGTGTCAAGATCGCGGGGCTGCTCCGGCGCAACAAGATTTTCGCGGGCTTTGTTCCTGAAAAGACATTGGCGTGGGTTTTTCCTAAAACCGGCCCTCTCAAATGGTGGTCGTGGGCCATTTCTGCCGTAATTTATGGTGCTGTTTTAGTAGCATTGGCCCTCACGCAAAGCGATAAAGCCCTCATTCCCCAATGGTTGTCAGGACTACTCGGCTGATGCCAGTTTGGCTCGTGGCGCGAGGGCTTCCGTATATTGTTCGCCCAAAGCGCGGATGGATTGCTTGAAGCGTTTGAGTTCCTTGCCACCCAAAGCATTGTCGGATGAATAGGCCACGGTGCGTGGGTTAACCTGAACCCCGTTGACCATCACTTCATAATGGAGGTGAGGGCCAGTCGAACGGCCAGTTGTGCCGACATAACCGATAATCTGCCCCTGCTTAACTTTGACACCGGAACGGATGCCCTTGGCATAACGGGACAGGTGTGCATAAGCAGTCGAAATTTTCGATGAATGACGCACGCGGATATAATTGCCAAAACTGCTGAAGCGGCTGGCACGTTCAATCACCCCGTCACCTGACGCGTAAATCGGAGTGCCGGTCGGCGCCGCGAAATCAACGCCTTTGTGCATTTTGGTATAACCCAGCACCGGATGGGTGCGTACGCCAAAACCGGACGACAGGCGGCCAAAGGCAATCGGTGTCCGCATCAGGCCAGATGATTTGCGAATGCTTTTTCCATCTGCCGTATAATAATCGACCGAGCCATCCGAGCCTTCGTAACGGTAGAGGGCATATTCTTTGCCGCCAACGGTAAGTTTGGCATAGACAATATCGCCAGTCTTGGCGAGATAACCATCATCGGTTTTATACGTGTCGTAGAGAACATCAAGGCGGTCACCGGAACGGATGTCACGCTGGAAGTCCACCGCATAGGAGAAAAGTTTGATGGTGTTGGCGGTGACGCGGTCGGGCAGATCGGCGCGATCGGCAGAACCATAGACTGATCCGTCAATATTGACCTGACGGGCTTCGCGGGTGCGGTTAATGGCTTTTTCATCTACATTGGCGCGAATATCACCATCCTCGTCCCGTTTAACATCAATTGTCTTAAGTGGGTCGGGCGAGAAGGACAAAGCGGCAAAAGAATAGCCCGAACTTGTATCAGAAGGCTCGAGCGTAAGATGGAGTGTTTGTCCGGCGCGTAAAGACCGTGGATTATAGTGACGTCCGACGGCATTGATCACATTCTGGGCTTCGGCAGAGGTCAATCCGGCATTAATCAGGACTCCGGCCAAGGTGTCACCATTTCCGATTTCGAGCAAACGTTCCTCGCTGGCAGCGGATTCGGGTACACTTTCTTCGCGTAGGGCGGCGGTCTCAATGACGCTCTGGTCGCGGCGAATATGACCGCTAGGATCGCGGTGGGCATCAAGCAGATTTTGGGAAAAAACCGGTTCGGCATTAAAAAGCCCTGAAGGGGAGCTTAAGGCCGCAATTTCGGCAGAGGCCAGACCTGTCTGGTCTGGATGAATATGGCCACTAACATAAAGCCCTAGCACCAAGACAAGTCCTGCTGTGGCGCTGGTCACATAACGCAGGCGCAGCCGGTTACGACGCGTCAAAATATGGCGCTCCCGTACGTGAAAAAGCGCCGTAGTGTAAAGGGCGGCTTCCTTGCAAGAGGCAAAGATAAAATCAGAAAGAGAAGGTTGCTGCAGGGATGAATGGGGCATGAAAAACAGGGTGCTGATTTACAAGGGTGAACTGTCGCGTAGAGAGATGTTCCCGAGTGTCGGTGGAGCGCTGTTGTAAACTTCCGGTTTTGGTTTCAAAAAAACAAACTTCAGTAAAGACGCATAAGAACTAACATAGTCATAAACGTTTTTCCATCTGGCCTATCCATGCGTGCTTGTACTTATGCACAGCTTAAAATCGGCCTCAGGACAAGAGGTGTACCTCATATACGGCATGGCGTCAATCACTTATAAATTGCCATAATTAAAAAATGTGATTATTTTATCACATTGCAGGCGGTGCTGATCGCCTTATAAGCGTCGCCTGTCCCGCTCAGGGAAAAGGTATCTTTGGTTCTGGTTCCGCGCGCGGAGGCGCCTTCGACGACTAACTTTGATCCTTTGAGAACGGCAGCAGCAATTTTCTGGTCTGTCGTGGCATCTGCGCTAAAAGCGGCCTCGTTGCTGCCGCCTTTAAGGTTATAGGCCATACCGTCAATCGTCATCTTAACGACGCTGCCCTCCTTATAGGGGTATCCGGCCATAAAACTGAATTCATCACGGGTATTTTCGGCGGGGCGGTGCGTGATGATGGCATAAACCGTGCCGCGTTTGGTATAGGCACCTTCGGCCTTTAGTGGAGTTGACACCATATAACAGGCTTTGTCGTTTTCCTCATCAAGGGCGTAGGCACTCCATTTGCCAAACTGGCCGAGTGGTACGGGTGATGCAGCGTAGGCCATAGCTGGAGAGAGCAAAAGAAGTGAAAGACAGGAAAGGGGCAAAAATTTCATGACAATCGAACACATGTTAAAAGTGACAGACCTAAATAAGGAGGGCAGAGCGTGAACAGGGACGTTGCCATAGCTCTCCCCATTATAATGAAAAAAAGACGCAGGAAAAGTAATTATCCACCAATATTTACATAAATTGAATCAAGGGGGGTATGTTTCCCTAAACCCTACGAACAAGCGGTTATACCGCATAGCTGCGCAAAAATCTGCCCGCGTTGGGTAAAATCAGTAAACATGTCATAACTGGGCGCGGCAGGGGAGAGAAGAATAACACCGCCGGAGGGAGTGTTGTCCTGTGCGAAACGCACAGCATCTTCAAAGGAAGACGCAACAAAAGCCGGAGGTGTGCCCTGCGACTCAAGGGCGGTGGCAATACGGTGACCGCACGCGCCCATGCAAATAATACGCACCTGCGGGTGGGTGGAGACATAGGCGGCAAGTGGCGCATAATCGAGGCCACGGTCATATCCACCCGCCAGCAAGGTGACGGGACGGCCTTGATAGGCTTCAAGGGCAGCGATGGCTGATTGCGGCGTGGTAGATATACTGTCATCGACATAAAGGATGCCCGCCTTTTCGCCCAGTTCGAACTGGCGGTGGGGCAGGCCCTTAAAGTCAGCCATCGCGGCCAAAGCCCGCGCTGGATCAAACCCCAGATGTAGCGCAGCGCTTAGGACAAGGCAGCAATTGCCAAGATTATGTCCGCGTCGCAGGTAGGCATTATCCGGTAGGCCAAAGGGTTCATCGTCAAGATAAAGTCTGTCGTTCACGCGGTGAAAAACACCTGCCTCACCGGAGAAATGCACGTTGGGTGGAAAACCATAATCAGGAACGGCGCAGCGCACCTGATCGGCGGCAAAGGCGCAACGCGCATGGCGAAGAAGAGAGAGTTTATCACGAAAATAGGTGGCGCTATCCCCATGCCAGTCGAGGTGCTCGGGGTAGAGAGAGGTCATGAGAACCAGCGCGGCATCTCCGTCAAAGGTCGCCGCCTGAAAGCTCGATGTTTCGATCACGGCTATATCGTAACTGGAAAGAGATTCTCTTCCGAGCGGTACGCCGATATTTCCGGCGAGGTAAACGCGCTGACCGAGTTTCCCAAGGACATGGGCGAGAAGCGCCGATGTGGTGCTCTTGCCCTTTGTGCCACTCACCAGAATAACGGGAAGATCGCTTTTGCCTGAAAACCATAGATTAAGCAGCGAGGTGAGCGGCTTGCCTTGCGATAGCCAGTCTTGAAGAAGCGGGTGGTAAAGACTCACCCCGGGCGATTTGACAATGATGTCATTCTCGTTCAAGGCACGCGCAATGGCATCGTGTCCTTGAATGACGCTGTCGTGTGGACCAAGAGCTTCGAGTATGGTGGCAGGAAGAGGATTTGTGGAATCTTGCGCAAAAATAAAATGCTGCGCTGGGAAATGGTAGCGGATAAAATCGGCACTAGCCAGACCTTCGCGCCCCAGCCCCCAGATCAGAATGCGTTTACCTTCAAGACTCGAAAGTTTCACGGAGAACCCCCTCATAATAGGGTGAGAGAAAATGCGGCTGCTGGAAGTCAAACAGCGCGGCAAAATCCGCTTTGCGTTTCTTTTCGCTAATTGGCAGATGCGGTGCGAGTGCGGCAATTACGGCTGTGCCCTTCCATTCATCCTGCGCGGCCAAGGTCTGAACGAGAAGGATGGATTCTTCGGTTGTCCCCACACACTCAAGCGGTTTGAAAGCCTTAAGGCCGCATAGTTCTTCAAATCCGCCCAGTTGAGTAGAATCATTAAGAAGATTGCGCCCGAAAATCGCCACCATTTTTTCTTGACCCAGAAAAGGTGCGAGCGCCAGAAAGACAAAGTGGCATTTGGGACAAACGCCACACCACCCGCTGCCGCGCACAGAGGGGTCGTGGCGGAAATTGGCATTACAACTGCGGAAAACAGTGTGATAGGTCGTCATTTTCGCAAAACGTGCGGCAATAGCGGTTTCAGTAAGGGGCCGCAGCAGCGAAAAATAAGTCAGGTCAGGCGTGAGATGTTCCCGCACATAATGCGCAAGGTCTTTCTCAAACGCCGATGACTTGCTGTACTGGTGATTAACGTCCATTCCGTGATGCACGGTGTTGGGACTATCGGCGCTGTGTTCGTTGGAAAGAACAACAGCATTGCAGCCGGTAATCAAAGCGGTGACGAGAGCAGCGCAGCTCAAAATAGCGGTGATTGGCACATGCCCGTTATAGGCACCGGCGTCATTAACTGCTTTAAGTTCGGGGGCAAGGCGGCGCGCCACATTCACCGCCGGAAGATGGGAGCGGGAAATTGTGTCGGCAATCGGCTGCACGGGGCCTGAGGTTGGTGAGAGCGAGAAAAGCGTCATAGGCTGTGCCGCGCGTTTGAGGGTTTCAATTGTGACAATTGAATCCTTGCCGCCGCCCACCGGCACTAGAGCGTGAGTAAGCAAGTTAACGCGTTCGGATGGGAGCGCAGCCGCCGTCTCATCCACAACGAAAGTAAGTTTATCAGAGAGGTCAAGCTGATTGACCAGCGCAAATTCACCGAGACCGTGGTAGTAAATCGTGCGCACAAAATCTGCCGTAACGCGGTCAAGGGGGACTGTGGGACTGACAAGGCGCGGGGGAATATAGGCTTTATAATAACTCACCCCTGCCACGAAAAAAAGCAGACGCACCGCGTTGTCAATCACCTGTTGTTTTGTTTTCGATACGTTGCGCTCCGTCGGGGGAAAGTAAAATTCTTCACGGAAAGCGGGGCCATCTTCAAAGCGGTAGTCAAGCTGCAGCACACCGGATTTTAGGTCAAAATGATAATGGTCAAAAATGAAACTTTTGGGGCGCATAATGTCTAAATTTCCTTGGAAAGAGATCATACGAGGAGCAGAGAAGCCTTACAAGGGCCGGAAAGTCATAGCAAGGACAAATAACATGAAAATTAATGCCGTTTCGAGTATTTTTTACTTTTGAAAAGCTGTTATCGTGATAAAATGAAAGCGTAACAAGGCGACTTAGAATTAACCTTTCGCTAAGGTTTAAAAGGGTATCTTGGGACTCTCCAGAATTTCATACAAAGGAGTAAAATGATGGAACTCGCAATTCATGGAAAACAGATGGATGTGGGCGATGCTCTGCGCACGCACGTCACCGGAAAACTTGAGGAAATAAACGCCAAGTATTTCAATCGTGCGATCGACGTGGTGGTAACATTCGCCCCAGAAGGTCATGGGTTCTTCAAAGCACATGTTTCGTTGCGTGTGGGAAAAGACATTATGGTCTCTGCGCAGGCAACCGATGCAAGTGCCTATGTGGCATTTGACGAAGCCGCGCTGCGGGTGGCCAAACAATTGCGCCGTTATAAAAACCGCTTGCGTGACCACCATGCCCGTTTGGAACAAACCCCTGAAAGTGAGATGAGCAAAGCGCGCGACTACACGCTCGCTGTCAAGGAACTCGAAGGTGTGGCCAACGATGAAGAGGAAGATGACATCCCTCACGGGGAAGATCCGCTCATCATCGCTGAGATGCCGATGCAGATTCAAAAAATGTCGGTATCGGACGCTGTGATGCGCATGGATCTCTCGGGCCAGGCGGCGCTGCTCTTCCGCAATGCGAAAAATAATCAGCTCAACATGGTGTACCGTCGCCCTGACGGCAATATCGGCTGGGTCGAACCGCAGGAAAGCGGGTTACAGAAAACCGCAGCTGCAGAATAGTTCCAGCTTTTCTAAAGAAAAAATTTGAAAAATCCCGCTTCCATTGTCGCGCAACATGGGGTGGGATTTTTTATGCCCATTTATTGCACGGCACGATATTTTTTTCTTTTATCGCGGGACTGACTCAGATAGAAGGAGGGCGTGAACGTAACCCGATCCAGAAAGAGGGGACATCGACATGCAAACGCCCGAGGATTATTTCTTTAACTGCGTTGCGTTTGGTATCAAAGGACTGGAGCCAGTCCAAATCCTCAAAAACATTTCCTATACTCTGGCGCGTCAAACAGAACTGCCTGCTGGCCTGTTCCTCGACAAACTTGATCAGATCACCAAGAGCGAAATCGTCGGTATTGGCGATGGGGTCGCGGTGTATGATTGGAAGTCGCCCCGCATTACAGACTCGTGTCTCGCGCTGCTGCGCCTTGAAAGTCCAGTGCAATTTCCTTCGGTCGATGATCGCCCTGTGGATGTGATTGTAGTGCTGGTCTCGGCGGAAAGCGTCGGGCCGGTTCACCTGCGCCACTTGGCGCGGATCACCCGCCTCGTGCGCGACCATGATTTTCTGGCGCGTGTGCGCGACGTGACCTGCCAAAGTGGACTTGAGGCTCTTCTGGCTCCTGAAAACAGTCAGACTTTGGCGGCCTAGCAGCCTCTATTATAATTATTGACATAATTATAAAGAAATTGCTATGACGCATTATGCTTTTAGATGCTCAGCAAACAGCCAATCGCCTGCTTCGTTTCCCTGTTGCCACAACGGGTTTGCGCGGCATGACCTTTATGGCCTCTCTTTTTCTCTCTCGTGATTTTACCGCCAACAAAGGGGCTTTGTGCAACGCCTTTTCGCAGGCTGGTCATACACTGCGTCATTTTACGGCGCTGCATGATTTTACCACCGCTGTAAATATGATTGATGACCGCATGGATCACAACGATCCGTCATGGATATTGAGGGCAGGCGAAGCACATTATGGTTTGACACCTTCGCCCCTGTTTTTAAGTACAGCGACCTGTCCGCGAGAATTTACTTTTGCTTTTAATGCGATCGTGAATGAAGGATTGACGGATCGTAATAATGCGATGGCCCATAATAACATTCTGGCGGTTCACACGCATAAGAAAGCACAAATTGATGCAGCGTTCCGTCAGGCTCCCACGCGGGATCTGCGTGAGAAATTGACTGAAGAAAACTTTATCATCACTGAAAGCTATGCGAGTTTCGTCTTCCGTTGCCTGACACACAGCATGATCCCGCAGGAAGATCTCAATCACCTGACTCACGCAGATGTTGTGGAAAAATTGCCAGAAATTGCACGCATCTCGCGTGTTGGGCAAATTATGGACGATATCCGTGACCTATTGATTGACCTAGAGATCGAACTGTTTGACGGGGTACCGACATCTAATTGGTTGGCGCTGCAAATGGTCAAGAACGGCGAGTTTCTGGACGGGCGTGATCGTTTTAATCCTGTCATGCAATATGTTTTAAAACGCACCGCGCGCTTTGAAGCAGATACCAATCCCCCAGCTTTTGTAAAAGATGCATTGGAACGGGGCAGGGCTGAGGTTGACACTCTTTTGGAAGGTGTTGGCTCACCGGCTTCGCGTGCGATTCAGTACGCTTTCTTTGACAACACTGTAGCGGAAGGTTTAAAGTCATCGCTTCATAATGATGTCATCCGCAAAGACCGCAAACGCGACAAAGAAATTAGAACGCTTCAGCAAAAATATGCAAGCCAGCCTGACTGCGCTTTAGTTTAAGAACCTCCAAATTTGTAATTTTCCAGAATATTTGATATATACCGTTATATAGGACACTTTTGACGGAGTATCGGCGCGACCATGTTGCAAACGGACGAGTTGCCACGACATCCTTATGATGGCGATCAAATTCGCGATTTTTTAGCGGCGCGCACCGGAAACCAAAGTACGCGTATTCGGGTATTTTTCGAACGGGATCAAACGGCGGCGCAGCCTGCCTTTCGCATCGGCTATGGTGATAAGATCAAAGGGCCAGATCACCCGTCTTTTCTTGCCTTTGACCGTGCCCAGATTTTGGACTCGCAGCAACGGCCGCGCAT
The DNA here is from genome assembly GCA_041674725.1 of Pseudobdellovibrionaceae bacterium. GTDB lineage: Bacteria > Pseudomonadota > Alphaproteobacteria > Micavibrionales > Micavibrionaceae > UBA1573. The sequence continues at coordinate 19,046 of JBAYVC010000007.1, read as the reverse complement.
CATCAATGATATAAAACGGACAGCAGCGCAACTGGCTGCACAAATTAAGGCAGAAACATCGCCCTATGCCCAAGAGAGTAAAAAATTATTCGAGCAGATTGCAGATAATCCTTATCGGCTATACCAGCGTCTTCAAGATGAAATTAAAAACGCAAGTGTTCGCCCATGGGACAGAATGTTGGAGCACGATCAAACCACTCTTGATAAACTGGTCACAAAATTTCAAGCCCTGCCGCCATGGATGCAAATCATGATAGTGGAGTCAGACACAGTGTATCGCTACGGCTACAGCCATTTGAGCGGAAAAGGCGGCAACATTAAACAAAACGGCCTCATCGGCTTTTATAATAAAATCGCAGGGATTGCTGGACAGTTCAAGCCGATTCACGGTGATTTCTGGGCAGGGCCGCAAGGTGAAGGGCGCTGGGTGGATACGGTAGATATTGCGCGCCTCGCGGGCTTTGATACGCTCTACCACGAAGAGGGTCATAAACTCAGCCATTATTTCGGATTAAAAGCCAAAGGGGAAGAGGGTGATGAAACACCGCTGGCTTCCAGCTTGCCAGCGTGGAAAAACGGGGTAGAGCAGACCAAACTCCAAACGACCTTTGGCAATGCGGGGCTTAAATTCCATTTCCTGTTTTATCCCGATGATGCCCATGACGAAGAGGCCATTGCCGAGATGACGCGCTATTACACGCAAAGCTATATCGACCACGCGGGTGATGCTGCCAAGATTGATAAACATTTGGGCCATAAACTCCCCGACCTCTGGCCGGTTTTTCGTGACGAAGTCATTCCAGCCTACAGCGCGATGGCGCAAGAGGCTTATCAGCCCAAAAGCGGGCAACGGCCACAGGCCGAGCGTGCAGGGTGCGAGGTTTCTTCGGAGCTTCTCGTCTATGCGTAAATAAAAACATAAAAACCCCGCTTTGGTCAGCGACGTTGTTAGGTGTTACTCCATATCCTTAAACTTAAATTCAATCGAGTATTTTTTAAGACTTAGGGTAGGAATAACTTTTGCGGCCGATTTTGTGCGCTGATCAAAATCATGGGCAATCAAAATGCCACGAACTGGACGATCTTCTTCTTCGTGCAAGTCACCCATATACCCCAAAATTTGACCTATTGCTCGGCTATCAGCTTTCCCCGCCTTTAGTTCGATTACTACAAGCCCATTGGCATCTTCACAGGTTATATCGATAAAGCCAGAACTCACAGCTCGTTCTGCCCCATCATCAACTATACGAAGAGATGAAGAAAGATTTGTAATATTTCTTCGTAGAGTTGCTTGCATATCTCTCTCCAAAGAAAATCTTTGGGGAGAAATATCATCTTCAATTGTTGATATTTGTGTTGTAGGTGAAGTGACCTCTTTTGAAGACGATACAAACTGTTCCCTGTCAGCGCCATTTAAGAATTTAAGATAACGAACAACTGCATTTTTATATGACTGAAGATTATTCCGAATGTTTCCGTCAAATTTTATCTTTGATGGATTGGGTTTGTTATGCCTTTCATCGGCCGTTGAGTATTGCAAATCATCGATAACAGCTTGAATTGTTCCGTTTTCAAAATTTTCATCTAGGCTACCGTATGATTCTTCAACCTTCTTTATGCGGTGAATTTGAGCCACCTGAGTTCCATCAGCATACTGTTGAATTTTTAACCATTCAGGATAATCGGCTCTCATAGTTTCACCTACGCTGCTTTGGTCAGCGGGCGGTATTTTATCCGGTGCGGGGTGTCGGCATCCAGCCCCAAGCGGCGATGGCGGTCGGCTTCGTAATCCTCGTAGTTGCCTTCGAACCAGACAACTTGGCTATCTCCTTCAAAGGCGAGGATATGCGTGGCAAGGCGGTCAAGGAACCAGCGATCGTGCGAGATAACCACGGCGCAGCCGGGGAATTGCTCGAGCGCTTCCTCAAGAGCTGAGAGGGTTTCGGTATCAAGATCGTTGGTCGGTTCATCAAGCAGCAAGACGTTGGCCTCAATCTTGAGCATTTTCGCAAGGTGCACGCGGTTACGCTCCCCGCCCGAAAGCTGCGACATTTTCTTTTGCTGGTCGGTGCCTTTGAAATTGAACGAGCCGACATAGGCACGCGATGGCATTTCAATTTTGCCCAGTTTCAAAAGATCATTGCCGCCCGAAATTTCTTCCCACACGGTTTTGTTGTCATCGAGTGAATCGCGGCTTTGATCGACATAGCCGAGTTTGACGGTATCACCCACGCGGAAATCACCACTGTCAGGTTTTTCATGGCCCGTAATCATGCGGAACAGGGTGGATTTACCGGCCCCGTTTGGCCCGATCACGCCAACAATCCCGCCCGGCGGCAGTTTGAAGGTGAGGTTATCAATGAGCAAACGCTCACCAAAGCCCTTGGAAATACCATTGGCCTCGACCACAAGGTTGCCCAAACGTGGCGGGGTCGGGATAACAATTTGTGAACGCTGATAGGTCTCGTTCTCGCTCTCTTGCAGCATTTGCTCGTACGCGGCAATACGCGCTTTGGATTTTTTGCGCCGTGCTTCAACGCCCTTGCGTACCCATTCCAGCTCGCGGTCCAAGGTTTTCTGGCGGGAGGCCTCACCCTTGGCTTCTTGCTCAAGGCGCTTGCGTTTCTGGTCAAGATAGGCGGTGTAATTACCCTCGTACGGAATGCCCGATCCGCGGTCAAGTTCCAGAATCCATCCCGTAACGTTATCAAGGAAGTAACGGTCGTGGGTGACCATCACAACAGTCCCCTTATAATCGGTAAGGAAACGCTGGAGCCACGCGACACTCTCGGCGTCCAAATGGTTGGTGGGTTCGTCAAGAAGAAGGAGGTCAGGTTTTTCCAGAAGCAAACGGCACAGCGCCACGCGGCGTTTCTCACCGCCCGAGAGTTTATCAACCGGCGAGTCGGCCGGCGGGCAACGCAAGGCTTCAAGCGCAATCTCGACATGACGCTCCAAATCCCACCCATCAACGGCTTCGATTTTTTCTTGTAAGTTCCCCATCTCTTCGGTGAGCTTGTCAAAGTCCGCGCCTTCTTCGCACATCTCAAGACCGATGGCGTTATACCGCTCGACCATGTCCTTGATGGGCTGAAGAGCCATCATGACGTTTTCGAGAACATTTTTGGACGGGTCAAGTTGCGGCTCTTGCGGCAAGTAACCCACGCGGGCGGATTTATCGGCCCAGGCTTCCCCGACGAATTCCTTGTCGATTCCGGCCATGATTTTAAGGAGCGAGGATTTACCCGACCCGTTGGGACCGAGAACGCCGATTTTCACCCCCGGCAAAAAGCTCAAGGTGATATTGCTCAAAACGGTTTTCCCGCCGGGATAGGTCTTGGACAGACCGTTCATCACATACACATATTGATAAGATGCCATTTATGCCTCGCAAAAGCCTGAAAATCAGTGAAACAAGGCTTTTGTAGCGCAAGATTGACGTGCCGCCAAGCCTTTTGCGCGCTGTTTTGTGGAAAAGGGCTTGTCAAACGGCGCTTCTTCGGTGTAGAAAATGCCTCTGACCCGATGCGGGTGTAGCTTAGTGGTAAAGCTCCAGCCTTCCAAGCTGGCTATGAGGGTTCGATTCCCTTCACCCGCTCCATTTTCCCTCTGATAATGTGCATGCAGTCGGAATAGTGAAGGGTATGAGTTTTTAACCAAGATAAGAAAATAATAATGTCCTCCAAAGATACAAACTGGCTGCCCTGCCCCTCTCCGGAAGTTGGCGATACGCTGCGCTGGAACGAACCGATTTTTGCGCCGCCCAACCGCCCGCGCGGCAAGCCCGATAAGAAAGGGGAACAACGCGTGACGGCGATTTTGCGCGCCACCGGTGAAGTCTACGTGCTCGACGTGATCGAGGCGCAGCGTATTTCAGGCGGCGGCGAAGTGCGGGTCAAAGCGGGCGATCAAATTCGCCGCAAGCCCACCTCGCTGACACTCGGCGCGTGCGCCAAAGCAACCACGAATTAAAGGATCAATGCTCATGGCGCACGGAACAGTTCTCTCGTTTAAAGAAGATAAAGGCTACGGCTTTATCAAGCCTGATGGAGAGGGCGCAAACATTTATGTGCATGTGTCATCCTTAAGCGGTGACGGCGCACAGCAAATCGGCGCAGGTAAAAAAGTCACCTACGACATCCACACCGAAGGCAGCAAAACCTCTGCGATCAATGTGACGGTGGTTGATTGATCTGGCTTATAGGCTGGCTATACGGTTTGATCCCTTTTGTTAATTCAAGTTATCCCACTCATGATAATCTACGGCTTTTAAATAATGTCCATAAAGCCTAGGGATAATTTTGACTTGCATAGGCAAGATCAATATCATTCAGAAATGACCATTACTCCAGAAGAAGTTTCTGAGGATATTACAGAGTTAAAAAGCTTCGATGAGATACACGAAGAAATAAAAGCTTGTATGGCGCGTACGCCACCAATTTCTATAATAAAACGTGCCGTGACAATGTTACATGGTATTTATCATCAGGATTTAAAAGGTTCCGTATGTGTACCATGGATACCGTTGGCTTTAATTGAATGGTCATTGGTTTACGGGCCGAGGCAAAGCATCATACTAACCACAGAAATTACAGATCAAGGATACAATAATCTTTATAATTTGTTGCATAGTGGGGGCGCGGGATATGAAAGTAGATTTTTAAAATCAGGGCTGCCCTTTGGCCTTATAAAATTTATGAGATGCATGGCGCATCAGCAGTTCTGGTTTCAAGGGGGAAAATCACAATTCAGAAGATATATAGGCAGAAACTTGGTTCTGATGGCCGAGTTCAATGACGATTTTGTGAAGTTGAGTGGACTGTCTGTAGAGGATTTTTACGAGATGCTCTTCGTCACATTTGCGCGTTTTCAAGAACAAAAAAATGGAAAAAGTCTTCACAAAAGTTTTTTTATAGACCTGAGAAAAAAATATACCCAGCATCAAATAGATTTATTTTTCTCTCTAACTTCGCTGAGTCTTGATGAGCTACAAAGTTTTATGCGTGACCATTTTAGTTATTATAAACAAAACTTTGATATTCAAACGCTACTCTCCCAGATGACTCCTTTGTGGAGGTTTCCTTTCATTAGTGAAAATGACACGTATGTGTGCATTTACCCTGCACTAATAGAATACGCCATGAAATATTTTATATACGACTACTTAAAGATGAACAAGAAACAGGATTTTAGCTGCAGATTTGGTACGGCGATGGAAAGCCACGTTAGGCGTGGGCTTGAGTACCTAGAAGTGGATTTCATAGATGAAGAAAAGATACAGGGAATAGCAAAAGTGCATCGCCCTAAAAAATTAGGTCAGTTGAAGAGCGTTGACTTTATTGTGCCCCAAACAGATGGTGTTTTGCTTATTGAATCAAAGGCGCAAGAATCTCCTATGGAAGTGCGCGTTAATCCAGAGAATGATATTTTGGCCAAACATTTTCCTCCTGATGAACGCCATGTATTTCATGGTATTGTCCAAGCTTATGAACTTTGTAACTTTCTGGCCAATACACAAGATAATGATCTGCCTAATGCAGAAAAAAACTTCTATCTAGTTCTCGTTACCTATAAAGACTTTTATCTGGGGCGAGGCAAAGATTTTTGGGAAGAGTTTGTTCGCGAAGTTATAAAACCATCTCTTCATAAAAGAGACATAGTGGAAACTCTTATAAAGCCAGAACACATTTTTGTTATCTCGTTAGACGAATATGACAGTCTCATTAGTCAAGCAAAAGAAAGTAATGTCGAGATATTGGATATTCTGAAATTTGCCATTGAACAAGATCAAGACGCTCAAACACAAAAGATGATTTTTTCTGGCCATATCCATGCCTACAACCCCAGCAATCATTTTTGTTTACCATATCTTGAGGATGGTTTTCAAAAGATAACAAATAACATTGTAGAGGAGTTGCGTAAGAAAGAGGCTCATTGATATAGGCCCGCATTGTTCAGTTATCACACTTTACTGTAAACAAACAAAACCCCTACGAAGTTCGTAAGGGTTTTGCGCTCTTATCTGCGTAAGGATAATTCGTGTTAGAAGATAAAGATCTCGGCGCTGCCGTTGCTGGTGAGCTTTTCTTCGGTGGTACCAAGAGCCGCGCTGTCCTTGCGGGCGGCAGGGAAAGCGATCACTTCGCCGCTTGACGTGGCAGGGGCCGATGCTTTGGCCTCGGCTTCCGCTTCGGTAAAGGAGCGTTCGAATTTGATGAACCACAAAAAGTTGGCGTTCGAGCGGTCGCGCACATCGGTATAGACCGGATCAGCGAGCATCTGCGTGGCGGCGCTCTCGATATAATTGGTACCGAAGGGCATTTTTCCAAGTGCCTTCATCAGGTCGAGGGCAATCAGGCGTGATGTTTCGGTATTATCCGAGAACACATAGCCTTGGTAGTCAGCCAGCATTTGCTGGATCAGCACGCGGTCGGATTTGCGGCAACGCTCGGAGAGGAACCATGATTCAAACGCAGCGCGCGCAGCCATACCGTTATTGATTGACCGGAAATCGGCAATCGCTTCACGGGCGAACGAGCGGCCAATATCGGCGAGGGTCGAATTTTCAATGCGTACCCAGAATTCTTTATGACCTGACAGCTGAAGCTCCCACGCGGTGCGAATCATGCTGACCAGCAGGTCGGCATTTTGCGCGCGGTTGATAACAACGGCATAATCAGGATGAAGGGTGAGCGGGTGCATTCCGGCGCCATGGCGGTGTTGCCACATGCGGCGCAGTTCACGTACCAGAAGAAGGGCTTTGGATTCGCGCTCCAAATCGGCGCGTACCAGAATAAGCTGGTTTTCGCGGTCATAAGAGGCGTCCGCCACTTGACGGCTCTCTTGAATATTCACGCCATGCAATTTGGCAAAAGAAATATATTGGGCAGCAAGACGGCTCTCGCCCAGTGTTGCCAAAATCGATTCAAGGTCATCGCCGCGATGGGCGCAGGCACTGCCGATAAAATCGGCATCCAAACGGAACAAATCCATGACCTTGTTCTCGGGCTCGGCAAATTCGTGCACGACTTTATCATAGGCGTTTGTTTTCTCGCGCAGGAGGGCGATATCGCGTTCGAGCTCCATAAGGACAGGGTCATCATACATTTCGGCGTCTTCCGAAGCAGCTTCTGCGCAATCGGAATAGAAAAGCGGTTGATCGCTGATCCACGTGCAACGCACTGGCTGTGCATTATTGAGTGTATAGGCAAAGCGGCATGACTCAAGCGGCCAAATCTCGATTTGCTCAGAGGAGTTATTTCCCGATCCCGTAGTCTTATCCATTTTCTTTGGGCCCCAAACCCGATTTATAAAATTTCAGACAAGTTTTCTTTACAGTCTTAATCTTAACGCGGTTTGGTTAACGGAAAGTGACTCGGGAACCAAGTTTTTGAAGAAAAAATCGTTTTTTTTCAATTAGTTAATAGAATCCTAATGGGGTTTTCATAGGACTCTATAAGAGAAAGCTTAAGTGATTGACTCAGCTAGCTTTTGAAACGGGGGCATTGCCCTGTGGGGCCTGATTAAAACGTGCCATATACATGGAAGCGAAATCCACGGGGCCGAGCAGCAGAGGGGGGTAGCCGCCTTCTTGGACAATATCGGCCAGCAAACGGCGGGCAAACGGATAAATCAGTTTGGGAATCTCGATCAAAAGCAGGGGGTGATGATTCTCTTCGGCCACTTGCGGCATGGATACGGTGGCACCATAGAGAATCTCGGCGATATAGAGCGTTTGGTCGCCACGGGTAGCGCGGGCGGAAATGCGAATGGCAACCTCGTAAAGGGCTTTGATCTGGGCATCTTCAAGGTTTTTGACATCCAATGTGATGTTCACTTCCATCTTGGGTGCTTCACTTGCAGCGCGCAGGGAGAAAGGGGCAGATGGATTTTCAAACGAGACGTCTTTCACATACTGGGCATGAACCATAACGGGCAGGTTGGGGGCTTGGACAGAAGTGGTCGGGGAAGCGGCGGAATTCTCGGTCATCATCAAAGGCTTTCATACAAAAAAGGAATATGTACGCTGGTTAGCAGATGTTGGGCCACGCGGCAAGTCCTTCCCGAGCGGCCCCAAAGGGATGGTCGGACAAATTCCGTACGGGTTCGCGCTTCGGCCTTGAAGTGAAGGGGAAATCGCTTATGATAGTCAAAAGTAACCGAATAAAGGAAAAACCGCCGTGTCTGTGGATTTAATACTATATATGGTGATTGCTGCCGTTCTGGTGGTGTGGCTGCGTAATACGCTCGGAACAACCCATGGGGAAGAGCGCGACCGCTCCACAGAACTCAATATTGACCAGACGGCGCAAAAAGTGCTGAACGAGATCGGCAATTATATAGATGAAAGCGCGATGCAGAAATTGAAAAGTCTCGATATTGAGGATGATGCCGTGCGCACCCGTCTTCAGGACCTGATGCGGGAAGACTCGTCTTTCGATCCCAAACAATTTATTCTGGGGGCGGGTGATGCCTTTGCCATGATTGTTGAATCCTTTGCCAAAGGTGATTTGCAGTCTCTCAAGGAATTGACGGCACCGGTTGTGTATGGGGCCTTCGAACAGGCGGTTAAACTCAGAATGCAGGCGGGCGAAACGATTCAGACCGAAGTGCATGCAATCAAGACCAGCCGCGTGCTAGACGTGAAACGCGCGGGACACATGGTCTTTATCAAAATGCGTTTTGTGGCTGATGAAACCTGCGTGACCCGCAACCGTGAAGGCACAATTCTCGGAGGCCATCCCGATAAAATCACCACCATGAACGACGTCTGGACATTTGGTCGCGATATGCGCAGCAAAGACCCGACATGGTATTTGTTCGAAACTTCGGATGATGTGGTAGAAGAGCATAAAACACCTGTTCCTGATTCAGGAAGTACAACGGTATAACGCACGATGGCCTCCGTCAAAATTTGCGGCATAAGAACACCCGAAGCCTTAAATACGGCGCGGAAGTGCGGGGCGGCCTATGCGGGTTTTGTTTTTTATCCACCCTCTCCGCGCGCACTGAATCTTGAACAGGCCCGTGATGTGATCGGGCAGGCAGGGGCGGGCATAAAACATGTAGCCCTTCTGGTTGATCCCGATGACCGGATTCTGGATGGGGTAGCCCGCTTGTCACTCGACATGATCCAGCTTCACGGAAATGAAAGTCCCGCGCGGGTCATGGAAATTAGATCGCACACGGATCTTCCTGTGATGAAATCTATCCCGATCGCGCGGCCTGAGGATACAGCAGCCATTGCCATGTATGAACAAGTGGCCGATTGGATTCTATGTGATGCCAAAGCGCAGGGGGGGGCAGATCTTCCGGGCGGTAACGGGCGAACCTTTGATTGGCTTGTTCTTAAAAATTATAAATTTACGCGGCCATGGATGCTCTCGGGCGGCCTTCATACGGGTAACGTGCGTGAAGCGCTGGAGATACTCACGCCCGATGCGGTGGATGTCTCAAGTGGGGTCGAGTCATCTCCTGGCGTTAAAGACCTTACCAAAATCCGTGATTTTATCACGGCTGTTAAAAGCTGATCCTGTTACTGCGTGAGCAGCTGCAACTGCGTGTCAGATGCCCGCACAGGGTAGTAATAAAATTTTCGCATATAGCCGAACATGGTGCCGAATGTGCCACCACGATCAATGCCCAGCCGCAAGGTAGTAAACGTAGGAATAATAGCCGATGTATCGAGAGTGTTGAGTGTGCCATTCCCAGCCGCGTTAACATTATTGAGGCTATAGGCAACACCGCTGCGCAAAACGGTATTTACTGAAAATGCACCTAATCCGAAACTGGCAACAGTAGCATTACTATTCCGGACATAAACAGTTTTACCAACATCAAGACGAGCGACAATCGCATTAGTTGCTGTGCCATCATCAAGATCAAACATCCCTGATGCCCCATTCAAGACGTGGTACACATAAAAGTGGTTTGTTTCGCTAATGGCTGTTCCAACTCCGTTGCTGTGCCAAACACCAGTTGGAAACGTAACAAGGTCATCTGCACGTGCTCCGGGGGCATTTGTAGTTGGAATAAACGAACTCGCAAAAGCGCCAAGTTCAAACTGGGGCGCGGCTACCCGTAAGGTAAAATCATAATTATAAAGAACGCCTGTACCCCCCATCACAAGTCGGGGTTCGCGGAGGTTGTCAATGCTACTGTTAACCGCCCCTGCTGTGCCTGAATAACGTGCAAGAGAGGATGTTAGAGATGCGGGTGTAACTGTTGTGAATGAACGGTTTGCCAAATATGTTGATCCCGTATATTCGCTTGCAATAAAACCCACATTCGTTGGAAGAGTGCCTGACATCAAGGACAGATAAACTTGCGCATTATAAGGCTGCGCGTTAGTAGCTGTTATCGTATGTCCGTATGAATCAAAACTTATAATATTGGTGTAAGCACCAGAGGCAGGCATCGTTCCTTGGAATCTTACCTGTAAATAAGTCATGCCACTCTCGGTGCCTGTCCCTACGATGGTTCGAGTGCAAGTCGCGCCGCCGCCCACCGAACAAAGTTGCCAATGCGTGGGAGCGGTACCCGGAGATCCAGCAACAGCGCCTTGCATAGTGCTGTTATAAATGTAGTTTGTGCGTCCTCCCTCAATCAAGAGTCCTTTTGCAGCATGTGTCACGGGGTCATAATCGAAACGGGGGGCGCCTGATGCTGCGGTTTGCAGTGTGCCTGTGCTATCAAAATAAGTGGCGGTTGAGGCACGGGTGAATGTACCCCCTGTCGCCGTAAGAAAAGACGTGAGATCATTATAGACTGTCCCGTTCAATGTATAACGCCCGTCTGCATCTGCAATAAAATCCATGGACAAGGAGGGATAGTTGACATTCACCGAGGCCATATTGGCAGGGGCTGTGAAAGTTAAATTGGCGAGGGGGTTGCCGTTTAAATCCGTCACCGTGCCGCCATTGAGATCTACCGAGCTTGAACCAATCCCAATCCCGTTTAAATCGACATCGCCGGCTGTTGCCGTATAGGTAAAGGTGAGAGAGGCCGTCCCTGTTCCCGCCGCATACACCGCATAGCGCGTGTTCCCGTCCACATCCAGAACAATCCGTGGGGAACCCGTCACATTGACAGCTTCCGACATCGTGACCGTAAAGGGAATGGCAGGAACAGCAGCATAGGCCGAGAGAGACCATAGCAAGGCGCAAAGACACAACGGGATAAAAAGATATCTCATGAGCCTTATGGTAGAATGAATATCGCGTAGGTACAAGTGAGCGTTAAAAACCGCCCCCCGCAGGGTCGTTATGTCCTTGCAGCAAGCTCCAGAGAGGGTGTTTTTCTGCTGCGCTGACGGCACGGTCAGTGACAAGGCAGGCTTCAAGCCCCGCGCGGTAGCTGGGATAGATGAGATGAACGCCAAGGTCGGTCTTGATCTTGCTGTTACTCACGCGTTTATTGTCGGAATAAAAGCTCAGGGTAATCGGGGCGAGGTTAGCATCTTCAAACCGGACAAGCGGGGGCGGGTCTTTGCCCAAAAGGCGTGCAGCATAGGCAATAACCTCATGGCTGGGGGCGGGTTCGTCATCGGCAACATTGTAAATAGACCCCGGATGAGGGTGATCAATCGAGGCCAGAAGTGTTGCAACAATATCATCGACATGGACGCGGCAAAAGGCATGCCCTGCCTTCATAATGCGGCGCGCGATGCCAACGCGTACCGAGTCAATGGCAGATCGCCCGGGGCCATAAATTCCGGCAAGGCGAAAAATATGCACGGGTGTGCCATACGTCTGAAAAAGCGAAAGCCATTGCTGCTCGGCCATAGCGCGGCGTGTCCCGCGAATGGCGGTGGGCTGGATATCTGATTCCTCGTCAACCAGCGCACCATCACGGTCACCGTAAACGCCGGTGGTGGAGAGATAACCAACCCATTCGAGTTTGGGCATCATCCGCACAATATCATCGGCATGGGATTCAAAAACAATATCCCCCTCACGGTCAGGCGGGGTGGAAATCAGCAGATGGGTCACATCTTCAAAAATCATCGCCGGATCAGGCAGGGGTTTTTCCTTGTCAAAAATATAGGGCGTAATGCCATGTTCCTGAAGGAGGGCGCGTTTGCTCATGCTTCGTGTGGTACCAGAGAGAGTCCAACCGCGTTCGCGCAGGGTCTCCCCTAAAAAGGCGGCGCTATATCCGTAACCAAAGCAAAAGAAATTCTTGGGGCTCATATTCTGTCAAACAATTCTCAAAAGGAGTCTGACTATAGCGGGTGGCGTCTTAAAAATCTACATCCTCGTAGTGACGGACAGGAGCAAGGCCGGGGATACGTTCGTCAAGAATACCGCGGAAGCTTGGACGGGATTTGACACGGGCATACCAGTCATGCGCCGCCGGATGTTCGTCCCATGGAACATCCCCGATATAATCGACAGTGGAGAGGTGTGCGGCGGCAGTAATATCGGCAAGGGAAAAATCATCCCCCCCCAGCCAGTTGCGCTTTTCGGTCAGGAACCCGATATAATCAAGATGATAATGGATATTAACATGGCCTGCGCGCACCGACGGCCCATTAGGCTCGCCAAGGCGCAGGAAGCGTTTCATCATTTTCTCGCCGACGATATTTTCGGTCACTTCGCGGTTGAATTTCTCGTCAAACCAGCAGATCAGGCGGCGTACTTCGGCGCGACCCATGGGGTCAGTACCCAAAAGGTTGATTTCTGGGTAAACTTCTTCCAGATATTCGCAAATCACGCCGCTATTGGAAAGGGTCGTGCCATCCGGCTCGCTGAGGACCGGCACATCTCCGGCGGGGTTCATGACCAGAAATTCGGTGCGGCGTTCCCAATATTTTTCGACAAGCGGCGCATAGGCCAACGCCTTTTCACCCAGCACTAGGCGAACTTTACGTGAAAAGGGGTGAAGCCAAAGATAGTAAAGCGTGCGCATCTTGATTTAAAGATACCTCAATTCTATACTCTGTGCCAGAGCCGTTTTGCTGCAACTGCGCGCAAAACTGTTTATTTCCTCCGCGTTTTACAAAAAGGCACCCCATGTCCGAAAATTTAACCGCTCCGACTTCTGCTGCCACTGCCCAATACACGCATGTGGCGATTATTCTCCACTGGCTGATGGCTTTCCTGATCGTCGTGATGATTATTGTCGGGCTGATCATGGGCGAGGACGAAATAATTCCAGCTTCACTGCGCTTCACCGTGTATCAGATTCACAAATCGGTAGGACTGACCGTCTTGGTGCTCACGTTTTTCCGTATCTATTGGCGCTTGTCGCATCCTGTGCCGCCTTTGCCGGACACCATGAAGCCCCACGAGAAGATGCTGGCGCATGCCGCGCATATCGGACTTTATCTGTTGATGCTGGGCCTCCCCTTGACGGGGTGGGCGTTGGTTTCTGCTTCGCCGCGCAATATTCCGACGATGTGGTTTGGCTTGTTCGAGTGGCCGCATTTGCCAATCTTGCCGGATGTAGAAAATAAAAAAGAAGTTTCGCACATGTTTGGCGAAGTGCACGAGGTGCTCGCCAATGGCGCGATTGCACTTATCCTTCTTCATGTGGCGGCGGCGCTCAAACACCAGTTGGTGGACAAGGATGACATTCTCGCGCGCATGGCCCCATGGGTAAAGAAGCATGAATAAGGCTGTAAAATTAATTCTTGTGGTAGTAGCGATGGCGTTGTCATCGTCGGCTTATGCAACTGACATTGCAAAATGGGTGGTCGATGCGCAAAAATCCACACTCACCTTCTCTGGCAGGGAAGAAGGACGGCCATTTTCGGGATCATTTGCAGACTTTACGCCCGAAATTGTCTTTGCGCCGGAACATCTGGAACTATCACACATCAAGGTCATAATTAAAACCGGATCGAGCAAAACCGATAATCCGGCGCTGGATGGCGATATGCTGGGGCGTGACTGGCTGGCAAGCGCGCAATTTCCGGAGGCCACTTTTGAAACGCGCAGCATCCGTGCCACGGGCGTAAGTGATAAAGAAGGCATCATCAATTACGAAGCCGCCGGAAACCTTACCATTCTCGGCATCAGCAAAGACATCATTTTGCCTTTCGCGCTTAAGGACGAAGGCGGCACTACTCACGCCTTTGGCGAAGTCACCCTCAAGCGTCTTGACTTTGGGGTTGGCGTGGGTGCGGATAAAAACGCGCAGACCGTTGATAATGATATTAAAGTCCGTTTCGATATTTATGCACACCCCTAATTTAACACGACATCAATAAGAGTCTCCCGTGTCCATCATCACCTATATTCATGCTGTCCTGCTTGGTATCGTCGAAGGACTCACCGAATTTTTGCCTGTTTCCTCAACGGGTCATTTGATTTTGACAAAAGATGCGCTGGGGTTTGACCTTCCATCGGCCAACATGTTTGTGGTGGTGATACAGCTTGGCGCGATTCTCGCAGTATGCTGGCTCTACCGCATTAAACTTTTTGATGTGGCGCTGCATCTCCATAAAAGGCCGCAGCAAATTTTTGCGGCCAAAGTGACGGCAGCCTTTATTCCAGCGGCAGTGATCGGTCTTCTCTTTCATAAGATGATCGAGGAATATTTATTTGCGCCGATGGTGGTGGCGGTGGCCATGGTAGTAGGCGGCGTGGTCATCTGGGTGGTGGAAAAGAAAAAAATGGAGCCGCGCACCATGAGCATTGACGAGATGACGCTTCGTCAGGCCTTTCTGGTGGGCTGTGCGCAAACCTTTGCGCTGATCCCTGGCACCTCGCGCTCGGGGGCAACGATTATCGGCGGCTTGCTGTTGGGTCTTGACCGGAAAGTGGCGACCGAGTTTTCATTTTTTCTGGCCATTCCCGTCATGTTTGGCGCAACGCTTCTTGACATTATTAAATACCGTGATGTGCTGACGGGAGGGGAAATCGGCGTGATGGCGACAGGTTTCATCGTCTCGTTTTTTGCGGCCCTCGCTGCTGTTAAACTCTTTGTTACCTATATCGGCAAACATGACTTCATGCCTTTTGCGTGGTACCGGATCATTTTTGGCGTGGCAATGATTGCGTATTTGATGCTCTAAAAAGGAGACTAAGCATGATAAGGCTCAATGTAACACCGATATTCCAGCGTTTTGCGGGACAAGAAATAAAAGTCACAGATGATCCGTATGAGGATGAAGGAAAAACCTATCACCGTTACACAATTGATCCAGAAGACACTGTTTATCGGGACATGCAGCAGGTGGCTCAAGAACATAATTTTCGCTTGGTGGTCATGCATGAAGGGGTGATGGGCCTTCCGGCGTTCCGCCCGGGCCGCGTGACGGCTTATCTTGATAAGACAGATCAGGAAACATGGGTAGTAAGGAACGAATTTAGCTATGGTTAATAACTACCATAGGTTGTTAATTCTCTCAATTTTGACAGATGCAAAGCCGATCAACTAGAATGCTCTTCCATAAAGACCTTTCAGGGAGGTATCTGTGGAAGACAATCAGGGGACAAAAGACCCCGCTAATCTTTTTCTGGGATGGAAGCATGTTGCACCATCATCAGTACCGTTATCGGTTGCAGCGAGCGAGTTGCGAAATCTCCCCCTCGAAGAACGAAGCAAACGCATGGTACGCACGATAGAGCGTTCTCTTGCACCTGATACGCCTCCTGACCGCCTGATTGTTCATAAATTGGGGAGGGCCTTGGCCGAGCAATTTCGAATCGGTCAGCTCGGACTCTTATGTACGGATGTGACCACATCGCGTCGCCTTGAAATCAGCCGTGACAATGTGATGATTATGGCAGGTCAACTCCCCGGTGAGGTTTATGTTCCCCTTCCGGCGGTGAAGAATGCGTTTGACTATCTTTCGGGAGGTCTGACCAATGGTGTGGGGAAAGCCTTGCGGATTTTGTCTGCGCCGGATTCCATCAAGCATGACATGCCCCCGCCCCAGCCTGAAATCATTCTGGATCGGGCTTTGGCATGGGTAGAGGGGCAGGCGGTGGATTTGCCCGAAGCTGGAAAACTCTTCGTCGTCAAGGCTAAGTCTACCCGAGCGCCAGCGCGTCCCTGATTAAAGGGC
The DNA here is from genome assembly GCA_041674725.1 of Pseudobdellovibrionaceae bacterium. GTDB lineage: Bacteria > Pseudomonadota > Alphaproteobacteria > Micavibrionales > Micavibrionaceae > UBA1573. The sequence goes on along the minus strand of JBAYVC010000007.1, from coordinate 3,031 downwards.
TGCCGTGCGCCACAGCGTGATACGCACAATCCCATAATGCTTGTCAAAGTCGCAAGCGAAACCGGAAAGGGTGAAGGCGGCATCGCGCTCGCTTTCAATCACCAGCCATGCATCTTTGGCCAGCCACTCTCCCTTTTGCAGAGCCGTGACGACCGGAGCCACCAGATTTTTACCGTAAGGTGGATCGAGAAAAACAAGCGTGAAAGGCGCTACTGCCACAGGCTTTGCCTTGATGTGCTGGGCCTCATGATGCCCGAAATGGCAGCGCGGAGTAAACTCGAGTGCAGCGGCATTTTTGCGGGCAAGGGCGAGGGATACCGGCGAAGAATCAAAAAACTGACATGACGCAGCCCCTTGCGAAAGAGCTTCAAGACCAAGTGCACCGGTGCCGCAAAACGCATCCAGCACCACCGCATCACGCACCGCATCACGCGAGAACAGCGCATTAAAAATCGCAAGCCGTACCTTGTCCGTGGTGGGGCGTATATCGTCCCCTTGGGGTGTCAGAAGAGTTGCCCCGCGTTTACTGCCGCCGATAATCCGCATGAGAAATTACCCCGTGATAATGGCTCCGACTTCTGCGGGGAGTTTTTCGCGCATGGCTTTGGTGGATACTTCGATCACCTCGCCGCGATTCATATCCCCCAGTTCAAACGGGCCATAAGCAATACGGATGAGGCGCGTGACTTGATAACCGAGAGCTTCCATGACATTGCGGATTTCGCGGTTTTTGCCTTCGGACATAGTGAGTGTTACCCAGATATTGGTACCCTCAACATTTTCGGGATCATCAACGCGGGCCATAATCGACCCGTAACGCACGCCTTTATAAACGAGGCCTTCATCCAGCGTGCGCAGTTTTTTCTCGAGGATTGTAAGGCCGCCGCGCCCGCCGATATGGACCCGCACGCGGTAAGTGCGGGGAAGACCAGTGGAGGGAAGCTCAAGCGCGCGCGACAAACCGCCATCATTGGTCAGGAGCAAAAGCCCTTCAGTGTTGAGGTCAAGGCGGCCGACACTGATAAGGCGCGGCAGATTTTGCGGGAGGGACTCAAAAACGGTGGCACGGCCCTCGGGATCTTTGGCGGTGGTGATAAGGCCCGGCGGTTTATGGTACAAGAACAGCCGTGTTTTTTGCTTGCGGCCCAAACGCTCGCCATCCACGGCAAGTGTGTCATCGTCCGTTACAAAAGTGGCAGGCGTCGTGACCGTATCCCCATTAAGGGTGACGCGTTTTTCCGCAATGAGCTTTTCGGCGTCCCGCCGCGAAGCAACCCCGTGGCGTGCCAGAACCTTGGCAATACGTTCCCCACGATCGGGGTTGTTAATATCGTCGTCGTTATCTGACATTTTGCTTTTTGCTCCGTTCCACGTTATTAGAGCTTATGAACCCTGAAGATGAAAAAGACCATAGCCTAATGTGCGCCGCCTTGGAAGAGGCACGGTGTGCGGCTCTGCGTGATGAGGTACCGATCGGGGCGGTGCTGGTGCATGGGCCAAGCGGCGAGATCGTCGCGCGGGCGGGTAACCGTTCGGTAGAATTGGCCGATCCCACTGCCCACGCTGAAATTTTGGTGATCCGCGAGATGTGCTCCCGCCTCGGGGTGCAGCGCTTGCCGGATTATGATCTTTACGTGACGCTGGAGCCTTGCCCGATGTGCGCCGCGGCGTTGAGTTTTGCCCGTATCCGCACGGTGGTATGTGGGGCGCGTGATCCCAAAAGCGGTGGTCTTACAACACCAGTTAATCTTTATGCCCACCCGCAGCTTCACCATAAGCCAGATGTACGCATGGGCACGCTCGAAACCGAGTGTGCCCAAATTCTCAAGGATTTTTTTGTCTTAAAAAGAAAATTAGGAGAAAGGGGCTAAATCCCCATCTCTTTCATCTGGCGGTCAAGAGTGGCTTTACGATTGGCGATGGCGTCAGCAGCTTGGCCAGCCATACCAGGATTATTGGCATCAACCGAGAGTGTTGCCTTGGCATCCGGCCCCTTGCCGAAGAAATTTTCGACGGCTTGAACAGCGCACGAGAAAGCGCCCTTGCAATCAACATTTGTCTTTACGCCGCCGCCATCAGGTCCGTCTGCCATTGTTCCACCCTTTATTTTAGTCTGTTCGTTATTTCCTCAAGGCTACATAAAAATTATGAAAATTAAGTAAATACCGCGCTTTTGGAAGATATTTTAAGAAAAAATTGACTTAGGCGCACGCACTGAGTCACACTCCATTCATAAAGAGTGAATGAAAATTCACGATAAAAACCAGAACAGGGAATATTGATCATGGGACAGAAGTCTGAAACCAGCTTTAACGTTACGACGTCACTCCAAATCCATTTTAATCCAGGTCATGAACAGGCCGCCAAGCAGGTGCATCGCGCTTTGGCAGCTGCCGACGCGGAACTTACCTTCAACGGTGATGGCCCGCACATTATGATTCCCATGAACTGGGGTGATGGTTTCCGTATTTCGGAATCCTTTGCGGCAACCGTGCATGACAATGGTGGACATTTTTGCGCGGCGCCAATTGCCTCATTTCTCAACAAGGTTGGTCGTGCGGTGGTGGAAAACCCTGCCTCTTCCGGCGGTGGCAGCGCCTTTGGTGGCGGTAGCCGCAAGCGTCAAAGCGCCTTTGCCGATCTGGCAACCTTTGCGCTGGCATAAACGGCTAAGCACTCCCTCTGTTTTGGCATCCCCGCGCAAGCGGGGATTGATGATTCCTGTTGGCACAGGAATATGGCAGAACCGTACTATTCTTATTTGAAATGGCCACAGAAAAATAAAGACGACTTTAGGGATGAAAATCAATAAATCCGGTTGACAGACGGGCCAGAGTTTCCTAAATGTCTCGGAAGTTTACGGCCCGAAAAGGCTCGTAGTGGTTTCGATGATCTTTTGACAAGGAAAAAGAAGAAATGTCCAAGGAAAAGTTTACGCGGGATAAGCCGCACTGCAATATTGGAACGATTGGTCACGTTGACCATGGTAAAACGACGCTGACAGCCGCGATCACGAAAGTGCTTGCCGAGG
>JBAYVC010000006.1:0-160380 GCA_041674725.1 Pseudobdellovibrionaceae bacterium | reverse complement strand
CTTGGGACCTGCTCCAGCCCCAGGATGAGATGAGCCGACATCGAGGTGCCAAACAGCGCCGTCGCTGGGGACGCTTGGGCGCTATCAGCCTGTTATCCCTAGAGTACCTTTTATCCGTTGAGCGATGGCCCTTCCATTCGGAACCACCGGATCACTATGACCGCCTTTCGGCTCTGCTCGACTTGTCAGTCTCGCAGTCAGGCAAGCTTATGCCATTGCACTCTTGAAGACGATTTCCAACCGTCTTGAGCTTACCATCGCGCGCCTCCGTTACACTTTGGGAGGCGACCGCCCCAGTCAAACTACCCGCCATGCAGGGTCCCAGCTCCAGATAATGGAGCGTGGTTAGACAACACGAAGGACAAGGGTGGTATTTCAACGTTGGCTCCACCGAAACTAGCGTCCCGGCTTCAAAGCCTCCCACCTATCCTACACATGTCAATCGTGTTGCCACTGCAAAGTTATAGTAAAGGTTCATAGGGTCTTTCCGTCTGACCGCGGGAACCCCGTATCTTCACGGGGAATCCAATTTCACTGAGTCGGTGTTGGAGACAGTGGGGAAGTCGTTACGCCATTCGTGCAGGTCGGAACTTACCCGACAAGGAATTTCGCTACCTTAGGACCGTTATAGTTACGGCCGCCGTTTACCGGGACTTCGATTCAGAGCGTTAACCCCTCCTCTTAATCTTCCGGCACCGGGCAGGCGTCAGACCCTATACGTCATCTTGTGATTTCGCAGAGCCCTGTGTTTTTGGTAAACAGTCGCTACCCCCTAGTTTGTGCCCCCCACCAAAAGTTGCCTTCTGATGGGGCATGCTTATCCCGAAGTTACGCATGCAATTTGCCGAGTTCCTTCAACACCGTTCTCTCAAGCGCCTGGGTATTCTCTACCAATCCACCTGTGTCGGTTTCGGGTACGGTCTATACGCTGGAGTTATTTCCTGGATGTCCCAGGCCGCACATCCAATCCGTTAAGGATGTACAGCTTTCGGCCACCGTCACTACCAGCAGGCCACGGAATATTAACCGTGTTCCCATCGACTACGCCTTTCGGCCTCGCCTTAGGGGCCGGCTAACCCTGCCCTGATTAACATTGGACAGGAAACCTTGGATTTTCGGCGACAGGGTCTCTCACCCTGTTTATCGTTACTCATGTCCGCATTCTCACTTGTGATACCTCCAGACTTCCTCACGGTTATCCTTCACAGGCTTACACAACGCTCCGCTACCATGCCATAAGGCATCCTAAGCTTCGGTAGATAACTTTAGCCCCGGTACATCTTCGGCGCCGGATCTCTTATTTAGACCAGTGAGCTATTACGCTTTCTTTAAAAGATGGCTGCTTCTAAGCCAACTTCCTGGTTGTCATGGAAATCCAACTTCCTTTCACACTTAGTTATCATTTGGGGACCTTAGCTGTAGGTCTGGGTTGTTTCCCTCTTGACAATGGACGTTATCACCCACTGTCTGTCTGCCGTGATTGTACTCTTCGGTATTCGGAGTTTGGTTGGATTTGGTAGACCTTGCGGCCCCCTAGTCCATCCAGTGCTCTACCCCCGAAGGTAAGACACGACGCACTACCTAAATAGTTTTCGCGGAGAATCAGCAATTACCCGGTTTGATTGGCCTTTCACCCCTAACCACAGTTCATCCCAATCTTTTTCAACAGATATGGGTTCGGTCCTCCATTGCATGTTACTGCAACTTCAACCTGACCATGGCTAGATCACCGGGCTTCGGATCTAATCCTGCATACTATCGCCCTATTCAGACTCGGTTTCCCTACGCCTACACCTAACGGCTTAAGCTCGCATGCAAGACTAACTCGCGGACCCATTATACAAAAGGTACGCAGTCACTGAACAAGTCAGCTCCTACTGTTTGTATGCATCCGGTTTCAGGTCTTTTTCACTCCCCGCTTGGGGTGCTTTTCACCTTTCCTTCACAGTACTTGTGCACTATCGGTCAATCAGGAGTATTTAGCCTTGGAGGATGGTCCCCCCATATTCAGACAGGATTTCACGTGTCCCGCCCTACTCAAGAGTTACTCTGCTTTCTACCTGTACGGGACTATCACCCACTATGGTGTCGGTTTCCAACGACTTCCAGTTCTTACAGAATAACTACTGGGCTGTTCCGCGTTCGCTCGCCACTACTAACGGAATCTCGGTTGATGTCTTTTCCTCTGGGTACTGAGATGTTTCACTTCCCCAGGTTCGCTTCGCCCACCCTATGTATTCAGGTGGGGATACTGCTTGCGCAGTGGGTTCCCCCATTCGGAAATTTTCGGATCAAAGCTTGTTCACAGCTCCCCGAAACTTATCGCAGCGTACCACGTCCTTCATCGCCTCTGATTGCCAAGGCATCCACCAGATGCACTTTAACGCTTGAATTTAATATCACGCGCAGGGACAAATCCGCTGCACGCAATGTTGAGATTCTCAGTTTAATTTGGTCTTGACAAAAATTTCTCATCTATAGCGGCTCGCCATAGACAAGAACCTATTGTTATTCAAATATTCACGATGTAATAATAACCGAAGACCTAAGCCTTCATCCAAATGCAGAACCTGCACTTACACGAAAACTCAAACTTACTTTTTACCCTATTCGCCCAAGGAACCAAATGGTGGACCTTAGGAGGATCGAACTCCTGACCTCCTGAATGCAAATCAGGCGCTCTCCCAGCTGAGCTAAAGGCCCGTCTTCACATAAAGCGAAGGAAATCGGGTAAATGGTGGGCCTGGTAAGACTTGAACTTACGACCCCACGCTTATCAAGCGTGTGCTCTAACCAACTGAGCTACAAGCCCCTAACCCGGAAACGCTTCACGAGCAACTTTAGGGGCCTACTCACTAAGAAAGGGCGATCCCGGGATAATTTAACGAAAAGAGAGGACACGCCGGCAGCAGCAGACATAAAAACCATCAACGTCCTTAGAAAGGAGGTGATCCAGCCGCTCCTTCCGAAACGGCTACCTTGTTACGACTTAGTCCCAGTCACCAGCCCTACCGTGGTTAGCTGCCTCCTTGCGGTTAGCGCACTACCTTCAGGCAGAACCGACTCCCATGACTTGACGGGCGGTGTGTACAAGACCCGGGAACGTATTCACCGTAGCGTGCTGATCTACGATTACTAGCGATTCCAACTTCATGTACTCGAGTTGCAGAGTACAATCCGAACTGAGATGGCTTTTTGAGATTAGCTTGGCCTCGCGACCTTGCGACCCACTGTCACCACCATTGTAACACGTCTCTAGCCCTACCCGTAAGGGCCATGATGACTTGACGTCATCCCCACCTTCCTCCGGCTTGTCACCGGCAGTCTCATCTGAGTGCTCAACTAAATGGTAGCAACAGACGACAAGGGTTGCGCTCGTTGCGGGACTTAACCCAACATCTCACGACACGAGCTGACGACAGCCATGCAGCACCTGTGTCCAGTCCAACTAAATGAAGAAATCCATCTCTGGAAATCCCAACTGGCATGTCAAGGGTAGGTAAGGTTCTTCGCGTTGCTACGAATTAAAGGACATGTTCCACCGCTTGTGCGGGTCCCCGTCAATTCCTTTGAGTTTTAACCTTGCGGCCGTACTTCCCAGGCGGTGTGCTTAAAACGTTAGCTCCGTCACCAAGCAGCAGCGCTGCCTGACAACTAGCACACATCGTTTACGGTGTGGACTACCAGGGTATCTAATCCTGTTTGCTCCCCACACTTTCATGCCTCAGCGTCAGTTCCCGTCCAGTTGGCCGCCTACGCCACTGGTGTTCCTCCGAATATCTGCGAATTTCACCTCTACACTCGGAATTCCGCCAACCCCTCCGGGACTCTAGCTTAACAGTTTCAAGAGCAGTTCCAGGGTTAAGCCCTGGGATTTCACTCCTGACTTGTCAAGCCGCCTACGCATTCTTTACGCCCAGTGATTCCGAACAACGCTTGCCACATTCGTATTACCGCGGCTGCTGGCACGAATTTAGCCGTGGCTTCTTCTTCGGGTACGGTCATTATCATCCCCGACGAAAGTGTTTTACAACCCTAAGGCCTTCATCACACACGCGGCATGGCTGGATCAGGGTTTCCCCCATTGTCCAATATTCCTTACTGCTGCCTCCCGTAGGAGTCTGGGCCGTGTCTCAGTCCCAGTGTGGCTGATCATCCTCTCAGACCAGCTACTGATCGTAGCCTTGGTAAGCCATTACCTCACCAACTAGCTAATCAGACGCGGGCCGATCCTTCAGCGATAAATCTTTGATCCGGAGATATTATACGGTATTAGCGTCAGTTTCCCGACGTTGTCCCGTACTGAAGGGCACGTTCCCACGCGTTACTCACCCGTGCGCCACTAACGTATTGCTACGTCCGTTCGACTTGCATGTATTAGGCCTGCCGCCAGCGTTCGTTCTGAGCCAGGATCAAACTCTCAAGTTTGATTCCATGAGCAAAGAAAACATCAACTGTTTTACTACTCAAGTAAATTAATTTAGACCTGCAAATTTGCGTATTAAATAAGTCTGCATGAGCAGATTACACAAACAACAGATCTTTAACAACGTGACGATAATCACGCTACTGCTGCCTGCGAATCTTCTCTTTTCGTTTCACGATGTTCAATAACCAGAGAACAGTCTGGACATCCGGTTTTTCACCGGGCGCTCAGTGCCCTCAATTTCGATTAGGTTTGCGGACTATAGCGATTAGCTTTTTCGTCGTCAACCCCTAAATTTCAAAAATTTACATTTTTTTAATTTAGGCTCCAGAGCGTTGATTTTCTTCAGTTTTTGAAGTCCATTCCGTCTGGAGAGCGCCCTTATATATGGGCAAGACTCCATTGTCAAACATCTTTTTTAAAAAAGTGTAAATTTTTTGGAACTCTTACAAAATCCGCTGTTTATAACCCAAAATCTCGCCCTTCCCCACGTAGCCCTCCTCCATTAAGGTAAAGTCCTCAAGGGGAGAAACAGACGTAATGATGAAGAAAATCCATTATGCCGTCATATCTGCGGGCATCATCTATGCCGCGGCGTTACCTTCCTTTGCAGGACAATCTGCATCCGAAGCCATTATTGACGAAATTTCCCCTTATATACAGAAAAGGGACATTGCCTTAACACCCACACTTTTACGTAGTGATGACGTCGAGGATTTTGACTTTAGCAAAATTCCCCTATCAAACCACGCGGTACCACAGCAAGACACAACGCAACAACGCCCTCTATCGGAGTTGGAAAGCCTCTATAGTAAACGCTGCAACTGCACGCTCCACCAATTCGGCTACAATCTCCTCTGGGGCGGCGCTCCTGCCTCCCGCGGCGAAGCCACTGCCGCCATACAAGATTCCTACATTCTCGAACGCGGCGATGAAATCTCGATTCTCATCAGGGGACAAACCAATGGCCGCACCACAACAACCGTTAATGATGAGGGGCAACTTATCATTGATACAATGCCCCCCATTGCCGCAGCAGGCCGCAGCTTGAGGGAAGTTCGCGCCGAAATCGAAGCCTACTCGAAGGAGTTCTATAATACCGACATCTATGTTTCCCTCGCCAAGACCAGCAACATCACGATCACAGTTGCAGGAGACGTCACATTGCCCGGGCAGTATGACCTCACCAGCTTTGCCTCGCTCCTTGATGCGCTCAAAATAGCAGGAGGCGTATCAAAAACAGGGACACTGCGCCAAATCAAACTTATTCGCGATGGAAAATCCACTCGCGTAGATTTATACGGCGTACTGGTATATGGATCGGGAACATCAAATCTGTCGTTGCGTCATGGTGACCGTATTGTGGTAGGCCCCCTTGGCCCCACCATCGCTGTCGCAGGTGAAAGTAAACGCCCCGGCATTTATGAAATTCTTCCCGCAGAGCAATCACTCTGGACTCCGCGCGGCGAACGCAGCCAAAAGCTTTCCCTCTCGGATCTTATGGATCTCTCAGGAGGAACTCTCTCCCCCGCACAGCACCGCTTCATTAAACTCAGTATAGATGATGAGAGCGGCGCAGTACCCATCAGTGACATGGGATCAAAACTCTTTGAAGATGGCGATATTTTGGTAATGTCCTCAAGCCGCAGCAGCGGTGAGCGTATTGATGGCGCCATTGAGATCAAAGGCGAAACGCCAGCCACCGGACTCTATACTCTCGCCGAAAACCCCAGACTCAGCCATATCCTGAGTAGCGATAAAGCAATCACCGCGCAAACCTATCCTCTCCTCGGCGTCATTGAACGGTGGGACAATGAACGTCTCGCGCATGAACTTATTTCTTTTTCACCACTCCACGTTATCAACGGCGACAGCGATGTCACCCTTCACGAGTCCGATACCGTCACACTCTTTGCCCGCAAAGATATTACGGGCGCAGCCCCTTTAGCCGAAGAAAGTGAAGAGGATATAACTGTTTCTGACGAACATAATGAAGAAAACCAACGCGCGGATAAACGAAAAGAGATGAAAATCCCCAGCCAAATTCGCAATTTCTTAACCGAACGCTCGGTATTTTTGCGCGGCTCAATCCGCGCAGCAGGCACCTACCCGATTGCCGATGATACAACGCTTGAAGATGTTTTGTCAGTTGCTGGAGGCCCTCTTTCGAGGCAAACCTGCGCCGCGTAGAAATTACCCAGCCACTAGCCGACAAAACTCAGGAACGCACCACCATCAATCTTGCGACAACCCCCGCCGCACTTATTACACTGCACCCATCTGATACTATTCGTATTGCCCAAAATTTTCGCAAAATTGCAGATAAACATGTCCTGTTGACTGGCGAGGTTAAAAATCCAGGAACCTATGACATCATCGCTGGCGATACGGTATCGAAATTGATTACGCGTGCAGGAGGGTTAACCGACGATGCCTATCCTTCCGGCGCCATCCTCAGCCGCAAATCTGAGCGCATGCGCGAAGAGCAACGCTACAAAGCGCAAGCTCAAGAACTTGAATTGCGGCTAGCTGAAGCTCTTCAACAAAAAAATAAAGATCATGAACCCTCAGAACAAGAGCTGGGCTTTGCCCGCAACCTGATTGCAGAGCTAAAAAGTGCGCAGGCTTTAGGGCGCATCACCTTTGAATCTAACCCTGATATTCTGGCCACTGCCCCGGAACTCGACATGTTACTTGAAAGTGGGGATCGTCTCTATATTCCCAAACGCCCACTTTCCGTGCGTGTTGCAGGTGAGGTTCTCTCGCCTGCAACCCTCCAATTCCGCGCGGGCAAAGACTCGCGTACCTATATTGATGAAGCAGGCGGCTTTACCTATGACGCCGACAGCGACCGCGCTTTCGTGATTTACCCTGATGGCAGCGCAAACCCCTTGGCCGTCTCAAGCTGGAATCACAAAGATGATATGATCCCCCCAGGTTCAACGATTATCGTGCCTCGCGATCCTAAACCCCTTACCTTTATGGATGGCGCGAAAGACCTCTCGCAAATCTTGGCAAATCTCGCTACAACCGCGATCTTCGCCGAAGATATCGCAGATGGAGATTAAAATACTTTTTTCAATTGTAACCATTACCCGCAACAATCGCGCTGGCCTTGCAAAAACAGCCGCAAGTATTAAAAATCAAAGCTGCAAGGATTTCAGTTGGATCATTATTGACGGAGATTCGGGTGATGGATCGCAAGATGATTTCAAAAATTATGCCGACCTCGCCCTGATCGTCAGCGAACCTGACGAAGGCATCTATGACGCTATGAATAAAGGCATTACACTGGCTGATGGCGACTACACGCTCTTCCTCAATGCAGGAGATACACTTGCCTCACCCGATACGCTTGAAAAAATAAAAGAAGCCATGAGCGCGCACTACCCTGATTTTATGTATGGTGATGCGCTGGAAGAGACATCCAGCAAACACACGATCTTCAAACCGGCACGCCCGCACACCACCATCACACAGGGTATGTTCACCCATCATCAAGCTATGCTCTATAAAACACAGAAACTTGCCGATTACCGCTTCAATCCTCATTTCACGATTGCCGCCGACTATGATTTGACATTCAGATTTCTTGAAGATGGTGCGAATACTTTGTATATCCCGCATCCCGTCTGTCTATTTGAAAAAGACGGGATTTCCCAGCGCGCGGCAAAAGTGGGGAGACAGGAGCAATTCGAAGCCAAACGCCACAAAATCCCCCTTCTCCAAAATATTCTCATTTATATCAGGCAAACTCTCAGCCAGTTTGTGAAAGATGCAGCGCCGTCTCTTTATTGGAAGCTGCGCGGAGCCTCTTGGTCTCACCCGCAATCATCCGGCAATACATAAACCTCTCCCGCGCAAACTTCATGCCGCGCGCGCCATCCAAAAACCCCAGTTTATAAACAAAGCTGTATAAAAACATCAAAGCAGGGCGCAGGTTACTCCCGCGTAAGTAAACCTTGGCCCTTTGCCGCCATGGCACAGGATCAATCGGCCAAACATTCTTAACATTCATTCCCGCTTCCCAGCGCGCATATTTCTGATGCCGGAAAATCCACGCGCGCGCATCTTCCAGCGCCGTATGCACAAGATGGGCCTGCAAAGAGCCGATAGGAAGATTATATCCGGCTTTAAGGACAGGCTGATAATGCCCTTCGATCTCCCCCATTCCCGGAATATCGAGGTCATCCACCACCGGAAATTCCATCACATGGCGATTAAAAAGCGCAATTTTATGGTTGGCAGCCCCATGACGCAAAAGCTCTCCGCCATACGTATAACGTCCGGTAATAAAATAACCCGCATATATGCACTTACCCCTTACAACGTCTTTGATCTCTTGAACTAGTTCGGGCGTTACAATTTCATCGGCATCGACAAAAAAAACCCAGTCACAAAGACCTTCCAGTTGGTCAAGACACCATCCCCGCTTTTTAGGATACATCTTGTTCCAGATAAAATTGATACAAGGCACACCCATCTGCTTTACACTATCAACGGTCCCATCGCGGCTTGCTGAATCAACAACCACGACCTGGGCAAAATCCTGAAGAGCAGAAAGACACGGGCCGATACGCCCCGCTTCATCTTTTGTAACCACAATCACCGAAACGGGAATCATGATGCAGATTTCCTTTGCCTCCACCCCAGAACCAGCACACCGCCCAACATACCAAGTATGGAAGAAACACCCAGAATCAAGTAAACGTTTGGAACAACTGGCCGCGGAAGAACCGCAGCATCTTCAATCACGTCAACCGCAAACGGTGCATCAAGGGTAAGCAGCATCATGCGGCGCTCTTCCATCATAAGGAGTTCGGCAATCGCAGTACGGTGATCAGGATTGAGTGTTTTTTTAAGTTCGTTCTTGAGCCATTGAATTTTCTCATCCGTCTGGTTACGCACCGCAACACGGATCAGCTGATCGTCAATCTTGCGGATAAGCTGAAGCATATGCGCAGCAAAATCAGGGTCAGGGTGACGGTAAGTAATCCGGCGGCTCGCCGTAACACCCACCGGATCAATCGACACCGCGCGGCCAAGATACACCATGACATCTTCATAGCGTTCAAAACGGTTCTCACCCCAGCGCCACATCGTATCTTCCACCAGTTTCGGGCGTACCGACTCCATACTGAAAAAAAGACTGGCAACCGCAGCTCCACGCAAGCTTTGTTCGAACCGGATAAAATCGGGTGCACCCAGTGGCACCTGAACTTCGCGTGCAGGTGCCGTCACAAAACGCCCCTCAACAAATCCTGCCCGCAGTTGATCTTCTGACACTGGTGCAACAATCATGCTGGCTTCATATTGAGGCCGCAAAGACATCAGCAAAACTGTGCCAAACAACATCCCACACAAAAGCCCTCCCAGTACGACTAGGCGCCCTTTCCAGAGCCATTCAAGCAGCTCGGGTAGAGTTTGAGGAGATGACAGTGCAGACGAGGTCATACCCCGTTATAGAATGAAAAATCAGGCAACACGAGAGCGAATTGTCTCGCGCGCGCCTTTAATCCACGTGGAAATGGACTGGGGTGGCGTAAATTCGGCCCCCGCACGCTGCGCCCCCGACTGCGCGGCAATCCACGCAGCGGCATCCATACGGAATTTAAGGATTTCAGCTGCCAGTTTACGCGGCTGACCTTGGGGAACAACGCGGCCCGCGCCATATTCATGGATAACCCGCGCAGTTTCGCTTTGTTCGGGACCAATCAGGATACAGGGGCGCCCCGCCGCAAGCGCGGCATAGAGTTTGGAGGGAACAAGCATCCCAGCCGCCTCATGTTTCATGCTGATCAGGTGTAAATCCCCGCTCTCCATAAGATCTTTAAGGCGAGTCAAAGGCTGCGCCGGCAAAAGGCGGATATTATCGAGACCGCGTCGGGCACGTTCCTGCGCTATCCGGTCAAACCCAGGGCCATCCCCTACAAAAACAAATTGAATCTCGGGATAATCGGACGCCAGCAACGCCGCAGCATCTAAAATAGCGGCAATCGGGTGGGCTTTCCCCAAATTTCCTGCATAGAGCACACGAAATTTTGGGGCTTCATCAACAAAAAACGGCTTGGCCTTCAGGAAATCGCGCGCTGCCCGCACCTTGGATGTGTTGACATTCGCGGGTTCCTTAACCTTCACGGGCTGTCCCTTGGGTTTGTGAAAAGGGGTAAGCTCTACATCTGGCCAGTTTGGAATTACCGAAACTTTTGAGACATCAAGGCCCGTAAAAGCCAAATGACGCGCCATACAGCGGCCCACCACCACCACACGGTCACAAGATTTCATGGCACGGCGCGACACATCACGCAGGAAACTCATGACACGCGGCGGAATATCAAGCCCCAAAACCGGCAAAATGTCGGGATAAAGATCCTGACACCAATGAATATGATAACTTTTCTTAATGCGGGCAATAACTCTCCCTGCAACCACCAGAAGCGGCGGATCAGTTAAAGTAACAAGCATCTTGTGCTGGGGCAAACGCAGCGCGGCCAAAAACAGGGTCACCCACACCATAAAGTACCGGAAAGCGGTTTTGCCGGAACGTACAGCCACACGCTTCACCCGAACTTTATCATCCATATAGTCTTGCGAAGTCGGACCTGCTGTTAAAACGGTGACATCCCACCCATCACGCGAAAAAGCCTGCGCCAAGTCCCGCAAAACGCGGCCTGTGGCACCTTTGGCTGGCGGATAAACGCGGTTGATAAACAGAACGGATGGTTTCTGCATTCCCAATTACATACTCATAGAAGTGGTGAAGTCCGTCATTTATGGCACAGCTTGGGCTGGATTTTCAAGTTTCTTGGACGAATTTGGCAAAATTTCCCCCGAAAAATGAAGGGCAAGCCCCAAAATTAGGAGTCCAAAGCCTAGCGATTTATAGCTAGCATAAAGCAAAAGCCCGAGAATCAGGGGAAAGACCAGCGCATAGGTAAGAGGGGAAAGAAGCAATGACGCAGAAAACCCTCGCCCCAGACGCTGTGCAAAAAATACCCCTGCCCCACCCAGAATAAAGATGCCAACAAATCCCGATTTCAAAACAATTGAAGAAAAGAGCGCGTGGGTATAGTTAACTTCAAGCCCCGCCACTGCCGGATTTTCAAACCGTCCGCCCCACCCGAGACCAAACAGTGCATGTTCAAAATCCTGAGAAACAAGAGATAGTACCTGCCCCCACTCTCGATCGCGTCCGTTCCATCCCGTAATTTCGTTCTTAGACAAAAAAGCGCTCACTATTTGCGGCTCGGTTGCGCCAAATCCCCAAACCAAAAGGCCAATCCCTGCCAATAGAATAACCGCCCGCCATGGACATATCCACATTGCGTGGACAAGAATTCCAGCAGTCAAAACAGCGCAAAGCGCAATACCGGCGCGTTGCATCATTACCGTCATGGCCAGAAGAGGGAAAAATGCAAGAACTCCATACAGCGCAGCTTCCCCATATTTACCCCTGATGAAACGAACACCGGCAAAGCCTATCCCATAAAGCGCCGTGAACAAAACTTCGGGACTGTTCGCAAGATAAAGCGTATCGGGCGGCACACCGGAAATCCATGTATGAATATCCCACAATCCAACCCCATAGGAAAAAAGCGTACGAAAAGAAAAAGCGCAGCCGACAAAAGTAAGTAAGTAAAAATAGAGGTGACCGACTTGCCTCACCGAACGCCTGTAAAAAAGAGGAAGAAAAAGAATAAGATAAGCCGCCATATCACGCAACATATCCCCTGTATCATGGCCGTAAAGTGCACCAACGAGAAGAGGGATGAAAAGACCACCAGCAAGGCATGATAGTTGGAAATAGGCCTGCGCCAGATCATCCCAGAAAATTGCTCCAAGCAATAAGAACATCACAATGATTTCTATTATGCCAAAATCATCAGGAGTCGGCACGCCATAAAGACCATACACAAGCAACGCTGCAATGAACATCGCACCGTGGAGCGCGATGCCCCGAGAAAAGAATAAGGACATGGAATTCATACCCTACCCCTATAAATCATTTTTCAGACAGTTGAAAGGGGCGCCAAAAGCGCCCCTGCCACATGTTTCAGTTATAAAACCGGAGTTACAGTTTCCAGTTGGTATCTGGTACAGAGAAGGATCCAGTTTTCGTCGCAGAACCTGTGACCCCTCCCGTCACGCTGGAAGCAAGACTTGATGTCGAACCACTTCCCGTCACACTAGAAACAAGACCCGACGTCGAACCACTTCCCGTTACACTAGAAACAAGACCCGACGTTGAACCACTTCCAGTCAAGCTGGAAACAAGGCCTGACGTCGAACCACTTCCTGTAAGACTAGAAACAAGGCCTGACGTCGAACCACTTCCAGTCAAGCTAGAAACAAGACCTGACGTTGAACCACTCCCAGTGAGAGCACCAGTAAGAAGCGATGTAGCTTCCTTGGTTGCCATTTTAGCAAGTGAAGCCTCAAGCTTACTGGTATCTCCCGAAAGAAGAGCACCAACTCCCGACTTGGCCAAAGAACCAGAAGCCGAACCTAACCCCATATCTTTAAGAGCCGAACTTAAAGCTGCCGTAGCTTCTTTGGAGGCGGTTTTTGTAAGAGCCTTCTCCAGCGCAGCCGTATCCCCTGTGGCCAAACTTTTCATCGTTGCTGAAGCAAGAGACCTAGCTGCCGACGAACTCAAACCTGAATCCTTGAGCTGTGCAACAAGTACTGATGTAGCTTCTTTTGTTGCTGCCTTGGTCGCCATTTTAGTAAGGGACGATTCGAGTTTGCTGGTGTTCCCTGAAAGAACGGCCCCAACACCCGCCTTCGCCAACGAGCCAGAAGACGAGCCGACCCCCGTGCTCTTAAGAGCTGAGGCCAACATCTCCGTGGCCCCCTTGGTTGTCGATTTTGACAACGCTGTCTCCAGAGAACTCATATTCCCTGTTGATAATCCCTTGACCGCTGATTTGGCAAGAGACTTGGCTGCCGATGAACTCATACCCGAAGCTTGAAGCTGCTCAGTAAGTGCTGCTGCAGCCTCATTCGTGGCTGTACGAGAAACTTTTGATGTAACCTTCTTCTCAATACTAGAAACAAGCGTTGTTTCCGAAGCTGCATAAGCCCCCGATATTCCCGCTGATAGAACTAGCGCGACAACCGCCACAGTCCCTAACAACTTAATCCCCACACTTCCCATACCTGACCAGCCTTTCTTCGCTTTGCCTATGTCTCTTACACCGCAGGAAACCACCAACATGGGTAAATCACCCTTTTACGACCTGCCTATTCCATACTTTCATAAAAGTCTTAACGTTTTCATAAAAGGATAAAATTTTATGCAAATTGCCAATAAAAATGTCCTCCGTAATAATTTTCATATTTTTTGATTTTCAAACAAAAATTTACCAATGATTCATAAAGTTTCACCATTATAGAAAACAATTAAGCATGTCTGTACCGCCAAATTCAGTATTTCCAAGGACAGACAGAAGAAGAGGATGGTGTACTATGCAGGTCAATATACAAGAATTTATCAGCCAAGCTGGCCTTCAAGAACCTTTTTACCCGGGAAAGCGGGCTGTAAAACCTTGCCCGCAACCCGGCGAATATAAAAGCCACTGTGTGGTGTATGACTGGCGCAACCCGAATCTTATCCGTATCGAGATAAAAGCTGGGCTAAGCGGCCATGACCTCCCCGACAAGGATCTTATCCGTTACCCCGTCTGCTTTCAGGCCGCGACCTACATGGAAATTGACGTCCAGACTGGCGAAATACGCGCTCTGAACCGTGAAGGGATCTCCAATGAAGATGACGAAGACGAAACAGATGGCGAGGGCAGCAAAGGCAAATCCGGCGGCGGCAAACGCCCGTCCCGTAAAATGAAAGAAAGCGAGAATAGACTTTCATTCGCCAGTGCTGTGGAAGGAGCAAAACCCAACTCAGGCATCCTCAGGGAAATTGTTATCATGGGTAAAAAAATAGCTCATGAAGCCTTTGTGAATGTCGTCGATAAATTTTTCACACAAGTAGAGCACGCGAAAATTTCGGCAACCGATTTAATGGTTGCCGCCGGACGGCTAGTGACCAAATTCACGCCACCCGCCTTCATGAAACCCAAAGGGGACGAAGACAAAGTATATAAATATAACCGCGAGAAAAACGAGGTTATGTTCACGGGGGTCATGCCATAAAACCATCTATGTGGCAACAATATATATGAGAGAACTCAAAACCCGTCCTTGCAGGCGGGTTTTTTAAAGCTATAATCACGCCTATCATGCGCTTTTATAAAATATTTCCTTTCAGACCTGACGACGACAGCAATATCATCCGATTTCCGGGCCAACCTGATCCCCAGAAAAAACCCAAAAACAAACAACCCCCGATGCTAAACGTACCGCCAGTCACTAAAATCATTCTCGGCCTTATTTTGGGGATTGAGGCAATTTTCAGTCTCAGCGATATTTTTCTTCCCACCCTCCACCTTCACGAGACTGTCCTTTATTATGGCGCGTTCATTCCTACCCACTGGACAAACCTCGCTGATTTCTCGTGGACAGAGCCACTAACCCTCATCAGTTTTACCCTTCTTCATGGCGGCTGGCTACATACTGGCGTCAACACCATCATGCTGATGGCTCTGGGCAGCGGAGTCGAACGAAATTTAGGGGCTAAACGTTTCCTCATTTTGTTTTGGGGATCGTCCTTTATCGCAGCGCTCACGCACCTTGCCTTTTCCCCTTTTTCAGACATGCCAGTCGTCGGAGCCTCAGGCGGTATTGGGGGTCTCTTTGGTGTGCTGCTCATTCTGATGCGTCAGCACAGATATGGTGATAATCCTCTGCAAGGCCTGATACCTGTCATTATGATTTTCATACTTATCTCAGCTCTGACGGGCTTGATGGGAGCACCAGACGGATCTTCCGTCGCATGGGTGGCGCATATAGGGGGGTTCTTAGGCGGAATTGGCCTGTTTCTCTATGGCGAAAGACATCGCCGTCGCCACTGAAAGCTGGGGCTTTTCTATCCACTCCAGTGTATTGAACTGGCCGATTGACGCGACAAAAGGAACCCACATCTCAAAGTGTTGAAGTGTCTTCTGGCACACCCAGACACCTTGTGCAGGAGCTTGATAGGAGCGGTCAAGAAACGCTCTGATAACATCCGCGCGGCCACTCGTCTTTTCTTCAAGCTGTACCCATAATCTATAAATCTCGGCGCATGGACGGATTTTCTCAGCGTCAGCAAGCGCCTGACGTGCCTCCCCCCATAGGCCATCGGCAATAGCCGCTTGCGCCAAACCTATTTTGCCTGCAAGAGAGTGAGGGCGGAGGCCATCCACCCACGACATCCACTCGAACACCTGTCCCTCGCGCCCAGCGCGTGGCTCAGGTGCCAAATCAAACCACACAGGAAGAAATTCAGGATGCCCGCCAGAGCTTCCCTTCTGGCACCACGCCGCCTTCACAAGGCTCAAGGCTTTACGGCGTTCCCCTTCATTCAGATAGAGACGAGCCAATGCACACACCCCAGGAACAAAATGCGCCCGCGCAGAAAGACTCTTTTCAAGACAGATCCGCGCTTCCTGTGTCCGTCCTTCATCACGTGCCGCAAAGCCAAGCGCCAGATACAAAGCCCCGCGGTCACGATTGGCAGCAGAGCGATCAATAACCTTGCGCTTTTGCGCTTGCTCAAGCGTTAGCAGCGCATCGCTCCAAAGCTGATTTTTAAGTTCAAGGTCATAAATCGACCGAAGCAGCGAATAGTTACGCGGGTTTTGTTTCAGCGCCTCACGGGCCAAAAGCAACGCTTTGGTAAAATCACCTGTCATAATGGCATTCTGCGCAAGCCCCTGAAGCCCCAGCAATGCTGTTTCAGGATTTTTGAGCAGCATGTGGTAAGGCTCGCGTACCAGCGCCTCATCATCCGACCCCGCATGAAGGCGGCTTTGTGACTGCGCTTCCAGAAGAAGCGGCAAAGCCTGCTCTTCATCCGGTAACAAATGATGGGCACGGTGTGCCTGGTAATAAGCCAGTTTATAATCCCCCGCCGCCGAAGCTGTTAAACTGCGAATAAGAGCCTGATAGCCGCGCACCCGACGTCGATCCCTGTTAAATCGGACGATCCGCTCCGGCCACAGCGACATATGCGCCAGAAAATCAGCAGTAAGAAAGACGATCAAAAGTACAAAGAATGCGAGGAGGGCCGCGATGCCAGCGCGTATTTCCACCTTGTAGGAACCCCACATAAAGGCAATATCCCCCGGCAAGCTGGAGAGGTAAACAACCACCCCTGCCACCACCACAATTTTAAAGAGATACCAAAGCCCCCTGATCATAATCCGGCCTAACGTTGGGGTAAGTTGGGAACAGCATTCTGGAAGGAGTTTGCCTCCGGCCCGCCAAGAGACTCAATTGTATTGGTCACGCCCTGAAGCCCCGAAGGGGAAGCCAGATAAGCCCCACTCTTTCCAGTTGCAAACCCTCCTGCCAGACCTTTGAGTTTAAGCACAATACTCTCTCCGGACATGGACTGCACCTTCTGGGCAAGCAACGTTGCCTGCGCCTCATCAATAATTGGCTTGGTCTTCTCTGCTGCAGGCCCTTCAATCGTCTGAAGCAATTCAACCGCCCCCGCAACATCGCCTGCATCAAGTTTCTTTTGCGCCTCTGCAATCGCGATCTGGGTCGAAGTACCGGAAATTTGTTCGCCGTCTTTCTCGACTTTTACCAACCCCCCAAGACGCGCCAACGCCTTTTCCTCGACCGATACATCCTCGCCCGTGATTGAGGCCGCTACAATCTCGCCTGTCAACCCGCGTAGTTCTTTAGACAAGCCATTAGGTGTCAAGACACCGCTTTTCGCCTTAGGAGCTAACCGATCAATCGCCTCGGAAAGCTGAGTATCATCACGGGCCACTGTCATTTTGAGAATTTTCAAATCCTGATCGAAGGAGCTGCGATCACGCGCAAGTGAGACGCGCAACTGTGACATACCGAGCAGCATCACCGCTGCTTTCATGTCTTCAGGAGCAACATCCTTGAACGTCTCGGCCACGCGAGGATCCGTCTCCTTCAATTTCTCAAAAGCCGCAGCAACTGCGTCCTGCTGCTGGGCCGCAATTTGACCTTCTGTTGAAGGCAAAGAAACCTCTTCCTGATTCTCTGTCCCATCAGTTTTTGCCGTAACAATGTAGGGCGCGGTCTCACTCGCAGACTTCGTTTCGGCTTCATTCCCCGCCGTGATGAAAGCACCCATCAGCTGTTGTAAATCACCCATACCCTGCGCCGAACCGCGCATTGACTCAAGTTTGTGGAGGGTATTTTGAAGTCCAGCAACATTGGCCTGATTGAGAAGTGGCTTGATACTGGATTCAAGGGCAGCAAGGCGCTGTTCCGCTGAACCGGAACTTAAATCCTTTGCCATTTGCGTATAGTTTTTAGCTTGATCCGCAAGTGAACTAAGTTCACCTACTTGCCCCTGAAGATTACTGATCTTAGCCTCAATATCTTTTGGAATTTCAAACTGGAGTCCTGTTCCACCCTCAGCTTCCGCTTGTTGCGCCTGTTTTTCTTCTTCCTGCATCCGCACAAATTCTTTTTCCAAAGCGCGGATACGCTGTTCCTGCTCGGAAACTTCCTTGACCTTGGGAGCCACCGCAAAAACAGCGCCCAGCGCCGCCGCCGAAATAATCAAAACACCAGCAACAATCAAAGTGGTGTGGGATGACGCAGGACGCATATCTTCCGGTATGGTACGCAGATGCTCAGGTTCAGAATTCGCCACCGCCAGCACAATCTCTTCAGGCGCCCCCTTGTCGCTTTGCTCAGCAATTTTGATCAGCATCTCTGAAAGGTCAATGCCGTGAGCATTGGCGGCACGAACCAAATCCTGCCGACGGCTCATCGGGATAACGCCGCGCTGTTTCCATCCTTGAATGGTCGTCACCGCAATCCCCGTCTTGGCTGACATCGGACGAATCCCACCAAACAGTTCGATAACAGCAGCGGCATCTGGTATGCCTAAACCAGATTCGGAAGATTTGGGCGCGGGGGAATCGTCAGTCATAGTTGTCCTCAAGTATCTCACGCAGCAACGCGCTCATGTGGGCCTGATCGGGATGGGGTGCAAAAAACTGGCCTCCCCAAGTGTAATCATGGCAATACTCTAACATCTGCGGGGCAAGAGACAAGAGATTTATGGAAGAAGAAAATCTCCCTAAATCATGCTTTTTCATCAGACACGCAAGAACCTGCGCCGCGCGGGCCGAAAATAACGTGACCGTGTGAAGATGCGGAAAAATACGAATAACATCGGAAGAAAGATCCGGCACTCCTTCAGCGCGGTAAGTAATGATTTCGGAAAAAAGATGCTGCGGCAGCGCAGCAGCAAGATCAGTTTTAATATCCTCACCACGCAAATAACAAACAGTTTGTCTTTCCATGACACACAAAGTTGCAATCAAGTCACGGCTAGAACCCTGAACCGAAGTAGCCCGCATAAATCCGGACTCCTTCACGCTCTCTGCCGTTTGATCCCCAACACACAAAACCGGAATACCAAACCACGCAGAAGGAAAATGCTGCCCCAGAACAGCCTGCGGACTTGTGACCACAATCAAGGAAGGAAGGGGCAAAGAATGAAAATCAGGGGAGAGTGGAACAACATGCAGAAGTGGCTCCACAACCGGATACCCTCCTGCACGACGGACATCTTCCGCAAAACGCTGCGCTTGGTTCTCGGGACGTGTCACCAGAACCAACTTGCCCATCTTATAAAATCCCCTCAGGAAGCCGCGCCTTGATCCGGTGTCCCAAAACCTGCCCCAAAAGACGCGCCTCATCCAGTATGTTCACCGGACCGGACTGGTGATCAGCAAAACTCGCCGATCCATCAGGAAAAGCAACCTGCACCCGCACCTGCATGACCCCATCTTGGAGCTGCGCAAATGCCCCCACAGGCGTATGACAGGAACCATCAAGAACCTGCAGCACGGCACGTTCCGCCGTCGCTTCGCACGCCGTTCGAGCACAATTGAGTGCATCAAAAAACGCGGCTGTCTTCGTATCACCCTCACGCGTTTCAATACCGATAATCCCTTGACCACACGCCGGTAGAAATTCGTCTTCCGCCAGAATATTCATGCCCTCGCCAAGCAAACTCAGGCGCTTTAATCCGGCCAAAGCCAAAAACGTCGCATCAACTTGCTCTTGAGAGAGTTTTTCAAGACGAGTTGGCACATTCCCGCGCAAGGGAACAATTTTAAGATCAGGCCGCCGCAGTAATAAGAAGGCCTGACGCCGAAGGCTCGACGTTCCGACAACTGCGCCAATGGGCAAATCATCAATTGATTTATATTTGAATGACACAAACACATCACGCGGATCTTCCCGTGGCAAAAAATGGTCGATCTGAAGGCCTTCCGGCAAAAAAGACGGCATATCTTTAAGTGAATGGACGCCACAGTCAATCTCACCACTTAAAATGCGCTGCTCGATCTCATGAGCAAACTGGCCCTTCCCACCCTTCGCCTCCATCAGGCGCGTTTCACCATGTTGAGGTTTCCAATCCCCCGATGTCAAAATCTCAATAATCTCGACCTGCAAGTCAGGGTGAGTTTTGCGCAGGGCATCGGCCACCATGCCGGTCTGGGTTTTGGCAAGAAGAGAACCGCGTGTTCCGATACGAAGTATGTGGGCCATGTGTGAATATCAAAGCTGAGTGTTTTCCGGCTTTTACCGTTATCCCAAATGGCGACATTTGGCAACACAAAGACCATTTGGCTGCTTGCGGGCAGGATAAAGACAGGCTAAACCTCATTTTATGAATATTTTAGGCATCGAAACAAGTTGTGATGAAACCGGCGTCGCCGTGGTCAATGACCGCCGCGAGGTCTTGGCACATCTGGTGTTCAGCCAAATCAAAGACCATCAGCAATTCGGGGGCGTTGTCCCTGAAATTGCCGCCCGCGCCCATCTGGACCATCTTGATCCCCTTATCCGCGACACCTTGAAAGAAGCTGGGCTGACTTTCTCCGACCTTGATGGCGTAGCCGCTACCTGCGGACCCGGCCTCATCGGGGGTGTGATGGTCGGCATGATGGCCGGAAAGGCTATCGCCTATGCCGCCGGAAAACCTTTTTTGGCAGTCAATCATCTTGAGGCTCACGCACTCACCCCACGTCTTACGCATGATATTCCCTTCCCCTACATCGTTCTTTTGGTCTCGGGCGGTCACACACAAATTCTTGTTGCAGAAAAAGTCGGCCATTACCACCTCTGGGCATCCACTCGCGATGATGCCGTCGGGGAATGTTTTGACAAAACTGCCAAGATGATGGGACTCCCCTACCCGGGAGGCCCTAATCTCGAAAAACTGGCCACGCGCTGCAGTGATCTGGCCAAGGCCAAAACCCGCTTCCCTTTTTCGATTCCGATGCAACATAACAAGGAGATGGTCTTCTCGTTCTCCGGCCTTAAAACCGCTGTTAAAAATGAAATTGACAAACTACAAAACAGCGATGATTTACCAGATCTCGCAGCCTCCTTCCAAAGCGTGATTGCCCAAACACTGGCCTTGCGCGCGGGGCAAGCCATGGAAAAATTTAAAAATCTCTACCCGCACCACAACCACCCGCACCTTATCGTCTGCGGAGGTGTCGCCGCCAATGTCAGCATTCGCACAGCCCTTGAAATGGAAGCGCGGCACCACCAGTTTACGCTGGCAGCACCGCCCCTTGAATATTGTACAGATAACGGTGCCATGATCGCGTGGGCAGGTGTAGAATTGCTAAAGGCCGGACGCACAGCGTCACTTGCAACCAAAGCCCGTCCGCGGTGGCCCCTCGAAGAATTAAAGGAAACGATCTATGAGTAAAATAGGAGTGATCGGCGCAGGCGCATGGGGGACAGCCCTTGCCCAAACATATGCAGCCTCAGGGCATGACGTCACTCTTTGGACGCGGCAAGAATCACAAGCTATGCTGATGAACCAAACACGGGAAAATGCCCTACATTTACCGAGCATATCCCTTGATCAACGCCTGACTATTACACACGATCTGGAGCAGACAGCAGCAGCTAGTATTATTCTCAATGTCACTCCGGCGCAGCATCTGCGCGAAAACCTCCGGTCTCTAGCTCCTCTCTTCACCGCGCCCAAACCCATTGTCATTTGCGCCAAAGGGATCGAGACAATCTCGCATAAACTCATGTCAGAAATTTTAGCTGAGGAAATCCCCCTCGCCCGTCCTGCCATTCTCACCGGCCCCAATTTTGCCGCCGATATTGCGCGAGGCCTGCCTTCGGCTTCAACCCTTGCCGCTGATGAAGCAACAGGAAAATTGCTGCAAGATTCCTTGGTTGCCAAGAATTTGCGCCTGTACCTCACCCCCGACCTGATCGGCGCCCAAGTGGCCGGCGCCATTAAAAATGTCATCGCGATTGCCTGCGGTATCTGCGAAGGCCTAAAACTGGGTGAGAGCGCCCGCGCCGCCCTCGTGACGCGCGGCCTTGCTGAAATTGCACGCCTCACCACCACGTTGGGAGGGGAGCGCGAAACCCTCATGGGGCAATGCGGCATGGGTGATTTGATGCTCACCTGCTCCAGTATGAAATCACGAAACTTTTCGCTGGGAACCGAACTTGCATCCGGCAAAACCCTTGAAGATATTTTGGCCTGCCGTACGGGTGTAACCGAAGGGGTTGCCACCGCCAAAGCCGCCTTGCTACTGGCCAAAGATAAGGGTATCGACATGCCGATTGTAAGTATCATTAACGCCTGCTTGTACGAAAATCTTAGTGTGCTGCAAGCCGTCACTGAACTGTTGAATCGTCCCTCGAAATATGAAAGTCACTAACATGCCCTACTGGCTGATGAAATCAGAACCCGATGTCTATGGCTGGAACAATCTCAAAGCTGATGGCACAGCTCCGTGGACGGATGTACGCAACTATCAGGCGCGCAATAATATGAAAGCCATGAAAAAAGGTGACCTTGTCTTTTTCTATCACTCCAACATTGGCCGCGAAATCGTCGGGATCATGGAAGTGGTAAAGGAACATTACCCCGACTCTACTGACCCGCGCTTTGTGCTCACAGATGTAAAATGCAAAGAAGCCTTTAATAAACCTGTCACGCTCAGTCAGATCAAAGCCGATCCACGCCTTGCAAACATCGCTCTCATCAAGCAGTCACGCCTTTCCGTCATGCCTATCACGCCCGAAGAATGGGCGATCATAAATAAGATGGCTGAATAAATCCTTCTCAGTTCGGAAATTCATTGCATCCCAAGTATTTTTGCAAAAGCTCGGTCATATCCAGCAAATTGCTTTTAACAATATATCCAGCAACATTAAAATTATAAGCCAGCTCAATGTCTTTGGTCCGCGCTGATGTTGTGAGCATAAAAACTATATTATTTTTAAGATCACCATTGGCCCGAATAACTTCGAGCAACTCAAACCCATTCATCCGCGGCATATTAATATCAAGGAAAATAACGCAAGGCTGCACCAGTTTTTGCTTACCATTTTCACCATGCAAATAATCCATCGCCTCGACTCCATCACTAGCACAATAGAGTGCATTTGGTATCCGGCTCTTTTTGAGAGCGCGCATAAAGCTCTCCGTATCAATCTCATCATCCTCAACCAGCAAGAGTGCAGGTATGGTCTCCTTGTTAATTATAAAATTCTCACGCGTAATCTCCATCATACAATCTCCCTCGGCCACGCAAAGGAAATGACCGTTCCTTTTTCGACATTTTTCTCAACCCAGACATCCCCACCATAAAGCGCCACGATTTTTTTAACCATCGACAAGCCCATCCCGCTGGCTTCCTTGGCATCACGGGGCTGAATGGTCTGAAACATCGCAAAAACCCGTTCATGATACATATCCGGTATGCCAGGCCCATCATCGGCAACCGAAAAAACGCGACCTTGTGGCGTATTCCTGACTGAAAGCATAATATACCCCTGCTCCTTGTCATGATGCTTGATGGCATTTCCAACCAGATTAATCAGAATCCGTGTCATGGGTTTGCGCGGCACACGTGCGACAAGAAAGTCATCGGTCACACCCAAATGGAACCCTTCCCCCAGATCAACAATCATTTTTATATCCTCGACCAACTCTGCTCCAGTAGCCATATCATTATCTTTACGGCTCATCTGCCGCTCGACCTGTGCAAACTCGAGAATATCAGTAAGAAGTTTTTCCATCCGGCACACACGGCCACGCATCATCTGGATATAGTTTCTTCCCGACAAACTCAATGAACCCGACACATCTTCCTCAATCCACGCCGCAAGATTATCAATGGCTCGTAAAGGTGCCTTCAAATCATGCGACGCCGCCCAAGCAAAGCGGTTAAGCTCATCATTGGAAATCTCCAAAGCATGCAGCTTTGTTTGCAACTGCTCGTAAAGGTCAATGTTTTCGAGTGTTACTGCCGTCACGTTGGCAAGAGCCTGTAAAATAGCAACTTCCCGCTGCCCCGGGTGACGTTTGACTGCCCAATAATTCCCAATCGCCCCGACAGGGTTTTTCATGCGGATCGGCACCATCGCCATGCTTTTGACGAAGGTTGCGCGGTACACATCATGGGGAATACGTGGATCATCAAAAACATCATCAATGACAACGGAACTGGCATTTATCATCACCCAACCGCTAATGCAGGCCGATATAGGAAAACGCCCTCCCTTCCACAAAGGCGCAATTGCATCTTCATCAACATAAAAACATTTATCCTCGTCCCGCAGGACAAAAGTGGCGCCATCCGCACCAGTCAGTTCGCGCGCCGCGGTGCGCACAATATTCACCACCGTTTGAATATCACGCGCATGGGACATATCCTGCACGACATCAACCAGATACTCCATCGCCGATACGTACCAGAGCGGATTCTCAGGACGCAGAAAAGCCGATGAATGCTTCATGTTACACCTCACAACGGCAGAAAAACGACACACCCCCCTTGCCCCTCTGCGCAAGTTGAATGCAAACAGAATATATTCAACCTTAAATCATCAGAAAAATAAAGCATGTTTTTCCCGTTTTCTCGAAAAGAGGGTGCCACCAGCTTGCGAAAGCGCATCACTATGCTAGCATAGCCGCGTTTTCGAGGTGCCCGCGTGACTGTTTGGGATATTCTGACCAATTATTACCCCGCCTTTTTAAAGGGGTTGGCCGTAACATTGCAGCTCTGCACCCTCATCTGGGGCAGCGGTCTGGTACTGGGTGGAGCCTTGGGTCTTTTGGGCAGCAAGTTCCCGCGAGGTGTGGGCCTGCCCTCCTATGGCTTTTCGTTCTTCCTTGGTGGCGTCCCGCTAATTGTCTTTCTCTTCTGGCTCCATTATCCGGTGCAAGCCATGTTCGATGTCGTGATTGACCCCTTCTACACAGCCGCCTTTACCCTCTCGGTTGTGAATATTTTTTCTGTCGCCGACATTGTGCGGGGAAGCCTCCATTACTTCCCAAAACAATACCTGATTGCCGCCAAAGTCACGGGCCTCACCCGCGCCCAGACTGTTTTTAATATCCAACTCCCTCTGATCCTGCGCGAGGTTATTCCGCCGCTCTTGCTGCTGCAGGTTGCCATGCTCCATACCTCGCTTTTTGCGAGCCTCATTTCGGTCGAGGAAATCTTTCGCGTCGCCCAGCGCATCAACGCCCAGATTTACCGCCCTGTCGAAATTTACACAGCTCTGGGCGTGTTCTTTCTGGCCGTTTGCCTACCGATTAACGGTTTTGCTTATCTCCTCAAATCACGTTTTACCCGCAACATCTCGGAGCATTAAATGAAAAATCTTATCCTTGCCCTAGCCCTTCTGTTGCTCGCCCCTCCTGCTTTGGCAGATGACACCAAAGAATCAGCTTTTGACCGCGTGATGCGCACTGGTGTTATCCGCTGCGGCTATTACGTGTTTCCTCCCGTGGTTTATAAAGATCCGAACACCTCGGAATTATCAGGATTCTCGGTTGATTACATGAATAAGATCGCACAGCGCGCAGGTCTCAGAGTCGAATGGTCAACCGAAGTCACTTGGGCCAACTGGGTCGAGGAACTCCGCGCGGGCCGTTATGACGTGGCCTGCACCCCGATGTGGCCGGACATGCCTCAGCTCAAGGTGGTCAGTTTTACCGACCCACTTTTTTTCTCCGGCCTCTACCCTTTAGCCCGCAATGATAATAAAAAACTGGAAAACGCGGATCACGCACGCCTGAACCAGAAAGATATTGTCATCCTCACACAGGAAGGGAACAACACTGATACACTCACCCGTGAAGTGTTTCCGAATGCAACCTATTACACGCTGCCTGCATCAACAAACGGCGGCGAATACTACCAGAACCTGATTGCCAAAAAAGCGGATGTCGTGATCTCCGACCGCAACACACTCTACCAGTTTAAAAAAACCAACGGAGATATTCTGCGCATTATCGACGAAAAAAACCCGATCAAACTGCAATCATTCAATCTGGCCGTTTTAATCGGAGAGCGAGATTTAAACGACTTTCTCAATCAATCAATCCACGAAATGGATTATAACGGGGACACAGACCGTCTGCTGCGTAAATGGGAAGCAGAGCCCGGGAAAACATTCTTGCGCGTAGCTAACCCTGCGAAAGTGGACTAAATGCTCTCTGCGCGTAATCTGCATAAAACCTACGGCACCCGCAAAATTCTGGATGGGGTAGATATTGATATTGCCCCCGGGGCGATCACCTGCGCCATTGGCCCCTCAGGCACCGGAAAAACAACACTTCTGCGCCTGCTGTGTCATCTTGAACAGCCTGATCAAGGCAGTATCTCGGTAGATGGGTCATCAACCTCCGCCCCATGGCCCCATGTCACCGCCGTGTTTCAATCCCTCTTTCTCTGGCCTCATTTGACGCTGCGCGAAAACATCATGCTGCCCGCGCGCAATGCAAATCCCAACGCACAAAAAGATATCGAAGGCCTGATCCAGCTTTTCGAAATGCAGAATTTCATTGATAATTTTCCTAACCAATCCTCCATCGGCCAGCGCCAGCGTGTGGCTTTGGCCCGCGCCCTGATCCTCAATCCGCGCTATGTGATGCTGGATGAAATCACCTCGGCACTCGATGTCGAGCAAACCGCCAAAATCCTCACCAAGCTCACCCACCTCAAGGAACGCGGGATTGGCGTTTTTCTTATCACGCACCATATGGGTTTTGCCAAAAACGCCGCTGATAAAATCGTCTTCATGGCGGAAGGGCATATTGCCGAACAGGGCCCCCCTGCTATATTAGAAAATCCGAAATCCGAGCGCCTCCAGCAGTTCTTATCCTTGGCACAATTTGTCGCCTAATGGCGCATGTTTTGCTGCGCTGCATAATGATTTAACAAGCCCCACATGGTACGATTAAAAGATCATACATCTGATTTTAATACCTATTTGGGGGTACCATGTCCTTTGAGGAACGTTTTGATCCGCCCGCGGCGCTGGCTGAGTCCGCACATATCACTGCTGAAAAATATAAAGACCTCTACGCCAAATCTGTCAATGACCCGAACGGGTTCTGGGGGGATATGGCACGGCGTCTTAACTGGTTCACCTTCCCGAAAACCATCAAAAACACATCCTTCACTGGCGATGTCACTGTTAAATGGTACGAGGATGGGATCATCAACGTCGCGCATAACTGTATTGACCGCCACCTACCCAAGCGCGCGGATCAAACCGCCCTCATTTTCGAAGGGGATGATCCCAACGATGATGCAAAAGTTACCTATACCCAGCTCAAAGATGAAGTGTCAAAACTCGCCAACACCATGAAATCTATGGGTGTCAAAAAAGGCGACCGTGTGACAATTTATCTCCCTATGATTTTAGAAGCCACTTACGCCATGCTGGCCTGCGCCCGCATCGGCGCGGTGCATTCTGTTGTCTTCGGCGGTTTTTCGCCAGAGTCGCTGCGCGACCGCATTCTTGATTGCAATTCCACCTTTATCATCACAGCTGACGAAGGTCTGCGTGGCGGTAAAACCGTCCCCCTCAAAGCCAATACTGATGCAGCCCTCACCTCCTGCCCTGACGTCAAAAACGTTCTGGTTTTCCGTCGTACTGGCGGGAAAATAGGCTGGACACAAGGGCGCGACGTCTGGTGGCATGAGACTGTGGACACACAATCGACAGACTGTCCCTGCGAGCCGATGAATGCTGAAGACCCGCTCTTTATTCTCTATACATCCGGCTCCACCGGAAAACCCAAAGGCGTCTTGCACACCACAGGCGGTTATCTGGTCTATGCCAGCCTGACCCATGAATGGTCCTTTGATTACCGTGAAGGCGAAATCTATTGGTGCACCGCCGATGTGGGCTGGGTGACGGGCCATTCTTATATCGTATATGGGCCGCTGGCCAATGGCGCAACCTCACTCGTATTCGAAGGCGTTCCGAACTATCCGGACTGGAGCCGCTTCTGGCAGGTTGTCGATAAACATCAGGTCAACATCTTCTACACCGCGCCAACCGCCATCCGCTCGCTCTTGCGGCAAGGCAATGAATGGGTTCAAAAATATTCCCGCGCCTCTCTGCGCATTCTGGGAACCGTGGGTGAGCCCATCAACCATGAAGCGTGGCTGTGGTACTATCATATTGTCGGCGAAGGACGTTGCCCGATTGTCGATACATGGTGGCAAACCGAAACTGGCGGTCACATGATTACACCGCTCCCCGGTGCAATCAGCACCAAACCTGGTTCCGCCACTTTGCCATTCTTTGGCATTAAGCCTGCACTTGTCGATAATGAAGGCAACATTCTCGAAGGCGCGACTGAGGGAAACCTCGTTATCACCGACTCATGGCCGGGTATGATGCGCACTGTCTATCAGGATCACGACCGTTTCAAACAAACCTACTTCACGACCTTTAAGGGCATGTACTTTACAGGGGATGGCGCGCGGCGCGACGAAGACGGATATTACTGGATCACAGGGCGCGTGGATGACGTAATCAACGTTTCGGGCCACCGCCTTGGCACCGCCGAAATTGAGAGCGCCATTAACGAACATCCTTCTGTTGCAGAATCAGCCGTTGTCGGCTACCCGCATGACATCAAAGGACAGGGCATTTACGCCTATGTAACGCTCCATGATGGCATCACGATGACTGATGAAACACGCAAGGAAATCATCCAGACCGTACGCAAGATTATCGGCCCGATTGCCAGCCCTGATGTCATCCAATGGGCCCAGCATCTGCCCAAAACGCGTTCGGGCAAAATCATGCGCCGCATCCTGCGCAAAATTGCTGCCA
This sequence comes from Pseudobdellovibrionaceae bacterium, assembly GCA_041674725.1. Lineage (GTDB taxonomy): Bacteria > Pseudomonadota > Alphaproteobacteria > Micavibrionales > Micavibrionaceae > UBA1573. The sequence continues at coordinate 131,702 of JBAYVC010000006.1, read as the reverse complement.
ATGAATTGGAAAGCTTGGGAGACACGTCCACCCTGTCAGACCCGACCGTTGTGGAGACCCTGATCAAAGGCAAAAACGCGGCCTGACCTTAGGGACTTACAGATAACAAAAAGGATTGGGTCAGAGCTGATTCAATCCTTTTTTATTTATATGACATTAAAACTGCAAAGGCCTAAAGCTGGCACTGTTGCTGTTGTTGCTGTTGCTGTTGTATCAACATGGCGGCACGAGCATCTGCCGAAAGATTGCCGTATTGCTGTTGTTGCTGTTGTTGTTGATAACCTGCAGCAGCCCCAGCAAAGGGAAGTTCAGGAGTTTTTTTCGGTTGCGCTGACATGTTTTCACCCATCTTTATTCAAAGTTGCGCCCTTATACAGATATGAAAATAAAAAGGCAAGCTTTAAATGTGACGAATTAGGTGCTCTAAGATCTACGGCTTATATCGTGCATGATATAGCGCAAATCGTGCGAAATACCCTGTACCTTGGCCGCCGTTTCATCAGCCTTGATACTGTCGGTAAGATGGTCAATCACACCACTGAGTTTCTGAATCCGGCGATGGAGAAAAAAGGCCTTGAAGTTGGCATGGTAAAACACAAATCGGTCAATATAATTCTCGGCAAAAGACTGGCAGCTGCCTACCTTGAAAAAGAAAATCGCCGTAAGCGTCTGGTTAAGATTAAGCCCCAGTATCTCGCCAAATGTTGAGAACCCGACAACATTAATCCCTTTGAAATATATGAAAAAGCCCAACTTTGCTTTGCGCTTTAAGGGTAAAGCCGCTAAAACGTATAAAAATAACTGGATGGAGAAAAATACCATGACCCTCGATGCCAAAATCGCCGCTAAAATATTGCTCGATACAAAATCCGTGCTGTTCAACAGCCGCGAGCCATTTGTCTTTACGTCAGGCCGCATCTCACCCGTTTATGTCGATATTCGCCGCTTGATTTCCTTCCCGAATGAGCGCACAACACTTATGGATATGGGGGCGAAGCTTCTCACCGAGAAAGTGGGCGCAGATAACATGGATTATCTAGCAGGCGGTGAAACGGCCGGTATTCCTTATGCCGCATTTCTCTCTGATCGCCTGAATAAACCCATGCTCTATGTACGTAAAAAGCCCAAAGGTTTTGGCCGCATGGCACAGATCGAAGGCTGTATGGACGACGCTGGTAAAAAAGTGATCCTGATTGAAGATTTGCAAACCGATGGCGGTAGCAAAAAAATATTTGTCGATGCCCTGCGTGCTGCCGGAGCCATTGTCGAACATTCATTCGTTGTCTTCCATTACGGCATCTTCCCGCAATCGCTGGCCAATATGAAAGAATGGGGCATGCAGCTTCATAACCTCACCGACTGGTGGGCCGTGCTGGAGGTTGCCAAAGAACATCATTACTTTGATGCGGAAACATTGTCGTCGGTTGAGAGTTTTCTCAATGCCCCCGAACAATGGGCGAGCGACAACGCCCACCTTGTCCCGAAAAAAGAACAGGTCTAAAACATGACCGCGCCGCGCATCCATTTTTGGGGTTCAGAGGCCGAAAAGGCGCAAGAGGTTTTAAAGAACCTGAGTGAAAAATTCGGCCAAAGCGAGGTTGAAAACGCCGATGTCGTCGTCGCGATAGGCGGTGATGGCACGTTGTTGGAAGCCCTGCGCAAGACTGAAAGCCACCGCCTCCCCATCTACGGTATCAACCGCGGTTCCGTCGGGTTTCTGATGAACGAGGTTGATCCTGTTCTCAACCTGCTCGAACGCCTTGAAAAAGCGCAGCAAGTGGCCATTCACCCCCTGACCATGACCGCCACCGACATGACAGGAGCCGCCCATACTGGCGCAGCTTTCAACGAGGTCTCCTTGCTGCGTCAGGAACATCAAGCCGCCAAAATCCGCATTATCGTCGATGACACAGTGCGCCTTGACGAACTGATCTGTGATGGAGCCCTTGTTGCAACCGCCGCAGGCAGCACCGCATATAATTATTCGGCCCACGGCCCAATCATTCCGCTCGGCTCGCCCGTTCTGGCCCTAACCCCCATCAGCGCTTTCCGCCCTCGCCGCTGGCGTGGTGCCTTACTGCCCGATACCGCCCGCATCCGTTTTGAAATTCTCGATGCCAGCAACCGCCCCGTCAGCGCCACAGCCGATAATGTTGAGGTACGCAATATCATCCATGTGGACATTGCCAAATCACCCGTTACCCGCACCATTCTTTTTGATGAAGGCCACTCGCTCGAAGAGCGGATTCTGCGCGAACAATTTTCATGGTAAGCCCTTCAGATACCCACTTTCTCTTTCGCGTCAAACTCACGCCAAACGCCGCGCGCAATCAGATCAAAGGCTGGGATCGGGACGAAAAGGACGAAGCGTTTCTGCGTGTGAGTGTTACCACCATCCCTGAAAACGGCAAGGCCAATGAAGCATTGATCAAGCTCCTCTCCAAAGAACTCAAAATTCCCAAAACCGCATTGACACTTGAAAAGGGTGCCACCGACCGGATTAAAATTTTCGCGGTGGACAAAAGCTATGAAGGCCGCCTGAGCGTCATTCCTAAGGCATAACTGATATTATGAATAATAAAATAACTATTTGATTTAAATGGACTTTTAAAGGGTCTCTTAGTTCGTTTTGTGTTTTTTTGCTTTTCTAAAAAAAAAACACTTACTGCGCTGGAGCGCTGTCTTTAGACTCCACCCCTCACCTGAATGATGACCACCACATGAGGTTTTAGCAAGCCAAAACCTCGCACCCCAGAACCATCCCCAACCCTACGCCTTACGGCTCGCCAGCATTTTCTTGATCTCGGCAATCGACTTGGCCGGATTAAGCCCTTTGGGGCAGGTGCGCGTACAATTCATGATGGTGTGGCAGCGATACAAACGGAACGGGTCTTCCAAACCATCAAGGCGCTCGCCCGTCGCTTCATCACGCGTATCAATGAGCCAGCGGTAAGACTGGAGCAAAACCGACGGGCCTAAGAAACGATCACCATTCCACCAATAACTCGGGCAGGACGTCGAGCAGCAGAAACACAAGATACAGGCCGCAGGCCCTTTCCCATCCGACCCGTTCAAAAGTTCGGCATCTTCAGGACTTTGCAGGCGCTCGCGCGCGGGGAGAGGGCTTTCCGTCTTCATCCATGGCTCAATTGACGCATACTGCGCGGCCACATAGGTAATATCCGGCACAAGGTCTTTAATCACAGGTAAATGCGGGAGAGGCGTAATTTTAACATCGCCTTTCACCTCATCAATTGGCTTCAAACACGCCAGTGTATTCGACCCGTCAATATTCATCGCGCAAGACCCGCAAATCCCCTCGCGGCAGGAACGGCGCAGCGTCACCGAGCTATCAATAGTGTTCTTGATATGAAGGAGAGCATCCAGCACCATCGGCCCACAATCATCAAGATTGATTTTGAACGTATCCATATGCGGATTTTCGCCCGTTGCCGGATCATAGCGGTAAATCTTGAACGTTCGCGTGTTCGTACCACCATGCGAGGCATCAACCGTCTTGCCCTCTTGAATTTGTGAATTTTTGGGAAGTGAAAATTCAGCCATGATCTTACCTTTTTCTGTTCAAATCCTAATAAACGCGTTTCTTGGGCGGAACAACTTCAACCTCATCGGTCAAGGTCTTGAGGATCACCGGACGGTAATCAATCCGCGTTTTTCCTGCTTCATCCACCCAGATGGCGGTATGTTTCAACCATTCCTCATCATGACGATCAGGGTAATCCTCACGGGCATGGGCGCCACGGCTTTCCTTGCGGTTGACAGCTGAATACATCGTGGCCACCGCTTGCGAGAGCAAATTATCAAGTTCAAGTGTTTCCACAAGGTCAGTGTTAAACACAAGGCCACGATCCCCCACTTTGATGTCCTGCTTGGAGGCAAACACCTCGGAAATCTTCGTGCACCCTTCCTGCAACACCTCACCGGTACGGAACACGGCCGCATGATCTTGCATCGTATGCTGCATATTATTGCGGATATCGGATGTAGTAAGAGATCCACTCGCATGACGGAACCCGTCAAAGCGAGCAAGTGCACGGTCAATGCTGGCACTCGATACCTTACGGTGTTTGGCTCCCGCCTTGACTGTCTCTGCGGCCGTGATCGCCGCCGCGCGTCCAAAGACAACAAGGTCAAGCAGCGAGTTGGAACCCAAGCGGTTTGCACCATGCACCGACACACAAGCCGCCTCGCCAATCGCCATCAATCCTGGCACAACATGGTTCGGGTCTCCTGCCAGAGGCGTAACAACCTGCGTGCGCCAATTGGTGGGAATACCGCCCATATTATAATGAACAGTCGGAAGAACAGGGATCGGCGCCTTGGTGACATCCACACCGGTAAAGATTTTGGTGGTCTCGGCAATACCCGGTAAACGCGAATGAATAATATCAGCGTCCAGATGTTCAAGATGCAAATAGATATGGTCTTTCTTAGGGCCAACACCGCGACCTTCGCGGATCTCAATCGTCATCGAACGTGACACCACATCACGGCTGGCCAAATCTTTGGCCGATGGCGCATAACGCGGCATAAAGCGCTCGCCTTCGGAGTTAGTGAGATACCCGCCTTCCCCGCGCACACCTTCGGTAATCAGGCATCCTGCGCCATAAATTCCGGTGGGGTGAAACTGCACAAATTCCATGTCCTGAAGTGGCAACCCAGCGCGCAGCACCATCGCATTACCATCCCCTGTACAGGTGTGGGCCGAGGTGCACGAGAAATAGGCGCGGCCATAACCGCCTGTAGCAAGAACCGTCTGATGCCCGCGGAAGGCATGAATGGTGCCATCCAAAAGATTCCACGCGAGCACACCCACACATGCCCCTTCCTCATCCATGATGAGATCAAGCGCAATAAATTCGATAAAGAATTCGGTTTTGTATTTAAGCGCCTGTGTATAGAGCGTATGCAAAATCGCATGCCCTGTCCGGTCAGCCGCCGCGCAGGTGCGCTGCGCCGTGCCTTCACCATAGCGGGTGGTCATCCCGCCGAACGCACGCTGATAAATTTTACCCTCGGCTGTGCGCGAAAATGGCACGCCGAAATGTTCAAGCTCAATAATCGCGGGGATCGCTTCCTTGCACATATATTCAATCGCGTCTTGATCACCGAGCCAATCCGACCCCTTGATGGTGTCGTAAAAGTGATAACGCCAGTCATCCTCGCCCATATTACCAAGCGCCGCCGAGATTCCGCCTTGCGCCGCCACCGTGTGCGAACGGGTTGGAAAAACTTTAGACAGACAGGCAACTTTCAGGCCCTTTTCAGACATGCCCATTGCTGCGCGAAGTCCTGCCCCGCCGCCCCCGACCACAACCACATCATATTCATGAGTAATAACTTCGTATGTCATGTTTTTTCCTTCTTTATTCCATTCATTAATGGGGCATCTCGAAAGGCTTCGCCACGCGGTACATGCCGCCCGGAAACTCCTCATACTGCACCAGAATTTTTTCAATCCGCCCGCCCTGAATCATAGGGATAAGGGCCGAATCAAGCATCGACTTGAATTTATAATCATCCATCGGCACAGCAAATGTATTGCCGAAAAGCCGCACCGGATGGTCCGGCACCAAATTTTTAAGTGATCCAGGGTTGGCCTTGATAAATTTCTCGCCCAAATATGTCTCGCAAAAGGTAATATCCGCCTTGCCGCTATCCACGTCCATCAGCATCTGCGTCTCATCCGTCATGTTGGGGTGAGAAATGACCATGGCCTTAGGAAAATCCTGCTGCGCAGTGAAAAATGAAATAGCCCCGTCAGATGCCGAAATTTTGATCGCGGGATCATTCACATTGGATAAATTGGCCTTGATCGTTTTATTATCCGCCTTCACATAGGCCCCTACTGCGGAATAAAAAGTCGGGACGGTAAAGCCTACATACTTACCCTCGACCGGATTCTGCCAGTAACTGGTACAAATCGCATCAACGCGCCCCGAGCGCATCGCCTCAACCGTCGTCGCCCACCCCAGCTCCTCGGCCCATTCAACCTTAAAACCGAGCACCTGCGCGGCCTCTTCAATAATATCGTGGGAAATCCCGCTAATTGTTCCAGTTGCCGGATCGACAATCAGGTGCGGTGGGTACGCAATATAACCGCAGCGCAAAACGCCAGTTCGCAGCACGCGTTCATAAGCGGATTCTTTATCCGCAGCAAAAGAACCGCAAGGCAATATACACAAACAAAAAACGAGAGCCAAAACAAACCGCATCACATGGACTCCCCAACAAAATCCGGACGCGGCACAACGTAACTATCCGAATATTTTTTCGCCAGTTTTTCAAGTCGTCCGTCATTTTTCATCGTACGCAAGGCAAGGGCGATCATGTCACGCAGCTGGTACTCACCAGCCCTCACACCAAAATACGAGCCAAAGGTAAACACATGCGGGACATTTTCCAGCCTGCGTATTTTTCCCTGATTATTCTTATCCAACGCCGCAATCATGGCCTGATCGATAAAAATGACATCTGACTTCTTGGTAATCACCGACAAAAACATATCCGACAATGTGGCCGTTTGCGGAAGGTAATCAATTCCGGCCTTGGGAAATCTGTTCTGGGCCATGGCAACCGAGATGTCCCCTTCTACCGCAGGAATCTTGACCGTTGGCTCATTAATTTTACCCAGATCCCCATCAAAGCGGTGATCGTCGGCACGCACATAAGCATCTGCAAATGAAAATACGACAGGCCCCGCCAAACTCAAGAACTTGGAACGCGCCGGATCGGGCCACAGTTCGGTACAGAAAGCATCATACTTCCCAGACCTGAGTCCCTCAATAAAATTTCCCCACCCAGCCTCTTCCGTCCATTCAATTTTCAGGCCCAGTTCCTTCCCGATTTCCTGCCAGATTTCATAGTCAAGACCAGACATCATGCCCGTATTCGGATCTTTCACCATGACAGGCGGGGATATACCGTAAGCACAACGCACCACTCCAGATGAGACAACACGCTCATAAGCGCCCTCCTTTGCATCTCCCGCCAAAGCCGGAAACGCAGCCAGAAAAAGCAAAGCGGCAAAAACGAGCGTACGCACTATGACTCCTAAAGCGCCATCTTCAAGACAGAAAAAATACCGGCAACCCCCAGCGCAAAAGCGAGGAGTTTTACCAGCATGAGCAAAACAGTTTTTGTGCTCTCCGTGTGGATATAATCTTCCACAACAACCTGAATCCCCAACACCGCGTGGTAAAGCGTCGAGATCAGAAAGAGGGTCATCATCACCGCATTAAACGGCTGGGCAAAAAAGCTGGTCACAACCTGATGCCCGCCGTCTGCGCGCGCAAGCTGCGCCACGGAGCATACCGCCCAAAGCACCAGCGGAATATTGGCTAGCGCGGTCATTTTCTGGTGCATCCAATGCTCGACACCGGAGCGGGCCGAACCAAGGCCTCTGGCCCGCGACAAACTTCCTTTAAACGCTGTATCTTCCCATTTGTAAGCCATAATCACATCACTCCTGAAACAATTTAAGAAAGCCCATTTAAAGGACTCAAACCAACCATACGAGCGCCGTCATTAATGCAGCGCCTAGAAAAATGAGTTTTCCGGCAAACTCAGCCTGCGGAATGGTCAGCAAATAGCCCATATCCATTAGCAAATGGCGTATTCCCGCGAAAAGGTGGAAAAACAGCGCCCCCGTCCAGCCGAGAAGCATGATTTGCCCCAAAATAGAGGTTGCAAACCCTTTAAAGCAGTCATAAGCCTCCGGCCCCGAAGCCGCAGCAAAAAGCATCCACACCACCATCAAAAGACCGGCGACGAGTGCGACACCACTCGCACGGTGCAAAATGGACAAAGCCATGGTGAGCGTCCACTTCCAGATCTGAAGATGGGGCGACAAAGGACGCGCGGCAGGTTTGCTGGACATAGAGGAACTCTCCCATGAAAACGGATGAATCAGTTGACGTGCTGAACAGATCATAAGGGCAAAAGTGCTGCTTGCCAACAGGAGATACAGGCCAGAACGGGTCAGAAATTAACCGCGCAACAATACTCTTGTCATAAAATTAGACGACAGCAAGCCAAATAACGCGGGGGACTTTTACAAACCTCTGCGTTATGATTATGTACGCGATGCATGAGCGAGTTAACAATAAAATACGAGACGAAGAGCGTAAGGAGATCGCTTGCTATGATAAAAACACAAAAATTTTACACGGTTCTGCTTTTAACCACCCTTTTACTGATGACGGCAGGGGTCGCCTATGCGGAAGACCCAGCGCCAGCGGCAGGAGATACCCCTTCAGTGGCAGGCCCTCAAGGTGGCGGCCCTCGTAACTTTGGCCAAGGTGGTTGCCAAGGTGGCGGACAAGGGGGAGGACAGGACGGATGTCAAGGAAAAGGCCAAGGCAAAATGTTCGCCGAAGCCGACGCCAATGAAGATGGTTTTTTGAGTAAGGCTGAACTTCAGGCCCAGCAGGAAAAACGCTTTAACGAGATGTTTGCCAAAGCCGACACCAACAATGACGGCAAACTCTCCCCCGAGGAAGCCCAAAAAGGCCGTGAAATGATACGCGCCAAATTCAAGGAACGCATGGGTCAATTCCGCGAAAAAGGAGGCGCTGGTGGTGCTGGAGGCGGCGGCTTTAAGAAAAGACAAGGTCTTGGCGCACAAGAAACAGAATAACCGGACGACACAATGGATAATGCTGACGTAACAGCACTGATGTTAAAAATAGCGCAAGGCGACCAGATCGCCTTCCGCAAACTTGTGGACGGCATGGGCCAAAAGATATTTGCCATGGCTTACCGTTTTTTATCAGGGGATCGCGCCATGGCGGAGGATATAACACAGGACGTTCTGGTCAAAATTTGGCAGCATGCCCCTCGCTGGCAGGCAAACGGATCGGCATCAGCGTGGATTTCACGCCTCACCTACAACGCTTGTATGGATGTCCACCGCGCGCGCAAGAACAAAAACGAAGAAATGCCAGAGGATCTGGCTGTGGATGACACCAGCCATGACAGTTTGCTAACCAGCGAATACCGCAGCATTCTGCTCTCGGCGATGAAGAATTTGCCCGAGCGCCAGCAAGAAGCGCTGCTGCTCACCTACTTTCACGACAATAGCCGCCGTGAAGTAGCTAAAAATATGAACACAACTGAAAAAGCGGTGGAACATTTGATCGCGCGCGGCCTTAAAACGCTCGAAAAATATGTCCCCGCCAACCTAGATGGAGGTAAAAATGTCTTTCTTTCAGGAACCCTTTGATCTTCTTGGATCAAGCAGCAAAATTGTCCCCCTTATGCCCCGCACTCGCTTGAGCGAGATGGCCGATAAGGCGCTGCACGAACCGCAACTCAGCGCCCTGCCGCGCACCCGTATGCTTCCCGAAATCATCGGGATTGGCGCAATGATCGCCGCCTGTCTGCTGCTCTTTATCGCCCCGATCTTCCAGCACTCTTCATCAGGAAATGGCGATCTTGCCTACGGCAAAGCTCACAAAAAAACCTACTACGCTGAAAATAGCGTTGACGAGAGCAACAGCGACACTAACGATGAAATTGTCGATCTGGTGATGCTCGATACGCTTGAAGGGTTTTAGCTGTTAAGTGCCAGATATTCGGGCCTGACGCGCGGCAAAGCGCGCGGGTGAAAGCGCCTCCTGCGCCGCCCGCGGCAAAATCTGGGCATCCCCCATCATATCGGCAGCAATAAAAGCGCCACCCATAAGCCCCGATAAAATCCCGTGCGACCCATGCCCCACAGACACATAAAGCCCGTCTTGTCCCTGAATACACCCGATAACCGGTACACGATCAGAAGCCGCCACGCGGATTCCGGCGCGCCCACCTACCACCTGCGCCCCTGCCGCCAAAGACGGGGCAAAAGCCGCAAGTTTTTCAAGATTACTGGAATCATCTTCGGCCAGTAAATCCGTATGGGCGAGCCAATGCTGAAAAGTTGACCCGACAACCGCTTGACCGTCCTCACACGGGGCACAATACCCCCCGTAACATAACGCCGTTTTGAGGGTACGGAACGCAGCATTTTCCTGCACAAAACTGACCTGCCCGCGAATACTTTGAAGCGGCAAGGAAGGCACCCCGTCAAATTGTTGCACCCCGCGCGCGCACGCCAGCACCACAGCATCAAAAACATCCCCTTCCACGCGCCAGCCTTCACTGACCCTTTCAAGGACCCTCACCTGTGTCTGCCGGATAGAAGCCGCCGAACTTAACACCTTACACAGCCGCGCGGGGCTAAGGGCTCCAGCATCCGGCAGGTAAAGAGCGCCATGCTGGAGAGTAACCCCCGACAGAAGGGACGCCTCCGCTGCATCGACAAGGCGTGCGTGATCCGTATGCCATCCCCAGTTCTCGGCAAAAGCCTCAAAGCGCCTTTCCTTGTCACTGTCCGTGATAAGATGCAAACATCCCACTGGGGCAAATCCAATATCATGCTGCGCCATGAGGCGCAAAAAAACAGCCGCCGCCCGCGCGTAAGCAGAAGCATAAAAATCGCTCTCCCCGCTGCGCCGTGCACTAAAACGCGGGTTATAAAGACCGCGCGGATTGCCCGATGCGCCGCTGGCAATGCCATGAGGCTCAAAAATCGTAACCGCACAGCCCCTCTCCGCAAGCGCCGCCGCCGCCGCACACCCCGCAACACCGCCACCAACCACCGCCACACGCCGCGGCTCTGGCGTATTATCGCCCACGCATCCCGCCCCCGTAAAGACGCCCACACTCATGTCGCGCTTGCGGCCATAGCCGCGCATGCGCGACACCTCAAACCCTGCGGCCTCAAGCCCCCGCCGCACAAATCCGGCCGCCGTAAAAGTCGCAAATCGCGCACCCTTCCGGCTCAAACGCCCCATCTGTTCAAAAACGGTAGAACTCCACATCTCGGGATTTTTGGCTGGGGCATGACCGTCCAGAAACCAGCAATCAACCGGGTCATCTAGTTCGAACAAAGCGCGGTTCACATCATCAAAAATCAGCACCAGCGTAACGTGCGGCGAAACATCAATCCGATGCCACCCTCCCACCCGCAAGGGATAAAGCGCAGCAAAGCGTTCAAGCCGTCCGCCAAACGCCCCCGACCAGTGTCCCAAAAAACGCAGTATATCGGATGCAGCCAGTGGATATTTTTCAAACGAATAATAAACCAGTTTTTGGAAAGGCTTGGCCGTGCGCTCGAACAATTCCCACGCGCACAAAAAATTAAGGCCGGTGCCAAACCCCGTTTCGGCAATCACGAACCGCTCCCGCTCCGCAAAGGCTGCCGGAAGATGATTGTGATCCAAAAACACATAGCGGCTCTCGGCAAGGCCGTCTTCCACCGCAAAATAAATGTCGTCAAAATGTTCGGAATGGGGCGTGATCATCTTTTTATCTTCTGTTCCGCGGGCGACTATAGCGCGAAAATCCAATGACCCCCAAACAAAAAGCGGCGCATCACTGCGCCGCTTTCATTAAATCAGGACCGAACTAGAACTTGATGTCCGTACCGATCAGAATAGCGGTAGCCTGAGCATCGCTGTTCACATCTTCTACATCGTAGTAACCAACCGAACCACGAAGACCGATACCGGTTGCCACTTTATAGTTGGCACCAACCGAATAACGGTCAAGCTCAACGGTGTTGACATCGTCATTTTTGTTGTAGTAGGACGCGCCTAAAACAACACTACCGAGATCATAATCGATACCAACAACGGTGTATTTAACGTCATCATTCGCATCACCAAGATCATCAACTTGGTAGGCAGCGCCAACACCCCATGCACCAATATCAAGGTCAAGACCAACGTTCCAAGCTTGACGATCGTCAGCGGAACCGGTTTCAACTTGGGCTTGGGTGTAACCAGCACCCACGCGGTAGGTCAGGTCATCCATCTTGTTTTCAAAACGGACAGCGGCTTCCCAGATGTCGCTCGAAGGATCGGCATCATCATTGTCAGCTTCGTTACCGGAAAGAGCGCGGGACGCCGTACGGTCACCTTCAGGAGTGAAGGAAACACCAGCTTGGAAGCCTGAGAACACAGGGGAGATATAGCTGAGTTTGTCAACCTTGGCCGATACATCATGATCGTAGTCGGTCTCGGTGGTGGTACCAAGCGCAATGCCAGCCGACGTGAAATCAACAGGCTGGATCAGTTGCAGACGACCATCAACGTTAGCGTCAGCTGCTGGAGCCACAACCTGCAGGATGTATGGCGTACCATAGGTCGCACCGAGATTTACTTTACCCCAATCGCCCGAGAAGAACAGGTAGCTCTCATCAACAGCGAAGTCATCACCAGGATCGGCGCGACCTTCAATGTGGGTACCAACGGTCAGACCGTTATCAAGCGTTGTTTTACCATCGAAATGGATTTCAGTCTGGCGCAGAATGTCGATTGTACGAACCGAACTACCCGCAACTTCGTCTTGATCGACGTAGGAAACATAGCCTTTGAAATAGCCACCCAACGAGAGCTTGACGCCCGAATCATCGGCAGCCATCGCTGGCGTAGCAGCAAGTGCGCACAAAGCAGCACCGGAGAGAAGAATGCGTTTCATGTGAGGATCCTCCAGAATAAACATGAAAATAATAAAAGAGTACGCAGTAAGTCCCCCTATGCTATACAGCTAACCGGACCAAACAAGTTTTTTTACAAGCTTTTCTGTGTATTATGACTAAAATGGGCTATTTTCACTCCCTCTGTGCTCTTCCAGCAACATGATGCAAAGCAAAAAACGCTACAAAAATTACATCGCAGCGTTTTCAGACAATACAATATTGATCAGAATATCTATTCGACCCACGCCACACGCAGAATATTGGTTGAACCCGGCGTACCGAACGGAACACCCGCCGTCATCACGAATCGCTCGCCGCGTTTGGCAATGCCTTCGGCACCCACGCGCTGCTGGGCGATTTTCACCGCATCACCAAAGCTACTGATCTCTTCGGTAACCAAAGCATGAACCCCGTACGACACGGACAAGCGCCGTGCTGTAGAGAGGTTCTGCGTGAGACACACCACTTTCATCGCAGGGCGTTGCCGCACCGCGCGAAGACATGTCGTCCCAGAAGTCGTATAGGTTACGATACAGGCCGCCTGAAGGTTGTGAGCCACCTGATCGGCGGCAATCGTAATCGCATCCCCCGCATCGTTATGGCGGGCATCAGGGTGATCGGCATTGATAATCGTGCGGTAAAGCTGATCTTTCTCGACGCGCGCACAGATGCGGTCCATCATCTGCACCGCCTCAACCGGATATTGGCCAGCAGCCGTTTCCGCCGAGAGCATCACCGCGTCCGTTCCATCAAACACAGCCGTCGATACGTCATTTACCTCTGCGCGTGTCGGTGAGGGATTTTCGATCATCGATTCCATCATCTGCGTGGCCACCACAATCGGCTTACCAGCAAAACGTACCGCGCGCACCACGCGTTTCTGGGCAAGAGGAACCTCTTCAGGCGGGATCTCAACCCCGAGATCACCTCGCGCCAGCATCACACCATCCGCCTGCGCAATCATCTGGTCAAGGTAATCAAGCGCCGAAGGTTTTTCGAGCTTGATCATCAAGGCAGCACGACCAGCAATGAGTTTACGTGCCTCGATCACATCTTCAGGCTTTTGCACAAAGGATTGGGCAATCCAGTCCACACCCATGCCGAGAGCCGCTTCCAGATCAATCCTGTCCTTAGGAGTAAGCGCTGCAATCGGCAGCACGACACCCGGAACGTTAAAGCCTTTATTGTTGGAAAGGGTGCGTCCGGCAATGATTTTCCCCATTAGGAAACCTTCGCCCTTATCGACGATTTCCATGCGCACCTTGCCATCATCAAGCAAAATGAATGAGCCAATCGGCATGGTTTCAATCACTTCAGGATGTGGCAGATTGACACGCTTTTCATCGCCGGGTGTTGTATCAAGATCAAGGCGGATCACCTGCCCAACCTCAAGCGCGATTTTACCATCCTTAAATTTTCCGACTCGAAGTTTTGGTCCCTGCATATCAGCCAGAATGGCAATCGGGCGACCCACTTCCTTTTCAACCGCGCGGATAAACTGGACGCGCTCGGCGTGGTCTTTATGCTCGCCATGGCTGAAATTCAGGCGGAACATATCAACACCTGCAAGGTACAGTTTGCGGATCATCTCCTGCGAGTTTGAGGAAGGCCCTAGTGTTGCAACGATTTTAGTCTGACGTGAACGAATAACTGTGCTCATAAAACACCTTTTCTGGCTGAGAAAGCCCCTTTTGTATTTCCAAGAGGATGTTTATAGTGAGGCACGGAAAAATCAAGGAGAGTTTCACGGTGACCGAACGTTTTAGGGATCAGATTATCACCATTCTGGGGGGAACAGGCTTTTTGGGACGTGCCATCACCGCAAAACTGGCCGCCGAAGGCGCCCGCGTGAAAATTGTCACCCGCCACCCACAATGCGCTTATGAAGTAAAAGCTCTCGGCTCCCCCGCCCAGATTACAGCCGTTGGCTGCGATTACAGTTCAAAAGAGGCTATAGGCAAAGCCCTCGCCGGATCGGGAGCCGTCATCAACTGCACAGGAATCCTTTTTGAAAAAGGAAAGCACTCTCGCTTTTCGCAACTGCACAAAATTCTACCGCAAAAACTGGGCGAAATTGCTACGGAACAAGGGATCCCCCGCATTATCCATATATCAGCTCTCGCCGTGAATTACTCCGCCGCACGCTACGCTATCTCGAAATTCGACGGGGAAACCGCTCTTAAAAAAGCCTTCCCCGCCGCCACCATCATAAGACCCAGCGTGATATTTGGCATAGGCGATAATTTTACCAATAAGCTCGCCCGCATGATCCGCACGCTCCCCGTCTTCCCGCTTTTTGGTGCCGGCCGCAGCAAATTCCAGCCTGTCCATGTCGAAGATGTCGCGGATGCTGTTCTGACGTGCTTGATCACCCCGCAAACGCGTGGCAAAATTTATGATGCTACAGGACCTGACACACTCACCTTCGCCCAGATTGTGGCGATGGTCGCACAAGAAACAGGCACCGCCCCGTGCCTTATCGCCCTGCCATGGTGGATGGGGCGTCTGCAAGCCAGCCTGTTTGAACTGGCAAGCGCCATAGGAATCTTGGCCGCCCCACCCCTCACCAATGACCAAATTACCAGCCTCCAGCATGACAACATTGCGGATGGCAAAAACGAGACTTTGCAAAGTCTCGGCATTACCCCGACCCCGCTTGCAGCAACCCTGCCAAGCTATATCATAAAGGCCCAATCATGATGACCCGTAACAACTTACCCTCTACCTTTTTTCTCACCCTTACCCTCTGGCTAGGCTTTGCCCTATGGCCCGCAACGGCAGCCACAAAAGCCGAAAGTATCGCCGCTGTGGTCAATCACGGCGTGGTTACCATATCGGATGTGAATGCCCGCCTGACGTTAATTGCCAAAACCACCGGCATGCCCGAATCCAAGGAACTGATGAATAAACTCCGGCCGCAAATTTTGGACAGCCTGATCGAAGAACAACTGCGCACGCAGGAAGCCGAACGTCTTGGCCTCGCCGTCGAGGAAAAAGAAATTGATAACGGGTTCAGTCAAATTGCCAAACAAAACAACATTCCGCCCGATACCTTCCGCAAAATGCTTGGTCAGCAAGGCATCAGCATTTCAACCATGCGCGACCAGATCAAAGCCCAGATCGCATGGCAAAAAATTATCCAAAAACGCATCCGTCCGCGAGTGAATGTAACCGACTCCGACATCGACACCGAACTGGAATCGCTTAAAGGCAAAATCAACACCGATCAATATAAACTCGCCGAAATTTACCTGCCAGTGCTCGATATTAAACAATCAGGTCAGGTGCGGAGCACAGCGCAGAATATTTTTGACCAGCTTCAGGTTACACCACAAGCCTTCGGCAAGTATGCAAAAGAATTTTCCGCCTCCCCGGGTGCCGCGCAAGGCGGACTGATCGGCTGGATTACCGCAGGGCAACTTCCCGAAGAACTCGATAAAGCCCTGCCTACGCTGGTCAAGGATAAAGTCGCCGCGCCCATTCAGACAAAAACGGGCTATTACATCCTGCTGCTGCTCGACAAACGCCGCCTTGAAGCAGGTAAAATGCCCACCCGCGACGAGATCACCGAAAAAATCGGCGTGGGCCGGATGGAACGCGCCGCGCGTAAATACTTGATCGACCTACGCGCTGCCGCCTTCATTGAAAAACGTGTCTGAAACTCCCGATCTCCCCCCTTTGCGTGAGGTGATCCGCCAGCATAATTTGCGGGCGGAGAAATCCCTGGGACAGAATTTTCTCTTGGACGGCAATATCACGGACAAGATTGTACGCCTCTCAGGCGACCTCACCGGCCTCCACATGATCGAAATTGGCCCAGGGCCTGGCGGCCTGACCCGCTCGCTCCTCACCTCGCCTGCCGCTTCGGTTACCGCAATTGAATTTGACCCGCGCGCCGTCACCGCGATCACCGACCTCAAAGCTCTGTACGGCGAACGCCTGACCATCATCCATGGCGATGCCCTTAAAACCGACGTCACGCAAATTACTCCTGCGCCGCGCGCCATTGCCGCCAACCTGCCCTATAACATCTCGACGGTCTTGCTCACCAACTGGCTCAAACAGATTCACACCGACCCCGCAGCCATCAGCTTCATGGCTCTCATGTTCCAAAAAGAAGTCGCCCAGCGGATTATGACCCCATCAGGCTCTAAAACATACGGACGCCTCTCGGTTCTCGCGCAATGGCTCACCACGCCTAAGAAACTATTTGACCTGCCGCCCTCGGCCTTCACCCCGCCCCCTAAAATCAGCTCAAGCGTTATCCACTTCACGCCTAAAAATTTAGGCCCTGATAAACCTGCATTCGAACTTTTTGAAGACATTACCGCCAAAGCCTTTGGCCAGCGCCGCAAGATGATCCGCTCTTCGCTGGTCGATTATAAAGACGCAGTGGAACTGGCAGGAATTGACACAACACTGCGCGCTGAAGATTTAAGCGTGGATGATTTTGTCGCCATCGCTCGGGTGGTTAGACCCTGATCAATCCGCGCAAGGGATTAACGCCCGAGCTGCCGGGATAAATATCATGGTCGAGGGTCGCAGGCGAAAGCCCGTACACATCGTTTAAAACCCCCTTCATGATACTGCGCATATCGGTCACTGGCATCAAATCCCGCTGCTCATAGAGCGCATTTTGTGCAAGGCCCGGCCAGCCGCCATAAATCCCGCCTTTCACCCGTCCGCCACACAAGAAGGCCACCGAAGCCGTCCCGTGATCTGTCCCCTTATTGCCATTCACAGCCGCCGTACGACCAAACTCGGTGACAATAAGCACCGTTGTTTTATCCCAGACAGGGCCGAGCGCGCTTTTAAGCTGCGCCAAACCATCGGCCAAGGTTTTAAAATTATCGGCAAGTCTCCCCGCTTCTGTACCTTGCTGCACATGGGTATCCCACCCGCCCAGCTCAAGTGTTGCAAGGCGCGGGCCCTGCGCCTTGGCCAAAAACTCGCCAGCAGTTTTGGCAAGAGACGGAAAGGCTTGCCTCTTTTTGCGCTCCTCCCCTGCATCCTTGCCCTTCATCGCGTCACTGCTCATATCCTGAACCGCAAGGCCATCGGCAAGTGTGCGTTGGAAGAGTTGATCGCCGCCATACATACGCGACACCAAGGACATAAAATCACCGCCTACTTCGGGCAAAACCTGCGGCGCCCACGAGCCATATTTGGCATCCCCGCGAATAACCATCGGCACCGCATCGCCGATGGCCAGCGCAAAAGATGGATCGGTGCGATCATGAATGGCCGCAATCAGGCGGTTAAGCCACCCTGATTGCAAGGCGTGAGCCTTTACCGACCCCAGTTCAAGAATATTTTGTGCATCAAAATGTGACCGTTCGCGATACGGCGTTGCCGCCGCATGAATAAGCGCCAGTTCACTGCTTTTATACATGCCGTAAAGAGGGGCAAGAGCCGGATGCAGCCCGAAGCGGTTATCCAGCTTCAAGAGCGTATCGGGCGCAAGCGCTAACCCCCCGCGCAAAGCAGCGTAGTTCGGATCACCATAAGGCGCCACCGCCGCAAGGCCATCCATACCACCGCGCAAAATCACAAACACAAACCGCTCATCGGTTGCGGCATTCGCCAGCACAAGGCCGGGATTGAGGGTCATCACCAACCCCAGAGCCCCCGTCCCCAACAAAAAGCGGCGGCGATTTAGAAGTAAAGTTTTCGTGTGATCGTGACATCCATCCATAACAATTCTCCTAACGTCTCTGAAACTCGGGTGACGCAAACAAAAGAGCGAGGCCATCCACACCCGAGGGGGCCCGTGAAATGCTTGAAAGTGTCGTAGGCGTAATCACGCCATTCAGCACATCCTGCGCAAGGGCCGACGCGTCCACGCCGCTGCCCACGAGTTGTGAGAGCGCATGGCACCATTCGATCCGTGTCATCAACGAATTTCCTGACATCCAGTCATCCGCCGTATCACCCCAGCCCGCAGGCGAGGGGGCATTAAACGGCACATGATCCATCGCTTTAAGCGAGCCATAAATTTTCTCGGACGGGATTTGCGCAGCAGGAATTTGTAAAACTTTCAAAACCGAAATCACCAGCTCATAGGGGGTTTTGACCTTGCTCAAAGGTTTTTCCCACGCCGCAGGCATCTGCACTAGAGTCGCCGCCATCTCGCGTAAATTCCCCCCGCTTGATTGAAACACCTGCGCGAGCCACGTAATATCTTGTGGGGACGGCGTATCACTTACAAAATGAAGGAGCATTCTCTTGGCAACATACTTGGCCGTTGCAGGGTAGTGCGCCAGATCATGCAGCACCGCAAGACCTTGATCCATGCCGCTTTGCGCGTAATTTTTTCCCATGACGCTTTGTGAACCGGGCTCATGCATGACGGGAGCAAAGCTGAAACCATAAGCATCAGGCGGAAAATGTTTGCTAATATCAGCCCGCAAAGCCCCGACCGTCCAGCCTGTAATCACATTGGCGAGCGCCACCACATCTTTTTGCGTGTACCCGCCATCAACACCCAAACTATGAAGTTCGAGCGTTTCCCGCGCAAGATTCTCGTTCAACCCCGCATCACGTTTTTGTCCTACCCGCGAATTGGGCCCGACCGATATCTGGTTATCCAGATACATGAGCATCGCAGGATGCTTGGTTACGGCCACCAGCATCTCCTCGAACGACCCCAACACATGCGGGCGGATCGCATCCCGCTCGAACGCAGCAGCTGTGGGCGCAACAGCCAGTTTACTCTTCATCGAGACCGTAAAAAAATTACTCCAGAATAGCACCAGCCGCTCAATAAACGGATCAGGAGCATTCAAATTCTGCATAAAACGGGCACGCTGGCTTTTCAGAACAATATCCTGCCGGATATGTTTCATCTCCTTGCTGTCCGCCTCATCCGTTTTCTTGGCCTCTTTAAGACCCTTCTTGATATCGCGCAGTTGCACCACGAGCGACGAGGTGTCCGGCAAATCATAAGTCACTGCCGCAGGTCGGCTATTAAGCTGCGCAAGGAGCCAACCGGACGGATCACGCGCCACCACTGCCGTATCGCCGGGTGCGGCGCCCAGCCCAAAACGATGAAGCGCGGTATAAGCTTGAAGGGACATGAATTTCTCCTACGGCAAATATAAGGCAGCCTCCAGAGAGGATACAGAAGATAAACGCAATGAACCAGCCATTCCCCCCACAAGAAAAACCCCGCACAGATGGCGGGGTTTTTAAATTCGTAAACAGAAACCAGACTAACCGTTCAAGTTGGCCAGTTCTATTTTGATACCAGGACCCATGGTCGAGGACAAAGACACTTTCTTAATATAAGCGCCTTTGGCTCCCGCTGGTTTCGCACGGTTGATCGCGCCAACAAACGCACGGATATTATCCGCGAGTTGAGCTTGAGTAAAAGTTGCTTTACCAACACGCGCCTGAACAATACCTGACTTTTCAGCGCGGAACTCGACCGCTCCACCTTTGGACGATTCAACAGCCTTTTTAACATCCATGGTAACAGTGCCAAGTTTCGGGTTAGGCATCAATCCGCGAGGACCGAGGACTTTACCAAGTTTAGCCATGAGGGGCATCATATCCGGCGTTGCGATACAACGGTCGAAATTGATATTGCCTTTCATAACTTCTTCAGCGAGGTCGTCAGCACCAACGATATCAGCGCCAGCTGCTAAAGCTTCAGCCGCTTTCGCATCCTTAGCAAACACAGCCACGCGAACCGTCGCGCCGGTTCCGTGAGGAAGTTCGGTCACGCCACGTACAACTTGGTCGTTTTGTTTCGGATCAACACCGAGATTCATCGCAATCTCAATCGTTTCGGCAAACTTGCGCTCTTTAGCGCAGGTGAGCAGAATCGCGACAGCATCTTCAACAGTGTAGAATTTGCTGCGGTCAACAAGGGCGTTATTCTTTTTAATCTTTTTTGCAATATGAGCCATGATCGCTTACTCCACCACTTCAATGCCCATCGAGCGCGCTGAACCTTCAACCATTTTCATGGCCGCAGCAACGTCGTTGGCGTTAAGATCAACCATTTTCGCATTCGCAATTTCTTCGACTTGCTTTTTGGTAATAACAGCAGCTTTCGCGCCTTTACCCGGAGTTTGGGAACCTTTTTGAAGCTTGGTTGCCTTCTTGATGAAGTAGGTCACCGGAGGTGTCTTCATAATGAAGGTGAAGGAACGGTCTTCGAATACGGTGATCACCACCGGAATCGGCATGCCCGCTTCCATTTCCTGAGTTTTAGCATTGAATCCTTTACAGAATTCCATGATGTTCACACCTTGTTGGCCGAGTGCCGGTCCAATAGGTGGAGATGGGTTCGCTTTACCAGCTGGAACCTGTAGCTTAATGTAGCCTTTTACCTTTTTGGCCATGTTAAACCTCCGTTTAAACGTTGAAGGGACGTGGTGCGGCTCGCTCTGGCTCCTTGATAAACAAGGAATTTGGGCGACAACCTCCCACAAACAGGGGTTTTTCTAACGCCTCTGCCCACCAAATGCAAGGAAATTCAGCAAAGAGAATTGCCTCTAGCCTCCATCCGCGTCTTCAACTCAAGGGTTTTAAATAATAAACGGCTTATTGTAACGAAAAAATATGCTCTAATCAGTCAATCGATGACACACTCTATGTAATTTCGGATGGATATTGACAATTTTGGGGGGGTAATATATATTTATGAAAATTTAAAATGTGAGGAATTTTTCAGTGGAAAAGACAGTGCTGACTGAGAGGAAAACAATAGGCCGCGCGACTATGCTTTGTATCTCTCTTGCATCACGTCCTGGCACATTTGGGTCTCGATTCCATAATTTTTTAGGGACGTTACTTGACCTTGATTTAGTTTATATGGCACGCACAACTGATGATTTGTCGGGTGCCATTCAGGGGGTAAAAGCACTTGGTATTCGTGGATGCTCTGTTTCTATGCCCTTTAAAGAGGCTGTTATTCCTATGCTGAATGGGCTTGATAAAACAGCAAAAGCAATTGATTCTGTGAATACGATTGTAAATACAAATGGCGAATTAGTCGGGTATAATACAGATTATAAAGCAGTCTATGATCTTTTAAAAGCGAGTGGTGTTAATACAGAGGAATCGTTTATTATTCGTGGTTCTGGTGGTATGGCTAAGGCAGTCTCTGCAGCATTCAGGGATGCAGGGTTTACAAATGGAACAATTGTTGCGCGGAATAAAACGACAGGTCAGCCTTTGGCTAATTTATACGGTTATGATTATCTGAAAACGCTACCCCTTAATTCCCAACCATCTATATTAGTAAATGTGACCCCTATTGGAATGACGGGTGCGAATGCTGATGAACTTTCATTTCCCGAACAACTGGTTCAATCATCCAAATTAGTTTTTGATGTTGTTGCCTCCCCACTTGAAACGCCGTTACTAAAATTGGCAAGGACTATGGGGATACCAACAATTGATGGTGGTCAGGTTGCCGTCATACAAGCCCTTGAACAATTTAAACTTTATACAGGACGTAATCCAACAGAAGATCAAGTTGCTCAAGCCGCCGCTTTTGCTCGCAATATTTGATGTTCAAATTATATTATATGTGTAAGGTGTTGCCTATTTTCCTGTCATAGAGTTTTGAAAAATATTAACAATCAGGCACAAGACAACTTTAAAAAATACAAACCTTATTGACTTTTCATAAAATATAAAGTAATTTGGCTATCAATTAGCAGCTATAATTGCGGAGGATACAAAATTGGGACAAGATTTTAGAGCCAAAGCGTTGTGGGCAGCACTAAGCCTCTCAACGGCACTTATCTCTCCTTCTGCAGAAGCTAATGGGTTAACCCTTCCCATCGGCGAAAATGCGCCACACACCTCTCCACGAACGGAAGAAAAACCCGCATCTCAGGTAAAACCCAATTGCCATTCACCTTTCAACGCTGCAAAACCTATTTGTCAAAAGCATTTTGAGGAAGAGCGTCAAGCAAGCAACAAACTTGACGCCTCCCGCCCAGCGCCTGTTCTTCCATCAGCTCCTGCCTCAGGCAACAGCACTTTCCGTCCACCATCACTATAACGAAGACTCAGGCAAAAGATTTCTCTATACAATACGCCTTGAGCGTATTGAGCATCAAACACGCAATCGTCATCGGCCCCACCCCACCTGGAACGGGTGTAATGGCTCCGGCCACTGCGGCCACGGCCTCAAAATCAACATCCCCGCAGATTTTGCCCGTATCAAGGCGGTTAATCCCCACATCAATCACCACCGCGCCATGTTTGACCCAATCGGCCTTAACCATCTTGGGCCGCCCGACAGCGGCCACCAAAATATCGGCTTCGCGGCACACAGCAGGCAGATCCGCCGTTCTGGAATGCGCAATGGTCACTGTCGCATTTTCAGCCAAAAGAAGCTGGGCCATCGGTTTGCCAAAGAGCAACGAGCGGCCAATCACCACCGCGCGTTTGCCCGTGAGAGTTGGCATCACCGACTTAATCAGCATCAGCGAGCCCTGCGGTGTACACGGCACCATCCCGTCCATTCCAGCCACCAATTTCCCGATATTGGGAATGGTCAGACCATCCACATCCTTTTCGGGCGCAATCATCTGGATCAGCGGATCAGAATCAAGATGCAACGGGAGCGGAAGCTGCAGCAAAATTCCATGAACCGCAGGATCACGATTAAGCGTCATAATCACCGCCGCGACATCCTCCAATGAAGAATCGGCAGGCAACCTTTTTTCAACAGAGACAATTCCCGTCTTGCCGCACGCCTTGATTTTATTAGCCACATAGACATGGCTGGCCGGATCATCCCCGACCAGAATGACAGCAAGCGTAGGAGGCACAGAAAGCGCAGCAACTTGCGCAGCAATTGTCTCCATCACCCGCGCTGCAATCACTTTTCCATCAATAATCTGCACCATAAAACCCTCTTTTCTGCGGCTTGTACTGGGAACCCTGTGGCTTAAATACCCCTCACTCGCAAAAACTGCAAGTCCCTGCAAAATCCCTCTTATAGGAATCTGTCGTTTATGCTAGCCATCAAAACATGCTTTCTTACGGATCGACCCTCTGGACCTATCTTGGCCGCGCCCCAGCGGGACGCTGGAAGCTCTGGGCTTTGGCCGCCATCATTGCCCTGATCGCGGGCATCGGCACGTGGTTTGCTGGCCAATACCAGATCGGCCGCCTTGACACCCTCAAGGGTAATTACGAACAACCTGTCGCCAATTTTGCCAAAAATATTGGCAACGCACCAGTCAAATCGCTCGAACGCCAATTACTCGAGGACTGCAAACAAGCCCAAATCGGCTCGTGGCTCCAAACCACCGACGCCCTGCGCTTTGATGGCCCTTTAACAGGTAATCGTATCGATATACGCCTAGATAACAGCAAAGCCTTTCTTGACCTTAACGGCAAGGAAATTGCTACCTGCATTCAAGATGAAGTCGAGGACCGCCAGTTTGACATTGGTTCGATGACCAACACATGGGCCATCCTGCTGCTGCTGCTCGCCTTCTGTCTCGGTATCTGGAGCTGGATCTGTTATATCGGTGCCCACCCCGACCATGAAAGCCGCCTTGAAGCTGAACGCGCGCGCAATGTTTATGCCCAAACCCTTGCCGAAACCGAACAAAAAGCGTCAAACTCCCCCGAAACAGGGACATCAGACACGACAGGAGATGTCACCCATCCTGCCAAAGAATCACACGATTAAAAGCCAGCGAAAAGTGGCCATATGACCCAGCGCTCAATAACCTGAAGGCCGATAATCACCACCAAGGGGCTAAGATCCATTCCGGCGATAGGCGGCATATATTTCTGGATGGGCTTCATGACCGGATCGGTGAGTTTATTCATAAGCGCCATCAGATTCCGCGCCTGCTGATTCTCAGTATCCACAACCTTGAAGGCGATCAGCCACGAAAACGCCACCTGAATAATAATCAGGAAAATATAGCCCTTGATGAGCATCGACAGAAGATAAGCAATAAAACCCATAAAAAAACTCCGTTTCGCGTGCATACTAGCGATATTTTTAAGGCATGACAACCAGTGACAAATTGTTAAGAGTGCTCCGTTATAGTAGGCTAGAGGAGTATGTTCGGAAAATAGCAATGAATTTCAAAAAAATAGCACTGTGGATTCTGCTGATACTGGCTAGCTCCGGAGCCGGAAAAACAACCCATGCCGCCGAATCATGGTGTAAGACCAGCAACCTCCCCAAAATCAATATAAAGACCTCAACAAACAACATAACTTACAACTATTCCAAGTCAGAAAAAGATCTGAATCAATTCACCATTTCGACTGTCAACCCTTACGGGGATAATGTCATCACCGATGTCGGCGGACTAATGCAGGGCGGGATCGAGACTACCCAGAACATGAATTACGGCACACTTACCAACCGCATAAGCGGACAAGTTTGCTATTGGATCAACTCGATTGACGTTCTCGTGCATATCAGCCCGACCATTTATATTGCGAGCAACTTCCCGCAAGGCTCCTGCATGCATACGGCCATCATGAACCACGAACAAAAACACATTGTGACCGATCGGCTGGTCGTCAATAAATACGCCCAGCAAATGGGCGCCGCGCTCCAGCAGGCGGTCAATACCCAATACGTCTTTGGCCCCGTTCCCGCAGGTCAGCAAGCTGATCTGCAAAAAGCCATCGGCGCCCAATTGCAAGCCGTCCTCAAAACCCAGATGGATGCCATGAAGACTGAACGCATGCAGCGCCAGCAAGCTATCGATTCACTCAGCGAATATGAAAGCGTCCAGCGCCAGTGCAAAAACAAGCGCTAGGCCGCCTGATTCTTGATTTCAGCGCCCTCCAGCTGGGCCACTTCGCCATCTACAGTAACAGTCTTTTTACTCTTCTCACGCTCAATTTTATTAGAAATTTTCTTGATTTTACTTTGAGCTTCTTTCACTTTATCACCCTCAATAACCTCACGCTTAAGAACATCATTAAGGATCATATCCTTGAGTTGCTCTTCATCCACCCGAATCTCAGGAAAAAGCCGTTTCATTTCTCGTTTCAGGTTCGCAAGCATGTTTTCAGACGTCATGAGTTGAGCAAGGGTAAATTTATTGAGAATTTGTGCCGTCTGATGGAATTCTTGTATAGCATTCGAGGAAATTCCCTCCCGTGCCATCAGAAAGATTTTTTGGAGATCTTCTTCATTCCTGAAACTCAAATCAACAAAAGAAAAGCGTGTAACTTCTTCATGTTTTATAGGCTGTCCAAACTCGATTTTATAGAGTCTCCAATCAACAGCATTTGTTAAAATCACCCACTCAATTCCCTTATTCGCCCCATAGTTAATTGCTTGACGCAAATGGTTATCATTAAGAGCCATACCAGCAGATTTTACCTCAATCAGAAAATGGATTTTTTCTTCAATTTTGACAGCCAGATCACAAAAGGTGCCGCGGATTTGCTGCTCACTAGTGAGTTCATTATACTTATCATAGCCAAATACATCAGCGAGAATATCCTTAATAACCGTTACAGTATCAGCCTCAGATACATCCCGTGTTCTAATAGACGCAGTAATATCTTGGTAGGAACGGAGCGATTTTTGAACGCGATCCAAAAATTTCTTGGGAAGTTTTTTCATGAGACTCTCTCGGGTTTTAATTTCAATCTACAGACGAGTCATCATATTCCAGAAGTTGAGCAGGCGGCAAGACTGTAAAACAAAAAACAACCAAGAAACCAAAGACCCGATGTCAGGAGGAGGCTGACATCGGGCTTCAAGGTGTGGTCGGTCTATGGTGTCTTAAGGGTAGGAAGGTCGGTATCTGTGCTGTACCTTGTCTTCCTATTCTTTAAGTGTGCCATATGATTATGTCAAATTTATGGTTGGTGTTTGCCTTAATTTTGTCTAAATTGTGATCTTTAGTATGCATACCCCCGTATCTATGCTAGGGTACTGTTAAATAAGGGAGTTTTCATGAATCGTACGCCTATTTACCAGTCTGCCGACCATATCTGGATGACCGAACCTGTCGCTTTTCACGCCAACAGCCAAACCATGGCCACCAACAGCTACCAATCCGCCGACCCCGCCGATATTGGCGCCGTACAAAAAGCCGCTCGCGCCGAATTTTTAAACTTCCGCGATACGCTGGTGGGGGCCGGAATTGCCGTGACCACCACACTGGGCGCCCCCGATTCACCCGATGATATTTTTCCTAACTGGGCTTCGGTCCATGTGCTTGAAAACGGCGCGCGCGTGATTGTCTATTACCCAATGCTGAATGAAAACCGCCGCATTGAGCGCCGTCCCTTTATGAAAGAGATTTTGGAGCGCGGCTACAAAGTTCATCTTGATATGAGCGCAGCCGAAAAAGATAACAAAGCCTTAGAGAGTACCTCAGCCCTGTGGATGGACCGTATCCACAAGGTCGCCTACTCCGCTCTTTCGGCCCGCTCGGACACCGAGCTTGCCCAAAAATGGTGCGCCCATATGGGCTACAGCTATGTCCCCTTCCACACCCGCAACCATGTGGGCAAACCTGTCTATCACACCGACGTCATGATGTTTATCGGCACAGATTTTGTCGGCATTTGCCTTGAATGTATCCTCCCCGACGACCGCATGCGCGTACGGGAAAATCTCGAAAAAACGGGGCGCGAGATTATCGAGATTACCAACGAACAATTGCTCGAATTTTGTGGCAATGCCTTGGAAGTCCGCGCCCGTGACGGGTCAAAAAAACTGGTGATGTCAGGCTCAGCCTATCGCGCCTACCGCAACGACCAGAAAGAAGCCTTTTTGCGGCATGTCTCGGAAATCATCTATACAGACCTCCCCACCATCCAGAAATATGGTGGCGGCGCCGCAAGATGCATGATGATGGAATTGTTTTAGAAGTACCTTAACAGGCCGCCAAGCGCGATTCGGGGGCGGCGCGAACAGCCAATGTCCCAGATTTCGTTTCGGAGGCGACATCGGTACCAAGGGCGGCAGGAATCAATATGCCGTTACTCTGAAAGTCTGTATCATTTTTATACCACTTTTTAGTAGCCTGCTCCATTGCTTGAACAAGCTTCTCGCCGTGACGATGTCCGGCTTTGCTAAACGCATCTACCAGAGTAGTGAATACATCCTCCTTACGCACGAGAACAACACCACTCTTTTCCCACTGATCAAGTTCCTGCTGATTGGGGAAGGTAAAGTATTGTGAACTCTCATGCGTCTGCGGGTAACCACGTACGCTGTATTTTTGCAGTTGAACAAGCACACCGTTAATCGCATCCGCCCCAGCTTCGGCAAGCCCTACATTTGCTTGGTAACCCGAAAGAGCCGGATTAAGCGGCAAAGATTTTACTTCGATAATCTTACCTGTATCCACGCCGTTATACGCGCTGCCATTAGGGTTAAAAGGCTCAACTTTATGCAATGTGCAGCCATAATCAACAGAATCAGCGTTTCCTGACGCAATATCAAACATGCGGCGTAAGGTCGGCATGACGCCTCGGTATTCAGGGAGAAGTCCAGAGTGAAGATTCACAAACGGAGCACGTAACTTGATGGCATTCACGATATCTTCACGGAACAATTGCGTGCAACGGATCGAGATAGCGCAACCAATATCTTTGTTGTTACGCAAAGATTCAACAAAGGCAGGGTCATTGACATCTGCAACGTCACAAACATCCAAAGAATATTTTTCTGCCAATTGGCGTGGACTCAGGTAGGGAGCGGAAACACAAGGACGATCTTCAATAAACGGGTAAACGGTTTCATTCAACAAAACGCGATCAAAAAATCCAAATTCACGCAGCTGCGGCACGTCAGAACGTTTGGAAGGCGCATGTTTCGGCAGGAAAATCACGGGCTGATAAACATCTTTAGCCAACATATCAGCAACCACCTTATTCATGATAAGATGGGACGTGATATCTTGACCAACAAACATGATGACTTGTTTTTTAGTCATTTTGTACTCTTGTTTCACCCGGAGCAGTCGCCACATTTTCCCATGCGATATTAAACAACACACGGAAGGCTTGCGAGAATTCGGGTTGGTTCAATACAATGACTGAGACCGCATTTTCTTCAAAATTCACAAACGCCAGATGATCACCGTAGGCATACATGGCACGATCAGATAACATTTCCTCCGGAAACCATCTATACTCGGCAAAATCTTTAGAAATAAACTGTGTTTCACCTTCTTTAGTGGCAATTTTATAATTTATTTTACTCCCCAAATTCTGCATGCGCTCCGAATGCATTTTGAGCCAGTCTTCACCCAGCCATTTAACCCAGTTCAATGGCTTCGCATTAAAGAGTACAATTTCGCCGCCATAGTTTTTTGCAATTTCGTAAACATGATCCATAAAATCATGCAAACCTGTTGCCCCTGTATGGGTTTGGATGAAAGCATTTTGCTTGCGAATACCGTCAAGACCCAAAAATTCGATGCCCCCACGCTCAAATGCAGTCTTAATAATTTCGAGTGTATTTGCGCGTGCTTGCGTCAGGCCATTCTCAATACTACCAATGGACGTCGGGGAAATACCGGTGCGTTCCGACAGGTCACCTTGTGACCAGTTCAGTACACCACGCGCTCCTCGTATTTGTGCCGTCGTTATCATTATTCGTCCTTTAACAGTGCAGAACTTGTCTTTATTCCAACTTGGTATAAAGAGAAAGAAAAAAATGCGCAAGAAAAATATGAAAAATTAGCCTCATTCCTGTGCATTCTTTTCACATAATACCTTCGCGCCGCAGAACCGCTTTCGGGTCGGCGTCGCGCCCACGAAACTTCCTGTACAAAATAGACGGATGCTCCGAGCCACCTTTTTCCAGAACTTCCATACGATAACGCTGCGCTGTTGCGCGGTTATAAAGCCCGTTTTCCTTAAACGCCTCAAACGCGTCGGCGTCCAGTACCTGGGCCCATTTATAAGAATAATACCCCGCCGAGTAACCGCCCGCAAAAATATGCCCAAAGGATGCTGACATCGGCCCACCGCGACGTGGAAAGAACTGGGTTTCTTTCCCCACTTCATCTTCGAAGGCAATAATATCGGTAATGCTAGCCGGATCGCGCAAATGCCATTCCATATCAAGAATGGAGGGCGCAATCAGGCGTACACCCATCCAGCCCGCATCAAAATTTTTGGCATCATTGAGTTTTTTAACAAGGTCAGATGGAATTGGTGCCCCCGTCTTGTAATGAACCGCAAAACTGGCGAGCACTTCCGGCTCGTAGAGCCAGTTTTCCTGAAGTTGTGAAGGCAGTTCCACAAAATCCCACAAAACATTCGTCCCCGAAAGCGACGTATAGGTACCCTTGGCCAACAGCCCATGGGTGGCATGGCCCATCTCATGGAATAAGGTCAGCACTTCATCATGGGTGAGGAGCGAGGGCGCATCCTTGGTTGGCTTGGTAAAATTGCACACGATGGCAACCACGGGCCGTTCGACTTTGCCATGAAAAAGTCCCTGATCGCGGTAGGTCGTCATCCACGCCCCGGGCTTCTTGCCCGTGCGCGGATAAAAATCGGCATAGAGCGTACCGACAAATGCACCAGTATCCACATCGCTCACATCATAGGCCGTCACATCACTATGCCATACCGGAAGATCTTTGGCTGGCGTAAATTTAAGGCCGAAAAGCTTGGAAAAATGCCCGAACGTTCCCTCAAGCACCCGCTCGAGCGGGAAATAGGGCCGCAGATCTTCTGCAGAAAATGCATAGGTTTTCTCGCGCAATTTCTCGGCGTAATAGGCCACATCCCACTGCATCAGTTCATCCACGCCGTCCGCGCGCGCAAAATCTTTAATCGCCTCAAGCTCCTTGAGTGCGGCGGGCTTATAAAGGTCACGCAGTTCATGAAGGAAAGTCATAACGTTTTCGGGCTTTTCCGCCATGCGGCGCTCAATCACGTAATGGGCATGGGTTTTATACCCCAAAAGCTGTGCCCGTTCATGACGCAAGCGTACCGTTTTAAAAATAGTGGCACTGTTATCAAACACATCGCCAAAAGCTTTCTGGCTGTTGGCCTTCCAGATTTTCTCACGCAAATTCCGGCGCTTGGAATAGGTAATAAACGGACCGAAACTCGGGTAATCAAGGGTAATCAGCCACTTATCGGCCTGCCCTTTTTCCTCGGCCTCCATCTTGGCCCCGTCAATAGCCGATTGTGGCAAACCTTCAAGATCGGAGACGTCCGCGATCCATAGCTCGAACGCTTCGGTTGATTTTTTGACATTGTTGGCAAAGACTGGCCCGAGCGTCGACATATCCTCGTTGATCTGCCGCAGCCGCGCCTTCCCAGCCTCATCAAGCAATGCTCCGCCGCGCACAAAATTCTTGTACGTATCATCCAGCAGCGTCATCTCTTCCGTAGAAAGACCAAGGCCTTCCCGCGCATCATACACGGCCTTGACCCGCGCGAACAAAGCGCCGTTGAGAATGACATCGCTGCCGAAATTGGCCTGCACCGGCCCGATTTTCTCGGCGAGGTCCTGTAAGCCATCCGTTCCGGCCGCGCTCAATTGATTGTAAAAAAGACTGGTCACTGTTCCGAGCATCTCGGCAGCGGCCTCAAGAGCCACAATCGTATTGGCAAAACTGGGGACATCAGGATTGGCGACGATCGCATCGACATTGGCCCGTGCAGTCGCAATTCCCGCCTCGACAGCGGGTTCAAAATGCTCCTCGCGGATCAGATCGAACTGCGGGGCATGGTTACGGAGCGGGGAAAGAGTAAGCAGGGGATTGGGGGACATAACGAACCTATCGTAAAATATCCCATAAGATGGATCATTTCGGTCAAGATTTCAACCTCGCCCGGCCTTTTTATCAACTCTGCTGTGAAATTAGCGGGCAGCCGAAGCGATTTGCGTGGCGCTGTTATCCCGAATACGGTCGGTATGTACCCACCACGCCGTGCGGTTGATCGAGAAAATCGGCTTATAGTGATGGATATCCTCAGCCGCCGTCATGGTCTTGATCTGGTTATCCAGCACCATCGGCCCGTCCTCGGTATAAACAATCAAAATCGCATGAGGGATGCCTTTTTGCATATCCTTAACGATCGCAATACGCATGGCGTTATCCGAAACCCCGAGGGCACGGAGCGACGCATATTTGGCAATCGCAAAATCTTCGCAATCTCCACCTCTTGTCATAAATTCAACGGGTGTCTCCCAATAATCGGATTTTCCCCAGTTGCGGTTGTCCCCGATATAACGGACACGGTTCATCAAATCATTCACACGGCGCGCCATCACATCCAGCGGCAGACCACGTAATGCTTCTAAATTTTCTTTCCAGTTGGCCAACACACGTGTTGACGAGGATGATTCAGCGTCGTGCTGGAAACGCTCGAACATAGCGCTCCATTTGGTAAAAGCTGATAAGTCACGCGATGCCTGTTCCTGCGTACCGAACAGATTAGCCTTGTAAACAGACCCCGCCTGCGCACTCGCTGAAGCCAGCATCACTGCTGCCGGAACATCTTCAATATCGGAAGCCGCTGCCTGACGTGGCACAAACACCGACGACCCGCAGAAAAGGGTAACAACCGCCGCCGCCACACGGAAAGCCGATTGCAGCGCCAAAGCCTTTTGAATGTCGGATTTATGGATAAGGCCGCTATCGCACAGAATTTGCCCCAAAGGCAACCCTTGCATTCTTTGTAGGCGCAAGGCTTCCTTTAATTGGGGAGCTGAAATTTTACCGCGGACAACCAGGAGTTCGCCAAGGCGGTTACGCTGGATATGGGTATTAATCGTCTGCAAAAAGCCGCTTTTTCGGGGCATACTGTCCTCGTCACTCATTCTTGTTCCTACATCCCCCTACTCAACCGCCGCGCTTTAATCCTGATACGGTTATTTTATCTTCCCTCCATTAAACACGGCAAAAGTTGACAAAAGATAAACGCCATGCCAGAAAAACGTTGAAAAGTGCGGATTTGCGCATTTTTTCACCCCAAAACGAGGAGATAACGATGCCAAACACGGGCCATTTTACCGCCATCGTCGAAAAAATGGCGACAAAGCGAATCATGGTGATCGGCGATGTAATGCTCGACCGCTTTGTCCGCGGCAATGTCGCGCGCATCTCCCCCGAAAGCCCCGTCCCCGTCCTTGAGGCCCATCAAGAAACCATGATGCCCGGCGGTGCCGGTAACGTCATCCTCAACCTGGTTGGGCTTGGCGTCCGCACCGATATTTGCGCCATCATCGGGGATGACCGCGAAGGGGATCTTCTGCGCGGTCTGATCCTCTCGTACAATATTGATGATTCACACCTGATGGAACGCACCCACGCACCCACCACCATGAAAACCCGTTTCCTCGCAGGCCATCAGCAGCTACTGCGCGTGGACCATGAACTGACCACCCCCATTCCTGCCGAACTGGAAGAGCGGATTCTGGAGCAACTCAGAGCTATGATTCCGCAGCAAAACGCCCTTATTCTTTCGGACTACGGCAAAGGGTGCCTGACCGAAACGGTGCTGGAGGTCGCCATCACGCTGGCCCGCCATCACAATATTCCTGTTTTTGTCGATCCCAAAGGAGCGGACTACAGCAAATACCGCGGCGCCACCATCATCACCCCCAACCGCAAGGAACTCGCCGAAGCCGCCCGCGGCCTGCCTGTGGAGGAAGATGATGATATTGTCGCCGCCTGCACCACGCTTATCAACGCGTGCGGGATCACCGGCATCATTGCCACACGCTCTCAGGACGGCATGACCATTGTATCACGCAAAAGCGTGCCCCAAGATGACTTTGAGCGCCCTGATTTTGAACGTCCTATGCACCTGCGCACTGTCGCCCTTGAAGTTTTTGACGTCTCGGGCGCGGGTGATACAGTAATTGCCACAGCAGCAGCCGCTTATTGCAGTGGAGCGAGTCTGATTGATGCCGCCAGCATCGCCAATGTCGCCGCCGGAATTGTTGTCGGCAAAGTCGGCACCGCCGCGATCCGCAGCAAAGAACTTATCGATATGCTGCAGCAATCCGGATCACACATTGCCACAACCCCCGCGGGCGACCGCGCCGCCCTTGACCGCTCCCGCATGGCCCAAATTTGCGACTGGGATGAAGCGCTTGAGGAAATCCAGCGCTGGAAGGCGCGGGGCCTCAAGGTCGGTTTCACCAATGGCTGCTTTGATATTTTGCACGCGGGACATGTAAGTTACCTCAATAATGCCCGCAGCAATTGCGACCGCCTTGTGCTCGGCCTTAACACCGATGCCTCAATCCGGCTTTTAAAGGGTGAGGGCCGCCCAATCAATGATGCAGCTTCACGCGCTACCGTCACGGGCGCTTTGGGTGCCGTCGATCTCGTTGTCTTTTTTGGCGCAGAAAGCGAGAAAGATGACAATACCGCGATGGACATCATCAAGCATTTGAAGCCCGACTACTACTTTAAAGGGGATAATTACACCCGCGATACCCTTCCTGAAGCCACCATCATCGAATCCTATGGCGGAGAAGTACGACTTCTACCGTTAACCGAAGGCATTGGCACCAGCCTGACCATCCAGAAAATCACCGCAATCAAAGTGGCATAACGCCCCTGCTCCGCGCGTGTTCCCCTATCATTTTAGCCCTGTTCCTGCACCCCAACTCCTGCTAGAATGCCCCCGATTGTCTCGCCTGCGGCGCACCCTATACCAATGAGGATTTCATGAGTTTTTTCCGTAATTTTAAAGCCCCCGTTCTCCTGATGTTGCCCCTGTGCGGTACCCTACTCGTCAGCGGCTGTTCCCACCAATTGGGACAGGAATGGATGCCCCGCGGCTATACCAACGACAAAATTACCCCCGTTACCCAGCCGCCCATAACCGAACCATGGAATGATGCTGCCGTTATTAAGGATACAGAAAATATGGCCAGCAACACCGCCGCATGGCAAGGTGGTGTGTTCGAACTTCTCGATAGGCTTCAGCCTTCTCTCCCAACCGATGGCAGCGCGCTTTACATCACGCCACGCACCGCAGAAAATAACAGCAACACCCAGCGCGCCTTTGACCATTATCTGCGCCAAGGCTTACTGCAAAAAGGCATGACATTGACCACCACAGCGGGGAACGGCCCTGTACTGACCTACACCGCCACAGAACTGACAAATGCAACGGCTCTGGGCATCGCCCAAAAAGAAGCCGGTTATACCGCCGTTGAAGGGGCGTCGATGAAAGGAATTTACCTGCTCGCAGCCGATCTGTTCTCGGCGCAAAACCAGCCCTTGGGGCACGCCGTTACCATATCGGTCATCCCCCATGAGAAATCGGGGTCAATGCCTGGATGGAGCAGCTCAAACCCCGCCATTCCTGACAAGAATCCGCCTTCTTACGAACGCCAGTAAAGGCTTCAATAGGAGCTTTCGCACAAAACCAAAGATTTTGGTTGAATTTGGCATATAGTGGGCTATTGAAAAGGGCATGGAAAAAACACCTCCCTCCCGTCAGCCCCTGATCAACACCCTTGCCCACCCAAGAATTGTCTTCTGGGTACTCCCACTACTGATGATAGTGCTGATCGCGGGAACCATCGCCCAAAAGGAGATCGGCCTCTACGCTGCACAAGAGCAGTATTTCTCATCCTTTATCATCTGGTTCGGCCCTCTGCCTTTCCCAGGTGGAATTCTTCTCACAGCAATCTTCGCCCTCAATCTGCTGGTCAAGTTCATCTATAAAAGTACATGGTCGTGGATGAAGGCCGGTAGCATCATCACCCATCTGGGTGTGCTCCTCCTCCTGATCGGGGGACTCCTCACCGCCCTCACCGCAAAGGAAGGTTATCTGGTTATCCCCGAAGGAACCACCGTCCACGAGGTCGAAGATTACCACCAGCGCAATCTAGCAATTCGCCTGAATAACCAGATGATTTTCAGCCAGCCTTTTGAGAAACTTAAAGAGGGGCAAACAATAGAACCTTACGGCGCAACCTTTGTCCTGAATATCCTCACCCTGTGCGAAAACTGCACCATCCAGAAACGCGCGGCCGATAAAGCAGAAGGCTGGACAAGCCCGGGGAAATTTATGCAACTCCTTCCCGCGCCGCCTGATCCGCAGGATGAACGCAACATGACAGGGATCGAATTTAAAATAACAGGCGCAGGTGCGGCCGATGGCAAATATCTGACCTTTGACAAATTTCCCAAACCTCCGCAAATCACTGCCCAGATGCCGCAAGTCACAGAAACAGGCACTTATACTATCACGGTTGAACGGGCGCGTCGCCCGCTCCCCTTTAGCGTCAAGCTGGATAAATTCACCCGCAACATGAACAAGGGATCGGAAATGGAGCGCGACTTTATCTCCGATCTTACCATCACCGATGGGGCCAATTCTTGGGGCGCCCGCCTTGCCATGAACGAACCAGTCCGCCTCAAAGGCTACACCATCTACCAGTCCTCCTTTGATATGACGGGGCCGACGCCGCAAACCGTACTCAGTGTCGTCGAAAATAAGGGGCAGGTTTTTCCCTATATCGCAAGCCTTGTCATGGCGTTCGGCCTTATTCTCCATCTGGTACTGCGCCTTAAAGACAAGCGCAGCAAAATAGCCCCAGCTCTCGGCGTTATTGCAGCAATTATCCTGACCCTTACCAGCGCTCCATCCCAAGCGCGGGTGACAGGGGGTGGCGTCACCACTATCCCGCCCCAGCCGCTCGAGAGCGAAAAATTCATGGAGCTTCCTATCTTTCACGAAGGGCGCCTGAAACCGATGGCCACCTTTGCTGAACTCACACTTAAAAAATTCGCAGGACGTACCCGCCTTAAAACCCGCGCAAATATAAATGAAGGCGAACAGGAGATAGGGGCCGCTGAATGGTTGATGATGACCTTATTCGACCCTGTCAGATCTTCCATGGTTCCGGTCTTTGATATTCCTGATCCCACCACCCGTCACGCGCTCTCTCTGATCGAGCGCCCCAGCACCCTTTACAGTTTCGAGGAATTGGCAGAAGGCCTGAACGCCACCACGGAGCAAGTAACAGGTCTAATGGACAAACCGCCCAAAAACCTTGCCCCCAACGAAAAGGATTTACTGCGCGTCCACGAAAACGCTGCCGAATTTGTAGAGCTTATGCGCTCCCTCTCGCTCTTTTTGCCCTTGGCCGTCGATATTTCCGAAGATGTAAGAGCCGCCGCGGGGATCGCGCCGGAATCGCCGATTACCTTTAAGGAACTGAGCAACCAGCTCCCTGAATTGCAGCAAAAACTCAAAAAAATCATTGCCCGCAAAGGCGAAGACCCTAAAAAATACGCCCCCTCCGAGCGGGCACTGGCCCTCTTGAGCTGGCAACTCTCGACCATTGCCGAAAGCGCAGGCGGCAATGATCTCCTCAAGGTTATTCCACTGGACTGGTCAGGCCCACAGGCCAAAATGGTCGCCCCATGGAGCCTTCTCGCCGAAGGACTAGGTTCCCCTGAAACCGCCCCGTTTATGAAGGACTGGGCCAACTTGACCCTTGCCTACCAGATGCAGGACACAGGACAGTGGGAAGCCACACTTACCCAAATGCAGCAAAAAACAGAAAACAAAACCCTTAGCCCCGCCGAGCGCGAACGCCTGCGCGCCGAACGCCTCTTTAACACGCTTAAACCCTTTCAAACGGCCCTGATCCTCTTTGCACTCACTTTTTTGCTCGGCCTTGTCACACTCGCCTTTCCCCGCACACCGCTGATCTGGGGGGCGTGGTTAAGCGCTAGCGCCGCCATTTTGCTGCAGACGACAGGACTTGGCTGGAGGGTCTATATTCTTGACCGCCCACCAGTAGGAACACTTTATGAATCCCTTCTCTTTGTAGGACTCATCTCGCCATTGATCGCAATCATCCTTGAACGCCGCTTTAAAAACGGTACGGGTCTGCTGCTGGCTGGTCTTTCCGGTACGGCTCTTGGTCTTATGGCTATGACTATGATGGGAGAAGATGATAATTTTAAAATGCTCACCGCCGTGCTCAATACCCGCTTCTGGCTGATGACCCATGTTTTATGCATCACTATCGGTTATGGCTGGTGCCTGATGACGGCTCTCCTCGCCCATGGGCTACTCTGGGCCGAAGGAACACCCCACATCAGCGAAACCGCAAAAAACCGTTACCGCAAGCCTCTTGAAATCCTTGTGCTGACTTCGCTGCTCTTTACTGCTATCGGCACCATTCTGGGCGGCATCTGGGCCGACCAGTCATGGGGACGGTTCTGGGGCTGGGATCCCAAGGAAAACGGAGCTCTCCTCATCGTCCTGTGGCTCGCTTGGGTAATTCACGGCCGGATCGCGGGGCAAATTACGAGCCCGCTCTGGATGGCAGGACTGGCCTTTGTCGGTGTCATTGTCGCCTTTGCATGGATCGGCGTTAACTTGCTGGGCGTCGGCCTTCACTCCTACGGCTTTACTGAGGGCGTCTTCTGGGGGCTGGGCCTTTTCACAGGAGCTGAAATCCTCCTGATTACCATCCTCGTCTTGCGGGCGCGCCTTGCCACAGCAAAAATCCTTGTGAGGGAAGGAACAAACAAAGAGGAAGTTCATGCGGCTTAACCTTCTAGTTCTGACAATTATTTGTGTTTTGGGAGCCCTGACAACCCTCGTTCTGCAACAGGCCGATGAACCCGTTTTTATGGCGACTATTCCGGCGGAAAAGGAAAAAGAAGCAACCCCCGCACCACAAGCACCGGACTTTACTGTCACGGATTTGGCGGGAAAAACCCACACCCTTGGCGCTTACCGCAGCACGCCCGTGATTGTGCATTTCTGGGCCACTTGGTGCGCGCCGTGCGTGATCGAATTTCCCAAACTGGTTTCTTTTGCACAAAAAAACGAAGGGAAGATAACCATTATGGCTCTCTCCTCCGATACGGACAACGCCAATATCACCCGTTTTCTAGGCAAGCATAAACTGGATATCCCCGCAAATTTCATTATCGCCCGCGATCCGCAGCAACGCGTAACACAAGGCCTGTTCCAAACCTATAAACTCCCTGAATCTGTCATCGTGGATGAACAAGGAATTCTCATCAAAAAGATGGTAGGAGACCAGCCTTGGGAGACCAGCAATCTGCAAACCATTCTCATGTCCCCTTAAAGGGCCTTTTTAGATGGTTTTTACGTCCCTTTATCCAAAATTGCGCTTGGCAAAAGCCCCTCTACCTACTAGTTTCAGCGCATGACACCTAACCTAAACATCTCTGTTGTGATTCCCGTAATGAACGAGGCCGAGAATATCGCGGTCTTGGTTGCCGAAATCGAAACCGCCAGTGCACGCGTCCCGATCACCGAGATTGTGTTGGTAAATGACGGCAGCACAGATGACACCGCCCCCATCATCCGCGGATTAATCGCGTCCAACCCAAAAATCACACTCGTGAGCCACACGGTACGCTCGGGGCAAAGCGCAGCCCTGCGGACAGGAATACGGGTCGCCCGCAACCCGGTTGTTGTCACCATGGATGGTGATGGCCAGAACGATCCAGCCGATATTGTGCAGCTTTACGAAGCCTTCTGCACCTCTCCCGCAGCCTCAATGCTGTTGGTTGCAGGTCAACGGGCCAAACGGCAAGATTCGCTCCTTAAAAAATTCACCTCCCGCACGGGTAACTTCATCCGCCGTTCCTTGCTCAAAGATGGCGTGAGGGATACAGGCTGCTCGCTCAAGATGTTCCGCCGCGATGACTACCTCGCATTGCCTTATTTCAACCACATGCACCGCTTCCTGCCTGCTCTCTTTGCCCGTGAATACGGCACCATTTTGCTGCGGGACGTCGGCCACCGCCACCGCACGCGCGGCGTCTCCAAATACGGATTCTGGGATCGTCTGTGGGCCGGAATATTTGACCTGACTGGTGTGCTCTGGCTCAAGACACGCGCTGCCAGTAAAACCGACATCGTTACAGGCTAAAGAAAGAATAAGGAAATCGTTATGACCGCACAAGAATGTCTTGAAGCCGCCAAGGATCACGGTGTATGGCTCGCCATCGGTTTTCTGGGACAGGCCTTTTTTTCAGCCCGTTTTCTGGTGCAGTGGTTAGCCTCCGAAAAGGTCAAGAAATCAATTGTTCCCAACATGTTCTGGTGGTTTTCTTTAGGCGGTGGCACCGTGCTTCTGGTGTACGCCATCCACCGCGCCGATCCGGTTTTTATTGTGGGCCAAGCCGCGGGCCTTATCATCTACTTTCGCAATATCTATCTGATTTACAAGAAAAACCACCCTGCGCCGGAAGCCCCGGAAACCAAAGAAGGTGCTAGTTCCTCCCCTTCCCCTAACACCCAGCCCTAACACCCGAAAGGGTAACGCCCGCCATGACCTTCAACCCTATTTTCGTCAAAACAGCCCTTTACGCTACAGCCGTTTGCGGACTTCTTTTTGCGGTATCGGTGCTGTGCCGCCCTCTCTTTCCGGTTGATGAAACACGCTATGTGACTGTCGCGTGGGAAATGTTTAGCTCCGGCAACTGGATCCTCCCCACACTCAACGGGGAAGCCTATCACCATAAGCCCCCTGTCCTCTTCTGGATGATTATGTCGCTCTGGAGTGTCTTTGGCGTCTCACAAACCGTGCCGATGGTGATCCCCTACCTCGCCGGATTTGCCGTTCTGCTCTTGACCGCCCGCCTTGCCACCCGCCTTTTCCCCCATAACCCGAAAGCCCCTTTTGTGGCGGCCCTGCTGCTGGGAGGTTCACTCCCTTTTGTGGTTTATACAAACCTGATTATGTTCGATACGCTCCTGACCGTGAGCAGCCTGATCGGTATTACAGCCCTGTGGGATTTCCTCACCACCCGTCACAACAAACACCTGCTTCTCCTTGTTCTGGCGATAGGCTTCGGCGCCTTGATAAAAGGTCCAGTTATTCTCCTGCAAGTCCTACCGGTTGCCCTTTTTGCCCCTTTCTGGCTCCCCAATGGAGAACGACCACCACTTGCCCCGACAATCCTTAAAATTCTTGCCGCCATTCTGCTGGGAGCCGGTATCGGTCTTTTATGGGCCATACCTGCCGCAATGGAAGGCGGGAAGGAATTTGCTGATAAAATCTTCTGGGGTCAAACCGCTGGACGCGTAGTCAATGCCTTTGACCATAAGCATCCTTTCTATTGGTATATGACCTTCATCCCCTTGTTTTTTCTGCCTTGGGCGTTTGCCCCAGCTTTCTGGCGGGGCGTTAAGGAGGTCGTACGTGAACGCGTACAGCCTATAAAATTCATTATTACGTGGGCTGTACCGGTCTTTATCGCCTTCTCGGCCATCAGCGGCAAACAAGTCCACTATCTTCTGCCCCTTGCGCCCGCCATAGCGTTATTTACCACTGCTATTTTTCTGAAAACAGGCGAAACTCTTGAAAAATGGGACGTACGGGCGCTGGCGATTGGCGGAACCTTCCTGACACTCTTTCCACATCTTGTCCATCTGGTCACAGAAATTTTTGAAGAGAGTTACGCCGAATCAGCCCACCTCGACAACATGTTCGAGGACACAAACCCCTATTTCTCGATTATCAGCGCTATCATGATGCTGCTGGCCATGGTGATCTGGTCACGCCGCGATAAAATCAAGACAATAATTGTCATGGCTGTCTTTACAGTGCTGATGATGTGCAGTTTCGAACTCTCTGTACGCAATTCCTACTTCAAATATTATGACCTGACCCCGATTGCCGAGGCGATAAAACCGCTCGAAAGTCGCCCCATGGCCTTTGCCGGAAATTACGCAGGGGAATTCGGCTTTCTGGCCCGCCGCACGCGCCCGATTGAAGAAATTAAACGCGAAGAAGCCAGATCATGGCTCGATAGCCATCCGAATGGCGTTGTCGTGCTGTTTGATCGGGTAAAAAACGCTGAAAACTACCAAAAGTACCACACTATCGCCCAAATGCCCTTCCGTATGACCAATATCTATATGGTTCTCGAAAATAAGGGGGTAGGTGAGCCTACAAATCAGCCAAGCGCAGGCGGCGATAACTCAACGCCTCCGCCACATGTTGCGCCGCAATAAGTTCAGGTGCCCCGTCAAGATCGGCAATAGTACGCGCCACCCGTAGCATGCGGAACCAGCTCCGTGCCGATAGCTTCATTTTCTCGGCCGCTTTTTTGAGAATCTGCTCGGCCTGAGGCTCGAGCGCCGCAACCGCCTCTAAAAACGTGCCTTCCGTTTGGGCGTTAAGGCCCATTTTAGGTGGCGCGCCAAGTGCCTCCAGACGGTTTTGCTGCAACACTCGGGCCGCCTGCACACGCCGCGCCACCAGATGCGAAGGCTCGCCGTTTTGGGCCGTTGCCAACTCATCCACCGAAAGCGGCGGAACCTCCACCTGCAAATCAATCCGGTCAAGAAGCGGCCCCGAGAGTTTAGACTGGTAATCCTCGGCGCAGCGCGGCGCTT
The DNA here is from genome assembly GCA_041674725.1 of Pseudobdellovibrionaceae bacterium. Lineage (GTDB taxonomy): Bacteria > Pseudomonadota > Alphaproteobacteria > Micavibrionales > Micavibrionaceae > UBA1573. The sequence continues at coordinate 89,842 of JBAYVC010000006.1, read as the reverse complement.
TGGTGCATTCGCCGTCCACCTGCCCGAAATAGCCGCAGCGGCAGGGATTCATCGCCGCAATCAGCTGAAACCGCGCGGGGTAGGTCACATGATAATTGACCCGCGCCACAAGGGTCTCGCCGATCTCGAGCGGCTGGCGCAGCGATTCAAGGGTGGCTTTGGCAAATTCAGGGAGTTCATCCAGAAAAAGCACGCCGTGATGCGCGAGCGAAATCTCGCCCGGCTTGGCTTTGTGCCCCCCGCCCACGAGCGCCGGCTGGGACGCCGAATGATGCGGGTCGCGGTAGGGTCGTGTGCGCAGCAATCCACCATCAGGCAGCGTTCCTGCAAGCGAATGGATGATCGAGGTTTCCAAGGCTTCACGCGGGGTAAGCGGCGGCAAAAGCGAAGGCAGACATGAGGCGAGCATGGATTTACCCGAACCCGGCGGCCCCATCATCAATAAGTTATGCCCGCCCGCCGCAGCAATTTCCAAGGCGCGCTTGGCGGTTTCTTGACCCTTCACCTGCGCAAGGTCACGACTATATACGTGATCGGCGGCGTGAAGCTCGGCTTTGGGACGGCTCAGCACCTGCACCCCTTTGACATGATTTATGAGCTGCAGCAAATGGCTTGGCGCCAGAATATCAAGCTCCCCCGCCCATGCGGCTTCAGCGCCCGAATCAGAAGGGCAAATCAGCCCGCAATTTCGCACCTCGGCCTGAAGCGCCGCCGGAAGAACCCCCGTGACCGCGCGAAGACTCCCGTCAAGCCCGAGTTCCCCGAGTGCCAGATACCCCTCAACCGCATCTTGCGGCACAACCTCCATAGCGACCAAAAGACCGAGCGCCACGGGAAGATCATAGTGCGAGCCTTCTTTGTGCACATCAGCCGGCGCAAGGTTCACCGTCACGCGCTTGGCAGGCATGGCAAGGCCCATCGCGTGAAGCGCCGCCCTGACCCGCTCACGGCTTTCGGCCACCGCCTTATCGGGCAGCCCCACAATGGTAAAGGCCGGAAGACCACTCGCGACCTGCACCTCGACCTCGATATCAAGCACATCAATCCCGCGAAACGCCACCGTCTTAATCTTCGCGACCATTAGTTTTTTCCCTCACCACACGCACGGCGCACCCAGAAATCATAGCCCCTAAAGTCTGGGTAAACTCTTTGAGGCGTGTCAAAATGGATATATTTGTCCCAGTCTTCGGGATGCTGGAATGAATTTTGAGTGAGTTCACCATAGGTATCAGGAAAAATCAACAACGCGGGGGCCCGCCCGAGAGGTGACGGGGATAAATCATTATTTACGCCAATCGGGTAAAGATGCGCATCATGCTTGAGTTCTGGACAATCATCACCCTTGGCGATTGCAAACGAGCAAAACGTACCATAATACGCTGAAAAGATATGCCGTGATATACCATTCGAACGCGTATCACCCAGGCGCATAGAGCTGACTTTTTCACCCTTGGTGTTATACGCCTCAAAATTCAAAAATATGGATCGTGTAGGCCCCTCCATGTCACCTTTTTCCAGCCGCAGCACGAAGGAAAGGGTCCTGTTCACGAGGTTAGTCGCTGCATCATAACTTTTTTGAATATCTAGATTTTGCGGCACATACTCTGCCCCATTCATGGCGCATTTGTCCTCAACCGCCGCAAACGCAGGAGAGGCCAAAGCCCAAACCAGCAAAACAACCACTGTCTTTATTTTTTCCGGAACCATCTACTCATCACCGCTGCGGCTGGTCTCGACACAGCTTGGAACCACATAAAAATAGGGGCACATATACCCGCTATCGCGGTAAATCCATGCATCGCGACTACCGCGCGTCAGGCATGGCGTCCGGACCGCTCCCCTGATAATGCCTGAATCGGCAAGCCCGTCATCAATCTTGCGGTCAATCGCCGCCACCGTTTGGGCACTAAAGCCGCTGCCACCCCCGGGTTTACTGATCCGCAACACATAGCTGTTTGGCAACACCAGATTTCCCGGCAAACCTTGCAGCCATCCCTGCGCATCAGCCGGAACCGGCACCGCCGTTAAAAAATGCGAGGACGGCAACAATTGTGATCCGTCCAGACCCACATTTTCGGGCGAGCGGGCGTTTTTAAGGCAGGTTTTCTCGATAATTGAACTAAACAGCGCCGTCTCCTGTGCATATTCGGAAGAACGCACCTCCTCAAGATATGCATGTGAACTAAAATACATCCATAAAACAAGCGCCAGCACCACAGCCGTAAGCCCCAGCCAAAAGACCCTCTTCTGCCGTAAAGGCGCCATGACCTTGGGAGGCGCTGTATGTTGTATTTTTTGGGGCATGTCCCGATATTCCATCACGGCGATGGCCGTGCTCTGTTTTCAAAGAGATCATACGCCTGAAACCGCAGGTTTTTAAGGGGGGAGTTATAATTTTTCCTCAGGACCTACTGTCCATTGCGAAATAAGCGGCTGTCCTTGCCCGTCTAACGTGAAAAGAATATCAAACTGCGATACTTTGTCATCGAATAGGTGAGTGCAACCACTACCATAACTGAAAGATATGGTTTTGTGTAACTGGTAACGACCATCATCTCTCATACTATAACCGCCATTTTTATCGCTGTATGTGCCGATTACAGTATCTCCACTGAGAGCTTCAGAATAACCCCTAACTTTCAGTTGTTCTTTTTGCCACGAAACATAGACTTGATAGTCCGCCCAAGCATCATACGTAAAATATTTCTGGCGGTCAGACATATTCACCAGCATGTCTTCACCTCCAAAGCCAGCGAGAAACACATCATCCTGCGCCACGCTCAAAAGCTCTCCCCAGACCATATTTAGGTGCGTGTTCTGAGAAAGTTCAACAAAAACGCCCTCGCGGGCAACCTGCTGTTCGCGCACCACATAGACAACAACAGTAGCTACAACCAACCCAAGGCACAGCAAAGCCCACACATAAACAATCCAAGTAGGTCGCTTGTTTTCTGGCGACAAATGATCCAATAGGCTCCCCATTCGTTTTAAAACTTACAACCGCATACGCAGCCATAGGTCATTTTACTATGATTGGAAAAACGCAGCAAGGCGCGTGTCCATCGCCACTAAAAAGCGTTTTAAATTTATTGCAGCATTATTTTAAATCCCCCGCAGCATTTTTTGCTGTGCATCTACCGCACAGCCGCAACGAATTATTCCTCAAAACCCGCGGAATTTATAGCGTTACGTAAAAACGAATGTTACACTGAAAGTATGAATTGTCAAACCTATGTAACCCTGAGGCAGCTTTGTCGGGTTATATATGGATGCGGGATCATCACGCTCGGATGTGGACTTTCGGGATGTTCGTATGATCTGCCATTCGGTCTAACCGACACAGCAGCGACACCAACACCATTTGCCCCCGTCACGACCAGTGTGGAGCAAGGCCAGCCGCTTGACGATTTTCTCCCCGAGACGCAAAACGCCACAGCCACCAAGAAGAAACTGGGCCTGACCGCGGATGAGGCTCAAGCCCTTGGGTGCAGCATCAAAGACCGCTTTGACCGCACCGCTGCCTTGGCTTACATCTATAATGAGGAACGCTCACGCCTGTCGCTGCACCTTGGCCTCGAAGGCCCGTCTTTCAGTGATCCGGGCCGCTTTGAGGTTGATCATGTCATGGTACGCTTTACGCACAAATTTGGAAAACTCAGCAGCAAACAAAAACGCAAATGCCTCTATCCTTCGCATTTTCAAGGCATCGCTGGCTCTGTCTATAACGAACTGGTCGAACGTGAAAACTACACCATCTGGCACGAACTACGCGAACGCGGCATGGATTTCCGCTAAAAGGTAACACAACAAAAAGGGCCATCAGGCCCCTTTTGCTTCCACCAAAGAAAACTGGATATTACGGCGTATAATCACGTCCGCTCGGTGCCGGAGCAGCCCCCTCAATCTCAGGAGAATTCCCACCAACCGCTACACGTGTGGCGCGGTCAAAATTTTCGGAAAGGTACGGCGCACCGCACGAACTTGCGGCACAAAAACCCCGCAGCATAGATTTGAGATTAATTTCAGGCATGTGCACCCTCCAAGGTTAAAATGGCATTTTCACGGGACACCCCATGACCCGAATAGGCATAAAAAATAACTTCCTGACGCGGATCATCTGCCGCCTTGGGCTTACAATGAAAGAGCAAACGCGATTTTGTCTTCTCTCCCAAGGGGATAAGCTCATTGCCGCCGTTAAGCTGCATCACCAAATTCATGACTTTCTTCTCGGACAAAGACAAATCTTCGTTTTCATCCAGAACCGTATAATCTCCGATCGGCGAAAGATCACCATTCTGATCCTTGAGACAAATCAGAAAGGAACGCGCTAGCACTGGATTTGGGCGATATGTAAACGTTTGATGGGTATGATGTTCCTGCATTTTTTCCTAATTTTCCTTATTTTCCCCCTAGGGCAAAGACCGTTTTTCTGCTATCTCTGGGGACGATATTTTCTCGTCTAGAACAAGCTAGCAGAAAAGATTTAACGTTCTATGAAAACACGTGTCACCCATAGCGAACTTAGGAAACAGCCATGAAATCCAGCACCGCCACTGTCTCGGATACCCCCGATTATAAAGTCAAGGATATGAGTCTTGCCGCCTGGGGCCGCAAAGAAATCACCATTGCCGAAACGGAAATGCCGGGCCTTATGGCACTGCGCGCTGAATATGGGGCATCCCAACCACTCAAAGGTGCGCGGATTGCCGGATGCCTGCACATGACCATTCAAACCGCCGTCCTCATTGAAACCTTGACCACCCTCGGCGCCGAAATCCGCTGGTCATCTTGCAATATTTTTTCAACACAAGATCAAGCCGCCGCCGCAATTGCCGCCGCAGGTATCCCTGTGTTCGCATGGAAAGGCGAAACCGAAGAGGAATATGACTGGTGCATCGAACAAACCATCCATGGCCCGAATGGCCAAGGGGGAAAATGGGTACCTAACATGATTTTGGATGATGGCGGCGACCTGACCCGCATCATGCATGATAAATATCCCGAATTGCTCAAAAACGTCCGCGGCATTTCCGAAGAAACCACCACCGGCGTTCACCGCCTAAAGGAAATGCAAAAAGCCGGCGAATTGATGGTTCCTGCCATTAACGTCAACGACTCCGTCACCAAATCAAAATTTGACAATAAATATGGCTGCCGCGAAAGCCTCGTGGATGGCATCCGCCGCGCCACCGATGTCATGATCGCTGGTAAAATTGCCGTTGTCGCAGGTTATGGCGATGTGGGCAAAGGCTCGGCCGAATCGCTGCGCTCACAAGGCGCCCGTGTCATCGTGACCGAAATTGATCCAATCTGCGCCCTGCAAGCCGTCATGGAAGGTTATGATGTCCTGCCGATGGAGGAGATCTGCAGCAAAGCCGATATTTTTGTAACGGCCACTGGCAATGTTGACATCATCACCATCGAGCATATGCGCAATATGAAAGACCGTGCCATTGTCTGCAATATCGGCCATTTCGACAATGAAATTCAGGTCGCCTCCCTCAAGAATCTCAAATGGCACAACGTGAAGCCGCAAGTCGATGAAATCGAGTTTCCCGATGGCAAACGCATTATTCTCCTTGCCGAAGGCCGCCTTGTGAATTTGGGCTGCGCGACGGGACACCCAAGCTTTGTGATGTCAGCCAGCTTCACCAACCAGACCTTGGCTCAAATTGAACTCTGGCAAAACCACAAAAACTATAAAAATGAAGTCTATGTGCTGCCCCGCCACCTCGATGAAAAAGTCGCGCGCCTCCACCTCGAAAAACTCGGCGCACGTCTCACTGTGCTGAGCAAAGATCAGGCCGATTACATCGGCGTCGCCCAAAGCGGCCCCTTCAAAAATGAGACTTACCGTTACTAGAAGGCACAAGCATATTAAATTCGAAAAAGGCGGAATATCCCGCCTTTTTTAAACGCTACCTTTTAAACTTTGCATTAGCATAAAAAACGGCCCCCGCAAGGAGGCCGTTTTGATAATTTCGCCATGCGAAAAGACTACTTGAGGGACACTTTCGCGCCAGCTTCTTCAAGTTTCTTTTTCATGGTCTCAGCGTCGGCTTTCGCGACAGCTTCTTTAACGGCTTTCGGTGCGCCTTCAACAAGGTCTTTGGCTTCTTTGAGTCCGAGGCCAGTCAGTTCGCGTACGACTTTAATCACGCCGATTTTGTTGTCGCCAGCAGCTTCGAGAACAACATCAAAGCTGTCTTTCTCTTCAGCAACAGCAGCGCCAGCACCAGCAGCCGCAACAGCTACAGGAGCAGCAGCGGACACGCCCCATTTTTCTTCGAGCAATTTTGCAAGATCAGCAGCTTCGATAACGGTCAGAGCTGAGAGATCCTCAACGAGTTTTTCAAGATTTGCAGCCATAATTTAGTCTCCTTTTAAAAATGATAATAAGCTACGTTAATAAGTATAAGCGGGCCTAATCCTAGGCCTGACCTTTGTCGGCATAAGCCTGTGCCAAACGAGCCAGTTGAGCAGCCGGAGCCTGAATAAGGCCGACCAGTTTGCCGCGGATCTCGTTGAGTGTTGGCAGTTTTGCAAGTTTTTCAACGCCAGCTGCATCGAGTTTTAAATCCCCGAATACGCCACCAAGAAGAACCAGTTTGCCATCATATTTTTTGGCAAAATCATACACAGTTTTTGCAACAACCAAAGGTTCCCCTGTTGTTGTTGAAAGCCCTGTTGGGCCAACCAGCAAATCAGCAACAGCTTCATTACGGGTACCTTTAGCGGCCAATTTCGCCAAAGTATTTTTTGTGACCTTGTAACGCGCACCATTTTTCATGAGTGAACGGCGCAGCTCGGTAACTTGAGCCACCGTCATTCCTTTATTATGGCTTACAATCACAATCTCACTGGTCTCAAGAGTCGATTTGAGCTGCTCGATTTCAGTTTGTTTTTGTGCGCGATCCATCGCGTGTCTCCATTCGTTAATCCAAAATAATAAAGCGGCTCCAAAGAGCCGCCCATCCAAAACGCAAATATCAAGACCAGTATCTTTCAGCACAAGAGCAGAAACAACGTCATACAGGCCTATCTATGCGGGCGGAAACCATTATTTTCTTATAAAAAGAAAACCCACAGTCTTGGACAGGTGGGGGATTTCTATACAATCCCGCCCTGTGAGTCAAGACTTTATCCACAAAAGCCCGCGATTCCATAAAAAAACCCTGCAACAGCAGGGTTTTTCTAAAAAATTGGAATGCTATTGTTTGATGGAACCTTGTGTGCCTTTAACCACCCAGCCCGCAGGGCTTTGCTCGATCGCGGTTACCCGGCCAATACCGGGAAGCGTTGCGCCAACCACCACGGTCTTAAGATCATTGCTCCCCTTAAGCGCGACAAGAGCCTTACCAGGCTGAGCACCTTTCAGCACCCATTGCGCCGAAGATGGAGCAGGTTTGGTTGTTTTAGGCTGGGAAACTGCCTTAGTTGTTTTAACAGCTTTGACGGGCTTGGAAGTCTCAGCAGGTGGTGGCTCCGTCATGTCATTCTGCGCCGCTTGAGCAGAAGCCAAACGATCTTCAAGCTCTACAATCTTGCCACGGAGCGTATCAACATCCGTTGCCAAGGCTTGTTGCTGTTTAAGCGCCTGATCCTTTTCTGCCAAGGATTTCTCAAGCTCGGCGATTCGGCTACGTGCATCCAGAAGTTCTGCAGATGACCCTGAAGTCGTAGTTTCCATAGGAACTTCAGTCATATCATCTACAGAAGTCTCGGTGGGAACAGCAGGCTGAACATCCGGTACAGGGGCAGGGGCAGCAGCTATATCAGCAGGCGGCGCAGTTTCCGGCGTTCCAGCCTTCATAACTTGATCAGCCGTTGGGAAATCGGACACAGCCTGCACAGGTGCCGTCGAGGTTGTTCCTTCAGCAGGTTGCGGTGTTTGACCAGCCAACGGATCTTGAGGCGCTGGCGCATTTGCCAGAGATGGCGTAGGTGCTGTCAAATCAGCAGAAGCTTGCGGTGCCGACACATCAGGCTGTTGCAAAACAGCCGGATCGTCCATAAATCCACCCTGAGAAGCTTTCGCTTCTTCCTGAGCGGGTGGTGCAGAAGTGGCAGGAACAGGCAGTTGAGAGACTTCCTTATCACGAAGGCCCTGAAGTGTATCCTGCGGTGGAGCTTCCGCAACAGAAGCAGTAGGCTGCGCTGGCGGAGCTGCATCACCGCTTGGGGCTTTTTTACCGCCCATGCTCATAACCGCAAAACCACCAGCGGCCAGAAGGACAACCCCGATAATGGCATAAGTCAGAATATTACTTTTTTTCTTCTTGGCTGGCGGCTCAGATTCCTGAGCTCCAGACTCGGCATCCTCATCAAGAACTTCATCATCATTTTGCCATTCGTCTGTTACATCATGGTCGTCATAATCCTGATCCGTGTATTCATCATACTCGGCCCCAGTGTATGCTTCCTCGTCTTGCGGATTTTGAGACATTATCTCTCCAGAATAAATTTACAGGTTAAGAAAGTGCGCTACCGTAAATCTTTACAGCTACTGCGCACTTCCGGTTTGAGTTGTAGTGCCAGATGTCGGTTGCTGCAGCAACAATTGCTGCTGAAGCAGACTTTGCTGCAACTGCTGGAGACCATTCAAGCCACCACTTTGCAAAAGAGACGCCTGATTCGCTTGCTGTTGTGCTGCAGCCTCTTCAGAATTATACCCTTGACGCGCCTCCAAAAGAACACGATCCGTCACAGGTGCCATAAACATCAGACCCATCGGCGTTCCAGCATAAACACGGATAAGGGGTTCTGCTTTGCTTCCATCCTCTTGTAGAATTTCACCAACCGTCGATGCCATATTCTCAACCGCCGTACCCAGCTCTTGTTTGGTATTAAGATCTGTTGTCGATGAGGTAGCCGAATCACCTGAACCAGTTACGGTCGTGGTCGTCTCAGCATAGCCGGCACCCAAACCTTCAATAAAACTCGCAGCTGCCGGAAGGATAATCCGTTCAAGATAACGGTGATCAACATCCGAAGCTAAAGCAACAAGAGAGGTATCCGGATCAACAGCAAAAGCCTTGATCGGAATACTAGTGCCCTTTTTGGTGACCAACGTCGAGAACTGGATGACCAGATGTTCTTCAGCTGCCGTAAATGTCCCCATAATACGCGACCCGCTAAACGGCCCCGTTACAATCATCCCCAGAACAGGCCCCGGTACATCCGAGTTGGCCTCGTTCAACATTTGGGCATATTGGATGGAACCTGCGGGAATAATAATGGTATCGGGTTTCTTGGCAATTCCTGAGTCAGTGGCATCGTTGGACACACCCATCAAGTCTCCAGACACATTTTCTAGACCAGCAACAGCAGAATCCTTTGCCTGCTCAATTTCAGCCAACGTAAACAAGGCAGTATGCTGCAACGATGGTTTTTCCGATGTCTGCTGCACAACTTGTTGCATGTAGGCCATCATGGACTGGGCCAAAGAATCGCGGGCGGCCTGTTTGTTGGGATCGGCCTGAGAACGCACCTTTGCTTGCTCCTCGGCCATCTGCTGCTCACGCTGAACACGCACACGTTCTTCCTGCATTTTTTTCCAACGAATAAGCGGATCTTCACCCGTTGTTTCCTCTGTCGGTACATCAATAAGCACCTTAGGCGGCTGAATTGGTACTGGGATAGAACTTTGGCTATTCATAATAGCCTTCTCAAGCATCTCTTTGTTTTTCTCTTCGAGTGCCTGATTCATCTGAGGCGTCACTTCCTCAGTGCCCGGTGCCTGCTTAAGTTCTTCCTTACCCGAACCCGTGTGCGATGGCAGGGCTTTTTGACTATCACCACCAAAAAGCATAAAGGCTGCAATAGCTGCAACGACTCCAGCACCAATCAAGCCAAACTTGACCAGCGGCGTACTCCAGAGTGTGCTGAGAGAGGATGATTTTTCTTCACTTTCCAGATCGCTGAAATCAACATCGTCTTGAACATCCGGTTCAAAATCTGGATTGTCAAAATCGTCTTTAGAATTGGTCATCGATTTGCTCCTCGCGCGAAATATAGGCTCTTACCATTTTGCCTTTATCAGAAAGCAAAAGCACTGGTGTAAAATTAAGAGCGTAAACTTTTGTACCATCGGCCGATTGAACAGACTTGGCCCAAGCAGGCGACAAGAGAGTGTAAGGGGTACGAACATACATCATCCCCCCCTGATCATAAGCGGTTGTGCGCCCGTCAACACCCTCAACTCCAAGAGTTTTGGTGCCTGTGGTCGCTCCAGCCATTCCCAGCAAAACAGATGTCAATTGTTCATCCCCTGCCCGCGTTGAAATTGGCGTATCAACAGGTGGCAAAATTCCTTTGGGGCCAACTTCGGGGATCTGAATATCAAGACGAACATCAACAGCATTACGTTCAGCGCTCAGACTGAAAATAACCGGAGGATTAAGACCCACAAGCCGCATCGAGAGATTTCCACGCGCAAACTCCTTGGTCGGAGTAATGCGAATCAAGTGGCTCCCTTTCTCAGGCTGCTCAACTTGAAAGTCACCTGCCCATGTCATGTCCATAATCGGCCAAGGCTGGCCCGTGAGATCAACGATGCTTAATGTCGTCACATTGCCGATCGCGGTACGAATAACCGCGGGCTTGGTTCCGGGAGCCAAAGAAATGGTTTTGAAAGAAGAAATAGGCTCAGGCATCGGATAAACCGGTGTCTCAATCGCCTGAGTTGTTGTATCGTACATTTCTAAGAGTTTACGAATTTCCGGTGGCTTAAGCGGCATAATATTGCCAGCAGCAGCTCCAAAAGCCTCGCGGCGCAATGTTCTTTCTTCCTCGGCTTTAACTTGCTCGGGATCCACAGCATTGCCACCTATACCACCTTCAAGCTCGCCAAGATCCAATAATTCGCCAACATCAGTCGCAGTTTTTTTAGAAGGAACCTCCTGAGATGTCCCCTCCGTTTTGAGGTCAATCCCCGCATCTTCAAGGAAACTTGAAACAGAGGCATCCGCTGTCTTAGCTTTACTCTCCTGAGGTTTCACAGCCTCTTCCGGCTGAGCAAGCACCTGAGCGGGAGGTTCGGCCTCCAGCGATGGGGGCGTCTCCGGCGCAGCAGCAGGGGTTGATTGAGCAAAGGAGGATGTCGCCCCCCAACAAAGGGTCAGGGCCATAACAGCCGTTACGACGTTGAAAATAGATAACCTCATGCACACCCCGTGCTCACCAATTAGAGAATAGACCCGCGTTGAGCCACTATCAACAAGTTCAGCGACACAACAAACCACCGGAAGGATATACCGTATAAATCACAAGAGCAAGATATGAGTTATTCAAAATAATATTTCGCCTTTATATTTTACAGAAAATTACAAGCTTAACGGGCAATCCATTGCTCAATACCGATGCCGTTGGCACTTTCAAGACGAGGAACGCGAACAATTGTCAAATTGATGATCATTTTATCCGAACGCACCATAGCTCCAGCCTGATAAGTGACAACCAAAGGCACCTGTACACGCCACTGATAACGCCCCATGACCAACCCCTCGGAGATCAGGATCGGAGCACTTGACGGCGCAGCGGAAACAACCTGCTGGTTGGTCTCCACCATCTCAATAATGCGAGACTTTTCAAGCGCTGACGTAAAACTTGCCCAGCCTGAGCGCGTAAAGTTACGGGACGCTTCCTGCAAACGGCGCTTATAGTCGTTGAAACCAAACGTCATTACTTCGGTAGCCGCCTGTGCACTCCACGACATAAGAGCGGGAACGCTAAGGTTAGGTTCACTGAGGGCCACCATGGGGACAAGACGTCCATCTTCAGTTGTTGCAAAATAGCGGTTCTCAGGTTGATGAACCTCAATAATGAAGAACATGGCCCCGACAAGCGCCAAAATAATCATGGCCTCAATAACGGCAATGCGCAAAATACTCCGGTAACCGTCACGATAAAATTCATTGCGAATGACAACAGCACCCACACTTTTAAGCATCTCGACCTCACCCTGATCGGCAGTCTGCTTGGCAGATTGAGGCTTCGCCTTGACGGCCTCCTGAGCAGGAGCGGGCCTGATATTGCGCGGATTTTGGCGCGGCTGGGGCTTCGTATCAACCATACTGGACATTCCTTGACTTTACTTACTCGGAAAAAGAGAGGGACTACAATCCGTAATATTTCACCACGTATTCCTTAAGAAATACCAAAAATGCGGGCAAAAGCCAATGCCTAATCCTGCGCATCATCGGACATGAGCGTCCGGACAAAGTTCGGCAGATCGGTCAACCGGCGACGCTTGCTACGCTCGGCCACCAAAATCGACTGCGCCGTCTTGATGGATTGGGGCAAATCGGTGTTGATAATGATATAGTCATACTCGGAATAGTGAGAAATTTCGTCCGAGGCCTTCTGCATCCGCTGGTGAATAACTGCCTCATCATCCTGTTGCCGCGCGCGAAGGCGCCGTTCAAGCTCTTGCTGCGAAGGTGGAAGAATAAAAACCGTCACAAGATCATTCACCAACTTTTGTTTAAGCTGCTGGGTTCCTTGCCAGTCAATATCGAAAATAATATCCTGACTATTGGCGAGAGCCTCCTCAACGGGACGCAGTGGGGTTCCATAATAATTACCAAAAACTTTGGCGTATTCAAGCAATTCATTATTTTCGACCATGGCGTCGAATTTTTCCTTGGAAACAAAATGGTAATCCTTACCATCAACCTCCCCCGGGCGGGGGTCGCGCGTCGTCACGGAAACCGAAAGACTGAGGTACCTGTCCTCTTCCAAAAGAGCGCGCGTAATCGTGGTCTTCCCAGCTCCGGAGGGTGAAGAAAGAACAAAAAGCAAACCACGGCGTTTAACGGGAAATAAGGACATGGACAAAACCCTGCATAATAAACAATCTTGAGAAACACTACGCCCTTAATATATATTTTTTCTTAAAGTCACAACATGAGGATATGAGATGCCCGCCATTTTGATCACAGGAGCCTCAAGCGGCATCGGCGCGGCACTAGCAAAAACATATGCAGAAAAAGGCACAACACTTTATCTGACTGGAAGAAACAGCCAACGCTTGGAAAACGTCAAAAATATGTGCCGCTCCCGTGGGGCTGTCGTCCATATTTTCTGTTGTGACGTCCTCGACGCCCCACCCCTGCGCTCATGGATACTTCTGGCCGACACAGAAACTCCCCTTGATCTGGTCATCGCCAACGCAGGCATATCTGGCGGTACATCCCTTGGCCATACACATGAGGGTGACATGGAACAAGGGCTGGAGAGCGAGAAAAAGATTCTGGAAACAAACGTAATCGGCGTCCTCAATACCATTCACCCCATCATTCCACGTATGGCACTACGCAAACAAGGCCACATCGCCGTTATTAGCTCGCTTGCCGGATTTTTGCCACTTCCCAGCGCCCCCGCCTATGCCGCATCCAAAGCGGCTATCCGTTTTTACACGGAGGCCCTCAGTTCAAAACTCCTTCCCCACAATGTGCATACAAGCATCATTTGCCCGGGATTTATTAAAAGCCCCATGACGGAAGCTAATGAATTTTCAATGCCACTCCTGATGGAAACGGATGATGCTGCGCAATATATTGCGGGCAAGCTCGCAAAAAAGAAACCTCAGATTTCTTTCCCATGGTCAATGTACATACTGCTTAGTCTCCTAAGCATTCTGCCGCGCACAATGGTAAATTACCTCACTCACAGCTTACCCGAAAAGGGATAAAATTTTTCTACTGCACAAAAAAAGACACAAAAAAAGACACAATTGAAAATTGTTTACTAGCACTTGATAAAAATATTTGCTATGCTCTGTCGGCAATAAAGCCATGCGGTTTTGTGTAATATTATAACTTTGGTTGTAAGATAATGTGTGTGGAAGTTGAATTTTTGGAGTCAAACACCGCTGAGGTGGCGCGTGTATTGAAGGCGTTGTCAAATCATCGCCGTTTGCAGGTTCTCTGCGCCATCTACAGAAATGAAAAGAGCGTGGGGGAGTTGGAACAAATTGTCGGAATTTCACAATCAGCACTATCCCAGCATCTGGCCAAACTCCGCGAAGACAAATTGGTCGAAACACGCCGTGAAGCACAGACCATTTTTTACCGAATCAGCAACTGCGCCATCAAAGATATGATGAAATCCATCAATGCTGTCTATTCGCAAGACGATAAGGAAGCCGCTTAAAAAATAACTTGCGCGGCTGATTTAGCAGGCGCGCTCAAGCGCAAAAACGCATCCATCACACTATCCGGCGCAATATCCTTCAAATCGTAGGTTTCAAAGGCTTCCACCTTATCTTTTGGCGGGGCATGTTTACTGATTTTACTCCGCTGCGTGGTAAAAAGCATCACCACGGGGCATCCGGCCAGTGCCGCCAGATGCATCGGCCCTGTGTCATTCCCGATAGCTCCCGACGCGCCACGTGCCAGTTCCGGAATATCAAAAAGAGCCGTTTGCCCTGTCAGATCAATGACATCAAGGCCCCGCGCAATCGCCTGATTGACCTCAGCCTCATCCTGCGTGCCCAGCAAAACCGGATGGTAACCCAAACGGATCAGCTTAGCGCACACCGTCCGGAAATGCGCTACAGGCCAACGCTTTTCTGGGTGGGTCGGCGAGCATCCCGCGACAATCAGAACGTAAGGTTTTTTAACATTATAGCCATCAAGCGAACTTTTAAGCCACGACAAGTCATCAAGCTTTATATTATGAATACCTGCAAGGGCCAAGGTCTGCTGATGTCCCGTAAAAGCATGCCCCTGCGTCCGCTCGGGCGATAAATTGGCATGTGAGGCCCCTTCTACAGCCCCCACCCATTCGGGAAAGGGTTTAAGTAAACGAGAAAAAATACGAAAGTACATAAACGTACGGTCATTATTTTGTAGGTCATAAACTCTTGATATTTTTAATCTATCAAACGTACGTGCCAAATTCCACCACCCTCTGACATTCCAAAATTTAGGGCGCGTATCGACCACAATTTTATCAAAATATCCGGAGGCCTCAGCCAGACGTACAAAAGGTTTTGTTGTAAGCAAAGTGATCTGATCACCCGTATGATGCACTCGTATAGCCTTCATTGCCCCGAGCGCGTACACGAAATCACCCAGCGCACCCAATTTTATGACAAGAATACTGCTCATTTGGCCAACAGCTCCTCATAAACCAGAAGCGTAGCATAAGTCATTTGCTCTTTGGAAAAATGGGTCTGGACATGCTCAATCCCGCGTTGACCCATCTCCGCTTTTTTGGCAGGCGGCATCGCCAAAGCGCGCCTTACCGCGCCCGCAAGCGCTTCGGGATTATCAGGCGGAACGAGAAAACCAGTCACATTGGGGATAATCGTCTCGTTTGACCCGCCGATATTGGTTGCAACCACGGGCCGACCCATAGCTTGGCCCTCAACAGCGACACGACCAAAGCCTTCGGGTTCAATGGAAGCCGACACCACCACATCCGCGAGCATATAGGCCGTTGCCATATCACTGCAATGCCCCGCAATCCGTACCCGCTCTTCCAGATGATGATGCGCAATCAGGGCCTCAAGCTCGTCACGGTATTCATCGCGCCCTTGATCATCACCCAACAGAACGCAGTACACATCCTTGCGGCCAAGCTGCGCCATGGCATCGATCATGACCAATTGCCCCTTCCAACGCGTGAGGCGCCCAGGGAGTAAAACAACCGTCGCAACCTCGGGAATCCGCCAGTTTTGCGACATCCGCAAAAGCCGTTCGGCGCTGGTCGCATGAGGATTAATCTTATCAAGGGGAATGCCGCGCGGAATCACGCGGATTTTAGCGGGTGGACAGCCGTAATTATCAACAAGGTAGTGGCCCACAAAGTCGGAATTGGCAATCACCAACTCACCGCGGCACATAATCGCATTATATTTGCGCTTCCACTCGCTCCCGCCGATATTATAGGGCGCATGGCAGGTCGTCATAAATTTTGCTGCGCTTTTCTCACACGCCCAGAAGGCGCTCCATGCCGGAGCGCGCGAGCGGGCATGCACAATATCAACGCGGTATTTATCAATGATGCTGCGCAGCCGCCGGGCATTAAGCCGCAGCCGCAGGGGGTTTTTCGAATGTACCGGCATCTCGATATGAAGGCCACCGGCGCGCTGGATCTCGGTCACACGCGGCCCGCCATTCGAGACAACAATCGCTTTATGCCCCGCCGCCACAAGGGCCGCCGTGACATCCACGCAAGTTTGTTCGGCTCCGCCAGCCCCGAGATTGGGGATAACCTGCAGCACGGTATAGGGTTTTGGTGGCGCCATAATTCCTGACGTGAAGTCCTGACTTGAAGTTAAGTGGAGAAATTTATAGCATTCCTGTTCATGGATACCAAGACGCCTTTCGAAAAACTTATTACGCCCCAAGGGATCGCCCTTGCCTACCGCCTGCAACAAGGTGACCCCGCAAAGCCCACTCTGGTGTTTTGCGGCGGCTACACGTCTAACATGCTGGGGAGCAAAGCCACGTTTTTGGCAGGTTTTTGCGCAATCCATAATATCTCGTTGCTGCGCTTTGATTACGCGGGCCACGGCGAATCAGGGGGCGTTTTCAAGGATGGCTGTATCGGCGACTGGCTGGAGGACGCCCGCGCCATTATTACCCATACAGTGAAGGGCGAAATGATCCTGATTGGCTCCTCAATGGGCGGCTGGATCGCGCTGCTCCTTGCGCAGCATTTGCAAAACCGCATCACAGGTTTTATCGGCATTGCCGCCGCTCCTGACTTCACCCAATGGGTGTGGGACAAGCATATGAGCCAAACCCAGCGCGATTTTTGCAGCAAAAACGGCTTTATCGAGGATGAACACGGGCAAATGATGACCCTCCGCCTCTTTGAAGACGGCAAAAACCACCTCATTCTGGATAAAAAGCTTCCGATGCCCTATCCCGTCATTTTGCTGCAGGGAAAATTGGACGCCGAAGTGCCCTACAAACTGGCATACAGGCTTGCAGAAAACATCACCCCCACCCAAGCCGAGGTGATCCTCATTGAGGACGGCGACCACCGCCTCGCCCGCGAGCAAGATTTGGAAGCCCTTGGAACGCTTATCAAAAAGATGATAGATTAAAACGAATGCGAGGAAACTTCCATGACACCAAAATTTCTGTATGCCTTACAATTGGCTGTTTTGAGCCTGATTTTGGGTAGTTTTTCTGCGCACGCCGAAGAGAACCTCAAAACCCTCGCCCATGACATCTGCCATGCCTATCTCGACCACCCCGAAGAATTTAAACCCATTGAGATGACGTCCTGTGAAGTATTTTATTACAATAGCGAACAATTAATAGACGGCGAGTGCTTTACATACAACAATGAGCAATATGTCAGATTTGGCCTACGTGGTGCCTGCGCCACGTATCCCATTATGCATGTTAATAGTAAGTTTAATGCACAAGATATGGTCGTCCAAAATAAAAGCAGAGGATACAATACCCTGACCGACACCGACAATGCTTTTAACTACAAAGGACACTTAATCCTCTCGTCGGGAAATGATATGCGTCTCGTGCAGGGCCAGACACAAACTCTGCTATGCAAATTCCGCACAAAAATATACAGCTGGAAATCCGCCACACCAGTACAAAACCCGATATGCCAGAAACTTTCAGCAAATGATTATTTTATTCAACACCATCATTCCCTTAGCAATGAAAACTACCCCGAACTCAGCAGTGGCGAAACTGCACAAAAAAAATTCACAGCTGATTTTGATCAAGATGGCAAAAAAGAGACCTATCTGCAGTATAGAGTAAATGGAAGTGGTATGATGTGCCACACCGACACCACCATGTTGTTTTTACTAAATAATAATTCGCTCGTTGACTATGATTACAGATATAAGCAACAAGACACCCCCGCAAATGAAAAACTTTTAGGACTAGCTCTATATGATTTAACAGACCCCAAACCAGAAAATGTTTTGGGTCTAACTTATCCTTTTGCACCAACGCTATGGGAAATTATTACAATCAATAAAAAAGACTATCTTTTGGCTGATCAAGAAGAGCCTAAATTTCCTGAACTTGTTCAAAAAGATATTGCGCGGGCACTTTACGAATTTCGCGGCAATCGTTTTGAGAAAATTTGTGAACAACGCACCAATTCTGAAAAAGTGATCCAGCACGAGGCAATTCCCCGAAAATACTGGAATAACCTCGATTATAAACCGATTGAATAACTACCCCATCCGCCATGTTGTGCCCGTGGGTGAGTCCATAATCACCACGCCTTTGGCAACCAGTTCATCGCGGATCGCGTCCGCGCGCGCGAAGTTCTTGGCCTTTTTGGCGTCCACCCGTTCTTGCAGCAATCCTTCAACCCATGCCCCGTCAACCGCAGCATTTTTGCTGGTCTGACTGAACCATAAAGCCGGATCAAGCGTCAAAAAGCCCATAAGGTTTGCGCCTTTTTTAAGGGCAGCCTTGGCCTCAGGGGTTTTCAGTTCTGCCGCATCTTTGGCCAAGGCGTTGAGCTCAGCGTAAGCTTTGGGAGAATTGAGATCATCAAGGAGCGCCTCCATAATCCCTGCGGGGACAGGAGCGTCCATATCGGGCACGTGGCTTAAATCATGTAAAATGCGGTAAAATTTATCGAGCGATTTCTGGGCATTGGCAAGGCTTTCCGCCGACCAGTCAAGCGGCTGGCGGTAATGCGCCGAAAGCAGCGCATAACGCATCGCTTCACCCGCCTCGCCTGCCTCAATCAAATCATGGACAGTTACGAAATTGCCCAGCGATTTGGACATTTTTTCGCCCTCAACCGTCACAAAGCCGTTATGCATCCAATACCGCGAAAATGCTGCAAGATTTCCGTCTGTGCCGTGTCCCGCTGCGCAGCAACTTTGCGCAATCTCGTTCTCATGGTGCGGGAATTTAAGGTCGGCCCCGCCCCCGTGAAGATCAAAGGGAAGGCCCAAATGCGCCTGCGCCATCGCCGAGCATTCAATATGCCAGCCCGGCCGCCCGCGACCCCATGGGGAATCCCAGCCCACCTGATCGGGGCTTGAGGGTTTCCAGAGTACAAAATCAGCCGGATCACGTTTGAAGGGGGCGACATCCACCCGCGCCCCTGCAATCTGGTCATCGCGCGAACGCCCCGACAAGCCCCCGTAGCCCGTGAACGAGGGCACGTTAAAGAGCACATGGCCTTCAGCGGCGTAGGCATGCCCTGCGCTAATGAGTTTTTCGATAATACCAATCATCTGGGGAATATGTTCGGTCGCGCGCGGCTGAATATCAGGGAGACTTACGCCGAGGGCAGCCATATCCGCGTTATAGACTTGTTCAAAGTGACGCGTAATTTGCTCGATAGGCGCTCCACTTGCCGTTGCCGCATCCATGATTTTATCATCGACATCCGTAATGTTGGACGCGTAAGTGACTTTTGGATAGAGCACACGCAAGACCCGCGCGAGGAGGTCAAAGACCACCGCCATGCGGGCGTTTCCAATGTGAGCGAAGTTGTAAACCGTTGGTCCACAGGCATAGATTCGAACATGGTAGGCATCCAAAGGGACGAAATCTTCCTTCGTCCGCGTCAAAGAATTATGAATTCTTAATATATGAGAGGTCGTCATCCACGCCGTCTTTCCGTTTTACCGGAAAAAGACTAGCGTCTAACGCGGCCCCTCGCAAGTGCCTTCACGGGGACGAGGGCTTTCTTCGAACGGCGCGAGTGCTGCATCCACATCACCGTGCCAGCCGTCAAACTTCCCGCCGCCAGATAGGCCAAAGCCACTAAAGACATCGCAAAGTCCTTCCTTATAGGGATTCATCAGTGAACCTCCACATAGTTTGAGAATATCACAGTAAAAGTGAGGATTTCATTAAAATAGCAAAAAACAGCACAAATCAGCCAAAAATCGCAATTTTATTACTTGATTTAAGCCGCAAAACACGCTTAATAGCCGCATGTGGAAACAAATGTTCCCCACCTACAGTTTCTGAGTAACAAACGACTGAGTATAAAAGGTTTAACTTGAGAGTCGCGCGTTTAGGCACGTTGTACCAACCCGTTCCAGCCCCCGAATATGGCGGAACACAAAGGAGTATGGCGCAAATGACAGCTTTTCAGGCCGCCATATGCGGTCACGAAGTTGTCCTTTATGCATCCTCCGACTCCCTCATTATTCCCTTCACACAGGCCGTTGCAGGCCATCTGAACCTTAGCCACACCGTAAGCGCAAACGGGCAATCAATCACCGTAAAAACCGAACATGGCCGTGAAGGCTCTGTCACGTTGCGCTCAAGCGGCATCCCCGCCATCGGCTATAGCGACCCGGATGAACAGGCCAAAAACCACGCCTTGTGGCATGCTTTTCTGGCAGACGAAGCGCAAAACCCCTATGACATCATTCACAGCCATGTCCGCGAAGTGACAGGCAGTTTCCTCATTCCCGCCAATCTGGGGCATAAAACCCTGACCCATGAACACACACCGCGCCTCGGCAAAGACTATGCGGACTACCAGTATCCTGTGATCTGCATCTCGCATAACCAAGCGCGCGAACTCAAAAAGAAATTTAATGCGCAGGTGTTTGGCGTTGCCTATCACGGGCTTGATTCCTTCACCCATACCGCAACGCCCGAACACGCAGGCTACCTCGCTTGGATTGGCCGCTTCCTGCCGGACAAAGGCGCTCACCGCGCCATCGAAGTTGCCAGACAAGCGGGGACTCCCCTGATGATCGCCGGAACCATTTTCGAGCGTAAACCAGAGAGTCAGGAACATTTTGACGCCGACATCGCACCGCACATCACCCTGCACGACCCAAACATTCTTGACCGTTTTGCGAAAATGGATGCGCAGCAAATACGCGCCGAATTGCAGCAAATTTCGAAGCAATATGGCACAAACGCGCCCATCATTTTCGCCGGATCGGCATCCGAGCCACAAAAACAAGCCCTTTATGGGCACGCTGCCGCGACTTTGTTTCCGATTGAATGGCCCGAGCCTTTTGGCCGCGTTATGATCGAATCTATGGCCTGCGGCACACCGGTCATCGCCAACGCGCAAGTTGGAAAAACCCATTGCGGCTCTGTGGACGAAATCATCAACGAAGGTGTCAGCGGCTATAAAATCAAAGCGCAGGATACTGCCGGATCAATCATGGCCATGGCGAACGCCGTCGCCCACATCAAGGATATTGACCGAAACGGCGTGCGCGCGGAATTTGACAAATGCTGGACATCGCAAAGGCTGGCACGCGATTTGGATGGGCTCTACCGAAAGAAACTCGGTTTGCCAGAGCAGCATGAAAACACATTGCATTTGAAAAACGGGTAACGTGAAAAAATCGGGGAGATCATGAATCACAAAGGCCATATACTCTATCTCTATGAAACCGCAACCGGACTAGGACACCAGCGCCGCGCCAGCGGAATCGTCAACCAGCTTTTCGAAGACGGGTTTGAGGTCACCGTAGCCTCGGGATCATTTGTCAAGCCGGAGGAATATTTCCACTCTGGTATTAATCTCATCCGCTTGCCCACCAATCGCAAAAATGTAGGTGGAAAATTTCATTATTATGACGAACATAACAATCTTGTTTTAGACGAGAAATTCGACTTGAACAGCTGGAAAGCTCAGCGGAAGAAGGCTATTGAAGACATTGCCAGCCACAAAAAAATTGACGCCCTTATTCCCGAATGGTGGCCTTTCAAGCGTATCAACGAATTTAGCGGCGTTGTGCAGCAAATCGAGGAAAGTCAGGAACGCCATTTCGGCCAAAAACCCCTCATATTCTCATCGATCCGTGATGTTCTCTCGCGCATTGACCTTGATGAACCGGACAATGACAACGCCCAAGCCCGCCGCGCAGTCGAAATTCTCAACAACCGTGTAACCGCCGTTCTGGTGCATGGAGATCCGCACCTTGTGACCTTCCCTGAAACATTTGCCTTGGCAGATGACATTAAAATACCGCTTTTCTATACAGGCTATGTTGTACGCGACGCAGATCAGCCTGCAGGCAGTGATGGCCGCAGCAAAAAAGTGATTATTTCCAGCGGTTCGGGCGATCTGGGGCACCATGTCCTCAATGCAGCGCACAGCGCGCGCGGTCGCACAGACATTGCCTTGCATAACTGGACCTATGTTCTAGGCCCGCGGATTGGGGAATCCCGTGACAAACTGCACTGCCTCAAGGAAGTCTTTACGCCGCCAGCAAATGGCATTTACCAAGTACCACAAGATGAATGTATCGAAGATACTTCTGACCTTCCACAATGGTTCCGTCATGCCGCTTTCTCGATTTCCAATGCTGGTTACAATACCACAATGGAAGTTCTCTCATCCGGCGTTCCTGCCGTCTTGACCGCAAAAACCAAGCGTGATGGCGATTTTGACAAGGAGCAGTGGAGCCGTTTGCTGCGCCTTCAAAGCCGCGGTATGGCCACCATCGCCCATCCCGACGAAACACGTAACCCAAAAGTTTTTGCACAAATTATCAACCGCGCCTTCCAAGCCGGATCGCCGGCAGTGACGCTTGATTTTGGCGGAGCTAGAGAGGCATCACGCATTATCGATGAATTTCTGCGCACGCACCGCCGTGCCGGATCAGTCATATGGATGCCAGCTCATACTGCACACGGAGATGCCTCTGTAACGGACCATATGGTCGCAGCGATTCCCGCTGCAGAGCAAGAGCAACGTCTAGCTCTGTAAACGGCACCTCCTAGATCATTGCCAGATAAAACAAGCTGTTTCACATAACCACTAATCTCTAATAAAGGGGGTGCTGCGCCTTGAACGGCATGACACTTATTATTACAAAGAGCGGTTATAGACCTGATGACGAAATTTTTTGAGGTCAAATTTGTCCCCATCCCGTGTTTCACGAAATCACAGCAGATACGACTCTCGTTCCAGAAAGATTTATAGAAACTCCCGCAGCCAATGTAAGTACGCCATACTCAAGCGATATAAATGGCCCTTAAAAAAGAAACTATTGGCGCGCACAAGGCCGAGTGCTAGAAATGAGACCTATCCGAGGATATTTGCATGTCACACTCCACAACATTTTCTTTTGACCTGATTTTGAAGAATGGCACGCTGTTACTGCCCGGCCTCACGGTAGAAGCTGACATTGGCATCAAAGATGGCAAGATTGCAGATATTGGAAATTTAAGCACCATTCCCGCAGCAGAAATTAGGGATTGCACCGGACTTCACATCTTGCCGGGCATTATTGACACACAGGTACATTTTAGAGAGCCCGGAGCTGACCACAAGGAAGTCCTTGAAACCGGCATGATGGCGGCCGCCATGGGTGGCGTGACCTCCATATTCGAAATGCCCAACACCAATCCCCTCACCACCAGCCCCGAAGCCATCACCGACAAACTTGCCCGCGCGGCCAAAACGCCATGGGTGAACTACGCCTTTTACCTCGGCGGAACAGTCAATAACGCCCCTCACCTCACCGAGTGGGAAAGCCTGCCCGGCATCTGCGGCATAAAAATATTTATGGGATCAAGCACGGGCGATCTTCTAGCCGCAACCGATACCGAAGTGGAGGCTATTTTCGCAAGCGGTAGGCGTCTGGTAGCCGTTCACGCCGAAGATGAAATGATGATGATCGAAAATAAGAAGACGATCCTTGGGGAAAGCCATGATGTAGCCATGCACCCCGTATGGCGCTCGCCAGAATCTTGTCTTTCCGCTACCCAGCGCGTGGTACGCATCGCAAAAAAATACAACCGCCGTGTACATGTGCTGCACATCACCACCGCGCAGGAAATGGAATTTCTAGCGCAACATAAAGACATCGCAACAGCCGAAGTTCTCGCCAATCATTTAACGCTCCACGCCCCTGATTGCTATGAAAAGCTCGGCACAAAAGCGCAACAAAACCCCCCCATCCGCGAAAAACACCACCAAAACGCTCTCTGGCGGGGAATTGCCAACGGCACCGTGGATATGATTGCCTCCGATCACGCCCCGCACACGCGCGAAGAAAAAGCCAAAACCTATCCCGCCAGTCCCTCGGGCACACCGGGCGTTCAAACCCTCCTTCCTGTCATGCTGAACCACGTCAATGCAGGCCGTCTGACCCTTGAAAAACTAGTAGAGCTTATGTGTTACGGGCCACAGCGCGTTCACGGTATCGTAGGGAAAGGGCGCCTTGCCCGCGGTTACGACGCGGACATTACTGTGATCGACCTTAAAAAAGAGGTAACCCTTAAGGACAGTGACCAAAAATCGCGTGCAGGATGGACCCCCTTCGATGGAATGAAAGTGAAGGGGATCCCTGTTATGACTCTTGTTCATGGACGCACCGCCATGCACGAAGGGACCCTTTTAGATGGCACGGCAGGTCAAGCCATGAAGTTTATCGAAACCAAAATTTAATAAAAACAAAAGGCGACTAATCAAGTTCCATTTACCACTGTTATGTATAGGATTTTCTAGCCAAAAGCGTTAATTTAGAGCGTGACAAATCAGCATATAAACTTAATAATGTCCTCCACAAATATCTTATATACCAAGTTTTAGCCGAATAACCTGTACCCTGAACTAATATACGTAGGAAAGGCACGCCTTTCCAAAAAATTAGTATGGGCTTATGAAACAAAAAATGAATAGAACCTCAACCGCGCACACTTCGGACCCGGAAGCATCTGGCAGCGGGAAAGCAAGAGTCATGGCATGGCTTTCCGGTAAGAAAATTTCCGGATCCCCACGGATATGGTACAGCCGCCTTAGCTGGAAATTGATTGTCGCAGCCTTCTTGACCATTATGACGGTACAAGCGGCCCTCTTGGCCTTTACCATAAATAATTATGAAGCAGCGCAGCTTGAAGAGCTGGCCGCATCCGCCAAAAACTCGATTGCGCCAATGATTGAGTCTCCTTCAGACGTTACTGAGGAAGCCAACCAGCAAACCCCCTTTACCAAAGCACAATCTGACCGCCTGCTGACCCTGACATATCTGCGTGGCTATTCTGTTTATTCTACCCAAAATTTTCACTTGATTTCGTTTCAGGGTGAACCTCCGGTAATTAGTCTTTTTAATGAAAACGACTTAGGAAAAATATATCGCTCCAATGATGGCAAAAACTATGAATTTGTCTTTCGCCCCAAAGACCTTAATGCCCGTCCCTACTACATTGTCGCCCGCCTTGATGCCTCAAGCGTTTCACGTAAAGTTAACGCATATGTACAGCAAAATATTTTTGTCATGATTAGTATGTCCATTCTGATGACCGCCGTTTTGATGGTTGGTGTCGGAAAATGGTTGCTCGAACCCATCTTCTTCCTTAAAGACAATTTGGCTTTGGCTTTAGCCAATCCGGAAGCCCCCAATATCCAGAAATCATACTTTGACCAGACGGATGAAATCGGCTCAGCCATTGAAGCTGCACAAGAACTGATTAAACAAAACACCAAAAACCTGCGCCAAATCAAGAACGCTGCGCAAAGCCAGATCCACAAACTGGCCTATTATGACACATTAACAGGCCTTCCTAATCGTACGCTCTTTATTCAAAAACTTTCAGAACATGTGCGTACGGCAGGTGGCGATCAAGCAAAAATCAATCGTATCGCCATTGTCGCAATGGATCTTGACCACTTTAAAGATGTGAATGATTCCATGGGTCATAACGTAGGCGATGCTATTTTAGGTGCCGTAGGCCGCCGTCTGCGTACTTCCCTTCCTGAAAGTGCTATTGTCGCACGTACAGGAGAGGATGAGTTTGCCCTAACCGTACCTCTGACGGGTAATGTCACTGCCGCCAAGGAAGTCGGCGAAAAAATTCGTGCAATCATCACACACGAACCCTTCAAAGTCTTTAACGAAAGTTTCCAGATCAGAGCTTCAATCGGTGTCGCAACCTTTCCCGATGACGCCCTTGACCCCGATCAAGTGCTCAAAAACGCGGATATTGCCCTCAACCGCGCCAAAGAGGATGGCCGCGACTGCATCCGCGAATATCTTGAGGACTTCGACAAAGCCGTTCAGGCGCGCTTCCTGATGCTGCGTGATCTGCGTAATGCTCTCGAACATCAGCAATTATCCCTTTACTACCAGCCCCAGTTGGATCTGCGAACTGGTAAAATTATCGGTGCCGAAGCCCTGATTCGTTGGTTCAAAGCTGACAACAGCAAAGAAGGTGGTAAATTTATCTCGCCAGGCGAGTTTATCCCGATTGCCGAACAATCAGGCTTGATCGTCCCCATCGGTGAATGGGTCATGCAGCGCGCCTGCGCTGATGCCAAAAAATGGCATGATGAAGGCCATAACATCCGGATCGCCATTAACGTCTCCGGTGAACAATTCCAGAAAAGCAATCTGGTGGCAGTCACCAAAAAAATCCTCGAAGAAACTGGCATCTCTCCTCACCTTGTCGAGTTAGAAGTCACGGAAAGTGCCTTCATGGAGGATATTACCCAGACTATCCGCACCCTCAAAGAACTCCATGCCTTGGGCGTCGAACTTGCCATTGATGACTTCGGAACAGGATATTCTTCGCTCTCTTACTTGCGCCAATTCCCGATTGATCGCTTAAAAATCGACCAGTCCTTCATCCGCAATGCCCTGAATAATAGTGATGATGCCGCTATTGCCCGCACCATTATAGGCCTTGGCCGCTCCTTGAACCTCAAAGTTATCGCTGAAGGCGTGGAAACCATCGAACATGAGCAGTTCCTTGTGGCCGAAGGGTGTGATGAAGTGCAGGGTTTCCGCTATTCCCGACCAATCAACCTGCAAGCCTTCAATGAGTTTGTCACCAGCTACTCCGGTAACCTTGATTATTTCCTGCAAAAACAGGCCTGATTTTATAAAAGGCACGTCATTTTTCGCATAACTAGAGCTTCCCTCTCCCGCACAGTTCACGTATGATGCGCGGCATAACGCTCTCGTCACACCGGAGTCTCTGATGACCTTGTTTCGCCCCCTTCTTATCCTGATCATGTCACTGGTAGTGAACATGCCTGCCCTTGCCGCGACGAACGACCCTCGCATGCCCGCTCCGATTGAGCATATGGCCTCACAAGGAGCACAAATCCGCTATATGGGACGCGACCTTGGTATGGACGGATGGCTAGTCATCCAGAACGGGCAGGAACAGTATTTTTATTCAACACTTGATGGTCAAGCCATCTTGCTCGGCATCCTATTTAACAACAAGGGCGATGCCATGACCTTGCAGCAAATCACCCGCCTACGCGAGAAAGAGGGGTCAGCCCTTGACCGTCTGACCTCCACCACCCCATCCCCCCTTGATCTGCCAACCCCTCCCGCAGCTCTTGCCCCAACTGAAAGCATAGAAAAATCTGCAACAAATACTGCCTCTGTATTCAGCCCCGAAGAGCTAAAATCCCCCGAAAAACTCATGAAAGCGGTAGCAAAAACCAAGGCTGAAAAACTCTTTGACAGTGCAGAAAATTCCAACTGGTTCACCATTGGCCAGAAAACCGCGCCCGCCCTTTACATTTTCTTCGATCCAGAATGTCCACATTGCCACGATCTTATCAAAGATGTGCGTAAATCCGGCTTTCTTGAACAGGGCCTTGTCCAGTTGCGCCTCATTCCAGTCGGCGTCTTGAGTGAAAACAGCCTGATCGAAGCAGCTTACCTGCTGGCATCTCCCGACCCCCAAAAAGATATGTTCAAACGTCTTGATGGCGACCATGGCGCTTTGCTGATTGATAAAAATGCGAATACACAGGGTGTTCAAAAAAATATGAAAATTATGCAAGAATGGGGGCTTGATGTCACACCATTTAGTATTTATAAAGATAGATATGGAAAAATTAAAGTGTTGCAAGGCCGCCCCGGCAGCCTTAAAGACATAGTTCAGGAATTACGCTAAAAGATTGCGTGCAGGCAATATTGTACAGTTACCATAGAGTGTGTATCTAAAAACATGACAACCCGACCCACCTTCCTGATTCAGGCGCTTGAGAAACTTGCCGCACCACTTGTCGCAGCTATCAGCGAAGTGTCGGTACGCAACATGATGATTCCCGACCCCGCTAAGGCGGGAAGCATGCGCCCCGAGGCCGAACAGGTTGCAGGACTCCTGACAAAATCAACCCAAATGAGCATTGCTCTCACTGATTTTATCGACCTTAAAATACCTGAATCGGAAGCAGATTCGCTGCGTCTTGCACTGACAAGTCTCTCCTCGCCCTTGATGGCCAATATTTATCGTCTTGCAGGTCGTCCGCCAACCGATGAGGAAATCGAGCGGATCAGCACCGCCATGAATGCTGTTATGTCTTATGCTGACAGCTTTGCACCAGCCGCCGATGTAACAACGCGTATGAGCCAGATTGACGCCGACTTTTTCCCAGCAGACCCCGCACAGGTGACCCTCCTCTATATGAGCGCCATGCTCCCTGCTGTCAATTCAGTTATGGCTTACGCTTTTGGTCAATCCGAGAAAAAATTGGTGCAAGACGTTAGTGAACGCCTCATCCGTGAAGCCAAAGTCCTCAGAACCCGCCTTTTTACTGATATGGAAGAAGGTTCGCGCGAGGCCGCCAAAGCCGATTTAGCCATTCTACGTATGGCCTCACTCATCTACAGCCAGTGCCATTTCGCGGAGATGGCCAAACTCATGGCCACCGAAGATCAGGTGCGTCAAGGGATTGCCCCCGCCATGACTAGTTTATGGCAATCTTTTATCTTGCGTATGCAGATGCTCGAAATTCTAGGTGAAGCCCTGATTCCCGGAAAACGTGAAACGATTGCCGCAGCCTCTAGCGGTGCCGGACGTCGTCCAGCCCCAGTAGAAGCCGAGCCCCCCCGCAGCAACACCGCTCCTACTAAAACATCAGAAGTCGTCCAGCTGCAAACACCACCTGCAAAATCAGCCTCTGTGCAAACCGCTGCCGAGCAGCAACCGCAATCCTCCCCTCATGATGCCCATCAAGGAAGTCCCCAAGGAAATCCCATGTCATTTTTTGTTAAGAAATCTTCGGCATAAGTTTATACTGGTGAGGATAATATCACTATGGTGATAATATGTGGAAAGGGTCGTTCTCATGAGTAAGGTTCTGGCAGCCTGTTTGATGCTGGCATCGCAAACTTATTCCGTGCCGCCGGCTGTGATGCTGGGGATTTTGGAAGTTGAGGGTGGCAATATCGGTCAACAGGTCAAAAACACCAATGGCAGCTATGACCTCGGACCCATGCAGATCAATACTATCTGGGTACCTGAACTCGCCGACTTCTGGGGAGTAAGCAAAACGACCGCTGCCAAATGGATACGGGACGATGCCTGCACCAACATGGGGGTTGCCGCATGGATTCTCCGCCGCCATATGGATGAAACGGGTTCTCTTGCCAAGGCAATCGCTCACTACCACTCCAAAACCCCGAGCAAAGGTATCCCCTACAAGTCAAAAGTCGTCAACGCTATGCGCCGCAACGGGCTGATTAACGAAGGCCGCTAGACACCCTCTGGATCATGTCCCGCGAAATCTCTGTTTATTTCAGAATATTACATCATCTATCTTGTCTATTTTTTACGAAGAGGCTAAGGTGTTATGGCTTTTATCCCCATGGGGTAAAGCTGTGTGCTTGCTTAAAAAGTGGGCTTGCAGTATTTTTTACGGCGGCCGGTTATAAATTGGCTCAATTACTGGTTTGACGACTGATAGATTGCGAAGGGTGCTAGGCCATTATGTTCAGTTCTGTACGATTTTTGACGATTCTCTCTCTGACAATGCTGACATTGGTCGGTTGCGAATCAACTGGATTTCCTGTCACAGTGAAAGACCCTCAGCTGGTAGCACAGCCCGACAAAGTATCGATGATGCTGGCCCAAGCCGCGAATCGGGCCTCCAACGCTCTTGAAACGCTGGCATCTGTAGAACAAAAACGTACACCCGCTGCACGTATTGCCGCAATTGAAAACGCACCACCCGAACTGCGCCGCGCCATTACTATCAACTGGATTGGTCCGGTTGACCAGATTACCAAACTTCTTTCCGATCGCGCAGGATACCAATTTACAATTATGGGGACACAGCCATCAACACCGGTTGTCGTGACAGTTGATGCCACCAATACCCCAATCATTGAGGTTCTGCGCTCAATCGGCCTTCAACTCGGTGCCCGTGCTAATGTCTATGTTGATAGCGGCAGCCACATTGTCGAACTCAACTACAGCCCGATTACAGGCCTTGGGGATATGGCGTCACGCTAGAATAAGCCTTCGGGCACGCAATGGAGAGTAAGCATATGACAGCTATACTGCGCACCACCAATCCGGTAAAAAAGACTCGCTGGCCAGCCCTGACGCTAGCCTGCATGGTATGGGTGGGCGTAACACCATCCTCGGCAATGGCTCAAAGTCTGATGAGCCTCATGGGAGGACAACAGGAACAACAGGCTCCAGTTCTTGAGGACATCCCCCTTGATCAACTTTTGGCAGAAGAAAATAAAACATCAACCGACCGTAACTTTGAAACCGAGATGGAGTTACCCAAGGAACTCTCTGACCTTCAGGAAATTCCCGGGTATGTCGAGCCTACTGGTGACGACGATAAACCCTTCTTGCCCATCGACATCCGCAAGGAAGCCCAAAAAGAGGCCGCCCTTTCTTACGGCGCCCGCGGGGGGCTGGCGGCACGCAGTTACGACATTAACGAAGAACTCAAAGGACGAGGCAGCTACCTTGAGAAGGTTTTTGATTTCCGTCAACTTCTGATTGCGGGACCTTCAGGTTTCATGATTGAGCCACCAATTATTTCCGAATCGCTCAACGCCTTGCTCGTGGAAAATGACGGGCAAAAAGCCGCGGTGTCCGATGCAATTTACCGTATCCACGAAAACGTGAAAATTGTAACAGCGCCGCGCGACTGGCACACTTATTTGGAACGCAGTTGGGGTAAAGTTGAGGAACCTCCTGAAATTCTTCGCCCCAAAGACGACGAAGAGCGCAAGGCATGGCGCATTAATGTCAAAAAAGGCTGGGATGAAGGCATTCAGCAGGCCAATGAGGTTTTTGAACGTGATTTGGCACGCCTTCTCGCCGACTTTGACGGCATGGTGCGTTACCGTAAACTTCTGGCCAACGGCATGGTATCACCACCCTTCGCGCAACAAATCGACCGCGGCGTTACCGCCGAGGGTCCTGCTATGCGCGTAGGAGATCGCGCAGTCGTTATCACTGGCACCCCTCAACTGATCACGGAAACCTCAGAATGGCAGCCCGCAAGCCGATAAGTCTGGTCAAGGGAGACCAATCCCTTGTCCAAACTTGGCCGGATGAACCGGATCGCTTTACTGAAGAACATGTTGACCCTTTTCTGATGTGGTGCGTCAAAAAGGGAACGTCGGATATTACCGTCCAGACTGACCGTCCCGTTTATACAGATGTTTATGGCACACTCTATCCGGCAACTTACCGCGCAATTGATGCCGCTGATATGGTGGCCTTCCTCAACAAAATATACGGGATCGATGCCGCTGCGCGTCTGGCTTCGGGCCGCGACCTTGACGTATCCTACGAGATACGACCCGACCGCTATTCCCGTTCACGTTTTCGGGTGAACATTACCGCTATTCTCTCGCGTGGCCGCGATGCCGCCCAAATCACAATGCGCGTGATGCCGTCCGAACCTCCCCGTATGGAAGATTTGGGGGTCGAGCAACAAATCATCGATAACTGGGCACCACGTCAGGGCATGGTCGTCATTACCGGCCCAACTGGTTCGGGGAAAACCACCTTATTGGCCGCGGGAAACCGCATGATGCTCGAACGCCCCTTAGGCTGCGGCAAAATGGTAACCTATGAAGCCCCAATCGAATTCACCTATGACGCCATTCACTCCCCGCGTTCGCTCGTGTCCCAAACCGAGGTGCACCGCCACTTGCCGGACTTCGCAGCAGGCGTACGTAATGCCCTGCGCCGTAAACCCAACATTATTTTGGTGGGCGAAGCCCGCGATAAAGAAACAATTTCTGCAGCCATTGAAGCGGCTCAAACAGGTCACGCTGTCTATACAACAACCCACACCACGGGTGTAGCCTCAACCATTCGCCGTATGATCTCCGCTTTTGACAAAGAAGAACGTGCAGAACGCGCCTACGCTCTCATGGAAACTTTGCGCATGATCGTAACGCAAGCGCTCGTGCCCAAAAAAGCGGGCGGGCGGATGGGTGTGCGCGAATGGATGGCTTTTCCGCCAGAAGTGCGCGAAAAACTTCTCGATATGGATTTTGACAGTTGGTCCAATGAAATCCAGCGGATGATCCCCTTTTATGGTCAAACCATGACAAAATCGGCAACAATCGCCTTTGAAAAAGGCTTGATCGAAAAACGCTTCTATCTCCTTCTCACCGCATCGGGTGGGGGATAATTAACCTTTTGGTATCTTTTTCACTCTAGGATCGCACTATGGCTGTCAATCAAATTGCCGATCTCAAAGAACAAGTTAACTGGCACTGGCGCAATACCATGCGCCCGATCCGGTTCTTTAACTTTGACTCCCGCGCGATTATTCCGTGGTGCATCCTGTTGTTCCATGTCCGCTGGTCAACCCTCATTCTAGTGATCGTAATGACGATTCTCTTTCAGATTCTCGAGAAAAAGGGACTGACCTTTGACGCCGCTCTCCGATCATTGCGCCCGATCATCTTTGGCCCCTATCGTCCGGGAATTGCAAAATTCCGCTACCGCACGCTCAAGGACTTCGGGCGTTAACTGCTCCCCACAATATGGACGTCCCCTTGCTACTTTTGGCGGAAAAGACCAGAAAGTAGCTTGTGTTTTTTAAGCGAGAGACATAGAGTCAGTAGAATTTTACCGCTGATTAACCGTATTTAGGTCTTGTGGAGTTTTAAACATGTCCATCCGCACTCTTCGGGTTGCAACATCGAATCTGCTAGCTGTAGGTACCTTAGCCTGCTGTGCGCTCTCTCTTTCTTCCCCCGCCTTGGCCGGATTCGAATGGACCCCGCCCCCCTCACAGGAAAAGGTTGCCCCCTCTCCTGCCCCCAATGGCCCGCTCACTCCGGAAATGGATTCTTTGCCGATAGCGCCAGTGACCCCCGTCGATCAGGCCCCTGTCGTCGAAATGCCTGTACAACCCCAAGCCCCTGAACAAACTCAAATTCCAGCAGCAACTCCCGACTCCGATTACCTCCCCGTCCCGGGTGCTAAAACATCTTCAGGATTGCCAGATGAGCCGCAGATTCTCTCAAACGTCCCCACGGAACCCCACCAAAAGGCTCCCACACCTCAACAAGAACCGGCTGGAGCTGCCAATGTCATTTCCGGTTTCGGAAGCGACATCCCCTTGGCCCTAGCACTGCGAGACATCGTGCCCCCTTCATATCCGTACGCTTTTGAAAAGAGCGAATATGCGGGTGTCCGTATTTCATGGAACGGTGGTCTGCCTTGGATAAAGGTTCTTGAAAACAGCCTCACCCCTGTGGGACTGAAGGCCACTCTCAACAGTGATACACTCTATATTTCCGCTAAAACCGATCCCGAGCAGGAACCTGTTCCAATAGAAATGCAACAACAGGAGCCAATGTCTGCCGTACAAGAGCCACTTAAATTGAGCACATCAGAGCCAGCGCTCACCGAAGGTATAATAGCCCCCGCAACCACAACGCCTAAACAAGAAGCCCCCCTTCAACATGCGGCTGGCGATGTCACCACACAGCACGAATGGAAAGCACGCCCTGGTTCAACACTGCGCCAAACACTTGAAACATGGAGCAAGATCGCCAATGTCGAGTTGGAATGGATGAATCCCTACGACTTTCCGATCGCCAACGCCTACAATTATGTCGGAACTTTCAATGAAGCCACGGAATCACTGATTTCATCCTTCGGCCGTGAAAACCCAAAACCCCGTGGACGCTTTTTTCCGAACGAGCCTGACGGTCCATCCGTACTTATGATCAACTAATCATAAACGTTAGCTAACCGAAAAACGCAAAAAGGTTGCCCCATTCCGGCAACCTTTTTAACATGAAAGCCTATAAACAGATAAAATTTTAACTAATTGCTAATGATCTCACGCTAGAGTTAATAGGTCAGGTTCATAATAATTGTGGCAAGACTTGCTTTTTTTGACACAATTTGGTTTAATGAGGATGGTAGTAGAATTGTAATGAGCACTGGAGTAACCAGTCGTACAAAGATAATGAAGCCTTTTCAGGTTGGGGTGTGTAGCGTGGTAAAATTCAATCCGTTATCGAAGTGGTCATTGCGCTTTGCTGCTTTCGTTGCTTTGCTGGCGTTTTCGTATTCGTCACCTGCTCTGGCTGACCCCTGCGAGGGTGATGGAAAACTAAGTGATGTCATCTGTAATGTTATGGACGACATGCAAGACGCCCCCGGCTTTATCACTGCTCTGGCTTACATGGTAGGGCTCCTGTTTGGTGTCTGGGGCCTGTTCAAACTTAAAGATCATGTTATCAACCCCAACCAGACCCCTCTATCAGATTCGATCAAACGTTTTGTAGCTGGCGGCGCACTGTTTACGCTTCCTCTTATTACTCAGGCCGCACAAGACCTGATTAATGATGGAACTGTTGATCCACTGGAACTGAGCGAATACGCTGGCGATTCAGGTGGAACCATGGGACTTGACGGGTTGATGTTAGCCCTGATGCAAGATTTGTTTACACCGCTTATTTCCATCACATATGTTGCCTGCTACGTCATTGGACTCATTTTGGTGTTCGTCGGCGTTACGCGCATGATTAAAACAGCCCAAGATGGCCCGCGCGGTCCGGCAAGTTTTGGCACAATTATGACATTCATTATTGCTGGCGCACTCTTTTCCCTCGCTTCATTACTCGGCGCTTTTTCAGTGACCCTGTTTGGCGATAGCACAGTAGCCACCTACGCCGTGTTGCAAACCGAAATTGATGGAGGGGTCATTGATGATCACGTTCTAGCCGTCATCAGCACAATCCTTGCTTTTATGACAATAGTTGGATTATTTAGTTTTATCCGCGGATTTTTTATCCTCCGCGAAGTTGCCGAAGGGCACTCTCAAGCTTCGATCATGGCGGCAATTACCCACATTATTGGGGGTGTTATCGCTGTGAATCTAGGGCCGTTCTTAAACGCGGTACAAAGTACTTTTGGTTTAGACACTCTTGGTGTATTATTTGAAATATAACTTTTAGCATAGAGGAGGAAAAATCATGCTGAAACTTAACAAAACCAACCGTCTTGGTGCTTATGCATCTGCTTCTGTTATTACTGGTGTCATGGCTGGAGCACAGGATGCTAACGCTACAACTGGTTTTCAGACCATTCTGGACAACATTACCGACCAGATTTCTGATTTGCCGGGTTTTATCACTGCTATCGCGTATATTATCGGCGTTCTGTTTGCCGTTCTCGGTATCCTGAAAATTAAGGATCACGTTGAGAACCCAAGCCAAACCCCCCTGCGTGAAGGCGTGATCCGTCTTGCTGTTGGTGGTATGCTCTTCACCCTGCCGCTCATTCTGCAAGCAATGCAGGATCTGCTTGACAACGGTGCCGCCGGTGCGAACGTTGACGTAGACCGCGTCAAAGTTATTAACATTGATGACTTTAACGACATTAACTAGTACGGTTACAATTTTCTTATGAAAACAATACCGCTTACATTAGGAATTGCCCGCCCGTCGGGCAATTCCGCTTCTAAAGGACGCAAAGCCAACCTTGGCGCGAATGCGTCTGTATTGACGCCCGAAATAAAACGCACTGTT
Organism: Pseudobdellovibrionaceae bacterium; assembly: GCA_041674725.1. Taxonomy (GTDB): domain Bacteria; phylum Pseudomonadota; class Alphaproteobacteria; order Micavibrionales; family Micavibrionaceae; genus UBA1573. The sequence continues at coordinate 54,165 of JBAYVC010000006.1, read as the reverse complement.
TTCGAGCGCGATAGCCATACATGCCAATGCTGCGGTTTCCGCGCTGAAAAATATCAGGAAGTCCATTTCCGCGATCAAGATCGCCGCAACCTGTCCATGGACAATATGGTTACAACCTGTATTTTCTGCCACCACTGCTATAATCTGGATCTAGCCACGCAAATGCGCTCGGGTGTATTGGTCTGGCTTCCCGAAATATCACAGATTGACCTTCACCATATCATGCGCGCTGTGTACGTTGCCCGCATTTCACAAGGCCCAATGACAGAGGCCGCTCGCACCACACTGGATGCCATCATGACCCGACGCGAAGAGGTCCGTCGCCGTATTCATACAGACGACCCTTATGTTCTGACCGCAGTACTCCGAGATTTTCTGACTGGTAAATATTATGCAGAACGTAATGAAAAACTCGAAGGAGTTAGGCTTTTCCCGCTTGACCGACGTCTAATCCGCGAAGCAGATCTCGAGTTTAACCAATTCCCCCAAATTTTGGCCTATTGGAGATCGAAAGACGGCCCCTTTGGCGGACGCGCACCAACACTGTGGACATCCCTCTTCCGCGAAACGCTTAAAACACTTTCATAATTTTTGTTTTTTCGCGCAGGATGTGTTTTCAAATCCATGCTTTCCTGTATAGTGCTAGATAAATAACACACCAGCGATTCCCAGCCTTTATGAACACGTTTGAAAGAATATTGACCCCGTTCCAGTCCCTCTTGAGACACTCGATTGAGAGCTTCGTCAGGATTGAAACCTCGGATAATGAAACCACCATGGCCGCAAGTGACGGTTCCTTGGTGAGCTACGTCAAGGTTGATGGCAGTCGCCAGATTATCGGTGAAGAAGAATATAATTTCTTGGTTGAGGCCTCAACCATCAAGCTAGGGGCAAAATTTGACCGCCCTGGTCATGCCATGCAAATTTTCTTCTCGCGCGATCCTGGGCGCATCCGCCCGCATCTTGATGGTTTGATGCGTGGAACAAAATCAACAGCGCAAAATGTCCAGCTCGAAGTTGATGACCTGATTGAAGAAAAACTCAAGATTATGACTGGCCTCCTCAGCCATGAGGAAATTTATTTTGTTCTCTGGACACGCCCGTCTGCCATGACTAAAAGCGAAGCGGTGCGCACAGGTGAAGAGAAACGCGAACAGGCCAAAAAATGGGTGACCGCTCCTTATGCTCAAAACCCTCTAGCCGGCATCGAAGCTTTAAGGACACGTCATAAAAGTTATGTTTCTGCAATATTGCAGGCTCTTAACGAGATCGGTATGAAAGCGGATCTTCTTGAGGTACACGATGCCCTTAAAGCTGTAAAAGATAATATGTTCCCCGCACGCGCTAACGATCAGTGGCGCGCCTGCCTGCCGGGTGACCCCATTCCTGCACGCGCACCAACCAGCACTGTGGATCTCTCGGACATTCTCTGGCCTCCCGTCCGTAGTCAGATATGTGTGGGGGATGCGCGCGTTCTGGATGGTAGCGTTGTACAGATGGGTGATACACACTGGGTTGGTGCCGACATGACGTTAGGACCGATGGAAGCTACTCCTTTCCCAATGCTGCTCAACCGCCTCTATGAGGCGAAAGTACCATTTCGTATATCCTTTATGATTGAGGGCGGGGGGGCTGAAGCCTCAGCTTTCAAGTCATTTGTAGCCACCATGCTCAGCGTTACCAACTCGCTCAATAAACAAATAAAATACGCCATGGAAAATCTGCAAGCCATGGCCCGCAGCGAGCCAGTCGTCAAACTTCGTGTCTCCTTTGCCACGTGGGCTCCCGCAAAAGACCCTCATCTGGCCATCGACCGAGGGTCAATCCTGATGCAGTCAATTGAAAGCTGGGGTTATGCACAGGTTAGCAATTCGACTGGCGACCCACTTGATTGTGTGATGTCGTCAGCCATGGGAATTCACTGCGCTGGCTCAGCGCCAGCAGCTATTGTGCCAATGAAAGAAGTAATGAAACTTGTTCCGTGGCAGCGCCCCTCAAGCCCGTTCTCTTCCGGAGCAATCTTGCTGCGGACACCGGACGGAAAAGTATGGCCATACCAAACGGGGACAAACCTCACAACGACGTGGTTTGATTTGATTTTTGCCCAACCAGGTGCCGGTAAATCGGTGTTGATGAATACCCTGAACCTTGGGACAATCCTCTCCCCGGGCCTAAGCAAACTACCTTTTGTGGCTATTATCGATATTGGCCCCTCTTCTTCCGGTCTCATCTCTCTGGTAAAAGAGGCTCTGCCAGCTGAGCGCCAGCACGAATCGAATTACTATCGTCTGCAAATGTCACGCCAATATGCGATCAATCCTTTCGACACCCAGCTTGGATGCCGTTACCCGATGATCGACGAACGCAGCTACTTGGTAGAACTTATGGTTCTGCTATGTACACCACCCGGCCACACCAAACCCTATGATGGTATCCAGCAGCTAGCAGGGCTTGTCGTCGATGAAATGTACCGCTGGCGCGATGATTCGGTAGCAAACGCAGAACCGCGGCCTTACCTGCCTCGCCTTGACCCAAAAATTGACGAATCTATCCAAAAATACAATATTCATCTCCCCGCCGATCCTTACTGGTGGGATGTGGTTGAACGTCTTTTTGAAATTGGTAAAACCAACGAAGCAACTCTTGCCCAGCGCCACGCCACGCCCACACTGAGTGATGCAATCACCGCAGCGCGGCGCCCCCAAATACGGACACTTCTTGAACAGACATCGATCGGCGGCAGTTCGGAATCCGTTATCAATGCCTTCGAACGGATGATAACATCCGCCGTACGTGAATATCCTATTCTCTCTTCTGTAACCCAGTTTGAAATCACCGATGCCCGTGTCTGTTCCCTTGACTTGATGGATGTCTCGCCGCAAGGTGACGATACTGCCAACCGCCAGACAGCCGTAATGTATATGCTCGCGCGCCACGCCATGGTGCGTAGCTGGTGGACAGGAAAAGAATCGCTTCCCAACATCCCTGAAAAATTCAGAACCTATCACGAACTTAAAATTCAGGATCTAGCAGAAACACCCAAGCGTTTATGTTATGACGAGTTTCACCGTACCAGTTCTTCATCATCCGTACGCGCACAGATTATTCGTGACGTACGCGAAGGGCGTAAACGCGGTGTGCAGATTGTTCTCGCCTCTCAGCTCCTTGACGACTTTGATGATGACATGGTTGATCTAGCAACAGGCGTCTGGGTACTGGGTGCTGCTGTATCTGACTCCGCCGTTGATAATATCAAAGACCGCTTTGGCTTGACTGCGACCGCCCGTAACATTATCCGTTACCGCTTGACTGGTCCACGGGCAGGTGGAGCTCCTGCCCTCCTTATTCTCGGCACCAATGAGGGCCGTTACGAACAACACCTGATTAACACGCTGGGTCCCATTGAACTTTGGGCTTTTGCAACCTCGGTCGAGGATGTCATTATCCGTTCACGACTCTACTCCAAATTCGGGGCCAAACGTGCCCGCCAGATTTTGGCGATCGCCTTCCCCGGCGGCAGCGCCCGTAACGAGATCAAACGCCGGATCATTGCCAAAGCACAGGAAGGCAATGAAAGCCAATCAGCCGCGATGAGCGCTGTTATTGAAGAACTATTGAATGAAATGATTGACACCTACAACAAGCAAGCCTTGTTGGGTACAATCTAGGAAAAGCGCGACTCATGGCCACGCCTCAACCCAGATCAAAAAAGAAAAAAAAATCGCTCATCCCTAAAAAATACAAGAAATTTCTCTGGCTGGGCGGCATCACTTTTCTGGTCATCTCCTACTATTTTCTGTCCCTTCCTGCCCAAGGGACGATGGGTTACGGAGTCTGTAAAGTTTTTGTCGAACTAACAGAGCCATACCCGCAGAGTATCAAAATTCTTTCGGTTTTCGATTTCAGAAAAAAAATACGCATGACCTACAAGAAGTTTGATACTTTTGGCAATGAACAGGTAAATGAAATCGAATGTTATTTTAAAATTGATGGCGCAGGCAACATCACTAACTACCTAGACAAGGTGGATATCAATGGAAAGGATCGCGCCTACATAGTTGAAGACCCTATTTTTGTCGAAAAATTTAACAAAACGGTGCCCGCCCTTGAAGCCAACCCGCCTGATCTAACCCTGCCCTACTATAAGCTCGAAGACATCAAAACCTACAAAGACACGGATATTGATTAGATGCTGCTCTGCATCTGATAACGAAACCACGTTTCCTGCCGCTTGGCATAGGCTCGCGTCTGATTCTGGGCCAAGGTGATGGCCTGACCCAGATCAATCTCGTCATGCACATGCGCCTGAAGTGCTTTGAACCCCAACGCCTTGACCAAACCACAGGAGGAACTTGCCTCCCCACGGGCTATCAAGGAATCAAAAACCCTCACCTCATCAAGAACACCATGATCTATCATCGCAAGAAGCCGCTCATTGCAGCGCTCATAAAGCTCCTTTCGCGCCGGTAGAACCAGCCGCACATCGAAGTCATACCTCTCATTGGAAACAGGCTCCCTTGGTAGCGACTGCCAATAGGACATTGGCTTCCCCGTCGCCAGATAAACCTCGTAAGCCCGCACCAACCGCCGCGAATTATATGAATCAACCCCCGCAGCAAAAGCAGGGTCGAGATGGGAAAGCATAGCAAAAAATGCTGCAACACCAAGAGTTTCCAGTTCCTCTTCCGCCTGAAGGCGGAAGGTTGGAGGGAGGGAAGGAATAGGAGAGAGTCCCTCAATAAGGGTTTTAAGATAAAAACCCGTGCCTCCAACAAGAATAGGATGCTGGCCTGACTCATGTGCTTTGCGGATTTCATCAAGAGCCATCCCGCTCCACGACACAGCGGTAACAGGCACATCAGGGGCCAAAACTTCATAGAGCCTGTGGGGAACAATAGCCCTGTCTTCAGCCGAAGGGCACGCCGTCAATAAGGGAAGTCCCTGAAAAATCTGTAGGGAATCAGCATTGATAATGACGCCGTTCTCTCCTCTTGCAATATCAAGTGCAAGGGCCGACTTCCCACTGGCAGTCGGTCCCGCAATCACTGTCACCTTGGGTAAAGCCATACAGGCCACCATTCGTTTTGCTATTTTTTATCTTTTTTAGCAGGCGTAAATTTGACAGCAACAAAGCGTACATCGCCTTGACCAGCCTGATCAACCAAAAGAAGCAGAGAGTTTTTACCTTGTTTTTGTACATCAGCCACGACAGAGGTCAACGCGGCAACGTCCTTGATCTCTTGCTGGTTGGCCTCGATAATAACATCTCCGGCACTCAACCCCTTGAGCATGGCATCACTGCCAGTTTTCACAGTAGTAATCACTACCCCGTTTACGTCATCCGGAATATTGTAAACCTGACGCAAAGCAGGGGATATAGCTGCTGTTGTGACCCCCAAAGAAGCAATCTCGGTTGTCTTTGATGCCGTTTCACCTTCGGGATTTTGTGCCGTTTCAACCAAACCTGTCTCTTCGGCTTTTTCAAGCTCGCCGACTTTAGCTTCAAGTCGTATTTCCTTACCCTCGCGCCAGATTTTGACGGGGACTTTTGTTCCGATCGGCGTTTCCGCAACTATGCGTGGAAGTTGGCGCATGGCGTCAAGTTTCTGGCCATTGAATTCAAGGATAATATCGCCAGCCTGAATTTTGGATTCCTCGGCAGGCCCCTTTGGTGTCACACTGGCCACTAAAGCGCCATGAACACCCTTTAGACCAAAACTTTCGGCAATCTCCTCTGTAACCGTCTGGATTTTAACCCCAAGCCAGCCACGGCGGGTCTTTCCATATTGAATAAGCTGGTCAATCACTGGTTTGGCCAAATTCGAAGGCACTGCAAAACCGATTCCAACGGACCCTCCCGTTGGGGAATAAATCGCTGTATTAATCCCGATCACCTCACCTTTAAGGTCAAACATCGGCCCCCCCGAGTTACCGCGGTTAATTGAAGCATCTGTTTGAATAAAATCATCATAAGGCCCTGCATTAATATCGCGTTTGCGCGCCGAAATAATACCCGCTGTTACCGTCCCACCAAGACCAAACGGGTTACCAATCGCCAAAACCCAATCACCAACACGCATCTTGTCACTATCCCCGAATGATACGGCCGTCAGTTTATGCGTGCCATTTTTGATTTTGAGGAGTGCCAGATCCGTTTTCTCGTCACGGCCAAGAATTTCGGCGTCCAGAATAGTATTATCCGCAAGTGTTACCCGCACTTCATCAGCATCCTTGATAACGTGGTTGTTGGTCACAACCAGCCCCTTGGCCGCATCAATGATAAAACCGGATCCTAATGATGTTACTGGGGCCTCCATTGGCCCTTCGGGATTCTCCAAAGGGTTGCGGTTTTGATAATTTTTGAAAAACTCCTCAAACGGCGACCCTGGGGGCAAATCCGGCATAATCGGTACGGCCTGTCCTTCACTCATGTCCATCTTCTTGGTTGAAGATATATTTACTACCGCAGGCGAAAGGGTATCCGCCAGATCAGCAAAACTCATCGGCGCTCCCACAGGCGGGATAGCGCTTGCCGACGCAGGGTTCTTGTCAAACAAACCAGCCTCGGCAGGCTGTACAGCTAGCAAAACCAAAATGCAGAGTGCAGCAAATATGCGTATCATAGGTACCTCATACGGGAAAAGTAATATAGGCGAAAGAACATTTAAAACATAGAAACTCTTGAAAGTCAGGTCAATTCCCTTGTACGAATATATTTGCCCTTATATTCACCCTACGCGGCCCTTATCGCGCTTCGTCACGAAAATAGGAAAGCAGAATATCGGTAAAAGTTGCAGTCAAAATTTGGATGTCCTCAACTGGCGCCCTCTCATCGACTTTATGAATTGTTGCATTAAGCAAACCATATTCGACCACTGGACAATAAGGTGACATGAAACGAGCATCCGATGTACCCCCACCGGTATCAGGACGGGGGGGCTTACCGGAAATACGCGCAATAGAATCCATCACAAGGCGCCGCCACGGGCTGTCAGGAGTCAAAAAACACGGTGAATTGCTGCGTACCTTGAGCGTATAGGGCGAACCAACCTCATCGAGTATCTGGCGCAAATGCGTCTCAAGCGTTTGCGCCGTCCAAAGGTTATTGAACCGCATATTAAAGAGCGCATGCGCCCGTGCCGGAATGACGTTGGACGCCGTATTGCCAACATCCGCCGACGCCACCACCAGATGGGTTGCCGGAAATTCGGGCGTTCCTTCGTCGAACTTTTCGCTAATCAGGCGGTGCAGCAATTTGACCAAATGGTGAACGGGGTTATTAGCCCGTTCCGGATAGGCACTATGGCCCTGTACCCCCTCGACGAAAAGCTGACCCGTGAGCGAGCCACGCCGTCCGACCCGTACATTCTCACCCATATGGGTAAAATTGCTAGGCTCCCCAACAAGAGCGACATCCGGCAAATGCCCGTGCGCTTTCATCCAGTCAATAACCTTAACCGTGCCATTAACCGAGTGAGCCTCTTCATCCCCCGTCAAAAGAAGACTGATCGAGCCTTTAAAATTTGATTTTTTGTGCAAAAATTCGGAAGCGGCTGCGACAAAGGCCGCATTGCCGCCTTTCATGTCCGCAACCCCGCGGCCATAGAGTACGCCGTTTTCAATCACCGCCCCGTAAGGGTCGTGCGTCCAATCCTCGGCACGTCCTGCGGGTACCACATCCGTATGCCCCATATAGCACAAATGCGGCCCAATAGAGCCACGACGCGCAAAAACATTATCAATCGGAGGATAGCCTTCCTCTTCAAAGCGCAAGCGGTAAATGGTAAAGCCCAGTTGCTCGAGCGGACGCACCAGAGTATCGAGCGCCCCTTCATCGCGCGGCGTAACCGAGGCGCAGCGCACCTGATTCTGCGTGAGCGTAACCGCATCAAAAATTGGCAAATCCGCCATCTCTTCCCCTAATCCCGCAGTAAATCATTGAGTGATGTTTTGCTGCGCGTCTTGGCATCTACGCGTTTAACAATCACCGCGCAAGCAAGGTTGGCTTTCTCGCCCGGCAGCGTCCCCGGCACAACAACTGAATAAGCTGGTACGCGGCCCACAAAGATCTCGCCCGTAGCGCGGTCAACAATTTTAGTGGAAGCCCCGAGAAAAACACCCATACTCAGCACTGAACCTTCTTCAACAATCACGCCCTCCGCCACTTCCGAGCGCGCGCCTATAAATACATTATCTTCAATAATCACCGGAGAGGCTTGTAGAGGCTCAAGCACGCCACCAATCCCAACCCCGCCAGAAATATGGCAGTTCTTCCCGATCTGGGCACATGAACCCACCGTGGCCCATGTATCAATCATCGTGCCCTCATCTACATAGGCGCCGATATTCACAAAGGAAGGCATCAAAACCACATTTGGCGCAATATATGCCCCCGTGCGCACCACACATCCAGGCACAGCGCGAAATTTTGCTGCAACAAAATCATCATCCCCCCAATACGCCGTTTTGAGGGGCACCTTGTCCCACCAGCGTGCCGCACCATGCGTGTCAGTCATGTTGGGAATAGCGCGATTGGCGCTAAGACGGAACGAGAGTAAAACAGCTTTTTTCAGCCATTCTTCCGTCACCCAGCCTGATGGTGTTTTATGCGCAATACGCAATACGCCGCTGTCAAGTTTTTGCAGAACCTCACCCACAGCATCGCGCACCTCGCCATTGGTTTCGGTTGTAATGTCGCTGCGGCTATCCCATGCGGCCTCAATAACAGCTTTAACGGGATTTTTTGTCTTATCGGTCATGGCGTCGTCGCCCTCCATTATCGCGATGGTAAAGTTCATACATAATTTCAAAGATAAAGGCACTGCTCCAGCCAAACAACAACATCCCATTAGCCGAGAGCGCCGTCGATAATACCCGCCAATCGGGCGAAAGGGTAATATCGCCAAAGCCCAGTGTCGAAAAACACACTGATGCGAAATAAAGGGCGGACTCGATATTTTCAAAAATTTCGCTTTCAACAAAATAAAGCAAAAAAGTCCACAGCCAGATTTCAAACATCAAGGCACTGCATATCACAAAAACCGATGCCACCAGCGTTACAACCCGCCACAATGCACCCAGTTTTTCTTTAAGGTGAGTCGTTGAACGGTCAACGAGGCGCAACGCAAAATCGCACACAAAAGCGTGAATCACGACCGTGACCCCAATCATGAGTCCGCCAAGAAAAAGTTGAAGCAAAAGCTGCACAGTTGACAATCCAGACGAGGTAAAGGCAAAACAATAGAGTTAATTATGTTTAGAGAAGGTCAGGTTTCCTGTGAAGGGCTTTTTTGAAAGTTATATATGTTTCCTGCTTATTTTTGCAGGGCTTGTACCACAATCTATCCATAAGGCTTGGGCCGCTCAGGAATATGTGGCCACCTATGACGTCTATGCGAGTGGCTTTCATGCGCTTGATGCGACCTTGACCATCACCCGTCAGGATAATGGAGCCTATATTGTGGACTTAACTTCGGCCACGCACGGCCTTTTGGGGAGCCTCGCCCCATGGGAAGGGCGCTTTACCACCCATGGCTGGAAAAGCAAAGACGGTCAATTTCATCCCCGTGAACACATCACCTCCTCGACATGGAAAAAGGAAACCGAAATTAAAAGTTACACTTATGACAAGAATGGAAATTTCAAGGGATTAAAGGTAGAGGAAGGTGGCAAGGATAAAACACCCGATGACCTCGACCTTTCTCTGACTATCGGCACCAAGGATATTTTAAGCGCAACCCTTGGCATGATGGAAAACCTCAAAACAACCAAAACCTGCGCCAGCAAAGACCTGATCTTCGATGGTGACCGTAATTTTTATCTCCTCTTTTCCGGCAGCACAACCGAGAACATGAGTAAAACAAAATATAACATCTTTGATGGAACAGCCATCACCTGCACCGTCGAAGTTAAACCCGAAAAAGGCAAATGGCGCAAAAAGCCCCGCGGCTGGCTCTCGATTCAGGAACAGGGCCGCCAGCTTGGCGCTCTCCCTAAAGTCTGGTTTGGGGAAGCAGGTGGGGCAAAAGCCCCTTTTATCCCCGTTAAAATTCAGGTCAAAACCGACTACGGGGTTTTATTTATGCACCTCACCAGCTACAAAGAACGGCAAATCAACGCAGGAAAACTGACCAAACTACCCAAAAAGGGCAAGTAACCCTGAAACGCAGTGCAATATTTAGTGACTTGTACGAGACCTCCATCCGGTCAGAATGAGAACGAGACAAATTTGACATGAGTACATCTGTAGCCCCGCTTTCAATGACCCAAAACGACCACACACCCACTACAAAACCCGCGCGCGAGCTCGCCGTTATTATTCTGGCTGCCGGAAAAGGCACGCGGATGAAATCAAACCTGCCCAAAGTCCTGCACAAAATTGCAGGTGTCCCGATGATTGGCCACATCATTCAAACTGCCGAACATATCGGTGCTAAAAAAATTATCACCGTAATCGCCCCCGATATGGATGATGTTGCCGCAGTAGCAGTTCCCCATGACACGGTTATTCAAGCGCAGCAACTAGGGACCGGACATGCCATCAAAACAGCCGTCGAAAAATTAGGCAATTTTAACGGCGATGTTGTGGTAATGCTGGGTGATGTACCACTGGTCAGGCCAGCAACACTCAAGGCCCTGATCGATCATCATCGTGTAGGAAAATTTGGAACAACTATTCTGGCGATGGCCCCTCCCAACCCAACAGGCTATGGCCGCGTTTTCCAAAATCCCGATGGCACTCTCAAAGAAATAGTTGAAGAAAAGGACGCGAGTGACGAACAGCGCCTTGTAAAGCTGGTAGGCAGCGGACTGGCTGTCTATGACGGGGAAGGTCTTATCGATTACCTCAATCAACTCCGAAATAACAACGCCCAAAAGGAATATTACATGGGTGATATTCCTGTTATTATGGCGCAAACTGGCCGCGCGTCAGGCGTTATCCGCGGCGATTATCTGGAGCTGCGCGGCGTTAATTCCCGCGCCCAACTGGCTGAATTAGAAACCGCATGGCAACAGCGCAAACGCGCTGAAATTATGGACGGGGGCGTAACACTTCTCGACCCTGCAACAGTCTATTTCTCTCCCGACACCACCATCGAAAGCGATGTTACCATTGGCCCGAATGTCGTCTTCGGCCCCGCCGTACATATTAAAACAGGCGCCGAAATCAAGGCTTTCTGCCATATCGAAGGCGCTGTGATTGAAAGCGGCGCCTCTATCGGCCCCTTCGCACGCCTGCGCCCCAGCACCACCATCGGGCAGGATGCTAAAATCGGCAATTTTGTCGAAGTGAAAAACTCCGACATCAAAATCGGTGCCAAAGCCAACCATCTGGGTTATATCGGTGACGCCGTTTTAGGGGCTCACAGCAATTTCGGCTGCGGCGCCATCACCGTCAATTATGATGGCAAAACCAAATCGAAAACCATCATTGGCGACTATGTGATGGTGGGATCAAACAGCGCGTTGATCGCCCCGATAACCATTGAAGACGGCGCCTATGTAGCGGCGGGAAGTACTCTCACCCACAATGTGCCCAAAGACGCTCTCGCCATTGCCCGCGCGCGTCAGGAAACACTTGAGGACAAGGGCAAAGGGCGCCTAAAACGTCATGACTAGATTTTTCGAACAAACAGGAGAGTAACCATGTGCGGCATTGTTGGTATCGTAGCAAAACGAAATATCGTCCCCGAACTAATCGAAGGCCTGCGCCGCCTTGAATATCGCGGATACGATTCAGCCGGTATTGCCACGCTGGTCGGTGACCATATCGAACGCGCCCGTGCCAAAGGCAAACTTTCAAACCTTGAAGAGCGCCTCAAAGCCGAGCCTTTGACAGGCACAATCGGCATCGGCCACACACGCTGGGCAACCCATGGCGAACCTTCGGAAAACAATGCCCACCCACACGCCACCGCGCGTGTTGCCGTCGTCCATAACGGCATTATCGAGAATTACGCCGAGCTAAAAAACGAACTCGCCGCCCATCAAGTCCGGTTTGAGACCGAAACTGACACAGAAGTCATCGCCCACCTCGTCGATATGTACCTCAAACAAGGCGAAAACCCTGAAATGGCCGCGCATAAAACATTTGACCGCCTGCGCGGCACTTATTCGGTAGTACTGCTCTTTAACGGCGAGAACAACATGCTGATCGCTGCGCGTCAGGGCACACCGCTCGCCATAGGCTACGGCGATGGTGAAATGTTTGTGGCGTCTGACTCCTACGCCCTTTCGTTCCTCACCCGCAAAATCAGCTTTTTAGAAGATGGTGACCGTGCCATTGTCACCAACGATAATGTGCGGATTGTGAACAGCAAACGCAAACCTGTCGAGCGCCCCATCCGCATGACCGCGCAATCCGGCAGCACCACCGGTAAAGGCGAATATCGCCACTTCATGCTCAAGGAAATTTACGAACAACCCGCCGTGATTGCCGATACGCTTAACACGTTTATCAATCCCGCCACGGGACATATCTCTATCCCTGATGACGTCCTCGAAGCCCTGCTACGTGCGCCGCGCATTACCCTGATTGCCTGTGGCACAGCCTACTACGCCTGTATGGTTGCCAAATACTGGTTCGAAACGCTCGCCCGCGTCCCATGCGAAATTGATGTCGCCTCCGAATTCCGCTACCGCGAAGCCCCGATGCCTAAAGATGGTCTTGCCCTCTTTGTCTCCCAATCGGGTGAAACACTCGACACGCTCGAAGCCCTGCGGTACTGCAAACGCGAGCGCCAGATGTGCCTCTCCATCGTCAATACCATTGAAAGCACAATCGAACGCGAGTCCCATCTGTGCCTGCACACCCTTGCAGGCCCTGAAATCGGCGTGGCCTCCACCAAGGCCTTCACCACCCAGCTCACCACTCTTGCGTGTCTTGCCTTGGGCCTTGCCGCAGCAAAAGGGGTTATTAACCCCGCGCAGGAAGCCGAACATGCGTATGAGCTCCGTTCTCTGCCGCAGCTGGCTACCACCATCCTCAGCCATGACCGCGAGATTGAAACCATTGCCAAATCAATAGCCGAAGCGCGTGATGTGCTCTATCTCGGCCGTGGCAGCCTCTACCCTCTAGCATTAGAGGGAGCCCTCAAACTCAAGGAAATCTCCTACATCCATGCCGAAGGCTACGCCGCAGGCGAAATGAAACACGGGCCTATTGCGCTTATTGACGATAAAGTTCCCGTGGTCACCCTCGCCCCGACCGATGCCCTGTTCGAAAAGACAGCGTCAAATGTTCAAGAAACCGTCGCGCGTGGCGGGAAAGTCCTCCTCATCACCGATGACGAAGGCGCCAAAAAACTTGAAGGAATTGCCACATGGACAGTGAGCGTGACAAAGGTTCACCCCTTTGTGAGTCCTATCCTCTATGCCCTGCCCGTACAGCTTCTGGCGTACCACGCAGCAATTGCCAAAGGAACAGACGTTGACCAGCCGCGCAACCTCGCCAAATCAGTAACAGTTGAATAAGGGACTAATCCACCACCGCGTTGATAACAGCAGGTGAGAATGTATCCAGCCCCGCTGCCCCTTCGTGGCGCACAGTAACGGTACGCTGCGGGAAGGGAATTTCGATTTTTGCAGCATCAAAAGCGATTTTCATGCGGCGGTTAAATTCACGGCCCACGGGCCATTGCTTGCCGGGCGCTGTCTTAAGCCGCGCCTTGATAATCACCGAACTATCAGCAAATCGGTCAACCCCGAAGATTTCAAGAGCCGAGAGTATATAAACCCCGAACTCGGGATCTTTCTGGAGATCATTATCTACCTCGCGCAGGACACTCAAGACACGGTCAGTGCTTTCGTTATAGGCAACGCCAATATCCAGCGTATAAAAGCTGAAATCCTTGGTCAGGTTCTGAATGATGGTAATCTCGCTATAAGGGATGGTATAAACTGTGCCCGCCAAATCACGCAGCTGAACCTTGCGCAGCGTGATTTTTTCAACCACCCCCGTATTACCGGCAATCGCCACCACATCCCCCACCCGCATATTATCTTCCAAAACAATAATAAAGCCGGTGATAAAATCTTTGACCAAAGTTTGCGCGCCAAAACCGATCGCCACGCCGATAACACCGGCACCCGCCATCAACGGCGCAATATTTACCCCGATTTCAGAAAGCAGCACGAGTCCAAACAAAACCCCGAACACCGTGAGCAAAATATTGCGCACAATCGGCAGCAAGGTTTGGATACGGGTGTTATTCGCATCATCAGCTTTATGGAGCGAATAGGCAATCATCAGACCGACAATTTCCCACAAAATTGCCGCCACCACCGCTACCAGAATAATAGTGATAAAAGACGACAAGAACGTTGCAAACAAGTCGCTGTCGGCTACTTTATCAATAAAGCCAATATCCCAGATTTTACCCAGCGTATAGACGGCAAGGCCCACGATGAACATTCGTACAATCCAGCGGCACGCCCTTGCGTAGCTATCAAAACGCCGCGAATAAAGCCCACGCTTTTCAGTAAAAGTTGAGATAATTTTAACGGCCTTGCGCAGCAATCTCTGGACAATCACAATGACCAAGGCCGAAAAAATCAGCACAATCACCGACCCTACCGCTTGATTAACAAGCGAGGAGGAAAGCTTGTACTTATTGAGAAACTTGTCGTAAGAGGACATCGCCACATCAACCGTCTCCTTGACTCCGATCTGTTCGGCTAAGGGCGGCAAAATTTCCGGCTCAGGTTCGGCAGGAAGAATAGCCGCATCTTCAGCACTGCTGCTCGCCAAAACTTTGAGACTGGAAATCAAATCCTTGCGGCTTTTGTCATTCTGGAGGGTATCAATCAGCTGCCTTACATCCCCCTTGGTGAGAGGTTTTTCAATCTCTGACGCCTGAAGCACTGGCAAAGGCCCTGCCTGCGCAGCAAGCGGGAGCGTAAAAAACATCAAAAACATAAAAAGGGAGCATAAAAACTTCATGGCATGACTATAAAAAACTTGGGCCAGATAACAAGCCTATAACACAGCCGAATTTTATTTTTTTCTCGCCTTTTGCTTCTTTTCCCGTTAAGAGGGGGCATGGATCAGCGACTTTCCCTCATTGCCGCTTTCGCCCGTGGCCACGTTATTGGCAAGGACAATAACCTGCCGTGGGATATTCCCAAGGATTTGGAGCATTTTCGCAGCGTCACCCGTGGAAAACCGGTGATTATGGGCCGCCTGACCTTTGAATCGATCCTCTCTCGTAGAGGTGAACCTCTGCCCGGACGCCCTCATTTCGTAATCACCCGAAACGGCTTCACCTACGACCATGACCGCGTAACTATTTGCCAAAGCCTGACCGAGGCCATTGACTTGGCACGCACAACTTACCCCCAGCAAGAACTAATGGTGATTGGCGGCGCTAACATCTACGCGCAAGCCCTACCCTTTGTTGACCGCATGTACCTGACCGAAATCGACCTTAATGTTGAGGGCGGTGATGCCTTCTTTCCAGATTTTGATGAAAAGGACTGGGTCATCACGGAACGGGTTCCTCACCCTGAGGAACCTATTCCCTTTACCTGCCTGACCCTTGACCGCAAACCCGCCTAAGCCCTAGCGTAAAAACGGTTCAAGCCGGCGCATCGCCTCGAACACAACCTCGGGCGATGCCGCAAAGCACAGGCGCAGATAATCATTAAACCCCTTGCCAAAAGCCCCCCCCGGCGCAAGCGAAACGCCAGCTTCATCAATCAAGGTGCGGGCGAGGGTAAAAGAATCCTCTTCTCCAACCACACGGAAAAACGCATAAAAGGCTGAATCGGTATGGGCAAGTTCAACTTTGGGCAAAGATACAAGGGATGTACGCACCAATTCCTGATTTTCCATCCAGCGTTTCTTTTGCTCAACCAAAAACCCTTCCCCCTCGCGCAGCGCAACAATCCCCGCATGTTGCGAAAAGGTCGGCGGCCCCATATTCTCATAAAGGACAAGATCGCGAACCTTATCCTCTGAATCCGGAGGCCCGATCAGCCAGCCAAGTCGCCAGCCCGTCATGGCCCATGTTTTGGAGAAACTATTCACCACATAAAGCCGATCTTCCGGATACGCAACATCAAGGAAACTCGGGGCCCGCTCCATATGGTGGGTCGTGCGGCCATAAACCTCATCGGCAATAACCCAAAGCCCACGCACCCGTGCAAAATCCATCACCTTGCGGATATCATCAAGGCCCATCACCCAGCCCGTCGGATTATTGGGCGAAACAATCATAATCGCACGGGTTTTGGGGGTACAGGCCGCAAAAAGCCGCTCAAGATCAAGTGTCCATTGTCCGTTCTGCAGCTCCATCGGTATTTCGTGGATGTGGCCGCCTGCAAGTTCGGTAATACCAATCAAGTTTTTCCAGATCGGTGTCACCGCCACCACATCATCCCCTTCTTCAAGGATTGAGAGCAACGCCAGATGAACGGCATTGGTGCCTGAACTTGTCACCGTAATACGGTTTAAAGAAATATCGGTGCCATACACACGCTGATGATAGGCTGCAATTTCCTCACGCAGCTCCGTCAAACCAGCCCCCGCGCTATAGAATGTCTTGCCCTCGGACAGCGATTTCGTCACCGCCTCGCATATAAAAGAAGGCGTCGGGAGAGTCCCTTCGCCTTGCGCCAATGAAATAACGCCGGATTTCGACTTCCCGTACCGTAAAAGATCAGCAGCAACGTTTTTGCCCATGGTCTTAAAACAATTGCGGTAAGGACTGCGCGGCTCGTCCTGCGAATGGGACGATGGAACATGAGAGGGAGAACCGGACACACCGGACGATGGAAATTGGATTAACATAATGAAAATACGCTCCTCTATGAGCTGTTTATAAGTTTTTTGCGGGGTGCCATGCACTGATGTGGGGGAGGTAGCGAAAAGATGCGGGGCTAGCCCGCCGCGCACGCGCACGCTGCAGCGGCGGCTGCAGTCATCACAAACAAAGAGCGTGAAGCGGTCAATAACATTCTTAAATGGTAACGTATAACTCAAAGCAAGATCAAGTAAAAATATGACAACATCATATAAATATTTTTATAAACACCCACCGCAATAAGTAATCTTTACATTTTTATATGAGAAAATCTGCATTTGGTATAAAGTGACGCCTCAGCTGACCCGTGCACCACACACGGATTAGTGGCTAATTTGTGCGTCACTGAGTACCAAAACTAATTATCCCAAAACAATCACTCTCCAGAAAGGATTCCTTATGCGCGCCATAACCTTATCTCTTGCACTGCTCCTGACTACAGGACTAGTTCAGCCCTCTTTCGCTTTCGATGAAGCTGCAGCAAAACAGCTCATTGCCGAAAAAATCTCTACATGGGCCACATCACCTGAAGTTATCGATGCCGTTAAAAAACAAAACGAAACCACATCCAGCTACGACCAAGCCAAAATTGACGAACTTGATGCCAAATGGAAAGCCGATGACACGGCCCTAATTGATGGTGTTCTCAAAGCCCCCGGCTCTGAAACCCTCAAAAAAGTTGTGGCGGATAGCGATGGTCTCTACACGGAAATTTTCGTAATGGACGCTAAAGGCCTCAACGTTATTCAAAGTGATAAAACATCCGACTACTGGCAAGGCGATGAAGATAAATTTACCAAAACTTTTGTCGTTGGCCCTGATGCGATCTCCTTGGGCGAGGTGGAAATGGATGAATCAACTCAAGCCTACTCGCAGCAACTCAGTTTCACTCTGACCGATGGTACAACCCCTATCGGCGCAGTAACCGTAGGCCTTAACGCCGACAAACTGAAATAAGCATCCAAAACCAAAGGGCTATAGCGATGAATTTTTTCGATAAAAGTATGACCGCACGCATTCTAAGACTTCTGGTGTGCGTGGTTGCTGTTCTCATCGCTATAGCCACCCTCATTCAGATTTTTACACTGCAATCGGCCCTAACAAAAATTTCCCATACCGACTTTGGCAACAGCAGCGAGATCGTGGCCCTCCAGTCATCGGGCGCTATCAAGTGGAAAAAACCGGCTATTCTCGAAAAAACCTTTCTCTCTCTGAGTAAAGGCGACAACGACAATTTAATCGGAATGTTGGCTATTGCAGCCGATGGTACCGAAATTCTACGCCAGCAAAAAAGCGCTGCAAAACCCATCGACTTCAAGGCTCTTGGCATAAAACTGGCGGAACACCCTAAAATCCTGAACACCTACGAAGAAAAAAACACCTTGATCGCCCTCACCCCTGTACAGGCGGAAGGAACAGAAAATGGCGAGACGATTGGTTATATGGCCCTGATCTGGGACATGAGTGACATTAAATCTCTTGTGACAACTATGATAACTGGCCAAATTCTTGCCGCCTTTATCATCATTCTTGCCGCCTCCTTTGCCGTGTTTACAGCGCTGCGTAAACTGGTAGTTACCCCCCTTAATGCTATTATTGACGGCGATTTAAGCAGCATCATCACCACCATCAAAAATGCAGCGCATCAAATGAATCATATTGCGCAGCAAGCATCTGAACTCGCTTCAAAAAATAACTTCAGTGTCAATGAAGTCATGGCACAATCACAAAGCACAGAACGTAACGTCGAAATTGTAGCCACAGCCTCGGAAGAGATGAACATTTCCATCAGTGAAATTGCCCAAAGGACAGCCGAAGCAGCACGAACCACCGACCAAGCACTTGAGCGCAGCAAAGAAACCGACGATGCGGTCAAATCATTGCAAAGCGCAACACAGGAAATTGGCGATGTCACCACAGTCATCAAACAGATTGCCGAGCAAACCAACCTTCTAGCGCTCAACGCCACGATTGAAGCCGCCCGCGCAGGCGAAGCTGGGAAAGGATTTGCCGTCGTTGCCAATGAAGTAAAATTGCTCGCCGACAAAACCGCCCGCGCCACCAACGACATCGAAAATCAGGTCGGTGGTGTGCAGGGAACAACTACACAAGTGGTCTCTGACATTCAGGGTATTTCGGCAACCGTATCCCATATCAGTGCCATTTCCACCGCCATTTCCGCCGCTATTGAAGAACAAAGCGCCGCCAGTCACGAGATCACCCAAAGTATTAACAAGGTCTTCCAAAACACATCGGAAATCGGACATTCCATTCAGGGGATAAAGCAAACATCGGAAAACATGGAGCATATTGCGCAAGATGTTCTCCAATCCGCCCAGAGCCTCGGTGCCCAGACGGGACGGCTGGAACATGCCATCACTAGCTTTAAAACCAGAATTAACGGTTAAGCGGGTGCAATTTCAAAAACGGCGTCAACTTCAACGGCCACACCAAAGGGCAGATTGGACACACCAACCGCAAAACGGGCATGACGACCAGATTCGCCCAGCGCAACCACAATAAGTTCGGATGCACCATTAACTACCGCCGGATGTTGGTCAAACTCGGGAACAGCATTGACGAAACCACCCAGCTTTACACAACGCACCACACGCGACCAATCACCACCTACAGCCGCTTTAACCTGAGCTAGAATATTCAGGGCACAAGCTTGTGCCGCCTTCTGACCCTGTTCTATGGAAAAATCAGTCCCGAGCCGCCCGATATGTCCTTTTACCCCATCCAGAAAGGGAATTTGCCCCGCGACATAAAGCATTGTCCCAGACATAACAAAGGGAACATAATTGGCAGCAGCCACCGCAGCAGCCGGAAGGTTTAATCCAAGTGCCGCAAGGCGTGTTTCGGGGGTTGGCATTGTTTTTCCTCTTTACGTCTTGATTTTGAAGTGATTCTGCGCTCTAACTCTAAGGTCTAAAAGGATTGCAAACAATGGCACTTTTGAAGTTTATTTTTAAAATTCTCGGGGCACTTTCCCCTGTTCATATCTGGTTTGTCACCATCATGACTGGAGCTAAAAAGATTGGCACGGATTCGCTGGGCAATATCTACTATGAAGCCAAAGCGCGCAAAGGTTACACCCACCCACGCCGCTGGGTCATGTATAGCGGAGAAGCCGAACCAAGTACCGTGCCACCTGAATGGCATGGCTGGTTGCATTATCAAACGAACGCCATTCCGGCTGAAGGCACCTCGTCTTACCGCCGCCCATGGCAAAAATCGGCACAGGCCAACCTGACCGGTACAACAGCAGCCTATCACCCACCGGGCCACTTGCTCGCCGGAAACCAGCGAGATAAAGCCACAGGCGACTACGAAGCGTGGACTCCACCGCAAGCTGCGGCGGGAGTAAAAAGTCACATCGCCTAACACCAAACAACCGGAGAGACATCAGATGTCCAGAAATATCATTGAAACGGTTTTGGGAGCCCTCGTCCTTGTCGGCGCCGCCATATTTTTGGTCTTCAGCTACAGCAGCGGCGACATTGCCGAAGTGGACGGCTATAGCGTTTCAGCTGACTTTTCCAATATCGGCGGCCTTCAGATCGGAGACCCTGTCCAGATCAGCGGTGTAAAAGTAGGCCAAATCAAGAATATTTCTCTCAGCCCCGAATCCTATCTTGCCCATGTCACCATGGAAATTGGCGACGACATCCAAATCACTGATGATGCCACCGCGCAAATCAGTAGCCAAAGTCTCTTAGGTGGCAAATACATGGATATTCAACCTGGTAGTTCCGAAATTTTCCTTGAAAATAACGGCCAAATTGAATACACGCAGGCTCCACAAAACCTCGAGGATTTGCTCGGTAAATTTATTTTTTCAGCCACAAGCAAAGGCGGAAATCCACCACCCCCACCTGAACCCGCGACCACACCAGCCGATCTTCCGGCAGACAAAACAGATAATCCCGCCGAAACTTCTCCGTCAGAAACATTAGCTCCCGACGAGCCATATGCACCATGATTCGTCCGGCTCTCCACGCGTTTCTAGCGGGAGCGCTTCTTGTCATGACACCCCTCCCCCAAGCCCACGCTTTGGAGTGGGAAGAATATCCTTCTTTGCGTCTGGGAGCTCTCGACAAGGTAACAGCGCGCACAGTAACTTTTGATGCCGCCATAGGCTCAACCCTGAAATTCGGCGAAATCTATATCAAAATTCAATCCTGCCGTAAGCCTCCTCCTGTTGAAAAACAAGAAGCAGCCGCTTTTTTGCAAATTTGGGAAGTTGATCCTGTACAACAAAAATCACGCTGGATTTTCTCGGGCTGGACTTTCTCTTCATCACCAGCCCTCTCGGGCATGGATCATCCGGTTTATGATATATGGTTGATTGACTGCCTTGGCAAAGATCCAGAAGAACTCCCCCCCCCTGAAGCTGCAGACCCCAATACTTTGCAAGGGGAGGGTGCCGTACCGGAAAACAGTGTACCGCAACCTGCACAAACACCGGATTCAGCACCAAACACTGATGCCAGTGCGCAACAAATAACCTCGCCGGAACAGCAAAGAAAACCTGCACCCAATCCTGCACCAACCCCCGAGCCAACTCAAAGCCCCGCTCAAGGTAAAGACGATTTTAACGGCATTTACTGATCAGGGCAGGCACGTTATTGTAAGGCGGAAAGGCCACAAACCATGAAAAGCGACATTCACCTCCTAATCAACACCACAGTTTTACAATCACGCAAAGGTACAACGCCCTTAAGCGGCACGGTACGTGTTCCCGGTGACAAATCCATCTCTCACCGCGCTTTGATGTTTGGTGCGATGGCGCAGGGCGAAACCCTAATTTCAGGTTTACTAGAAGGCGAAGACGTGATGTGCACGGCCGCCGCCATGCGCGCCATGGGGGCCAAAATCATCAAAGGGGAAGACGGACTCTGGCGCTGCCACGGTCAAGGACTTGGCAACCTCACTGAACCATCCACCGTTTTGGACATGGGTAATTCCGGCACATCCACACGCCTGTTGATGGGAATTGTCGCAGGCCATTCTATCACCGCCTGCTTTACCGGCGATGCATCTCTTATCAAACGCCCAATGGGCCGTGTGATTACCCCACTCGAAAAAATGGGCGCGAGCTTTATCGCGCGAAGTGGAGGAAAGCCCCCCTTTGCCATGCGCGGCACAGGCGACCTGCAACCCATCACCTATGAGCTCCCCGTAGCCTCGGCGCAGGTCAAATCTGCCATTTTGCTCGCAGGCCTCAATGCCCGCGGCACCACCACCGTAATTGAAACAAAACCTACCCGCGACCATAGCGAAAATATGCTGCGCCATTTCGGTGTTGAAGTTGACATCACCAAAACCGAAGAAGGCGATAACGCTATCTCAGTGCGCGGCGGACAACCAATGCTTGGCTGCGCAGTCGATGTCCCCGCCGACCCAAGCTCCGCGGCCTTTCCGGTCGTAGCTGCCCTTATTAATGCTGGATCATCCATCCGCCTGCCCCGCGTAGGCATCAACCCGCGCCGCATTGGCCTTTATGATACCCTGATCGAAATGGGCGCGGACATCACCTTCGAAAACAAGATAATTGATGCTGGTGAACCCGTCGCCACCTTGGTTGTAAAATCAACGCGTCCGCTCAAAGGTGTGAATGTTCCACCCGAACGTGTTCCAAGCATGATTGATGAATTTCCCATCCTCGCCATGGCTGCCACCTGCGCCGAAGGAACAACCGTTATGACCGACCTTGCAGAACTACGCGTCAAGGAAAGTGACCGCCTGTTGATGGTAGCCAACGGCCTTAAAGCTTGTGGCGTCAATTTGGAAATGGGGGAAGACTGGCTCAAAATTCACGGCACCGGAAAACCCCCAAAAGGCGGCGCCTACATTGAAACCGCTCTCGATCACCGCATTGCCATGAGCTTTCTTGTCCTCGGCACAGTAACAGACGAACCGATTGCAATCGATGATGCAAGACCCATCCTCACCAGCTTCCCCAATTTTATTGAACTTATGACGGATCTGGGGGTCCTAATCGAATCCCATCAGTCTGCCGTGTAACCTGCATGACTGCTGGTGATGATCCCACTACTTCCTGCTTTGAGGTGAGGCGTTCTTTCACAAAGTCAATCACGGCACTGTAGCGATTTTGCGAAGAACATAGATTAAGCGCCAGATATTTTTCATCCCCTACATTAAAGAACGTCATAAGGGAATGACATCCGCTAATCGTGGCTGTTTTGAAAACAGCGCCGACCGAGCGCAGGAAATCCTTGGGCGCGGAGGCTTTCTCTCCTACTTGCTTACCTGCAACTTTAAGCGCTTCATGACTATAGGTGCGAAAATTATCTTCATAATGCAGCAAATGAGCGCCCATCGTCGCAAGATCACGCGCCGTAGAGTATTCGCCTGTGCGATCACCTTGCGGAAGCCCGTGTGGATTTTGAAAGCGTGTTTTATCCATACCCCATTTATGCGCCATCTTGTTCATCAAGACCGTAAATTTTTCGGCATCTCCTGCCACCGCATCAGCCAAAACAAGCGCCATGGTATTATTCGATTGCCGCAGCAAAAGTGTCAGAGCTTCAGCCACAGTAATATGATCGAGGCCACGCGGTAACACCGCCGCCGCAAAAGCATTATCTTTCAAACAACGGTGCGCCGGATTGATGGGAATTAAGGTGTCAGGCTTGAGATCACCTTTCTCAAGCGCCTCAAAGACCAGATAGGCCGTCATATTTTTGGCAAGCGATGCGATAGGAACCGCAGCATCTATATTTGCGCTGCGGTCAAGAATATCTAGTTTGGAATCATGAGGTTCTTCTTTAACAACCCGCGCAAACAAAAGAGCGCTAGGCCATGTCCACACATGTTGTTTCGAACTTGCCTCTGCCGCAAAGTGGCAAAGTGGCGTTGCTTCGGCAATCGGCTTTTTCTTGGAGCGGTGATGGGGGGCGGCCTCGGAAAACTGGGCCGCACAAAGTCCTGCTGTTGCAACAATAATGAAAGCTTTGCTTCTCATTCTTATTCTCTTTTATTATTTATCTGGCGCCGCAAAGCACCTCCCTAAACGATCAATAAATCACGAAATTCGGGGAATCGTCAACGCCCGTAAGATTCTGCACCGCACATCTCTTGCCAATACCCGATCGAACCTCTAGAAAAGAGGATATGAGCACGCACATCATCATCGCCGTTGACGGCCCCGCAGCAAGCGGCAAAGGCACCCTCGCCCGCCGTCTGGCTGACCAGCTTCACCTCGCCCATTTGGATACTGGTGCCTTATACCGCCTGACCGCTAAACATATTTTGGACATAAAAGGCAATCCGGACGACCCCAAAGACGCCCTTGAAGCCGCCCTCTATATCCGCGATCACCTTAATTGGGAGATGCTGGAAAATCCTCTCCTCCGGACAGATAAAGTTGCCGACGCCACTTCACGCTCCTCACAATTTCCGGCTATGCGCGAAGTTCTCCTTGAAACCCAGCGCAATTTTGCCCATCACCCCCCACTCAAGCACGGAGTTCCACCCCATCAGGGCGCCGTCCTTGACGGACGCGACATCGGCACCGTTGTTTGCCCGTTCGCAACAATCAAATTTTTTGTAACAGCGGGTACAGAAACCCGGGCTGAGCGTCGCTTTAGAGAGCTCGGAGCCAAAGGAATCACCACCACCTATGATGATGTGCTTCTGGATATGCAGGAACGTGACGCCCGTGATGCCAGCCGCACCACCGCCCCGCTCAAGCCCGCAGCCGATGCGGTTATTCTTGATACATCCTCCATTAACGCCGATGAAGCCTTTGAGAAAGCCCTCAGTATCGTGCGCAACAAAATCGCCTAGAGCTCTTTTTTAAGAAGACCCTGCACAGCGTGCGGAAGTTCGCGCCGCCACTGCGCAAAGCGGGAGCGCACATCATGCAAAGACACCAAATCACCAGAGGCGGCACAAATATCGATAATTTCTGCGCCCTCGCCCTCTTCTCCACTCATAAAACCAGCCTGTGATAAACCCCGCGCAACAAGAGTCTTCGCAAGCCCTCCCTTTACGTGTGCATCTGGCGGATGATGTGAAAAACATCCGTCTTCTTGGGGAAAGACAGCCAATACTGCGTCGCTTTGCTGCGAGAAAAGAGCCATCAAACTGGTATCATATAAAAACCCGTCCCGCTGATCGCCAAGTAAATGATGATACCCGCAATGCACCGCCACCACATCCCGTGGATTCTGTGCCGCATCACGCAGAGAGGCAGCCACCATCATCTGGTTACGTATCGCCATCCCGTCAGGGGATTCAGCACAAATCTCCTCGGTCAAAGCGCACGGGCGGCCCAGAAACTGCTCCGCCGCCTGATGCGTACGCGCATCGCGTAAATTAAGGTTTTTCCGGCCATTAAGCCCTACCGCCGGAGTTTTCGCGGCATCGATAAAAACCGTGCGAACGCCTTCATCCAGACAAAACCCGAATAAATTCTCATAGCTGCGCGTGGCATAGCGAAAGGGTTCATAAAGCATGGTGGTCTTAAGCGCCAAAGCCCCCTGCACATCGCGCGCCGCAAAACGCTCCTCCTGCACTGGCCCCAAGGCCACCCCCGCGCGCGACCGCAAAAGCCGCGCCGCCACATTATGTTCATGCTCAAAATGGTAGGAAACAGATAGACCATGTTGGTGGCACAGCGCCATCACCGCCTGATGCAACAATTTATGGGACGGTTTGGTATGATCCTCCCCCATCAGGACTATGACCGGCTGCGGTGAACAAAGCGACCGGCGGGTGAGCAAAATACGCTCAAAAATTCCCCGCGCCGCAGGCTGCACATCATGCGCATCGGAAGCAGGCGGTAAAAATGTTGCATCATTAGTCATGGCACACCCAAAACCCGTGTCCATTCTAACGCCTTTACTAAAATTATGTCAAACACTAAACGCGGGAATTGCTTGCAAACGCCCCTTCTCTCCTGTATGAATCCGCCTGCCCTAGCGGTACGAAAGCTTGGAATCGGCCTTATTGCCCGAACTCTGACCTTATCCTCTGGCGTTTGGGCACATCTTATCTCCGAAGAGGAAATAACGTCATGGCACACGCAGCAGCCAATATTATCGACCGTGAAGAATCAGTAGAGTTTGCAGCTCTTCTTAACGGAACACTCTCTAAGCAAACAAAACTAACCGGACAAGTTGTCAAAGGACGCGTCGTCGCTGTTACTGATGATACAGTAGTAGTTGATGTCGGTCTTAAATCTGAAGGACGCGTTCCCAAACGCGAGTTCAGCATGCCCGGTCAAGACCCCGAAATCCGTGCCGGCGATACTGTTGAAGTATATGTGGAACGTATGGAAGACCGTGATGGTTACACCGTACTCTCCCGTGAAAAAGCGCGCCGCGAGGAAGTCTGGGTTGTTCTCGAGAAAAACCATGAAGCCAAAGAACGCGTTACAGGGATTATCTTCTCGCGCGTTAAAGGCGGATTTACCGTTGATCTCGGTGGTGCCGTTGCCTTCTTGCCGGGTTCACAAGTTGATATCCGTCCTGTACGCGACGTCTCTCCGCTCATGGGCACTCCACAACCGTTCATGATCCTGAAAATGGACCGTCAACGCGGAAACATTGTCGTGTCACGCCGCGCAGTTCTCGAAGAGAGCCGCGAAGAGGCACGCTCGGAACTCATGGGTCAACTCCGTGAAGGTTCTATCGTCAATGGTGTTGTTAAAAACATCACCGACTACGGTGCCTTTATTGATTTGGGCGGTGTGGATGGTCTCCTCCACGTTACCGACATCTCATGGAAACGCGTCAACCATCCTTCCGAAGTTCTCTCGGTAGGCCAGTCGATCGAAGTTCAGATCATTCGCTACAACGAAGAGAATCAGCGTATTTCCCTCGGTATGAAACAGCTGGAATCCGATCCATGGATCGAAGCCAGCCAGAAATACACGATCGGTCAACGCACCTCCGGTAAAATCACCAACATCACCGACTACGGTGCTTTTGTTGAGCTTGAAGCCGGTGTGGAAGGTCTCGTTCACGTTTCAGAAATGTCATGGACCAAGAAAAACGTTCACCCGAACAAAATCGTGACCTCCGGTCAGGAAGTTTCTGTTCAGGTGCTCGACATCGACATGGAAAAACGCCGCATCTCCCTCGGCATCAAACAAACCCAGGAAAATCCTTGGAACGCGTTTGCTGCAAACCACAAGGTGGGTGAGGATCTGGACGGTGAAATCCGCAACATTACCGAATTCGGTCTGTTCGTGGGTATGCCAGGCGATATCGACGGTATGGTTCACCTTTCGGACGTATCATGGGAAGATGCTACTGAAGACGCTCTGAAAGCCTATACAAAAGGCGACACCGTCAAAGTGCGTATTCTGGACATCGATGCCGCCAAAGAACGCATTGCCCTCGGCATTAAGCAACTCGGTGAAAACCCTGTTGCAGGTGCTATGTCTGGTCTCGCCAAAGGTCAGGTTGTTACCTGTACCGTTACCGAGATCAACGACAAAGGCATCGAAGTGTCGGTCAATGAAAACGTCAAAGGTTCGATCAAACGTGCTGACCTCTCTCGTGAACGTTCTGAGCAACGCCCAGATCGCTTTGCAGTAGGTGAGAAAGTCGATGCGAAAATCCTGACCGTCGATTCCAAGAAAAACACCGTAACCCTCTCGATCAAGCAACGCGAAATCGATGAAGACAAAGAAGCTATGGCAGCCTTCGGTTCTACCGAATCAGGCGCATCGCTCGGTGATATTTTGGGTGCAGCCCTTAAAGACACGAAAAAATAGAGGCTAATCCCTCGAAAATCAAAAAGCCGGAGACCCATGGTTTCCGGCTTTTTCTTGCACATATAAAAATATGTAAATAACACCAAACCAGTGCTTTTACTGAAGCACATTAATCAAAAAAACACTTCCCCAAATAGCGGTTAACCCTAGAACCGTTAACGCTGCCTTCAACTCGCGCGACATAAAATACCTCCCCGTGACGAAAAACTTATACTTTATTATCACGTCTTTTGGGGGTGATTGTCAAAAACATCATGTGCTGCAAAGCACAGAAGCCCTCCTTACGAGAGGGCTAAATTCTATATAACCACATATATTTTGAATAAGAAGAAGATAAAATAGGCTAACTAGCGGGAAGGGCCCTGATTTTTAGGAGTAAAATCAATCTGCTGCTCAAGCGCAACCGTTTGGGCTGAAGCCTGTAGGGCTATAGCTGCAACTTCAAACACGCGCTGTAAGCTAAAATCAGCATCCACCACACGGCCTGCCAGCATGGGACGTGACGCCTCCACATCTTCATTCTCAACAATATCGGCATAACTCATCTGCGCCGACGAGTCAGCATCCCCAGCATGGATGAAATCGTCAATGTCATCCCAATTATCCGGCGAGAAGAGTGTCTCTCCGTCATGTCCCATATCCGCATAAACATTTTCGGATGGCATCACTTCCTTTATAGAAGATTTGTCATCATCCACGCGACTAGAGAGGTCTGTTTTAACCGCATCTTTTTGCGCTTTATTCTGCTGTATCTCACGCGCTTTAGCAGCGCTTTCGTCCGAACGGGTAAGCGCCATCGCAGCCAAAGCAATAGCCGCCGCGCCTGCCGCCGCTACCGAATCAGGATGTTCAATCCCCTCGCGCTGCATCTGTGCGCGCTGCTTTTCATCCAGTTTTTTAATCATATCGGGATCAGCCAGCAAATCACGGCTGAATTCACTACTTTGCAGTCCCAGATTGCCCATAAAAAGTTTGCGGCTTAAATCATTCTCGGACGCCAGGGCCGACGCCCCGGGCACAAGGCCACTAAACGGAGCCACCATTAAAAGGCCAACTTTTTTCAGAAGGGATTCCTCAAACGGAAGTTCCTCCATATCAAAGGAAAACAAGGGATCAAGAACGACATCATAATCCTTACGGGATTTAGGACTTTTTCCGCCTGACTTGCCACCCTTGCCCTCATCCGAATCATCTTCGTCATCACTATCTTGCTCTTCGTTTTCAGAGGAAGTGGCAAGAGCAGGATCAACCTCATCAGCCACCGACGCATAGTCGGACGAGGTGTCAGCATCACGAAAGGGAGGTTCGGCTGTATTCATCACACAATTCTAAACTTTTTTGCCTTTTAAGGAAAGATATTCATGCACCAATCCATCACGAACACCGGCCAGCGACACTACAAAATACTGTGGCTTCAATGTATTAAGTACGCTGGCCAAAGTCTTGGCTGCCACGGGAGCTAACGCTGCACGGTGCCCTTCCATACGAAACATTTGGCGAATAAGCTCAACGTCCATAAAGGCAATCTTGGCACAAAAATCAGCCATCGCCTGACTGTTCACGCGATAACCCTGTAGTGGATGCTGTTCACCAATGCCAATCATATAAGCCCCAGCCAGCGCCCGCCACGAACCACCAATAGCATAAAGAGCGGTGCAGTTCCCAAAACGGTCAAAAACATCGTGGCACGCCTGCGCAATAATCTCATCGGCTTTCTCACCATGCGCTTCTACCCGATAGGCCCCAAGCGGCAAGCTGGTCGTATCCAGAATCTGGTGTTTCGATACACGCGCAAACTCCAAAGATCCACCACCGAAATCAGCCGCCACCCCGTCGGCATCCGGCGCAAACATCATCACGCCATGCGCAGCGTAACGCGCTTCCTCATCACCACTAATAATGCGGATCTTAAGACCCGTCTGTTTATAGACTTCATTAATAAATTCGCGCCCGTCCCCTGCATCCCGCAGTGCCGCCGTACCCACCGCAATCAATTGCCCATGTGGGATTTTTTGAATATCGGTAATAAGTGTGTAGGCCTTAAGGGCTTTAAGCGCTTCACGTTTTCCCTCAGGACTAAGCATCCCCGTGCGTCCCAGATCACGTCCAAGCGCGCAAAAAACTTTCTCATTAAACACCTGAATAGGCGGGTTATGCGAGATGTCGTAGATCACCATCCGCACCGAGTTGGAACCAATATCAACAACCGCAAGACGGGACGCAGGATGATCGTAAGGCATAAGGCACTACTTCTCGTTCATAGAATTCTGGACAGTTTTGAGAAACGGTTTAAGCAAATATTCCATGACAGTCTTTTTACCGGTCTGGATATCCACCGTTGCAATCATCCCTGGGATAATCGGCAAATCTTCACCCTTGCGCCGCAATGCATTTTCAAAGGTGCGTACCTTGATGCGGTAAAAACTCTCGCCCTTGTCATTCTTGATCGTATCGGCAGAAATATCAACCACCTCACCCTTAAGCCCGCCATAAATAGTAAAATCATAGGCAGTGATTTTGACCATCGCGGGCATTTTGGGTCGGAGCCGCGCAATATCAGATGGCTTAATTTTAACTTCAACGAGCAGCGAATCATCCATCGGAACAATCTCGGCAATCGGGTCACCGGGTTTGACAACACCACCGACCGTACTGATTTTATAATCTTTGATCGTGCCGTTAACCGGCGAACGCACATCGGTACGATCTTTCTTATCTTTGAGCGCCCCGAGCGTTTCCTTAAGTGTATTCATCTCGATCATCTTTGTTGAAAGCTCGGTTTGCGCATCGGCCACCGCAGTCATTTTAAGCTCCGCAATACGTGCCTCGGCTTCACCAATAGCAGATTTGGCACGCGGAATAGCCTCAAACACGCCGTTAAGCTCTGTCTGTTTTTCGCGGATAGCGCGTTCGAGTTGCAAAAGCTCCATTTTTGGCGCCGAACCTTTGGCAACCAACGGCTCGGTCATGGCTTTTTCTTCTTTGGAAAGCCGAATAACCGATGCAAGATCGCGCGATTTGGTGGTGAGTTCATTCACTTCTTGACGGCGCTGTGAAAGCTGCTGTTCAAGCACCAAAAGCTGGCCTTGTCTTTTATCCTTATTGGTACGGAAAGCATTAAGCTCCTCCGACACACTTTGTGGGACTTTCTTGACGACTTCCTCAGGGAACTCCACGGTCAATTTTCCATCAACTTCGGCCTGAAGCCGCGTGATAGACGCGAGCAACCCCAGATAACGTGCTTGATTGGCTCCGAGATCGGACTGCGCGCCTACATCCTTGAGCCGCAAAATGACCTGATCCTTCTTGACCATGCCGCCTTCAAGCACCAAAAATTCTTCGACAATACCGCCCTCAAGATTTTGGATAATCTGGACATCGCCTGCCGGAACAATCTGACCTTCCCCGCGCGCCGTTTCATCAAGAGTGGCAAAAGATGCCCACAACACAAACACTACAAAGAAAATAAAAACCGTTACCAAAATCAAATGACGGCTGAGCGGTATTTCATCATCCGCCATGAAGTAACGATCGGCATGGGCTTCCATCCGCTCACGCTGGGTTTTAAACCAACTACCATGCACAAGATTCCAGTCATCAGGATTGTTGATATTGAGATCATTCCCCTCAGGACCCGAAGCTTGTTGAGGCGGAGCATTCTTGATAGGTGATTTCCGGCTCATGAAGCGCCTCCTTTTCCGGCCGTAAATTCACGCGACTGTAGCCGCTTGATAATCTCATCGCGCGGACCATATGCCACGATCTGGCCGCGATCCATCAGGATAAGTTTATCGACCAGTTCCAGCATCGCACCCTTGTGAGTAATAAGAATAGTCGTCTTGTTTTGCGATAGCGCTTTGAGTTTTTCGCGCAGTTTCATCTCGGATGTCGGGTCCATTGAAGCCGTGGGCTCATCAAGAATAAGAACAGGCGGATCATAAAGCAGCGAACGCGCAATCGCCACCGCCTGACGCTGACCCCCCGACAGCGCTTCACCGCGTTCCCCAATCTGGGTATCAAGCCCCTTTTCGCTCTCCCGCAGAAAATCCATGACTCCGGCAAGCTCTGCCGCGCGCACCACTGCGCGCTCGGGCGCAGTCTCATGGCCCATGGTAATATTCTCACGCACCGACCCATAAAATAAATTGGGCGATTGTTGAACCGCGCCGATACTGCGGCGCAAATCACCCGGATCAATCTGCCGCACATCTGTGCCATCAAGAAGAATAGCACCCGATTCTGGCTGATAAAGATTAATCAAAAGACGTGCGAGCGTTGTCTTCCCCGACCCTACTGCGCCAATAATCCCGACATGCTCACCCGGCTCAATGGCAAAGTTAAGCCCTTTCAGCGTAGGATGCGTCTGACCTTCATATTTAAACACGACATCACGGAATTCAACGCGCCCATCAACGCGCGTCTTAGTGATAAAATGTTTTCCTGCCGGACGCTCAACCGGACGCTTCATCAAATCTTCAAGATGCTTGAGCGATTGCCAGCTCTGGTTAAACCGCGTGATAAGCCCCGCAACCTGCGAAAGCGGGCCGAGGGCACGCCCCACCAGCATCACCGCGCCAATCAAAGCGCCTTGTGTGAGCATCGCGTCACCAATCATATAAACACCCACCACGACCAACACCACCGTCGTGATCTGCTGGATATAGTAGGAAAAATTAAGTGCGAGAGATGCCACGCGCTTGAGTTTGACCGACGTACGTGACCCTTTTTCGCTCAGTTCCTCCCAGCGCCGCTGTACATGCCCTTCGGCGGCCTGCGTTTTAATCGTCTCCAATCCCGTGATAGTTTCAAAAAGGAGCGCATTCTTAAGCGCGCTTTCCATCATGGATTCCTTGGTAATACGCTCCATCGGCTTTTGCAAAAACCATCCCACAACGAGTACAATAGGAATAGCCAGAAGGGGTATAAGCGCGAGCGGCCCCGCAATAATCGCAATAATGATAATAAAGAAAAAAGCAAAGGGCAGATCAACCAATGCCGTCATCGTCGCCGAAGTAAAGAAATCACGGATTGTCTCAAACTCGCGCATATGGCTGGCCATAACACCGGCGCTTGCAGGCCGCGCCTGCAATGTCATCCCCAGAAGTTGTTCGAACAGTCGCGCCGAAATTTTTACGTCCGATTTGCGCCCCGCAATATCAAGAAAATAAGAGCGCAGATTCTTCATCACAAAATCAAATGTATAAACAACCAACGCACCAAGCGAGAGAACCCACAACGTTTCATAAGCCCCGTTCGGGATCACACGATCATACACGGTCATGGTAAAAAGCGTAGTCGCAAGCGCAAAGCAGTTAATCATCACCGTCGCGATAATCACTTCATGATAAATTTTACTATTAGCCTTAAGTGCGCCCCAGAACCAATCCTGCGCTGTATCAATCACCGCTGGCCCCGCGCGGTCGTCATGCCGTGCCACCGGGCGCACAAAATAGGAGTAGCCCGAATATATCCGCGCAAGGTCAGAGAGTTTCATATGACGTTTTTCATCAGGATTCTCAGGAAACTGAACCTGAAAAAGTGTATCGGGATGAATGGTAACATCCTGCCCCTCACTCTTGCGCGGCAGATTATTTTTGGGAAATTTAACACCCCAGACAATACACGCCTGATTATGATCGAGAACCAGAATACATGGCAAAGTCGGAGCAATCGCCACAGCCTCAATCGAGCGTTCCACAAGACGCGCCGTCATATCCGCGCGCACCGCCGCCCGCTCAAACAACGTCGGCGTAATACCGCTGGGCGGAATAGGCAGTCCTGCCGTCAGAGCGTTTGAGCTGGTACGGCGTCCATAATGACCCGCGAGCAAACGCAGACATTCCACAAGCGGCGAGGCAATCGCGACCCGATCCGCTTCAAGCGGCCAGTTGCTGTCTTCACGTAAAGAAGACGCTGGCGTTTCCGCAACAGCGTCCTTTTTGGGAGTCATCTCCATCAGATAACCTAGCTCTTGTCAGCGGGGTTGGCCTCTTTCGGATAGGCAACACCAAGGGTTGGGAGGAGTTCTCCGCGCAGCGCAAGCAAGCGGTACACGGCGAACATTTCAAGATAGGAGTTGTTGATCGCATTGC
Organism: Pseudobdellovibrionaceae bacterium; assembly: GCA_041674725.1. Taxonomy (GTDB): domain Bacteria; phylum Pseudomonadota; class Alphaproteobacteria; order Micavibrionales; family Micavibrionaceae; genus UBA1573. The sequence continues at coordinate 20,518 of JBAYVC010000006.1, read as the reverse complement.
TGCGGGAAACAAACCATTCGTTTTGCGAGTCAAGAACATCAAGCAGCGTCCGGCGATCAAGATTAAACTGATCCTTGTACGCAGACACGACCATCGCATTCGCCTCGGCCTGTTTGGTAAAAGCGGCTGTACGCTCGCGCGAGGCCATCATATTGGCCCATGTATTGCGCGCATCTTCTTCAACCGCGCGTGCGGCTTCATTACGTTCGTTCTTGGCTTGGGCATGACGATAGACCAGTTCACGGGCGCGGGCTGTATCACCACCACCACGGTAAAGATTCCATGACGCGATCACGAGAGCCGACGCATCCTGCGTACGGCCTTCGGTTCCATCAAGGTTATCCCCGATTGACGTGCCAGCTTGAAAATCAACCTGCGGGTAGAAGGTCGATTTGGTGCCTTCACGCTCGGCTTCGGCTACATTCACATCCGCCTCTTTAATATCAAGGGTCGGTGAATGAGTCAGAATCTGTTTCACTTCTTCGTTGATATTGCTCTCAAGGCGTTCGCTTGGCGCAGTTGGCACCTGAATATCGGGCTGCGCAACATCACCAACTTTACGGCGGTAAGAATTCTCTGCGCTGCGCAGTGTTTCCGTCACAGCCGAAATTTGAGCCTCGGCCGCATTAAGACGCGCCTTGGTTTGTTCCATATCAGCCTGAGTTGAACGCCCTGCCGACACGCTGTCCTGAATTTGCGCCATAATGTCGCTATGCTGCTTGAGGTTCTCTTCCGCAATCGCATAAAGTTCGCGCTGACGCAGCACATTGAGGTAGGCCTCGATCACATCAAGCCCTTGAAATTCAGCGGTTTCGCGCACACGGTGGGACGCGGAACGGACACGGTGTTTCTGGCGTTCATTCTCGAAATGGGCGTCAAAGCCATCAAACAGCATTTGCGTGAGCGTCAAAGAAGCTTGCGAACGCCACAAATCGGAATGACCCTCAACGGAATTATCGGGATCACTGTTAATGCTCTGGAAGCCTGTATCCGCCCGCATATCAAGGGAAGGAAGATACAAAGCTTTTGCTTGTTTAAGCTCTTCATCGGTGGCGCGGCGGTTATTTTCAACGGTCTCGGTTGCAGGAGATGTCAAAACACCCACAGCCACAGCGTCACGCAAGGTCACGATCTTTTGAATTTGGGCAGGAGAAGTAATCGGAGGCTGGGCCATCACCGGAGCAGGCTCTGGCGCGGTGACATCAAGAATGGGGGTAGGAGCAGGTTCAACCGCAGCTTCGGCAGATACGCCAGCCGCTGGTTCAGATTGCGGTGCAGGTGCAACCATATCAGCTTGCACCTCTGTTACAGCAGGAGCTGCCATAGCACCAGCAGGAACATCGGTTGCGGTTTCAATAGGCGGTACCGTATCAGAAGGAACTGGCAGAGATGTTGCTTCTGCCGTGGCAGCCGGAACGCTCCATTCCATTTTTGCATCAACGTCACTTTGGGCGTATGCAGATGAAGCCGACATTAGGGCAGCAGCGCACACCATCAGGAATTTTGTATTATGGGATTTCATGATTGGAATTCTCCTTGGCCCCCCTAACACCTTAGCCAGAGGGTTCTATTAATTCAGAACTAGAGTTATGACTTTTTTTGACTGATAAATCAAGACCAAGCACAAGAAACTACGATAAATTTAAACAATATGAAAAATAAAAGGTATAAGCAACTGCCGAGAGTTCAAATGACCTCAATAATAACTTGCGCGAGCGCCAATGGCGGCTCGTCAGTGAGAGTCAGGTGAAGGCAAGCCTCTGTGCCCGAAGGCACCAATTTCTGAAGCGCGACTTGAGCCCCGCCGCTCAACCGCAAAAAAGGTTTACCCAACGCATCATTCACAACGCAAATATCGCGCATATAAACACCGCCAGAAAAACCTGTGCCCAACGCTTTGGAACAAGCTTCCTTCGCCGCAAACCGCTTGGCATAGGTTGCAATATGAAGTCCTGCCGCGCGTCGCCGCTCGGCGCGTTCAATTTCTTCCGGTGCAAAACAACGCTGGATAAACCGCGCACCAAACCTCGCGAGCGTGGCCTCAATCCGGCGTATATCGATAAGGTCAGATCCCATGCCGATAATCATGATTACCTGCCGCGCGCCCGCTCGACACTCACCACTTGCGGTGTCGCGCGAAGAGCCGCCACAATATTGTTAAGATGCTTGGTGTCATTGACCGCCACATCCAAATACATATCCCAGAAATCAATGCTGCGGCTGGTGATTTTGAGGTTGGTGATATTCCCGCCCGACTTACCGATCACAGTTGAAATAGTCCCCAAAGCCCCCGGCTGGTTGGAAATCGTGACAATCAAACGGCCCACACGTGCCTCGGGCGTATCCGCCTGCTCACCCCATGAGACGTCGATCCAACGCTCAGGCGTATCGGCAAATTGCTCGAGTGTTTCGCAATCAATCGTGTGAATAGTCACGCCTTTACCGGTCGTCACAATACCGACAATCCTGTCTCCCGGAAGCGGGTGACAGCACCGCGCAAAATGAACAGCCATCCCCGGAATAAGCCCTTTGATCGGCATCGGTTGATGCTTACCCGAACGCTCACCCTGCTGCTGCGCAGAACGCACCGTCGGAATATCCTCGGGATTGATGATCTTTTGTTCCTGATCCGACTTATGCGCCGGAAAAATAGCGCGAAAAACATCACGCGCGGAAATATTACCCGCACCAATACCTGCATAAACATCTTCAATGTCATTACATTCGCGGTATTGCCCGACAACACCCGACACGGCCTTATCAGTAAATTCATAGCCTTCTGTCTTGAAGACTTTTTGCAGCATAGCTTTGCCAAGCGTAATATACTCGCTGCGCTGCTGCACTCGAATAAAGCGGCGAATATGCGAACGCGCCTTGCCCGTAACCACAAACCTCTCCCATGTCGGGGACGGATTTTGTGTTTTAGCGGTAACAATTTCAACCTGATCGCCGTTCTGGAGTTTGGTATTCAAAGGTGCGATGCGCCCGTTGATCTTGGCGCCGATACAGCGGTTCCCCACATCCGAGTGAATGGCATAAGCAAAGTCAATCGGGGTCGAGCCAGTCGGGAGTTCAAACAAATCCCCCTTGGGAGTAAAGGCAAACACATGATCCTGAAACAACTCAAGCTTGGTGTTTTCCCAAAAATCTTCGGGCCGCTGGTCTTGCTCCAAAATATCAAGAAGCTCACGTAGCCAGCGGTATTTTTTGGCATCCGCCAAAGCCGCCTTCACATCATTTTGTTTATACGCCCAGTGCGCCGCCACCCCGAGATCAGCTTCGGCGTGCATATCTTCGGTGCGTATCTGCACCTCGATCCGGTGATTTTTGGGGCCAATCACCGTGGTATGAAGAGAGCGGTATCCGTTGGGCTTAGGGGTCGAAATAAAGTCTTTAAAGCGTCCAGGAACCACCGGATATTTGGAGTGAATAATCCCGAGAACGTGATAACAATCAGCAATGGTTGGCACCACCACACGGAAGGCCATAATATCCGAAAGCTGCTCGAACGAAATATTTTTTCGCTGCATCTTTTTCCAGATGGAATAGCGGGTTTTCTCGCGCCCTGTAACTTGCGCCGTAATACCGGCCTCTTTCGAGAGTTCGGAGAGTTCAGTCAGAATAGTCGATACAATATCAAGACCTTCCTGCCGCAAAAACAATAAACGATTAGTAATACTATCACGCGCTTCAGGGTTCAAATAACTGAACGCAAGATCTTCAAGCTCTTCCTTGATTTTATGAACACCGATACGCTCGGCGAGCGGCACATAAATCTCAAGCGTTTCCCGTGCAATCCGCGCACGTTTCTCGGGCTTTTGAATATGGTGGAGCGTACGCATGTTGTGAAGACGATCAGCCAGTTTAACCAAAAGCACACGAATATCTTCCGACATCGCAAGGAGCAATTTGCGGAAATTTTCTGCCTGCTTACCCTCAACCGTTTGGCTTTCGATTTTGGTAAGTTTACTCACTCCATTGACAAGCGAAGCCACTTCACCGGAAAATTTCGTCTCAAGATCGTGATAAGTGGCCTTGGTGTCTTCCAGCGTATCATGAAGGATCGCCGTAACAATCGTTGCCGTATCCATTTTTAGATCAGCAAGAATTTCGGCAACCTCAACAGGGTGGGTATAGTAAGGTTCACCCGATGCTCGAAGTTGTCCATCATGCATAAGTCGGGCATACTCAATCGCCCTCTCGACCTGCTTGGCATCAAGGTCGGGATTAAAAGCAACAATGCGGGCAGCGTACGCGGACGCAGAAGGGGGGGCAGGCGCGGTCATATTGTCAAACTACCATCGATTTCTTCCTAATCCCTTAAGAAGTAACACGAAACCGCGGCAATTTCACCCCCACCTGAAAGGAATATTACGGGCTAAACCCTAGATGGGAGCGCGGTATATATCCGGAAACTGTTCTTCCAGCCGCCGGATTTTGGGCAAATCATGGAAATAGACGTACATCTGCTCGGGATTGCGGGCGACATAATCCTGATGATAGTCCTCGGCCTTATAAAAAACCGTAAGAGGCTCAAGCGTAGTTACGATTTTTTCAGGAAAAATATGAGTAGCATTAAGCTGGGCCATATAACGCGCCGCAATTTCCTTTTGTCCTTCATCAGCATAAAAAACAGCCGAGCGATACTGCGTCCCCACATCATTGCCCTGACGGTTAAGCTGGGTTGGATCATGGGCTATGGCAAAGTAAACCTGTAGCAATTGCCCGAGTGAAATGTCGTCAGGATCATAAGTTACACGCACAGCTTCCGCATGCCCTGTATCCCCTTTACTCACCTTGTCATAGGTAGCGTTTCCGGCACTCCCTCCCGCATAACCGGATTCAGCCGAAACAACCCCTTTGGTATGACGAAATACCGCTTCAATCCCCCAAAAGCATCCACCTGCCACAATAATAGTCTGCACTCCAGACGATGAGGGGGAGGGGTCATAACTTGCTGCCGGAACGCTCGCCGCGTGGGCCACTGACCCACAAGCCATTGTTCCACAGACAGCCGCCGCCGCAGGAAAAAGCCGCAGTTTCGCAAAAAATTTATCTATCATGATCACCCCCTTCTTTGTCCGGCACGAACCTGAGCGCAACGCCATTGTTGCAATAACGAAGCCCCGTTGGCTGCGGCCCATCTTCAAACACATGTCCCTGATGACCACCACAACGGGCACAGTGATACTCGGTACGCACCATAATGAGCTGCACATCCCGCTTGGTTTCGACATGGCCATCAATCGCCCTGAAAAAGCTCGGCCAGCCCGTCCCACTGTCAAATTTTGTATCCGACGTAAAGAGTGGCAACCCGCATCCTGCGCATATAAACTGCCCCTTGCGGTGTTCATCAAGAAGGGCGCTGGTAAAAGGCCGCTCTGTCCCCTCATGGCGCAGAACGTCAAATTGTTTGGAAGTTAGTTCTCTTTCCCATTCGTCATCCGTTTTCATGATTTTCTTAATCTCCTCCGCCGCCAAAGATAACTTAAATGGCATCAAAACGCCAAAAGCTGCCACATAGGCGCCAAGCCCCGCAAGCGAGAGAAATTTACGCCGCCCGATAATTAATGCTTGATCTGTCATGCCTTGTAATCGGGAAAAACCAGCCCTTGGTTACATCCCTTCTTTCAAACCCTGATTAATTTGTTTCTGGAGGCCGTAAAAAGCCGACACACGCTCTTGTGTCAACGTTTCCACCTGCACCGAGACAAACCCAGTCTCAGGCCCTGCATATTCGCGGTTCACAAAATCATACTGCTCGACCTGCTGGCGCGTTTGCGGGTCAGTGCGGGTCACCACCCACACCCCATTACTGGTACAATAATCAATGACAAGATCCTGAAACTGTTTATCAAGCGCACCCAATGAACCGCCCTTGGTCTTTTGGCAAGCCTTGGCTTCCAGAACCCCGGGGCGTGACTCCCCCTCGCCTGTTGCACAAGCACTCAGCCCCAAAAGCAAGGCAAGAAAAACAAATATTCGGTAACGCTCTAAAACTGACGCACTGTCAGCGAAAAGTCGTAATTGACCTTGCCAGTTGGCAGAGCAACCAGCATCACGCGAAGAACCACATCCATAATCGGGTTTGTTGGCAAATCGGTACATTTTGAAAGTGTCTCGGCAAATCGGTAAGAAGCATCCAAAGGTTCCGAATCGGTCAAAGGACGCAAGAGAAGCAAAGCATACTCGTTTTTTCGGATTTGTGCGATAATATCCGACTGACGGCGGTAACGTACCAGTTTCTGAGCAAGCTTGGCCGAAATAATTTCCGACTCGTTCTCCCCGTCATTGGCAGCCACTTCCTTATAATTATCAAATGCGATGAAAATAATATGGGCCGATTCGCCGTATCGGTCAGCCCTGTCCATACAGGATAGGAACAACTGGTTGAATGCTGATTTAGCAATAACGCCGCCCGCGCTCGGATAATCTTCCTGATCGTTGGCAAGATGCCGCATCAGGGAATTAAGATGCTCCGCCTGCGCCACCACATTTTCAGCGCTGTTAGGTGCCAGAGGTTTAAGTAAAAGATCGTTAAATCCATCAGCCACAGCCGCAACAGAATCTCCCTCCTTGGCAAGCAGAACCACAAAAACCGGACGCCGCGAAGCACGACGAATCTGGGTTACAAGCGGCTTGGCATTGGTAAGGGGCGATGGGTCAAGAAACACAACATCCCACCCTTCCTGCATGACACTCTCAAGCATATCGGCGCGCCCAGCCTGAATCTCGATAATATGGCCGAGAGGCTCAAGACGTGACTTCATGAGATGGGTCGTAACCTCATCACGATCAACAATTAAAATTTTCATAATATAAAAGACCCCAGACCTAAAAGACCAAACACCGTGAATAAGTTTTAACGACCTCTTCCAGCATATCTTCTCAGAATTAACAAAAATTGAAAGCCTGTTTCGGCATGAGAATAAAATTTTAAGTTTTCGATAACGCTTGCTGTTATCCTAAATAAAAACTGGCCGCCCCGCCATTTTAAAAAGCAAATCCCTCACCCAGATACACCCGCCGCACATCTCCATGGGCAACAATCTCGGATGGTGTTCCTTCGGTGAGCACATGACCATCATGCAAAATATAGGCGCGGTCAACAATCTGCAAGGTGTCCCGTACATTGTGATCGGTAATCAGCACCCCGATATTGCGGGTTTTGAGTTTGGCAATGAGAGCCCGTATATCCCCCACCGCAATCGGATCAATCCCCGCCAAAGGTTCATCTAGCAAAATAAAATGGGGGCGCGAAGCAAGGGCGCGGGCAATTTCTACGCGACGGCGCTCGCCCCCCGAAAGAGCCAGCGACGGAGTCCGCCGCAAATGGGAGATGGAGAACTCGGCCAAAAGTTCCTCGAGCAATTGATCCTGATCCTCCGGCGAAAGGTCTTGCTGCATTTCAAGAATACAGCGGATATTATCCTCGACATTAAGCCCCCTGAAAATGGATGATTCCTGTGGCAAATAGCCAATGCCCATCCGCGCACGGCGGTACATGGGGGCTGTGGTAATAGCATGGCCATCCAGAAATATCTCGCCACCATCCGGCGCAATCAACCCTGTAATGATATAAAAACAAGTGGTCTTTCCCGCTCCGTTTGGCCCCAAAAGAGCAACTGCTTCACCGCGCTTGACGCTGAGCGACACATCACGCAGCACCGGACGTTTTTTATACGCCCGCGACAGATGAGAAACAACCAACCCCTGTTCGGCAAGCCCTTGTGTAGAAGAAGCGGACGAAACAACCGATAAAACGCTCATGCAGGAACCGCCTTGGTGAGGGCTAAACGAATACCCAGCGCGATCAAAGCCCCGCCGCACAATCGGTCAACCCAGCGCGATATTTTTACAAAACGTTCCTTGATCGCCGGAATAGTGAGGACACAGGCCACCACCGAAAACCACAACGCTGTCATGATAATGCAGGTTGCTCCATAAAGAGCTGAAATTACCGCAGGCATATCGGGACTAAGAATCTGCGTAAACAGGGCCAGAAAAAACATGGTTGCTTTGGGATTAAACACATTGGTAATAAATCCTGTGCGCAAAGCTTTGCCATCAGGCATACGGGTACATGGCCCCGTTTCTTGCGGATCATCCAGCGTAATCCCCCGCGAACGCAGCGCACCGATTCCAACATAAAGCAAATAGGCCGCGCCCAAATATTTCAAAACAGAAAAGACCACAATCGATTGCGAAATAAGCGCCGCAATCCCGAGCAGGCAATACGTGACATGCACGGCAACCCCCAAGGCAAAACCAATCGCAGTCACAATCCCCGCGCGCCGCCCATGCATCACCGACTGGCGCACGGCCATCACAAAATCGGGGCCGGGTGACAAAAGTGCCATAAAGAACACGCCAACCAGAATAAACCAGTTCACCACAAATGAATGAGAAATAAGATCAACCATCAGACGCCTTACCGTTTCTTGCCTGTTCCGGGATAAAATACACCTTTGACGCGACCGCCGTTTTTCTGGCCCGTCACACGTGACACATGGGTCGTGAGGTTGGCAGATGCCGTCTCGCCCTCAATAATATTCTTGCCTTGAATAATTTTGACATGCCCCGTCATATCGGCTGTATTGGTGGCGCTGGTATAGACCGCCTTATCCCCTTCGGCCTTATAATCACCGCTCATCACCATAACCGCGCCAGTCGCGACTGCATGATTCATGGTCTGAAGAGCTTTGCCGTCCTGCACATCCATCTGCACCTGAATCTCGTCGGCCTCCAGCGTGTCTTTCCCGCCCTTAACCACCTTGGGGCGATGACCACTCAGGACCGCATGGCCACTTTGAAGATCATAGGTTGCTTTATCGCCTGTCGCCACATCATTTCCCTCTGGATGCGTCATGGTCAGCACCACATGGCCTTCGGCCAAAAGGCGCACAATCCCCATCGCCTCTTTGTCCTCACCTTCGTAATAGGCTGTCAAATTATCAGCAGCGAGTGTCATCTCACCTTGTTTAGCTAGCGCATTGCCGCGCGCCACATAAGTCTTCGCCGCATCGTTCCATTCCAAAGTTTTGTCGGCTGTAATCTCAAGCGGCAGGGAATCATCAGCATAGGCCGAACCACACAAAGCAACCAAAGCCGCAGACAGGCACGCAAGAAACGGGGTGCTATGGATTTTCACGGGAGATCTCCTTTTTTGTCCGCAGGATCAGCTTGGCCGGCCCCTGAAAAATAACTTTATCCTCTGCGCCGTAAGCATCAAGTCCCTGCGCCGAAATTTCACCCGCAGGCCCGTGACCGGTCACAGGCGCATCCGTCGTAATAACTTGGGATGTTACATCAATATCCATTGATTGTGTACTGAGTTCATAACCGCCGTTATGGCGCACCTCAACCTGACCATTCAGGTGAAGTTTACCCGAGCTTTGAGCGTACTCCCCCTGCTGGGCAGAAAGTGCCACCCAGTTCTCGGGTGAGAGCGTCATATCCGCCACCGGATTTTGCAGCACAACAACATCCTTGTTCTCGGTATTTTGTGTCGCTTTATCCGCTGTAATCGTGTAGGGACGGCTGCGCGCATCTTCGGACTGGAATTTGGGATTAACCAGTTCGTTACTCTGCACACTTTGTGGTGAAATCTGCTCCCGCGGCACGGGAGCAAGCGGCGCTTGAGGCTCGCTCCAGTTCCACAGCACAACCACAACGCCGATTGCCAATACCGGAAGCGCAAGGCGCAGCACACGGACAACCGTACTGTGACGCCGCCCCTTGATTGAGTGACGGGCAATTTCATCAGAGCTTTTGACAAGAAGATCAATAGCTTCGACATGAAGATCATCAGGAGCAGAAGAAGATGGCACTGCGTCGTGATTCATGACTTTACCATCAGGCAATTCCGGCTTTCAAAAGATCCTGCATACGCACTAGGCCCGACACGCGGCGATCCTGTTGATTGCCGTCATGGGCCTTCACCACCACCAGCGATGTGATCGGCGAATGAGCCGCATTGACCATGATCTCGAGCGCTTCTGCCGCAAGAATATCTTCCATTACCGTGCGCGGCGTTGCCGTCATAATATCGCCCACACGCTTTTGCAGCAAATCAGACGACATATGGCGCTTCAAATCACCATCCGTCACCATGCCCAGCAAGTGACGATTCTCATCAACCACAATAACCGAGCCCAAGTTTTTTTCAGAAAGTGTAATCAAGGCATCCGCCATCAACGTATCAGGCGCTGCAATCGGCAGGTCACTCCACGTGATCATAAGTTCGGATACATATTTGAGTTTGCTGCCCAGTTTCCCGCCCGGATGCCAGACACGGAAAGCCTCCGCGGTAAGGCCCGCCCGTTCGAGCAAAGCCACCGCCATTGCGTCTCCAAGAGCCATCATCATGGTCGTTGACGTGGTCGGCGCAAGACCATTCGGGCACGCCTCGGGAATTTTTGGTAGAATAAGCCGGACATCAGAATGTTTGGCCAACGGGCTATCGGGATTGCCCGTCATAGCGATCAAGGGGATGGAAAAGCGTTTCGCATACGCCATCATATCCGTAAGCTCATTATTCGCCCCCGAATAAGAGAGCATCACAATCACATCATCTTCGGTAATCATGCCGAGGTCACCATGGCTGGCCTCCCCGGGATGAATATAATAGGCAGGCGTGGCGGTAGAAGCCATCGTCGCCGCAATTTTGCGTGCAACATGACCACTTTTGCCGATGCCTGCAACAATCAGGCGACCGCGGCCCTGATCTTTCATTGTTTGGATTGTCTCAATCGCCGCAACAAAATCACTGCCAAGTGATTGGGCAAGAGCCTCAAGACCTTTGACCTCCGTGCCGAGCGTACGCCGCGCCGATGCAAGATCAGAAAATTCCTGAAATTCGCCAGGCAAAATATGTGCACTCATCACGTTCTCGCTCTCCCCGCAAATCAGTGGGCAAAAATATCAAAGTCCGGCCAGCCCTTAAGGTCAAGCTCCGCGCGATACGGCAGAAAATCAAAGCAGGCTTTCGCAACATCCATACGGTTTTCACGCACGAGGATATCATCAAGCTTGGCCCGTAAACGATGCAGGTACAAAACATCACTGGCCGCATAATTTTTCTGGTCTTCGGTGAGTTCGTGAGCTCCCCAGTCAGACGATTGCTGCTGTTTGTTCAGCTCCACGCCTAAAAGATCGCGGCACAATTCTTTCAGTGAATGTTTGTCGGTAAATGTCCGGCACAGACGCGACGCGGTTTTGGTGCAATAAACAGGCGCAACCAGAATACCGAGATAGGCCCTAATCGATGCAATATCAAAACGACCAAAATGAAAGAGCTTTTCAATCGTCGGATCACTGAGCAACCGTTTCAGGTTCGGGCAATCATAATTGCCTCCAGCCGGAAACCGCACCAGATGCGCGTTGCCATCGCCAAAGGAAAGTTGCAGCAAACACAAACGGTCGCGCACCAGATTAAGACCCATTGTTTCGGTATCTATAGCCACTGACGGGCCGAAGGGCAGATCAGCAGGCAAATCATTTTGATGTAAATATATCGTCATAGCTCTGGGATAATGGGTTTTATCCCTTTTTTCAAGGGAAATGCCTGAATAATATGAAAATCACCTAAGATCACTGCGTCAAAAGCTGGAGCTGCGCGTTGGAAGACCGCAGCGGATAATAACGAAGATTGGAGATTGTCCCGCTATAACGCCCATCCGTCCCCCCGCGAGCAAGGTTCGACCCAACCGAAAACAAGGTAATCGGAAGTGTCCCGAGCGCGGCGGCCGACGTGACCGGCGCACCCCCATTTTTAACCGCCGCCGAAGACGTTGATTTATAGACTCCGATGACCTTGTTGGTCATCCCCGCTGTAACGACCCCTGCATTAACAGTAAACAAGGTGGACGAACTTTGCTTCCATTCCTCCAAAAAGTTATTCGAAGGAAACAAGGTATAGGCAATAAAATTGGCACTTGTCCCATCTCCGAACAAGGCAATTTGCGGATAGAATGACGCAACACCCAAGGGGTTTGTCGCCGCATAAAGCGCACCCTCCGTCGCGTTAAACCATGCCCCTGTCGGCATCGAGAACGTATCAACCGCGCGCGTAACAGCCACCGTTGTTGTGGGAATAAACGATGTCGCAAACTCGCCCAGTTCAGTCTGTGGCGCCGCAATCCGGATTGTAATATCCGCCCCCGTTGCTGAAGCCACGATATTAAGCTCTTGCGAAATCCGGCCCGTACTGGCAGGTGCGGTAGCCGTAACAATGCCTCGATAATAGTCCGTCGCACCAAGGTTGGAAATGACGTTATTCACGCTTTGCGTAATATAAGTACCATCAGTCTGCTGCCACGTTATCCGGCTGCGGACTTGCGAAATTCCCGTTGTGGAACCCCCCGCAAGTTTCAGGTACATGCTCCCCGTCCAGTTTTGCCCAGCACCCGCCCCTGTGTACTGATCCGTGCGCAATTGGAATTCACTGGCCACCGTATTCCCGTACACACGAAAATCCATATAGGCCATCCCGTTCTCGGTGCCTGTCCCGACAACCTGAGTTGAAAATCCGGCCGGATTGTACACAATGCTCCAATTAGTCGGTAACGTCCCGGGCGTTCCGGCAACAGCGCCTTGCATGGTACTATTACGAATACGGTTTACGCGGCTTTCTTCAATCAAAAGACCCTTTAAGGTATGGGTAACGGGATCATAATCAAATCTGGGCACGCCAGAAGCCGCCGTTTGCAAATTACCTGCACTGTCAAAATAAGTAGCCGTCGTGGTTCGCAAAAATGTTCCCCCTACTGCCGTCAGAAATGATGTAAAGTCGTTATAAACGGTGCCATTCACACTATAACGTCCATCTGCGTCCGCAATAAAATCCATCGACAAGCTGGGGTAATTGACATTCACGCTCCCCATATTAGCAGGGGCTGTAAATGTTAGGTTGGAAAGCGCATTGCCATTCAAATCACTCACAGTGCCGCCATTCAGGTCAACAGACGTTGACGAAATCCCGATTCCGTTTAAATCGACATCGCCTGCCGTGGCGCTATAGGTAAAAGTGAGAGACGCCGTCCCTGTGCCCGCCGAATACACCGCATAACGTGTATTCCCATCAACATTGAGAATAATCCGTGGACTTCCCGTCACATTCACGGCTTCGGACATCGTCACGGTAAAGGGAATCACAGCCGCCGCAAAAGCAGGGCTAACGCACAGGAACAAACAAAAAATTAAGGGAATACAACGGCTCCGCATATCAGAAACGTAAATCAATATGAGCGCCACAACAATAGAAATTGAAAACAGGATAAAAATGGTGCCCTCAAGAAGACTCGAACTTCCACGTCCTTACGGACACAAGTACCTGAAACTTGCGCGTCTACCAATTCCGCCATGAGGGCACATGATAAATTGGGTGCGGGTACACTTATAGGAGCGCACTCTTTTTGTCAAATAGGCTTTTCAAGAAATGGCGCGAATGATAAACATCAAAAACAGGGCAAATAACTGCCCCCTACCCGCGTCGGAGTATATATTATGCAAAAACCTTCCCTCAAGCCTGTCTGCCCCAATTTTTCCTCTGGCCCCTGCGCCAAACGCCCAGGCTGGACTCTCGATGTCCTTAAAGGAGCCTTTGTAGGCCGCTCCCACCGCTCCGCAGGCGGCAAAGCCAAACTCAAGGAAGTTATTGACCTCCACCGCAAAACGCTGGCCATTCCCGATGATTACCTCGTGGCTATTGTTCCAGCCTCGGACACCGGCGCCGTCGAGATGTGCCTGTGGTCAATGCTGGGCGCCCGCGGCGTGGACGTGCTGGTCTGGGAAAGCTTCAGTAATGACTGGATGACCGATGTGGTGAGCCAGCTTAAAATCCCTGACGTCCGCAGCTTCAAAGTCGATTACGGCCAGATGCCAGACCTCACCCAAGTGGACACCGACCGCGACGTTGTGTTTGTATGGAACGGCACCACGTCGGGCGTACGCCTGCCCCATACCGACTGGATCAAAGCAGACCGTCAGGGCCTCACCTTCTGTGACGCAACCTCCGCCGTCTATGCTTATAAAATGGACTGGGACAAACTTGATATCACCACATGGTCATGGCAAAAAGTATTAGGATCAGAAGCCGCTCACGGAATGCTGGTGCTCTCCCCACGCGCCGTGGAGCGCCTCAAAACCTTCAAGCCCGACCGCGCACTCCCCAAAATTTTCCGCATGACGAAAAAAAGCGAAATTAACGAAGGCCTGTTTAAAGGCGAAACCATCAACACGCCTTCAATGCTCGCCACTGAAGACTGCCTCGATGCCCTCAAATGGGTGGACAGCATCGGCGGCTGGCAGGAGACCGAGAAACGCGCAATAGCGAACCTCAAAGTCGTAGAAGACTGGGTGGCCAAAACCAACTGGGCCGATTTTCTTCCCGCAACAGAAGCTATCCGCTCGCGCACCTCGATCTGTATCAAGGTCACTGACCCATGGTTCACCGCGCACGATACGGACGGCCAAACCGCCCTTATCAAGGACATGGTGAAACTCGTTGATAAAGAAGGCGCCGGATTTGATTTTGCCTCTTACGCCACCGCCCCCGCAGGTTTCCGCATCTGGGGCGGCGCAACCATAGACAGCGCCGACATTGCTGCGCTCCTCCCATGGATCGACTGGGCGTATAATGAGGTTAAATTATCCAAAACAGGCGCAAACGCTGCCTAATCAAAAGCCCCCAATCGGGGGCTTTTTCTTACTCTTTGAGCACCATGTCAATGCACATCACAGCGGCAAAGATCAGCATGCGCACATCATCATCAGGGGAAACAGATTCATTGACCGTAAGCACGTAGTTATCGGCAGACGTCAAAAGTTCTTTGCCAAGGCCATTCCACTTCTTGGAGACTGAGGCAATTTCTTGCTCGCCGCGGATAAATTTGAAATTCCAACCCGTCCAATTGCCCTGAAGTGAACATTTGATATTTTCCTGCGCATCAAGCACATCGAACTTACCGCCAATCGAAAATAATTTCTGTTTGAAAAAACCGACCGTGCGGCCTTTCTCATCCGTCACTTCAACCTTCGACAGGAAAATAGAAATGCCGCGCTTGACAGTCATCATGCGTTTGCCGTCAGGCGTGGAAATGACCACCTCAAAAGGCGTCATGCGTTTATAATCGGTAAAACGGAATATTTTGGTAAAAAGTCCTAAATTCGGCTCGCGGCATTCGATGATTTTCTGTCCTGAAGCAGGATCATAAATATCGTAGTTATTCGCCGCCTTAAAAAGGCCGACTTGTTCTTTCACAATAAAACTATTTTGACAAAGACTTGAATGCATATTTCCCCCACAAAAGATGGCTCACTCTACGCAATTCAGATGAATCGATCAAGGGACAATTAAGCCGTCAACAAGAGTGATAACGCGGTCGCAATCTGCTGCAAAATCAGGATCATGAGTCACCGCCACCACAGCGCAGCCACGGTTATGCGCAAGGTCTTTGAGAATAGCGCGCACATTTTTACTCGACTCGGTATCCAGATTTCCGGTCGGTTCATCCGCCATAATCATACGCGGGTTATTGGCAAGGGCCCGTGCAATTGCAACGCGCTGGCGCTGCCCCCCCGAAAGCTGGCTAGGGAGTTTATCCATATGTTCGGCAAGCCCCAAATCGGTAAGAAGTTGCCGTCCCCGCGCGGTAATGTCTCTGCCCGAAAGCTTGCCCAAACGCCGCATCGGAAGCGTCACATTTTCAAGAGCTGTAAATTCAGGCAGCAAAAAATGGAACTGGAACACAAACCCCATCTGCTCAAGCCGCACCTGCGCCAATTGCTGCGCAGAGAGATCAGACACTTTCTGGCCATCAAGCCAGATATCACCCGATGTCGGTGTATCAAGTAACCCCAGCAAATAAAGGAGTGAAGATTTCCCCGACCCCGAAGGCCCCTTGATCGCCACAAATTCACCCGCCTCAACCGCCACGGACGCTTCCTTGACAATCGTGACAGGAACGGCCTCATCGGTGAGTGTGCGGGAAAGATGGTGTGCTTCAAGGAGTGCCATCTAAAGTCCCCCGCGCAAAATATCAACCGGCTGCACTTTAGACGCTTTATGAGCAGGGAGAAATGCCGCAGCAATCGCCGCGCACAGCGCGAAACTCGCAGCAATCGCAAACTGTTCCCACCCCCACGAAAGCGGCATGGCAATCGGCTCGCTGCTCCCCGGCGGCCTAAATGTGATCGTCTGGAGGGCACTCATAAGCGCGCACCCGAGCGGCAAACCCGCCACATTTCCGGCAATCCCCAAAATAACACCCTGTACCAGAAAAATAATTTGTATGTCTTCAGAGCGAAATCCCATTGATTTGAGAATCGCAATATCGCGGTGTTTTTCCATGACCACAGTGGAGATCACATTATAAATCCCGAACGCAGCCACCACCAGCACAGCGCTCACCACCGTGTACATGATCTTGTTACGAATCGAGATGGTATTCATCAAATCTTCGGACGATTCCTGCCATGACTCGGATTTATACCCGATCACTTTTTCGATCGTGTGTGACAGCGCGAGCGCCTCCTGCGGGTCTCCAAGTTTCACCAAAATGGAATTGATACGGTTGGGCCGCCCGAGGAGAGCCTGCACCCGCTTGATATTGGCAAAGGCCTGACCACGGTCATAATTCCCCCGACCCGTCTTGAAGATACCGACAATTTTAAACGCCCGAACTTTGCCGTTTTGCGCAGCAAGATTAATCGTATCCCCGAGTGACACAGAGATGTTACGGGCGAGCATATAGCCAATCAGAATCCCATCGGAATTCCCGATCAAATCCTCAAGGCTCCCCTCCACCATATAATCGCCGATGGTGGAGACGGTTTTAATTTCTTCAGGAACCATCCCGCTAAGGGTCACACCCTTATCCTGCCCCGCAAAACTGATGATCGCCTCTCCGGCCAATACGGGCGATGAACGCACATCCGGCAAAGCCCCCAGATAATCGAGAATTTTCTGGTATCCTCTGATCCCGCGCGATTCAGTTAAAGGTTTCACATTGGAAACATCAACCGCTCCCTTATAAAGTTTTTCGGCCGGTTGTTCACGCGGCACGCGGTATTCGTCCGACACCGTAATATGCGGCGAATTATCGACAAGCCGCTTGATAAAATCATCTTCCGATCCGCGCATGAGAGAGGCAATTGCAAGAAAAAAGGCAACCCCCAAAACAATCCCCATGAGCGAGACAATGCTCTGACGCTTGCGGGCCAGCAGATGTTTCAGGGCAATAAAAGCAAGTAACCTCATGACTGTAAACTCTAGCTACGGGAGCCAGCTCCACATTCCGCCATCATCAATGCGGACATCCGACCCATCAGGTACATCCGGCATATAGGGTGATAAAACCTGCGCCTGCTCACTCAGACCTTCAAGCACTTCAATTTTTTCTGCGCCCACACTGCCGAGTTTGGGCGTAATTATTTTGACACGCCCCTCTTCCAATACTTGCAATTTATTGTGAGCCCCAAGCGCTGCGCGCGGCAGCAAAATCGCCTGCGCTACCTCACGCAAAATGATATTGGTCTCGGCCGTCATACCGATCATCATCGGGTGATGGTCATCATTGAACGTCACGCGCACACGGTAGGAACGGGCTGTACTATCGCCCCGCGGGGTAATAGCGCTAACCTTACCTTCAAATACCTGTCCCAGAAACGCATCATTCTGGATGAGAACTTTCTGCCCGATCACCACGCGCGGAATATCTTCTTCATCAACCTCAACCGAGATGCGCAAGGGAGCGCAGCACGAGAGATAAAAAATCGGCTGGCCCACAGGCACATATTCGCCCACCTCGCCATCACGGCGGGTGATAAGCCCATCAGCCGGAGCAACAAGAGTCATATAGCCATTTTGCGCTTTGGCTTTATCCAGTTTAGCTTTGGCGCTATCCCGTGCCGCCAGCGCCTGATCAAGTGCATCATCACTCACGGATTTAGCGTCATGCAATTTTGTTTTGCGCTCAAAGTCCTTAACCGCAAGGTCATAGCTCGCTTGAAGTTCGACTAAAGACGCCAGATACTCCGTATCCTCAAGCTGCACGAGCACATCGCCGCGATGCACCTGCGCTCCTTCATCGAAAGGAAGCGCTACAATACGGGCCGCCACCCGCGGTGAAATCGGCACCTCGACGCTAGGTTCAACCGTTCCTGTGGCATAGACAGCCTCAACCGCCGCCCCGCGTGAGGGACTGGCAAGTGTTACTTTGGGGGGAAGCAAAAACATAGCCCCGAGCCACACCGCACCGCCTGTACAGGCGAGAAGAAAGAGAAAAAGGAGAATCACGCGAGTCATGGATAAAATCTAGTCTTTCCAAATATTTATGCAAGGGTGGGAGGCCAAAAAACTACCTAAAAAAAATCCCCAACTTTTCTTCTTGTCTTTTAACGTGAATTTGTCTAGTTTTCCCCCATTCTCCAGAAAATTTAAATAGCTTACAATCGCGCGATGCGGTTACGAGCGGCTGGATCAAAAGATTAAGGAAGTTAGACATGGCAAAAATTGCCCCGATGGAATTTTTAAGACAAGTGCGCTCGGAAGCCAAGAAGGTAACATGGCCCACTAAAAAAGAGACAATCCAGAGCACAATCGCTGTTTTTATCATGGTGGTACTGGCCTCGGTTTTTCTATTTGTAGCCGATCAGGCTCTCTCGTTCATCGTGCAGTTTGCACTCGGTTTAGGTAAATAAGATATTAGGTAACGGATTTAGGAAGGATAAAATTATGACAGCGCGCTGGTATGTACTCCATGTGTATTCAGGCTTTGAGGGAAAAGTCGCCGAAGCCATCCGCGAAAAGGCTGGTAAGAGCGGTCTCGCCGAGCGGATCGAGGACATTATGGTTCCAACGGAAGAAGTGATCGAAATTCGTCGCGGCCAGAAAGTTAACGCCGAACGTAAGGTATTCCCGGGCTACGTCCTTGCCAAAATCGATATGTCGGATGAAATCTGGCACTTGGTGAAAAACACCCCGAAAGTCACGGGATTCCTCGGTGCAGGCAACAAACCTTCCCCAATCAGTGAAAAAGAAGCCCAGCGCCTGATGACCCAGTTGCAAGAGGGTATTGAAAAACCTCGTTCGACCATCTCTTTCGACATTGGCGAAAAAGTCAAAGTCATGGAAGGCCCGTTTGCCAGCTTCGAAGGCATGGTCGAAGAAGTGGACAGCGAAAAAGGCCGCGTCAAAGTATCCGTATCAATCTTTGGCCGCGCCACACCGGTCGAACTGGAATTTGCGCAAGTCGAAAAAGTTGCCTAACGCACGAAAGGCTTCCTGATGGACACCGCTGCACTCAAATCGGAACTCATTGAGTTGATTACCGCCGCCAATGATATGACGGCCCTTGAGAATGTCCGCATTCAAGCCCTCGGCAAAAACGGGCGCATTACAGGCCTCATGAAAAATCTGGGCGCCATGTCGCCGGACGAGCGTAAAACCGTGGGCGCCAATCTCAATATCCTCAAGGAGGAAATTACAGGACTCATCGAGAAACAAACCGCGACGCTCAAAGCACAAGAGCTTAATGAACGCCTCAAACTCGAAACCATTGACATCACCCTCTCCCCGCGCCCCCAGCGCACAGGCTCGATCCACCCGATCAGCCAAACCATGGAAGAACTGGTCACAATCTTTGCCGATATGGGCTTTAGTGTCGCCGAAGGGCCAGACATTGAGGACGACATCCATAATTTTACCGCCCTCAATTTTCCCATCGGGCACCCCGCGCGCGAAATGCACGATACCTTCTATCTGGCTCCTGATGAGCGCAAGGAAGGCGAAGCACAAAAGAAATTGCTCCGTACGCATACATCAACCGTACAGATTCGGCACATGATGAATAACAAGCCGCCGATCAAGATTATCTGCTTTGGCCGTTGCTACCGCTCCGACTGGGATATGACCCACACGCCGGTTTTCCATCAGATGGAATGCCTCTATGTCGGCAAAGACGTGACCATGGCCCACCTCAAAGGGTGCCTTTCCGACTTCGTGCGCGCCTTCTTTGGTGTTGATAATCTGCCCGTGCGCTTCCGCCCAAGCTTCTTCCCTTTCACAGAGCCTTCCGCCGAAGTCGATATTGGCTGCTGGCGTGAAAACGGCGAACTCAAACTTGGCGCCGCACCTGCAGGTCAGGAACAGCGCTGGATGGAAATTTTAGGCTCCGGCATGGTTCACCCCAATGTCCTGAAAAATTGCGGCATCGACCCACAGGAATATCAGGGTTTTGCTTTTGGGATGGGGTTAGAGCGCGCCACCATGCTCAAATATGGCATTCCTGACCTGAGAAGCTTTTTTGAATCGGACACACGCTGGCTTGCCCATTACGGCTTTGACCCGCTCAATCGTCCCAACCGCGCCACACGCGGCTAACACCCACAACGCCAAAGCGGTTGCCCCACACAGCACTTCCGGGGCCAGCGGGCCGGTGCAAGGTTCCTCCGTAGAGGGCAAATGAGCCGATATCTGGCCTTCTCCCGCTTTCAAGAACCGGAACAATCCGGCGCG
>JBAYVC010000005.1:0-217268 GCA_041674725.1 Pseudobdellovibrionaceae bacterium | reverse complement strand
GACGTTGCCTGAAGGCGCCGAGATGGTGATGCCAGGGGATAACGTTCAGCTGACCGTGAAACTGATTGCGCCAATTGCGATGAACGAAGGTCTGCGCTTCGCTATCCGCGAAGGCGGACGTACCGTCGGCGCTGGTGTCGTCGCTAAAATTATTGAATAGGTTGATGAGGAATAGATAACATGGACACGCAAACCATTCGCATTCGCCTTCGGGCATTCGATCACCGCGTTTTGGACAGCTCGACGAGTGAAATCGTCAGCACGGCCAAACGTACAGGCGCCCGCGTACGTGGACCTGTTCCTCTGCCGACGCGCATTGAACGTTTTACTGTACTGCGTTCACCGCACATCGACAAAAAATCGATGGATCAATTTGAAATGAGAACGCACAAACGTTTGATTGACATCATTGACCCAACACCACAAACCGTTGACGCGCTGATGAAGCTCGACCTCGCAGCTGGTGTTGATGTTGAAATTAAAATCGGCCAAGCGGCTTAATTGATAAATAAGGGAATCTGGAGTTAAAAATGAGAACCGGATTGATTGCACGTAATGAAGGAATGACCCGCGTCTTCGGTGAAGACGGGAGCCATATTCCTGTAACTGTTCTGAAGGTTGATGCCTGTCAGGTTGTAGCTGTACGTAGTCAAGAGAAAGACGGCTATGTTGCTGTCCAACTTGGTGCAGGTACAGCCAAGGTGAAAAACGTATCCAAGGCGATGCGTGGTCACTATGCGAAGGCCAAGGTTGAGCCAAAATCGAAACTCATGGAATTCCGTGTGACCCCCGAGAATATGCTTGATATTGGTGCCGAGCTTTGTGCTAGCCATTTTGTTCCCGGCCAATTCGTTGACGTGCAGGGCATAACCAAAGGTAAAGGTTTTGCTGGTGGTATGAAGCGTTGGAATTTTGGTGGCCTACGTGCATCACATGGCGTATCCGTGTCTCACCGTTCCATTGGTTCCGTCGGTTCTGCGCAGGATCCTGGTAAAATTTGGAAAGGCAAAAAAATGCCTGGACATTTGGGTGCTGAGACAGTTACGACCCAAAATTTGAAAGTTGTTGCTGTTTATCCTGAAGATGGTTTGATTCTTATTCAAGGGAACGTACCGGGTAACGCGCGTGAGTGGGTTATTGTGAATGATGCAGTGAAGAAGCCTCTTCACGCAGATGTTCCAAAGCCTGCAGGACTGAAGGTGGCTACAGCTGCTCCAGTTGCTGAAGAAACTCAGGCCGAGCCAGCCGCTGCTGAAGAAGCAAAAGAATAAGTGAGGGCGAAATGATTAAGGTCGCAGTTAAAACATTAGAAAACAAAGAAGCCGGTAATATCGAGCTCGACCCTGCTGTGTTTGGTGTCGAAGTTCGCGCTGATATAATGCACCGCATGGTGCATTACCAGTTGAACAAACGCCGCTCCGGTAACCACAAAACCAAGGGCATTTCCGATGTTTCTGGTACCGGTAAAAAGCCTTATGCCCAAAAGGGAACAGGCCGTGCCCGTGTTGGTACATTGCGCGCTCCCCAATATGTGGGCGGCGCTACGATTTTTGGTCCGGTTGTGCGCTCCCACGCGACTGAACTGCCGAAAAAACAACGTGCGCTCGCGCTTAAAACAGCCCTCTCGGCTAAGCTTGCCGAAGGCAAGCTGGTGGTACTTGATGCTGCGGTAGCCAAAGAAGCTAAAACAAAAGCAATGGCGTCCAATCTGCAAAAAATGGGTTTGGCTTCCGCTCTGTTTATTTGTGGCGAAGAGCTTGATCATAATTTTGCCCTCTCAGTTCGTAACATTCCACTCGTGGATGTTCTGCCCTGCGATGGTGCAAACGTTTATGACATTCTGAATCATGACACCTTGGTGCTGACCAAGGATGCTATTGCGAATTTGACCGAGCGTTTGAACGCATAATTGAGGACATAAAAATGGCAAAAGAAACCGCAAAAAAACAACTCAGTGAGATAGCGTACATCACGCTTACCAAGCCTGTTGTTACCGAAAAGTCCATGATGGGATCGCAAAGCGGTCAAATCACGTTCAACGTGCCGCTCGAAGCTACCAAGCCTCAGATTAAGTCGGCAGTTGAAGGGCTTTTTGATGTAAAAGTTGTGGCGGTCAATACCACCACAACAAAGGGAAAAGCTAAACGTTTCAAGGGTATCCTTGGTAAACGTTCTGACGTGAAAAAAGCGATTATTACTCTAGCCGAAGGTCAAACCATTGACGTAGGCGCAGGGGCTTAAAGAGCAGGTTTAGGAAAAGGATACTGAATCATGGCACTCAAGAAATATAACCCGACGACACCAGGTCAGCGTCAGCTGGTTCTTGTTGATCGTAGCCAACTTTGGAAAGGCGCTCCCGAAAAGTCCCTGACCGAAGGAAAACGCAAGTCGGGCGGACGTAACAACACGGGTCGTATCACCACACGTTTTATCGGTGGTGGTCACAAGCAGCGTTACCGTATGGTTGACTTTAAACGTACGAAAAAAGACGTTGAAGCAACAGTACTGCGCCTTGAGTACGATCCAAACCGTACCGCCTTTATTGCGCTGATTGAATACAAAGATGGTGAAAAGGCCTATATTCTGGCACCTCAACGTTTGGCTGAAGGTGACAAAGTGATCTCCAGCGACAACGCGGATATCAAAGTTGGTAATACGCTGCCTCTGAAAAACATGCCTGTCGGAACGATTATCCACAACGTGGAAATGAAGGTCGGCAAAGGTGGACAGCTCGCGCGTGCTGGTGGAACATTCGCCCAGCTCGTTGGTCGTGATCAAGGTTACGCCCAGATTAAATTGTCCTCCGGTGAACTGCGTGTTGTGCGTGGCGAATGTATGGCAACGGTTGGTGCGGTGTCCAATCCTGACCAGAAAAACGTTAATATTGGTAAGGCGGGCCGTAACCGCTGGCTCGGGCGTCGTCCGGCGCAGCGTGGTATTTCCATGAACCCGGTCGATCACCCACATGGTGGCCGTACAAATGGTGGTATCCATTGGTGTTCCCCGTCCGGTGTACCGGCTAAAGGATATAAAACACGTTCTAATAAAGCGACTGACAAATTTATTGTTCGTCGTCGTAAGAAATAAGTTTGGAGATGAGGTAAAGATATGGCTCGTTCAGTTTGGAAAGGTCCGTTTGTTGATGGTCATCTGCTCAAGAAAATTGAGGAGATTCGTCAAAGCGGCAAAAACACGCCAGTCAAGACATGGTCACGCCGGTCAACAATTCTGCCACAAATGGTAGGTTTGACCTTGGCTGTTCATAATGGCAACAAGTTTATTCCCGTTCTCGTGACCGATAATATGATCGGTCATAAAGTCGGTGAATTTGCACCGACCCGGACCTTCAAAGGTCACGGCGGACAAGACAAGAAGAAGTAAGGATTAGAGAATCATGGGAAAGCCAAAGAACGAAAGACGCGTTGCGGATAATGAGGCGAGAGCCTTTGCCAAATTCATCGATTCAAGTCCTTACAAGCTCAATCTTGTAGCGGAAATGATCCGTGGGAAAAAGGCAGGTAAAGCGCTGATTGATTTGGAATTTTGTAACAAACGTGTCGCGCGTGAAGTAAAGAAAGTCCTGCAATCAGCTGTAGCGAACGCCGAAAATAACCACAACCTTGATGTTGACCGTCTGGTTGTTTCGGAGGCGACGGTTGGTAAGGCGCTGGTCATGAAGCGTTTTATGGCACGTGCCCGTGGCCGCGCTGGTCGTATCGAGAAATTTTTCAGCAACCTGACGATTGTCGTCAGAGAGAAAGCCGAGTAGGGAGTAGAAAATGGGTCAGAAAGTTAATCCAATTGGTCTGCGTGTCGGTATCAACCGTACATGGGACTCCCGTTGGTTCTCCGCAAAAGATTATGCGGCCAAATTGATCGAGGATTTAAAGCTTCGTAAGTTTGTAACCGAGAAGCTCAAAGCGGCAGGCATCAGCAAGGTCATTGTTGAACGCGCTGCAAAAAACACCCGCGTAACGGTTCATACCGCACGCCCAGGTGTAATCATTGGTAAAAAAGGATCGGACATCGAGAAACTCCGTAAGGATCTATCGACCCAATCAGGTAGCGATGTATCACTCAACATTGTTGAGATCCGTAAGCCGGAAATTGATGCCCAGCTTGTTTCTGAGGGGATTGCCCAACAGCTCGAGCGCCGTGTATCGTTCCGCCGTGCCATGAAGCGGGCTGTTCAATCAGCTTTGCGTTTGGGTGCAAAAGGAATTCGTGTCAACGTATCCGGTCGTTTGGCGGGTGCAGACATTGCGCGTATGGAATGGTACCGTGAAGGCCGCGTGCCTCTTCACACCTTGCGCGCCGATTTGGACTACGGTTTCTCGGAAGCCACCACGACCTACGGGATCATCGGCGTAAAAGTCTGGATCTACAAGGGTGATGTGATGGAACACGATCCGATGGCCCGTGATAAGCGTATGGCGGACTCCGTCGGCGCAACCAAAAGAGATTAATTGATTGAAGGATTTGAGGGAAGATCATGCTTTCGCCAAAGAAGACTAAATTCAGAAAAGCCCATAAGGGTCGCATTCATGGCGACGCGAAGGGGGCAACGACCGTTGATTATGGTTCATTTGGGCTCAAAGCCTTGGAGCCAGATCGTATCACTGCGCGCCAGATTGAAGCGGCACGTCGTGCGCTCACCCGCCATATCAAACGTCAGGGTAAGGTCTGGATTCGCGTATTTCCGGATGTACCAGTATCCAAAAAACCTCTTGAGGTTCGTATGGGTTCCGGTAAAGGGTCGCCTGAATATTGGGTATGCCGTGTGAAACCCGGACGGATCATGTTTGAAGTGGATGGTATTCCTGAGGAGCTGGCACGTCAGGCTTTTGAATTGGCAGCAGCAAAACTTCCTATTGCGACAAAGTTTGTCAAGCGCATCGAAGAATAGGACGAGGTATTGGAGATAAAAATGGCTAAAGCAGAACAAAAAAATACAGCCGAAGACTTGAAAGGCAAATCAGCAGACGAGCTTAACGCGATGCTGATCGACTTGCGCAAGCAACAGATGGATATGCGTTTCCAGCAGGCTGGTGGTCAACTGACCAACACCTCCGAGATTCGCAAGGTGCGCCGTACCATTGCGCGTGTAAAAACATTTTTGGGCCTGCAAGTTGCAGCTCAAGCTAAGAAATAGGAGTTTAGGATATGCCACGTCGCGTTCTGGAAGGTCGCATTGTTAGCGATAAAATGGACAAAACGGTCACCGTTCTGGTAGAACGTCGGACCATGCACCCGATTTACAAGAAATATGTGAAGCAAAGTGCAAAATATGCGGCCCATGACGAGGCCAATGTTTTCCGTGTTGGGGATGTTGTCAGCATTGAAGAATGCCGTCCGATCTCCAAACGTAAATGCTGGAAAGTGATTACCGATCCGGCGACTTTGGGGCGTGAACTGGCACCTAAAGTAAAGGCAATCGCTGAGCCTGTGGCAAAACCTGCCAAGGCAAAAGCAAAAAAGGCATAAGAATAGTAACGTTTTGAGAT
Organism: Pseudobdellovibrionaceae bacterium; assembly: GCA_041674725.1. GTDB lineage: Bacteria > Pseudomonadota > Alphaproteobacteria > Micavibrionales > Micavibrionaceae > UBA1573. The sequence goes on along the minus strand of JBAYVC010000005.1, from coordinate 211,764 downwards.
TAAAGGATTTGGGTGAACAATTATGATCCAGATGGAATCAGCGCTCGATGTAGCGGACAATAGCGGAGCACGCCGTGTAGCCTGTATTAAGGTTCTGGGCGGCTCTCACCGTCGCTTTGCCAATATTGGTGATGTGATTGTGGTATCAATTAAGGACGCTATCCCACGCGGACGCGTTAAAAAAGGTGACGTTCACCGCGCTGTGATTGTGCGTACGGCCAGTGGCCTCAAACGCACAAACGGCGAGCAGATCCGTTTTGACGGGAACGCTGTCGTGCTCATCAACAAGCAGGGCGAGCCTATCGGAACCCGTATTTTTGGCCCCGTAACCCGTGAGCTGCGTGGTAAGGGCTACATGAAAATTATTTCCTTGGCTTCTGAGGTGCTCTAAATGACGCAGACAAAAATGAAAATTAAAAAAGGCGACAAAGTTGTCGTTATTACAGGCAAAGACAAAGGTAAAACCGGCGAAGTTATTCAGGTTATCCCTGATGAGAACCGCGTGGTTGTGTCTGGCGTGAATGTGGCAACCCGTCACAAGAAACCGACTCAGCTCGCTGCCGGCGGTATCCAGCGTACTGAGGCTCCGATCAACGCATCGAATATTGCATTGGCGGATCCTAAAACAGGAAAAGCGACGCGTGTTGGGATGAAAACGCTTGCTGATGGCAAAAAAGTCCGGATTGCTAAAAAATCCGGCGAAACAATTGCTTAAGGTGATTTAAATGAGCGAACAAGAAAAATATACCCCTCGTATGCAGGAACGTTATAAGAACGTTATTGTTCCGGCTTTGAAAGAAAAGAACGGCTACAAAAACATTCACGAAGTTCCCGCTTTGGACAAAATCGTGATTAACATGGGTGTAAGTCAGGCGACCGTTGATAAAAAACATATCGATGTTGCCGTTAAGGACTTGACCCAGATTGCCGGTCAGAAAGCTATCCCAACACTGGCACGCAAGTCTAATGCGTCCTTTAAAATCCGTGAGGGTATGGCTATCGGGGTAAAAGTAACCCTGCGCGGCAAGAGAATGTACGAATTTCTTGACCGATTGGTCACAATTGCGCTACCACGTGTACGCGATTTTCGTGGCATTAACGGAAAAGCCTTTGATGGCCGTGGCAATTATGCTTTGGGCATTAAAGAACACACCATTTTCCCGGAAATCAACTTTGATAAAGTTGAAGCAGCCCGTGGTATGGATATTATTATCTGTACGACGGCAAAAACCGACGAAGAGGCTAAAGAATTGCTGCGCGGCTTTGATATGCCGTTCAGAAACTAGGAACTATAAAGTCAAAGGACGACAAGAATGGCAAAGACAAGTGCAGTCAACCGTAACAACAAGCGCATTAAGCTCACAAAGCGTGATGCGTCCAAGCGTGCGAAACTCAAAGAAATCACAATGAATCGTGATCTTCCGATTGAGGAGCGGTTTGCCGCTACCATGAAATTGGCCAGTATGCCACGTAATGGTGCAAAAAACCGCATTCGTAGCCGTTGCGAGCTGACTGGACGTCCGCGCGCATTCTATCGTAAATTTAAACTCTGCCGTATTGCGCTGCGTAAATTGGCCTCTGAAGGTCAATTGCCGGGTGTAGTAAAGTCGAGCTGGTAAAATATTTTAAGGAGATACTATTCATGTCGATGAGCGATCCATTAGGAGATATGTTGACCCGCATTCGTAACGGTCAATCTGCTAGGCTGAAACAAGTCTCTTGTCCTGCATCCCGTATGCGTGCAAGTGTACTTGCTGTTCTGAAAGATAGCGGCTATATCCGCGATTTCAAAGAGCAGGAAACCGAAGCTGGCCACAAAGAACACATCATTGATCTTAAATATGATGGTGACATGCCGGTTATCCGTGAACTGCAACGTGTGTCGAAGCCTGGCCGCCGTGTGTACAAAGCCAGCAAGGACCTGCCGCGCTTTTACAATGGTCTCGGTATCACGATTATATCCACCCCGAAAGGTGTGATGGATGACCAGAAGGCACGTGATGAGAATGTCGGCGGAGAAGTTCTCTGCCAAGTATTCTAACCATTTGGTTGTTTGAGTTTTGTAACGTAAAGAGGACAAGGATATAAAATGTCTCGCGTAGGAAAAAACCCGGTAATTCTGCCTCAGGGCATTACCGCAGACCTGAAAGAGCAGGATCTGAAGATTAAAGGCCCGAAGGGTGAACTTACTCTTGCTGTTCACCCCAAAGTGGGCGTGAAAGTCGAAGGCAATACGGTCACGGTTAATCCGGCTGTTGATGACCGTGAAGCACGTGCTCTGTGGGCTACCATGCAGCGCCGGATCACCAACATGGTTATCGGTGTGAAGGAGGGCTACTCCAAAGATCTTGAAATTCAAGGCGTTGGTTACCGCTGCAACCTGCAAGGTAAAGAACTCGTTCTGCAACTGGGTTTCAGCCATGATGTGCGTTACCATGTTCCCGCAGGCATCACCATTGCGGTTGACAAACAAACCGCAATCAAGATTTCGGGAATTGATAAGGAACAAGTGGGTCAAGTGGCTGCGGATATTCGCGGTTACAAGCCGCCTGAGCCTTATAAAGGCAAAGGCATTCGTTATGTGGGCGAATACATCCTGCGTAAAGAAGGCAAGAAGAAATAATTAGGCGAATAAGGATAAAAAGATCATGCGTCACCCTGAAACAAATGCTGAACGTCGTGCGCGCCGTGTTCGTGCGAAACTGAAAAAAATTAACAAGGCTGAGCTGCCACGCTTGTCCATTCATCGCACCAACAAAGAAATCTACGCACAGATTATCGATGATGTGCGCGGTGTAACGGTTGCTGCAGCTTCTTCTCTGGAAGGGGAACTCAGCAGCAAAAGCGGATCGAATATTGCGGCAGCAAAAGTTGTGGGCACGCTCATTGCAGAACGCGCCAAATCGGCAAAAATTGCAAAGGTAATGTTTGACCGTGGGTCATTCCTTTATCATGGTCGTGTCAAGGCTTTGGCCGAGGCAGCACGTGAAGCTGGTTTGCAATTTTAAGAAGAATTAAGTAGGACACAAAAGGAACGGTGAAGTAAACATGGCACGTCCAGAACGTAAACGCGAAGAACGCGAAGAATCAGAATTTAACGAACGCCTTGTAGCGGTCAACCGTGTGGCCAAAGTGGTCAAAGGCGGCCGCCGCTTCGGTTTTGCTGCGCTGGTTGTCGTTGGTGATGGTCGGGGCCGCGTTGGTCATGGTCATGCCAAAGCACGTGAAGTGCCTGATGCTATTAAAAAAGCCACCGAGCAAGCTAAACGCAATATGATCCGTGTGCCGCTGCGTGAAGGCCGCACCATTCACCACGATGTGATTGGTCGTTATGGCGCTGGTCGCGTTCAACTGCGCTCTGCTCCCCAAGGTACGGGGATTATCGCTGGTGGTCCGCTCCGTGCAATCTTTGAAGCGATTGGCATCCAAGACGTTGTCGCAAAGGCTGTCGGAACGCGTAACCCGTACAACATGGTAAATGCAGCATTTGAAGCGTTCAAAATGATGGAAAGCCCACGTTCTGTTGCTAACCGCCGCAGCAAAAAAGTGAGTGATATTTTATCCAACCGCGATGTGTCCCTTAAAGGTACAAAAGCGGCAGTCGAGGGTGATGCAACCGCAGAAACCCCCGCTGAAGAATAGGCGTAGAGATTTAAGAGGAATCTAAAATGACCGAAGCAAAAGCGAAAAAAGCCCCAGCTGCAAAAGCAGCTAAAACCGTGACGGTTACCCAAGTCGGAAGCCCGATTGGTCGTCGCAACGATCAGGAAAAAACACTTATCGGTCTGGGACTGAACAAGCGCCATCGTACCCGTGAGCTGGAAGATACTCCTTCCGTGCGCGGTATGATTGCCAAAGTCGCCCATCTGGTAGAAGTAAAGGAATAGGTGAAGAGAATGAAACTCAACGAACTTGCACCTCAAGACGGGGCAGTCAAAAAAAGAATGCGCGTTGGTCGCGGCATTGGTTCCGGCAAGGGTAAGACTTGCGGTAAAGGTGTAAAAGGTCAAAAATCGCGTACAGGCGTAGCCATTAACGGATTTGAAGGCGGTCAAATGCCTCTTTATCGTCGCTTGCCGAAATTCGGTTTTACCAACCACTTTGAAAAAGATTTTGCAGCGATTTCCTTGGCTCACCTGCAATCTGCTATTGATGATGGCCGTGTTGATGCCAAAGCGCCAATTACCTGCAAATTGCTGCAGGCTGCGGGTGTTGCTGCAAAATCAAAAGATGGTGTTCGTCTTTTGGGTAATGGTGAGTTGACCACGAAAGTTACCCTCAAGATCGCTGGTGCGACAGCAACAGCGAAAGCAGCTGTTGAAAAAGCAGGCGGATCGGTCGAAATCATCGTTCGCGAAGTAAAGCCAGTTGTGCGCAAGAAGCCTATTCCGGGCCGCGCGTAAGGCTAAAAATTTTCAGCTTTAAAAAAGACCCGCTTTCGGGTCTTTTTTTATGCGCAAATGTTGCGTTGTGACTAGACATCATGGCGCGGGTTCGCTAGATAAGACAGGTATTTGTAACAGTAAGGACTATTAGAATGGTTTCAGCCGTTGAGCAACTCGCAAGCGCCGGAAATTGGGGTGCTTTTGCCAAAGCCACAGAACTCAAAAAACGCATCTGGTTTGTAATCTGGGCCCTGATTATCTACCGTCTTGGAACCTACATCCCGATTCCTGGGATTGACCCCGAAGCTTGGGCGAAAGTCTTTGAAGAAAAAGGTGGCGGGCTGCTTGACATGTTCAACATGTTTTCGGGCGGGTCTTTGGCACGGATGACCATTTTTGCACTCTCGATCATGCCCTATATCTCGGCATCGATTATTGTACAACTTGCAACGGCGCTTTCACCCAAACTTGAAGCTCTCAAAAAAGAGGGTGAGGGCGGACGCCAGAAGCTTAACCAATATACACGCTATCTTACTGTAATCCTCGCAGCTATTCAGGCCTATGGTCTTGCTGTTGGCCTTGAAACGCAAGGGGATGCCGTGATTGACCCTGGTATGTTCTTCCGCATATCAACTGTGATTACGGTGGTGGGCGGAACGGTATTTTTGATGTGGCTGGGTGAACAAATTACGGCCCGCGGTATCGGCAATGGAACGTCTCTGATTATTTTCTCGGGGATCGTGGCCAACCTGCCGCATGCACTGGTGAGCATGCTCGAACTTGGCCGCGAAGGGCAATTTGGCTTCCTTGCACTCTTGATGATAACGGCGATGGTAGTCGGCACGATTATTTTCATCGTATTCATGGAGCGGGCGCAGCGCCGCGTTCTGGTACAGTACCCCAAGCGCCAAGTTGGTCTCCAGCAAATGACGCAGGCCACGCAGAATCACCTGCCGCTCAAACTCAATATGTCGGGTGTTATTCCCCCGATTTTTGCATCCTCGCTCTTATTCTTGCCTATGACCATTGTGGGCTTCTCAGGGTTGAGTGTAGGCGAAGGATTCCTTGCTGATTTGGCCCGTTACATGAGCCCCGGCCACCCGGTTCACATGATCGCGTATGCGGCGCTTATCATCTTCTTTGCCTTCTTTTATACGGCAGTGGTATTCAACCCCGAAGATAACGCCGAAATGCTCCGCAAACATGGCGGTTTTGTCCCCGGCGTGCGTCCCGGTAAAAGTACGGCCGAGTTTTTGGATACAGTGCTAACCCGCATCACGGTGATCGGTGCCATGTATCTATGCTTCATCTGCCTGATGCCGGAAATTCTGATCGCGGAATATGCACTGCCATTCTACTTTGGTGGAACATCCCTCCTGATCGTTGTTTCTGTGACGATGGACACAGTAGCTCAAGTCAACTCGCACATGCTTGCCCACCAGTACGAGGGACTCATCAATAAAAAGCGTCTGACCAAAGGGAGAAAATAAATATGAATATTATTCTGCTCGGCCCGCCCGGTGCTGGTAAAGGAACACAGGCCAAAATTATTGAAGAGGGCCGTGGTCTTAAACAACTCTCGACGGGGGACATGCTGCGCGCTGAAATTGCTGCGCAAAGTCCACTCGGAGTGAAGGTCAAAGCTATCATGGATGCAGGCTCTTTGGTGTCGGACGAAATTGTCATTGAAATGATTTCAAACCGCATTGAACAGGCTGATTGTACCAAGGGATTCATTCTCGATGGGTTTCCGCGCACGGTGGCGCAGGCTGAAGAACTGGATGAGATGCTTGCGCACAAAGGTAAAAAACTTCATGCGGTAATTCAATTAGCTGTAGATGAAGACGCTCTTCTGGCGCGCATTGAAAAGCGTGCAGCAGAATCGGTAAATGTGCGTGCAGACGATAATGCGGAAGCTCTCAAAAAGCGCCTTGCTGTGTATAATGAGCAAACAGCCCCGATCATCCCTTACTATGAGAAAAAGGGGACGCTGCGTAGGGTTGATGGCATGGCGGCGGTCAATATCGTGACCGAACAGATTGCTGATATTCTCGACAAAGTAAGCTGATCCAAAAGCGCACAAAGAAATATCTTTACATCCCTCCTAAAGGGTTTATAAGTGGCCTGCAAATTCCACTTCTCAAGCCCCAAGGAGTTTGCACATGCTTCTACAAGATAAAATTCGCGACGGATTAACTTTCGATGATGTTTTGCTGCTTCCCGCAGCCTCCGAAGTACAGCCTACTGATGCTTTGACATCAACACAGCTCACCCGCACAATTAGCCTCAATATACCACTTCTTTCTGCCGCAATGGATACCGTGACCGAAAGCCCCATGGCTATTGCTATGGCCCAGCAAGGTGGCCTCGGGATCATTCACCGCAACATGACAGCCGAGCAGCAAGCTGAGGAAGTGCGCCGTGTGAAGCGTTATGAGTCAGGCATGGTGGTCAATCCTTTTACCATCCGTCCTTCCGCAACATTGGCACAAGCGCTTGAAATGATGCAGGTGCATAATATATCAGGTGTTCCGGTCACGGAAGAAAACGGCAAACTAGTGGGCATTCTCACCAACCGCGATGTGCGTTTTGCCGATAATCCGAACGAGATTGTCTCTAACCTCATGACGGCAGAAAACCTGGTCAAAGTAGTAGGCTCAGCATCCAAGGATGAGGCGCGCCGCTTGCTCCACAAACACCGCATCGAAAAACTGCTGGTGGTGGATCAGGAAAACCGCTGTATTGGTCTTATTACCGTCAAGGATATAGAAAAATCACAAACCTACCCTCTTGCCTGTAAAGACGACAAGGGCCGCCTACGTGCAGGTGCAGCCGTAGGCACGGGTGATGTAAACGGTTATGAACGCGCGATGGCACTTTTCGAAGCAGGTCTTGATGTAGTGGTGGTCGATACCGCGCACGGGCACTCCAAAGGCGTAATCGATACAGTGGCGCGTATCAAAAAAGCTTGCGGTGATAAAATGCAGGTGATCGCCGGAAATATTGCAACAGGGAGTGCCGCGCAGGCCTTGATTGACGCGGGAGCTGATGCTGTAAAAGTGGGTATTGGCCCGGGTTCCATTTGTACCACACGGGTTGTTGCTGGAGTCGGCGTTCCTCAGCTCACAGCAATTATGAATGCGGCTGAAGTCGCCCTTAAACAGGGTGTTCCCGTGATTGCGGATGGTGGGATCAAATATTCGGGCGATCTTGCCAAGGCATTAGCAGCAGGGGCATGTTGCGCGATGATGGGCGGCGTCTTTGCAGGGACAGACGAAGCTCCCGGTGAAGTTATTCTGTATCAAGGTCGTTCCTATAAATCCTACCGCGGCATGGGCTCGGTTGGAGCAATGGTTGAAGGCTCGGCCGACCGCTATTTTCAGGGTAAGGTGCGTGACAGCAACAAACTGGTGCCTGAAGGCATTGAAGGCCGTGTCCCCTATAAAGGGTCGATGGCGCCAGTTATTCACCAGATGGTGGGAGGCCTGCGCGCAGCAATGGGCTACACCGGATGCCGGACAATTGCCGAAATGCAGCAAAAGGCTGAATTTATCAAGATGACAAGTGCCGGTTACCGCGAAAGCCATGTCCACGATGTAACCATCACTCGCGAAGCGCCTAATTACCGCAGCGAGTCATAAGCGATTAGACAATGGCAGCGGCCTGAAGTTCGACAAAGGGTGCACTGCGCATCTGTTTGACGCTGAAAAGGGATGCGTTTGAAAAATGGGCCGATTGGCGCTCAAGCGCCGTAAGAACAGTTTGAGCATCTCGTGCATTTTTGAAAAAGGCAACCAGCCACTTGCTTCCCTTTTCTGTAGTCGGCCCCGAAACATAAACACCATTGTGTTCCGGAAATGAGGCAGTAGTAAAAGCCTCAGCGGCAGAAAGAGTGTTTCCCCGTACACTGACTGCATGACGAAGGTTGGGCATCCGTTGCTGGAGAGCGCCGCCCTGTGCAGCGTGGAGAATGAGTTCTTGGGGGGTACGGGTGGGAAGTGAAATCACCTGATGTGTAAGTGACATGATAATCTCCCTGATCTTTTGCCATATCTGATAAGAAATAACCTAACATAAGCTTTGGCAGCTCGCCAGAAGTATAAAAATCAATAATACGTAAATCAAAAAGGGGCAAAACATTGAAATGGCAGGGATTTATTAACCTTTTTACGGGATACTCGAGGGCAAGATTAGGCTCCATTAACTCTTACTCCCTCACAAAAAGGTATCCCCTCATGTCCGCACTTTGCAAAATTAATGGTTCCATTGTCGATATGACAGGTGATGGCGTTTGGCCACATATGTCCAAGGAAATCCGCGAGCAACTGATTGCCCGCTTCTTTGACGTTGACTGGAAAGTGCATGATATTTCACTGCAGGCGCGCGACAAAACCAATGATGAAGCCTTGAACGCCGCCATCGCGGATTTGAAAACCCATAAAGCGGCCGTCAAAGGCCCGACCATTACGCCAACAATGGAAGAAACACGAAAGTTCGGGCTTTCACAGAAATGGGATTCCCCCAACGGAATTATTCGCCGTGCGATCAATGGTGCGGCTATTCTTCGTAATACGATTGAGATCGAAGGGATTGGAAAATTCGCACCGCTCATGCATGATGTAACGATTGTCCGTCAAGCGGTTGGTGGAATTTATGGCGCTCCGAACGTTGCTATTCCCGGGCGTGGTAAATTGAAGGTTGTTTTCGAAGGAGATGATGGCTCCGTACTTACGTTGGTTGAAAACCGCAGGGTTGATAATGGCGTTGCGCTGCTTACTACCGAAACCGACAGCTCAATCCGTGATTATGCGCATGCTGTGTTCGCTCAAGCACTGTCGATGCATAAATCAGTAATTTTTGCAGGAAAAGATACGATCAATCCCGTGTATGATGGCCGCTTTATTGACATCTTCAATCAGATTTTCAAGGAAACATATGAGGAAAAATTCAAGGTCGCAGGCCTTAACTTTAACGATAAGGTGCAGCTTATTGACGCCGTTGTTTCTAAAATTCCGCAAGGTAAAATGAACGGGATGATTATCGCCCTCAAAAACTATGATGGGGATGTGGTATCGGATCAGGTAGCGGGCGAGCATAAATCATTGGGCCTTATGGACTCAACGCTTGTTTCCGCCGATGGCACACTTCTGGCGGATCCGCCGCATGGGACTGCGCCAGATCTTGAAGCTGCTTGGCATGAAAAAGGAACTTTGCTGGCCAATCCTGCCGCGCATATCTTTGCGTATGCCGAGGCCATTCGTCACAAGGCGGAGTTGAATGGGCAAGAGGATGCTGTAGAGCTTGCCAAGAAGCTTAAACTGGCCGTGATTGCAACAATTGAGGAAGGTCTCAAATCAGGCGCCCTGACGGGGGATCTAGCCCCAGATAGAAGTAAGGCGATCAGTGGTCAGCAATTCATTGCCCATGTACGGGATATGTTTGCTATCATGATTACAGGGAGAGGCGCCCTTGAAAAAACTGCATAGAGTTGGGCGATGTCTCGTTCAATAAAGCTCAAAAATAAAAGCTCCCCATGGGGAGCTTTTTCATACACGATAACTAGTCACTGCCATAAACGGTATCATCACCTTCAACCTTGAATTTGACTCCACGTTTCCCCAACTCGCCGCTTTTGGCGTAGTCCTTGAGCGCGTCCTTGATCCCGTCACAGTTGTAACCATATTCATCATTGTAACATGATTCCGTTTGTATCTCGATCACGCAGTCCTTGCACGCTTGCGTGTCGTCTTCTGCAAAAGCTTCGTTTACCCCACAGCCAAACATCATAAGGGTAACAGCCAAAGCCGCTACAATTGATTTTTGTCCCTTAGTTACCATGACACAAACCCTCTCTTCAAAAAAACACCTGTCCCATCATTCCATAAAAAAATTAATTTATGCATAAAATTTTAGTTTTTTATTGCAAAGCAGGATAAACGCGCTACTTTAGCGTGAAAAATAAATCGCTGTACTTGCTTGGGAGACTAAACGCGTGCCTGCTCACGATGCCCCTCTGCTGACGACGATAGCGCTGGGCCTTTCCATGGCTTTCCTGTGCGGTGTGATTGCCCACAAATTACGGCTCTCCCCCATTGTAGGCTACCTGCTGGCGGGAATAGCCATCGGCCCCTTCACACCTGGGTACGTGGCGGACGTACATGCCGCCGAACAACTCTCTGAAATCGGTATTGTTCTGCTGATGTTTGGTGTGGGGCTTCATTTCTCGCTCAAAGACCTGATGGACGTCCGTAAAATTGCTCTACCAGGCGCCGCTGTGCAGATAGGGGTAGCAACGGCCTTGGGGGCGGGGGTGGCCTGTACTTGGGGCTGGCCTTTGTCATCGGGATTGATGTTTGGTTTTGCGTGCTCGGTGGCGAGCACGGTCGTGCTTTTGCGCGCCCTCGAAGATAACCACCTGTTGCAAGGGGCTAATGGCCGTATTGCCATAGGCTGGTTGATTGTCGAAGATATTTTGATGGTCATGGCACTGGTGTTTATTCCGGTACTGGCCACATTGGGGAACGAGGAAGACGATAATGGCCAGCATTTGGTAAAAAGCATTGCCTTTGCAATTGGTAAAATGGCCATGTTTGTGACTTTCATGCTAGTAATCGGCAATACGCTTTTGCCGCGGATACTCAGTTATGTGGCCGCAACGCGTTCGCGTGAACTCTTCACCTTGGCTGTTTTTGCAGTAGCGGTTGGGGTTGCCTTCGCAGCCGGACAGATATTTGGTGTGTCTTTGGCGCTGGGGGCCTTCTTCTCTGGTATGATGATCCGTGAGTCCCGTCTTTCCCATGAAGTTGCCGAACGCGCCCTGCCGCTTCAGGACGCTTTTGCCGTTTTATTTTTTGTTTCGGTAGGCATGCTTTTCAATCCCGTGATTTTATGGACCCATACTTATGAGGTAATACTGTGTGTCCTCATTATCATGGTAGGAAAATCTGTGGCGGCTTTCTGGATTGTCAGGATGTTCGGCTATCCGCTCAAAACCAGTTTGTTGGTTTCGGCGGGGCTTGCCCAGATTGGTGAGTTCTCGTTCATTCTTGTGACAATGGGGGTATCTCTCGGAATATTGCCACCTGAAGGACGCGACATTATTCTGGCGGGAGCCATGATTTCAATTTCGCTGAACCCGTTGACATTTGCAGTGTCGCGTTTGATTTATGGCCTGTTTGAGAAATACAGCGACCTCGCAAAATTTTTTGACATGCGTGATAAGGATCATCTGGCACATCTTGCAAGTAAAGAGGCTGTATCTGGTAAGCAGATAGTGATTCTGGTCGGGGCAGGTCAAATTGGCGGGTTTATCTGTGATAATATCAATAAAGACGACACGGAGTTGATTATCATTGAAACCAACCGTCAACGTGTTGAAGATTTGCGTGAAAATGAACTCCATGCGATTGCAGGAGATGCGGGTATAGAGGTGACGCTGCGTGAAGCAATGATTGATAAAGCGGCGGCTATGGTCATTGCCATTCCTGACCCCTTTGAGGCGGGTCGTATTGTCGATGCTGCGCGCTCCTTAAACCCGCAGATCAAGATCATTGTGGTCGATCGTTACCACAACCATGACGAGGCCATTTTTGACGAGCACCCGATTGATTTGAAAGTTCAAAGCTACCAAGAAATTGGCCGTCGGATACTTGGGTTTATCAGTGAACTGCGCTAAAGGGCTTAAACTGGTGCGGTTGTGCGTGTTCCGGCTTCTATCTTGGCGCTGGTCGATGGTGTAGATGGTACAAAATTAGCAATCCCGAGTTTTTCAGCCGTGCGCGGCATCAAGGTGATGAGGAGGTTATCCGCGCACCCTCTGGATAATTCATCAATATTGAATTTATGTCCGTCCTTGAGTTGACCTGCGAGATAGCCACCGACTTTCCCAGCCACAAAAATATCGTGTACTTTCGCCCGAAGTCCGGCAAGTCCGCCTTCAATACCGACTTCAATCCACGCGGCATCATCCGTCTGAATATCACGATCTGTCTCAAGATTGGCGCGTTCTACAGCGCGCACCGCGCGCTCCAGCGCTGATGGCCCATAACGATGGCGGGAGAAAGAGTCGATTTGATCGGGGTTATAACGCACATAATCGTAGGCGTTATATTTGACATTGGTGGCGAGTAGCTCCATAAAATGGGGAACAGATTTTTTATAGCCTTCGCACACGATGGCGACGGCTTCTGAGCGGCCACCGGCAAATCCAGCCTCGCGCCAAGCTGTGTCGAGTTCAGGGTTATTGCCGTTATTGCGCAAAACCGATTCTATCGCCCATTCAAATTCACTGGTGCGGGTGCATCCTTCATCACTTTTGAGGTGCCTGACATAGGCGGCAATATCCGAAAAATCTCGCGAAAGAGCGCGTTCAGAACGTGGAGACGCGCAAAGATTAAACAGCTTATTTTGTGACATAACAGCACCCTTTTTCATAGTATTTTTTAAGACTGTATCATTAGGATATAAAGAAATGGTTACGCAACAAAAAAACCCGCTTTCCAGCGGGTTTTTCAAAGAAAAGGCTTATTTTACTGGCACGAGAGGCATTCCTCGTATTTTTTTGGTTCTTCGCCAAGCTCCAGTTGTTTCGGCTCGGTATCGTTTGCCTGCTTCGAACGGTGCCAGCTGGCTGCGCTTTCCGCGCGCTGGATCGATTTGGAGCGGCAATAATAGAGAGACTTAACGCCCTTCGCCCACGCATCCCAGTGGATTTTATGCAGCTCTGTCTTGTGAACATTGGCCGGCAGGAAGACATTGAGCGACTGGGCCTGACATACAAATGGCGTGCGGTCGGCGGCGTGTTCAATCAGCCAGCGTTGATCGAGTTCAAAGGCGGTTTTAAACACGTCTTTTTCTTCCGGTGAAAGAAAATCAAGGTGTTGGACAGAACCCTCATTGGTGAAGATCGACGACCAGACATCTTCGTTATCGTGTCCCTTATCTTTGAGGAGTTTTTCAAGATAAGGACTCTTGACCGGGAAGGAACCCGAAAGAGTTTTGTGAGTGTAGGCATTGGCGGCAATTGGCTCAATCCCAGGGGAAGCTCCGCCACAAATGATCGAAATCGACGCTGTTGGCGCAATCGCAATCTTGTTTGAAAAACGCTCCATGATCCCGTAATCGGCGGCATCTGGGCATGCGCCGCGTTCATGGGCGAGTTTGACTGAGGCGTCATCGGCCTGACGTTTGATATGCTGGAACATCTTGCGATTCCAGACTTTGGCCATGACGCCTTCCATTGGAATCATCTTGGCTTGAAGGAAGGAGTGGAATCCCATCACACCAAGACCAACGGAGCGCTCGCGCATCGCGGCATATTTGGCGCGCTTCATAGAATCGGGAGCTTTGTTGATAAAGTCGGTGAGGACATTATCAAGAAAACGCATCACGTCTTCGATAAAGGTGGGGTGGTCTTGCCATTCCTCGAACGTTTCGAGGTTGAGAGAGGAGAGGCAGCACACGGCCGTCCGGTCGTTGCCGAGGTGGTCGCGGCCAGTTGGCAGCGTAATTTCTGAGCACAAATTGGACATTTTGACATTAAGGCCCGCCATTTTGTGATGCTCGGGAATGCGGTTATTCACATGGTCGATATAGACGATGTAAGGCTCGCCAGTCTCAATGCGGGCCGTGAGCAAACGAATCCACAAATCACGGGCTTTGACGCGGGCAATGACGGCCTTGTCTTTCGGTGAACGAAGCGCCCATTCACCATCTTCAGCCACGCAGTGCATAAACGCATCAGATACCAGAACGCCATGGTGAAGGTTCAGGGCTTTACGATTCGGATCGCCTCCGGTTGGACGACGAATCTCAATAAATTCTTCGATTTCAGGGTGGTCAATCGGCAGATAAATGGCCGCCGAGCCACGGCGCAGCGAGCCTTGAGAAATGGCAAGAGTAAGGCTATCCATCACACGAATAAAAGGAACAATCCCGGATGTCTTACCGTTACGGCCTACTTTTTCGCCAATCGAGCGGACATTGCCCCAATAGGAACCAATCCCGCCGCCCAAGGATGCCAGCCAGACATTTTCGTTCCAAAGGGACACAATATCCTCAAGTGAATCGTTGGTTTCATTGAGGAAACAGGAAATCGGGAGGCCTCGGCTGGTGCCGCCGTTGGAAAGGACGGGGGTTGCTGGCATAAACCAGAGGTTGGAAATATAGTCATAAATGCGCTGGGCATGAGCGGAATCATCGCCGTAATACATAGCGACACGGGCAAACAGATCCTGCGGCCCTTCTTCGGGAAGTAAATAACGATCTACTAATGTAGCGATTCCAAAAGGGGTTAGCCGAGAATCCCGCGATTTATCAATCGTGATCCGGTTGCCTCGTTCCATCTGTGCGACATCAAACATAACCCAGTCTCCCCTTACGCGGTGCGCGATAAGTTTTTCAAAATAATCTAATCTTTTTAGTGAGGCTAGAAAGTGCAGAAAACACAATCTATAGAATAAATTCTACTTATAACCTACTACATCTCGTGTTTGAGATACAAGAATTTGTGAACCAGTTTTCCGCGATTCGCAAGTTCCTCTATCCCAAGACTCACCGTAAAAAAGATGCCGGAACAACGCGTTGACACTCCCTGTGTGAATCGGGGACAACTTCAAAAAACAATAAAGTTTCAGAATTATCCCAATAACCTCTGGAAAATAGGGCCGAATCTTTTCCGGAAGACGAAGCACGGAAAGAATCTGTCCGCCTATAAAATGCGAATCGGCCCAAGAATGAAAAACAGGAGCCTTTTGTATTTACAGAATATTTTTTATTGCAATGCGGTCTCAAAATTGTTACAAAAAGAAGCAATAAAAATAATGCACCGCAGCATGATTTCTGCTAAAGTCAGCCGGAAGTAGTAATGCTGGAGAGATGAGGCTTGCAAGACAAAGGCGGGCAATAAGCTATCGGGGGTACGGAAACTGTATTTTCGATGAAAAGTTGTAAAGAGGCTAAATGTGGATAAAGCAGTAACGATTATACCTGTTGTTTTATGTGGAGGCTCTGGGACACGTCTGTGGCCACTCAGTCGCGAGTCGACGCCCAAACAATTTTTGAACCTGATCGGAGAACAGACCCTGTTGCAGGCAACGGTTCTCAGGGCCATGCTGACGGCACAAATTCCTGCAGATCACATTGTGACGGTTACCCTTGCGGGGATGAAAGATCAAGTCGAAGAGCAATATAACGCGATCAATCCGGCTTTTTCCACGCATATTTTATGTGAGCCTATGGCGCGCAATACATCAGTGGCTGTCGCTTTTGCCGCTAATTACGTGAAAGAAAAATTTGGACCTGATGCGCTGATCTGGGTTTTGGCAGCTGACCACCACATGGCTGACGTAGCCGAACTCAAAGCTGCTTTAAGTGCAGCAGTTGAAGCCGCCAAAGATGATTATCTGGTCACTTTCGGTATTCACCCCAGCCGTGCCGAAACAGGTTATGGCTATGTGAAGGTAGCCGAACCCTTGGCGCATGAAGCAATTCACGCTGTTGAACGTTTTGTTGAAAAGCCGAATCGCGGGGACGCAGAAGAGTTTATTCGTTCAGGTGATTATCTGTGGAACAGTGGCATGTTCCTGTTCAAAGCTGGAACCGTTTTGGACAACTACCGCGAACACGATCCGCGGACATTGGAATTGATTGAGAAGACAATGGCCATTCCGGCTTATGTGCGGTCTATACCGTCCAACGTGTATATTGCCATGGCTGCAAACCCGTTTGACAAAGCCATCATGGAGAAAGCCGGCCGTATCGCTGTAGTACCATGCGATCCTCAATGGTCGGATATTGGTTCATGGGAAAGTTTGTGGGAAATCTCTGACAAAGACGAAAATGAAAATGTCATTGATGGTCACGTATTTCTGGCGCAATCAAGCAAGTGCCTCATCAAAACACAAAAGACCCTGATCGGTTGTGCAGGAATAGATAACCTCGTGATTGTTGAAACAGACGACGCGATCCTGATCGCCGATAAAAGCAATGGTGATGCGATCAAGGAACTGGTGACAACGCTGCGTAAGTTTGGTGTGCGTCAAGCCTTTGAATCTCCCAAAGTCGTTCAGGAACGTGCTGCTGAAGATGGTGTAGCACGGATTACTGCATCATCAGGTGCGCAGCGCTAGTCAATGCAACTGTGCGTCTGGAATCTAATAGTCTATCGACAGTGAAATTCCGGCGATATGCGCCGCATAGTCCGTGAGAGCCTGATTGGACTCGCGGTCGCGGTAGGTATAATCCATCCTGAGATCAACATTCTGCCATAGGGAATAACGGGCCCCCAAACCGGCTTCATAAATATGATCTTCACGGTCAAGGGTCGCTACCGACAGGTTTGTCTGATAGTTACTATTCGTATAGGCCGTATGCGCGCCGAGAGCGAACTGCTCCGTGAAATCATGCACCAACTCTGCAGCAAGGTTGCTTTGGAGGGTGGATGAAACGCCATCTGTATTTGTATCTTTGACTTCACGATCAAGAGATAGGGTGAAGAGGTCGGCAGGAGTTATTTGCCATGATCCGTCAAAATGAGCATCCGGCGCACTAACATCATCAAGCTGCGTGGCATCGTAGTTCTGCGCAAGATAGCCTACATACGCATCAAAACGGAAAGGACTCTCGGGAATATCACGCGATAAGCCCAGTGCCACCCCGTATCCATCTGAATCCCGTGTATAAACAGCACTTGAATCAACGCGCGTGTCGTAAGAGCGGCTGTTGAATGAGCCTCTGACATAGGTCACGAAAGAGGATATAAATTCGTACCCGAGTTTCCCGGTCAGCTCAATAACATCACGGTCACGGTCATCCTGAATGCTTGTAGTTGTGTCCTCGCGCAGGACATTTTCATAGTCGTAGGAATGCCAAGAGGTGCCTGCAGCGTAATGGAGAAGATTTTGCTGGCCCTCCCACTGCGCTCCAAGGTCAAACTGGTCATACGTCACGGGTTCTTGGAGCGTAGCGGTGGGTTCATCTTCGAACGAGCCGATGGCCACATGTCCTTTGCGGTAACGCGCATCAAGAGAAAGGGCATTGGTAAGCGAAACATCGTAGCGACCGCGCATACGGGAATCCCAGTCCACGTAGTTGTTTTTGCTCTCCGACAGATAACGCCCGATCTCGGGGGTAACGCTCATATCTAACCGATGTTTTGCAAGATTGCTTTTAAGAGCGATGCGGGGAGAGAGAGTTGCAATCAAATCGCTTTGTTCGGAGGTGGAGGCGCGATAAATGTTACTGTTATATTCAAGGCCAGTTTGGGCACCAAAAATAAGGGTCATAAGTGAAAGATCTGAATCTTCCGTAAGGGGAACCAGTGTGCGTGATGGTAAAATAGCGGCAGGACCGAGAAGAGGAACATCAAGTCTTGCTGATTCCATTCCCGTCGCGGGGCCATCGGCATATGCTGGAACGATACCGAGAAGGGCAAACACACAAAAACTTGTCAAGCAATTGCGGTAGATAAAAGGATGTGTCACTGTTTTAGCTCCTCGTGTTGATCGCTATTGATGGTTTTCAACACATCAATAGCCAGAATATACCCTCCGGCTTGTGCTTTTTCGAGCCAGTACTTAGCTTTATCCATATTTTTTTCGGTCCCTGTCCCGCGAGCATAGGCAAGCCCAGTCTCGTATTGGCCTTCGGCTTCATCCGCTTTGGCCGCCTTTTCAAACCAGAGAAAGGCGTCAGCTTCGTTGGGGACGCCGTTCTGTCCGCCGACGCGGGCAATGCGGGCAAGGCGCAGCATAGCCTTTCCGCTTCCCAGTTCTGCGGCTTTTTTATACCACGTATAGACTTCGCTGTTTTGCGAGTTGCCGCTATTTTTCTCAAAATTCTGCGCAGTGCGCAGCGCCGCTTTGCCTGAGCCGCATTCGGCAGCAATGAGGTAGAGATGATTAACCATCTCCGGGTGGGTTTCGCCGTAAAGTTTGTCCATATCTTTGGCGACAGAGAAAAGAGAGTCGGGATTATTTCCAGCCGCTTTTTTCAGCTCGGGCGCGGCGTCTTGTTTTTGAAGTCCAGTCAGCATCATATGGGCTTCAAGTGACCCTTTTGCTGCCGCCTCCTTGAAATAGACGATGGCTTTGGCGGGATCTTTGGCAATGCTGGCATGGGCAAGGCGCATAATTGAACCAAGCTTCATGCCACCTTGAACTTTTTCGTACCACTCCATGGCTTTGGCGGGATCTTTGGCAACGCCAAGCCCCTCTTCATAAGCCGAGGCCACATATTTAATCGCGTTGTTATTTCCGGCTTTGGCGGCCTGCACCATCAGGGAAAAAATATCCTCATAGGAATGTTTCTTTGGCTCGTCTGCAAGCCATACTTCGGCCAGTTCTTCGGCAGCCTTGACATTTCCCTTGGCAATTGCACTCCGGTAAAGAGGGTCGGCGTCACGGGGGGAGTCAAAGTATTTTCCATGCTGCGTATAAAGGCGCGCCAGCATGAGGGCCTTGCTGCCATCAATATCACCGTTACGGGCCATTTGGTCTTTAATCAGCGTTTCAGCTTGCACAGCGTAATTTTTTGCTTCAGCGGCATTCCTCTTAAGGTGGGCGGCCTCTAAAAGGTTAATGTTGGCAGCAGCTGATGTATCGGCGAGAGAACGGGAAAGTGCATCGACTTCAAGAGCGTGTGAGCTTCCTTGTCGTTTGTAGAGGTCAGCTAGGGCAAGCTTGGCTTGCATATGGCCATCTTGTACGGCTTGTTCCAAAAATTTATGGGCATCAAGAGTGTTGCCACGTTTCTGAGCGAGCAGTGATAAATTATAGGCCGCGGCACCGCGGATTTCAGGGTAGGGTGATGTTAAGGCTTCGCGATAAGCGGCTTCGGCATCTGCAAGCGGGCCATTATTCAAGATCACGGCGTCGCCAGCTTTGAGAGCCTCTCCTCCCGGCTTCACAAAGACAGGGGCTTGGCAGGCTGCCAGAACCAGCGAGAGAGTCAAAAGCCCAGTCACCCGAAAACCGGATAACCTCTTATGCAGGGAGGGAAAGTTCATGTTTTTCATTGTGAAGATCGCGCTAAGTGCCGTTTTGATAAGATACGCAGTTTACATTTCAAGACTCTAATTAAACACCCTTGTTATGGATTTGGTGTGAGTCGTTCGTACAAAATCCATCCCCTAAAAACTAGGGAAACATAGGCAATTCCTACCGTGGAACACATAATAACACAACAAAAAAATAGTTTATATGCACTGCACACAAAATTATTGCATTTTGGCCAAGGCACACGTTATAGTCCGGCGGAAATTCGGCTTGAAACAGGCTGAGCACACGAGATGTGTGCATTTTGGCAAATGTAGAACATATAGGTTATTTGATGGCGGGAATATTACAAGGACATATTCTGTATCTGTCGGTTTTAGCTGCTTATACGGTGATGCTCCCCTCATCCGTTTTTGACCCCGAATCCCGTGATTACCTCCTGCTAATTGGGTTTATTGCCTTCTGGCGCTATACGTGGTGGGGCATAAATCTGATGCGTTTTCTGATTTATACGCGGATTGTGTTCCCTAAATGGCGCAAGGAAGCCAAGGAGGGGGGCAGCGATCTTCTACCATCTCATGTCTATCTGTTGGTCACTAGTTTTCGTATTGATTCCGAAACGACGCGCCGTGTGTATGACAGCGTGATGATGGAAGCGAAAAACTTTGCGCAAAAACACAATATTCCCGTGACCATTCTGGCCTCGATTGTCGAAAAAGCCGATGATGTTATTATCAAAAAAATCTATCAAGACTACGAGATGCCAGTGGGTGTCAGGCTGGTAATGATCCGGATCGCCGGAACTGGTAAGCGTGACGCTCTTGCCTATGGATTCCGTGCAGTCTCGAAAGAGCGTCCGCCCGAAGATGCCGTTGTCGCCGTGATTGATGGTGATAGTCTTCTGGAGGAAAACCTCATTGAAAAATGCGTGCCGATGTTCAAACTCCACCCCCGTCTTGGCGCGTTGACAACGGATGAAGTGTGTCAGGTGGAAGGAAACTGGAGTTTTCGTGAATGGTACAGCATGCGCTTTGCGCAGCGGAACATCTACATGTCCTCGGTCAGCCTCTCCAAACGTGTTTTGACCCTCACGGGCCGCATGTCGATGATCCGCGCCGATATTCTCACCAATCCTGAATTTATCGAGCGGGTTGAATTGGACTGGATTGACCACTGGCGCCTTGGGCGTTTCAAGTTTTTGACCGGAGATGACAAGTCCTCGTGGTATCACATCCTCAAGAGTGGTTTTGAGATGATTTATATTCCTGATGTCAAAGTGCTGACCATTGAAACGCCGCCCGACCCGAATTTCTTCCGCAGCTCAATCGTGCTGATGCGCCGTTGGTTTGGCAATATGCTGCGCACCAATGACCGTGCCATTAAGCTCGGACCGAATAAAATAGGATTTTTCCCGTGGATCAGCATTATTGACCAGCGTATTTCCATGTGGACGGCCCTAACCGGTATTACGGTGACTCTGCTGGCAACCTTTACAACAACGCCCGAAGCTTTTGTTTTCTATATTTACTGGATGTTGCTCACCCGCTATATTTTGGTGTTGTCTTTCCTTACTTCGCGACCCTCGGTCAGCGCGCTTTACCCCTTCTTTTTGTACTATAACCAGATTGTCGGGTCATTGGTGAAAACTTACGTCCTCTTCCGCCTTGACAAACAGCGCTGGACACGGCAGAACACAACACTGAATTCTGATCGCACGTTGCTTCAGCAACGCCTGATCGATAGCGGCTCTTTTTTTATGCATGCGTTTTCTTTTGCGCTGTTTGTTGTGGCCTTAGCCACCATCAGTGGAATTTTAAAAACACCTGACTTTTCCTACTGGCTTACCGTGATAGGGGTATAATAGATGACTAGCACACCAAATCTTGTTCATGAAGCAGACGCACAGCGCCACCATGTGCGTGTTAAGCTCCCGGCAAACATCGAGATCGGCGGAGTCTCTTACGAGATGAAAGACTGGTCAACAGCAGGAGCCAGCGTCAGCGTCCCTACCGGAGCAGATGCGGCCATTTTCGCTGATGGCAAGGTTCATGATGCGCGCCTCATGTTTAATCTCGAAGGATTCTTCCTGACCGTGCCGATGACTGTTGAAATGCGTCACGCCGGAAATGAAGATGGCGGAAAACTTGTTGGCATGCGTTTTATCAATATGTCGAAAGAACAAATCGTAGTGATGCAGCATCTTGTAGGCAGCTACGTAACGGGGGTTCTCAGCTCTGTAGATGAAATCATCCATGTGCTCTCGCGCAATAATTTCACCAAGCCGCGTCAGGTACCCAAGCGCGACGAAGACGTGTCTTTTGGCGAAAAACTTTCCCTGACTGCTAGAAAGATGGCAATTCCGCTGATCTCGATTGGCCTTCTGGCGTATGTCGGAACCGCAGCGTTTGAACAGAAGTTTGTTGTTGCGGCAGAAAAGGCGGTTGTAACAGGCGAAGGTGTATCTGTCGCGGCTCCAGCTGGCGGGGTTGTTAATTTCAAAGGCCTGCACAGCGGGGATAGTGTGAAAAAAGGCGATATGTTGATGACCGTTCTTTCGGATGGCGGCACCATTACTGGCGTTGACAGCCCTTGCGACTGCGTGATCGAAACCCGTTCGGTTGAAGCTGGGGAAACAATCGGCAAGGGCGGCATTATGATGCGCCTGATTCCGGTCAATGCTCCTCTCCATATTGAAGCTTTTGTAGGCTATAATGATGCGATCCGTTTGGCCAAAGGGCAAAGCGCAGTTATTCGTGCGCCGGGTTCACAGCAAAAATTTTCAGGAGTAATCAAAGGAATTTCCATCAAAGCAAATACAGGTAATCAGGCGCGTGTCGTTATCGAACCTGCCGAGACAATCCCCCTTGATATGATCGGTGTGCCTGTCGGTGTCAAAATCAACACAGTAGCTGGAAAATCCACGGAGTAATCCTTAAATGGTAAAGCATACCCTCTCTACTTCCGCCATGTTTATCGCTCTTGCCGCTTTTGCGTACGGGGCAGGTGGGGTATGCATTGTTCCGCAGGCAGCTTACGCAGCATCAGCGGATACAGGGATTGAGAGACTTCTCCTGAATGCCGAAGCGGAAACCGATAAGGAAAAGTCCATCCAGATGTTGCGTGCACTTCTTGGGCGTGATGACCTTGCGGCTGCAAGTGCAAGCCAGCCAGCTTTATCTGCGTGGCGGATACGGGCCGCCATCGTTGAAAACTATCTCTTCCTCTACAGGGCAGAGAAGGATATGGATCATCTGGAGAAGGTGCAGGATTTTATCCGCACATCCTATAGTAAAAAGGATGAGCAGGCATGGGCTTACCTTTATGTGCTGGGTGCGCTTGCCGATGAAAAACCGGAAGAGGGGAGCAAAGTACTGACGCGTTTTGCGGAGGAATTGATCGATGGCGCTGAAGAAAATATCAAAGCCATCAAAGATCAAAAGACCCGCGAAGAAATCGCTTATACTTTTGCGCTGGTTCTCACAAATCAGAAAGACGATAAGCCGGTCTTTGATGCCCAACATCTGAATATGGCACATACTCTCGCGGTGGACATGAATGATCCGCTGCACCGTATGCAGATTATGCGCCGCCTTGCAAAAGCAGGGAAAATTATTGCAGGGTCTTATCCCGCGCTTTACGCCCCTGTATATAAACTTCTCGAAGAGAAAAAAATTGATGCGGATGATTTGATCGACATCCACAATGAAGCTCTTGAAAATGACCAGTTTGATCTGGCTCTGACCAGTTTGCTGGTGATAAAGGAGCGGGGTGACCGCGCAAATGAGATGTTGGCCTTCTCCAAAAGTATGATGGAAAAAAATGAAATCTCGCGCGCACGCCGCATTGCCGAAAAAATCGATTACGAACCAAGAGCCATAGAGGCATGGTGTGCGTTGGCTGAGCATTATGCAGCAAGCGGCTATCCTCAAGAAATGATACAGGCTTACGCAAAAGCGGAAGGCTTGATTGGTCAAATCACCAAGCAGGAAAATGTCACCAAAGCCCATAAGACAATTTCTGACAGCAAAAAGCGCGTAGAAAAACAGGCTGAAAAAAAAAGTAAAAATATCAGCGATTCCAGCCAAAAACAGGCCGATATAGCCCTCAAAGCGATCGCTACAGGTGATGTCGTCGCTGCTACAGAGGCGGCCAAGCTTATTGCGGATCCAATTTTTCGCGCAGCAACCTTCCGCCAGATTGCCGAAACCCAAACGAGACGCATCGATAAATTTGCGCTTCTCGATAAGCAAAATCAGAATGAAAATCCGGAATGGCACTGGCTAAAGGCCGACGAAAAAAAAATCGGCGATGCGGATGCCCAAAAACTGGTCGATTTCGAAGGCGTGATTGAAAAAGGAATTAATACCGACCCCCAGTCCTACACAGTGGTACAGGCTGTTCCCTCATCGCTGGGGCAACGACTGCGCAATGAGCCGTTGGTTGAGCGTTTAACGGCGAATGGTGATACGGTACGCGCCGCAATTCCCCTTCCGGGGGATGCAGAAATTGTTCGTTCCTATTTCGAGAATAACCTTTTCAATAGCAAGTTCTACGAAGTTTACGGTAATGCGGGCGCCACAGAGCAGCAAAATCAGGCCGCGCCCGAAGCAATTATCATCGAAAGCGGCATTACCGATATACCAGCGCTTTATGATGAACTGAAAGATAAAGGATTTAATGATTATCTGGTGAAGGAGGGCGGAACCTACACATTGCGCCGTCCGCTGGTGGTGGGGCCGCGTGCGGCGCTGGTTGTAACGGGTGATGAAGTCAGAACACTCAAAATGTCGACCGAGGCCGGGGCGTATATTGTTGTATCGGGAAAATTCTATTTTTCGGACAGCAAACTCATCGGTTGGAGCGAAAGCAAGGGCGAGCCGCAATGGGCCGAATATAAAGACAAACGCAATTTCCGTCCTTTTATCACCGGATGGAGCCAGTCCGAAATGTATATCGCCGACTCTGAAATTGTTGCGCTGGGCTACGGCAACGGGAAGTCATATGGCATTTCTTTCTCGGCAGGGCCCAATGCGTGGTTCAAATTCGGGTTTGATCCACATGAAAAACGCCCAACGGCGATCATGACCGGAAATTCCATTCGCAATACGCTTTATGGATTTTACTCATATGAAGCGGATGATGTGGTTCTAAGCGGTAATGAATATATCGACAATATCGTTTATGGCGTTGACCCGCATGACCGTTCACACCGCCTTGCCATCGGCTATAACACGGCCTATGCAACGCATAAAAAACACGGAATCATTATCTCGCGCGAAGTCAATGACTCACTGATCTTCGGTAACATCACCTTTGAAAACAAAGGAACCGGTATCATGCTTGATCGTGACAGTAACGGTACATTGGTGTATGGCAACACCAGCTTCCACAATAATCAGGATGGTCTGACCCTCTTTGAAAGTGACTGCGAAATTGTGGCGTCCAATTCTATTTTTGAAAACCATGGTTCGGGTTTTCGTATTCGTAACAGCTATAATATCGGGCTGTTTTACAATGACCTCGTTAAAAACAATGCGTCGGGTATATCCGCCTACGAAGGAACCCTTAAAGGCGATCCCGCACACAAATTTCGCGATTTCGATCTGGATCCTTATGATGAATTGGCCGGAGTTGCTGCAATTGGTAACCGTATAGACTCAAACGGAACGGGTCTGACCGTTGAGGGAATCGACGGGCTTTTTCTCAAAGGGAATGAGTTTGTCAACCAGTCGCCTAAAATCCTGCGCGGCCTTATGTTTGATAAAAATCCTGAAATGCTCTCCCGTTACGATCAAAAGACAAATGGTGTTGCTGCTGGGGCGAGTTGTCCGGTCATGCCTGAACCACTCTATGTCCAATCCTGCAAATTCCGCGAGAACGGAACGCTCAAAGGGGACGGCATGGACCATTTGGTTGACCGGATAAAGACAAGTGCGTGTGCAAAATCCGTAACAGCCGAGAAAAAAACGTTACCTAGCGAGGCCGAAAATGAAGAAGAATAATGTGATTGCAGTTTTGGCTGTGTGTGTGATGCTCTCTTCCTTGACAACACAAGCGGCTGCAAAGTCGGGTGGTTTGCTTGATGTTGCTGCCCGTAAAGAGCAACTGGCATCGCCAGCTTACGCAGAAATCCGCAAGGCCTGTATGGCAGAAGACATCAGCCAGCCGGACGAGGATATTCCCGAGCCAGTTGATGGCCTTAAAGAAACTGAAGGTTACGGCACCGACCGTAGCATGAGTGAATTTTCATGGTTCATGATGATCAGTGGTGGCCGCGCTTTGGCGGGTGATAAAAAAGCGGAAGAGCAGATTAAAAAGGCACTTCTTGAATGGGCTGAGGCCAAAGCGCTCTATGAAACTGAAGAAGTACATGATGCTTATTATGCACTCAAGCGTTCTTTGCTGCCGATGATTGTCAGCTACACAATTGTAAAAGACAGCTTGTCATCCAGTGAACAGCAGAAAATTGAGAACTGGATCGATCCGCTTGTCCGCAAAATCGACAAGAAATTTGATGGTGATGTGGACATGAACAACCACCGCTATTTGGCCGACTCGGTGCTCACTCTGTGGGGGGATGTGATTGGCGATGATGAACTCTATAGCAAGGGCAAAGAGCGCTACGAGATTGCTCTTGACCAGATGGATAAAGAAGGAGCACTGCCTCTCGAAACGCGGCGTGGCGCACGGGCGCTATGGTATATCCGTCAGGCCATTACCGATTTATCTGTGATCGCCGAAATCTACGAACGTAATGGCGATGACCTCTATGGTCTGAAAAAAGATGGTAAATCGTTGCCGCTTCTCACCAACTACTTTGTCTCGGCTGTTCGGGCACCGCTAGTGGTAACGCCTGATGCGTCGCAAAATTATATCCCGGGTCCCTCGGATTATTTTATCCAGCAGGATATGGGTTTTCTGGCGCGCCGTGGCGGAAAACGTAACTACATGTCCTTCGCGCATTTGTATATCAAACATTATGGCATGCAGGAATTGTCGGCAGCGCGCCTGAGTGCTTTGATGAAAGAGACAGCCTTTAAAGAAGTCCCCTTGATCGATGATTACATCGGCGGAAATGCCACCTGCTTCTGGGGGCAACCATGATCTATCGCGTAGGGCTTATCGCAACCTTGCTGCTGGGAAGCTGCCTGTGGCAGGGAAGTGTGCAAAAAGTATGGGCTTCTGCCGATGAATCCTGTCCATCTGTTGCATCTACGGCAAAGATAAACGCGCCAGTAGATATAAAAACCCTCGAGGAAGACGCGGCCGATGGTGATGTTGATGCGGCCCTCAATTTGGCGCAGGAATATACCCTGACAAAGGATGTAAAAGCTGCCGAGAAATGGTACCGTTTCGCGCTGTACAAAGGTGATGGACGCGGCTCTCTTGGCCTATACGATCTTCATAAATCAGGACTGTTGAAACTCGACGATGCTGAAAATGTGCGCCAGTACGGATTAAACCTGATTGAGGAAGATGCCCGTAAAGGAAATGGTGGATCAGCCATCACGCTCGGACGCTTTGCCCTCTATGGTGAGAACAGACCTAGAAATGCCGACGAAGCCCGTGACTGGTTCACGCTGGCCGAGAAGGCTGGAAAACCGATGGCATCCTATTTTCTGGGGCTGATGTATTCGAACGGGCTTGATTATGACTCGCTGCCACGCGTTGCTTTCCATTATTTCGAAAAAGCTGCGGCGGCGGGGATAGCTCCCGCCACGCGTCAGGTGGCAATTGCTTACCATACCGGCATTGGCGCAGAAAAAAATCTTGAGAGCGCCATCACCTGTTATACGCGTAGCGCCGAGCAAGGAGACATGCTCGCCATGCGTGACCTTGGAAATATATACCGCCACGACCGTCCCAATGTGGCCTTGAGTGAAAGCTGGTACCTGAAAGCAGCGGCCTTGGGCGACCTCGATTCCCACTATATTCTAGGACAGATGTATCAAAATACGCGTCCTGATGAATCGCGCCGCCACATGGAGTCGGCAGCAAAATTAAAACATCACCTCGCGCGCGTTGCGGTTGATCCAACTTACGTACCACATGAGTAAGACTGATGGAATTGATACACAAAACAAAGCCAATCGTGGCCATCTATATGCTCGCCTTCCTGATGTTATGCTGCATAGCATCACTGGCGACATTTGTTCTGCGGCAGGATAAACTCGCACCGGATGAGACTGGATTTCTGCCGTTTTTAAGCGGCAAGGTTATCGCCAGCTTTGAGAAAAAATATGAAGAAAATCTAATCATCCGTGACCACATGATCGGTGTTTGGGGAGCTGTGCAATACGGCCTCTTTAAAAGTGGCGGGAAAAAAGTCGTGGTAGGCAGCAATGACTGGCTATTCACCACTGAAGAGTTTGACCATCAAACTGAAGGACAAAAGGCTGAGGCGCGCCTTCTGCATCTTGTTGAAAGCGTCAATAATCACCTGAAGGCTCATAACATCCAGCTTGTTGTGGCTTTGGTTCCGTCAAAGGCGCGCATTTATCCCGAATATCTGGCAGGGCATCATGTGTCAGCGTCACGCTTGGCCGTTTATGAACGTTTCCATGACGCTGTGACTGCAATGGGAATTCAGGCACCTGATCTCGCACAGCTATATTTGGAGCATAAAAATGATGGTGTTCCCCTGTATTTGCGTCTTGATACGCACTGGACACCCGAAGGGGCGGAGCTTGCGGCAAAACAGATCGCCACTGAAGTGCCGGAGGGTTTTCTTGAGAAAGTTACTTTCACGACAGACAAAAAATCTGCCGAAAAAATTGAGGGTGACCTTGAGAAGTACATCAAGACTGGCCCCTTCAGTTTTTGGCTATCACCAGAGCAAGATAAGATCGAACGCCGCGCGACAGAAAAATCCGGAGAAACATCGGATGCCGGACTTTTCGGCGATGAAGTCATTCCAGTCGCTTTGGTAGGCACGTCCTACAGCGCCATCGACAAATGGAATTTTGAAGGGGCACTAAAAGAAGCCCTTGGCGCTGATGTGCTTAATCTGGCTGATGAAGGGCAGGGCCCACTCCAGCCCATGGCCAAGTTTATGAAAGAAACGGATTTTGCGGCGACGCCAATCAAACTGGTCATCTGGGAAATTCCCGAGCGCTTTGTTCCCGTATCATATAACGATATTGTGTTTCCAGAATTTATTGAGGCAAAAGAATAATGGTTTTCTCGTCAGCAATATTTATCATGGTGTTCCTGCCGCTATTCCTGCTGGTCTATTATGCAACACCAGCGCGTTTCCACTCACACATGATTGTAATCGGAAGCTACGTATTTTACGGCTGGTGGCGGGTTGATTTTCTGGCGATGTGCGCCGGTGTAACCCTGTTTAGCTACTTGGTTTCCAAACAGATTGTAAAAAGTGAAGCTCATAAAAAACACTGGTTAATTTTAGGGGTCTGCGGCAACCTGATGGCGCTCGCCTACTTCAAATATTTCAACTTCGGAATCGATTCGCTTAACGCCCTTTTGGGCTACGCGGGGCAGAGCGGGTTTACCGCATGGCATGTCATTTTGCCCATCGGTATTTCATTCCACATTTTTCAGGCCGTAAGCTATCTGATCGATATTTATCGCAAGGATGCTCACCCTGCGGATAAGTTTATCGATTTTATGGCCTTCTCGTCATTGTTCCCCCAATTGATCGCAGGCCCCGTCATCCGCTACAAAGACTTGGAAGACCAGTTCCGCAGCCGCACCCATACGTGGGAAAAATTCAACGAAGGGGCAATCCGCTTTGCTATGGGTTTTTGCAAAAAAATCTTTATTGCCGATACATTGGCGCCAATTGCCGATGCTGCCTTTGCCTTGGAAAATCCAACCCTCGCCGACTCATGGCTCGGTATCCTTGCCTACACGGCGCAGCTTTATTTTGATTTTTCGGGCTACAGCGATATGGCGATCGGCATTGCCTTGATGATGGGGTTCCGTTTTATTGAGAACTTCAATCATCCCTATATAAGCCGCAGTATCACCGAATTTTGGCGGCGCTGGCACATCAGCCTCTCGACATGGCTGCGCGACTATCTTTACATTCCGCTTGGCGGCAACCGTAAGGGCAATGTTCGTACCTACATTAATCTTGTGTTGACCATGGTATTGGGTGGTTTGTGGCATGGTGCCAACTGGACATTTGTCCTCTGGGGAGCCTGGCATGGCGGGATCATGGCGGTAGAGCGGGCCTTGGGTGCCAAGAAAGAAACACCCTATCCGAAAATGGTCGCATTGCCCCTCACCTTGCTGATGGTCTTTATCGGTTGGGTACTGTTCCGCGCACCGAACGTGACTTCGGCGTTGTCCATGTATGCGGGGATGATCGGTCTTCAGGGAGGCGCTTTGTCTGACCAGATGGCATGGACGATCACGAATTTCCAGATTGTAACGCTGGTAGTGGCTTATATGCTGATCCTTATGCCGCTGGTCACCGCCCGCCGCGCGCAGCCTGCACCTGTTGTTTGCGGTGAGAAGACCACATGGGCTTATGGACTCTCAAACGCCCGCCAGATCGGTATATGTGTGCTATTTACGCTGGGCCTTTGTAAATTGATTGCCCAATCTTTTTCACCTTTCCTGTATTTCCAGTTTTAAGGAGCAGGAGATGTTGACGCTAACAAGACAGACTGTTAGAAGAGGACATACAAAAATCGGGTGTATCATGTTCAGGCCAGCCACTTTTATGACGTTGCTCGCATCGTCGGTCATTCTTTGTAGCAGCTCGGCTTACGCCGGAGGTAAGGTCGAGTTTGACTGCCCCGATCTGCACAACGAAAAGAAAAGATCAATTGAACCGCTCTTCCAAGGATATGATGGTTGGTTCTTCCGTGATAATGACTTGAAGATGGATTTTTCCATCTCGCCCGAGACTGCCGGATATTTTGGGCGTTTAAATAAATCTCTTGATAAAAAAGGTATTAAACTTGTTTTTGTACCGCTTCTCTCGCGGGCCTTGATGGCACCCGATCAGGTAAATCATGAGGATATTTGGCAAGAAAATTATGACGTTAATTTGGCACGTCATTCTTATGCAGCACTGGTAGCGGATTTGGAGGGGCAGGGTATAAACATTATAAGCCTCCTCCCTTTGTCCGAAACATACGAAAAAGCAGATCCGTATCAATATAACTTTAAACGCGATATTCACTGGAAGCCCGAAGGGGCGAAAATCGTGGCGGGTATTGTGGCGGATAACCTCAAAAAAATTGATGGTTACGACTCCCTTACAAAAGTAACCACGCTCTCAAAAGAGCGTGCACAAGTTGGCCGTGCTGGCACGATCACGGAAGAGCTTCAAAAACTATGCAAGGGTGATATTGAAGCCGAACCGTTCAAGCCATTTGAAGGCGAACGCGTGCTGGATCAGAATGCTGATTCTCTCTTTGGTGCGGCGGAGACGACAACACCGTTGGCTCTGGTGGGAACAAGCTTTAGTGCTGTTGATGAATTTAACTTTTTGCCCTTTCTGGAAGAAGGATCAAAGCTGGAAGTTGCCAATTTTTCAATCCCTGGCGGGGGGATGTTTACGTCTCTCATTTCCTACCTTTCGTCGCCGTTCTTTCAGGAACACACACCGCCGATTATGGTGTGGGAAACGCAAGTCGTTTACGACTTTAACAAAGGAACTGAAAATTTCTTCCGTCAGGCCATTCCCGCAATTGAAGGACCCTGCGCGGGTGATAATATTATCGCTCATAAAAAAGTGGAACTCACGGGTGAAGATAAGCCGTATATCGTACTCGACGGTTTGAAAAAACTTGGTGTCAGCGGTAATGGCTATTATATTCATCTCGTGTCGGACAATCTTGGTTTTAAGCAATTTACGTTTGAAATGGACTACGAGAATCAAGACGGCGAATGGTTTCCTGTTGACCGCAGTGATCGCTACGACAATAAGGGTCACTATTATGTTGAGTTGTCGGACAAAATTTCAGCGCGGCTTGATCGTATAACAATGAAAGATGTTCGGAACACCCGTGCCAACCTCGATATTACGCTGTGTAAGGAACACGTTGTTCCAAAAAATCAACCATCACCTGACAACACCCCAAAGGAGAAATAATCATGAAATCTCTAATCGCTTTTCTGAGTGTTCTTATCATCTCGTGCGCATCCTATGCTGGTGAAGAAGATTTGTATGCTCCTGTACCCCCAGCTGACTCATCCTTTGTTCGTACGGTTAATATGATGGATGATAAGGCTGCAAAAATTGATATTGATGGCAGTTCTTTCCCGACAGGTGAAAATCCACAAGTCTCAAATTATGTTGTCATCAAGCAAGGAAGCCATACAGTAAGCGTTGCAGGAAAAGGTCAACCGACCACTATAGAAGCCAAGAAATATTATACGGTTGCTGTAATGAAGGACGGTACCGTCAAAGTGATGTCTGACGCCCAAATTGAAGATCCATCAAAAGCCATGATTTATTTTTATAACTTCTCGGATCTTGCGGCCGCTACCTTGTCGGTACCAAGTCACAAGGCAAAAGTCTTCGAGAATGTTAAGGCAAGCGAATCGGCATCGCGCGTTATCAATGCAGTTGCACTTGATGTTGCAATTGCATCGGCAGAAGGTGACGTCGCCAAAGTGGATAAGGTAGAACTCAAACGTCAATCCGGAACCAGCGTATTCCTGATGGGTGAAAAAGGTCACTACACGGCCTTTGCGGTCATGAATAAAGTGGCCCAATAGAAAAAAGTAGAAAGAAAAAGTCAGGTCAGGCAATGTCCAAATACCGGAATATGTTAGGTGTGTCTGTCGCAGTCTTGGCGCTGATGTGCGCGCGGCCTGCTTTGGCCACAGGCGATGTCGGGATATTGCCCCCTGATCTTGATTATAAAAAAGTATGTATCCCTCCCGAATCTCTGCAAAAAGATGATTTTAACTGGACAGGAAAGACAGCCGCAACATCAGGTTTGCCACCCGAGCGCTTAATTAAAATTGCGCAACTTTACTACAATGGTTCAGGAGAAACCCCGCCAGATTATCAGCGGGCTAGTGACATTGTTGAGTATCTTCTTGTTCATGGAGGCGATGTTCGGAATGAGGCTTTATTCCTGAAATACGATATGTTGCTCAAGGGGCGATGGTTTCCCCAGAATACCAACATGGCAAAAGCCATTTTGGATGAACTCATTCGCAACAATGACGCTAAAGCGCACAGCCGCTATGGCGATCTTTATGTTGACGAGGGCGATTATATAAAGGCGGCTGAACACTATAAAAAAGCCTTTATGGCGGGTGAACCGACAGCATCGCTGTCTTTGGCTTACCTCTATCACGATAAAAAAATACCGGCGACAGATGCGGAAATTGATGCAGCGATCATGCAGGCACAAGACGCCGCCATGCAGTACCTCGTGCGCGGGAACTGTCATGCTCTGACCTTGTTCGGATTGATGTACGGACGATTGAATAATCTTCCCCGCTTTGAATATTACAGCGCTAAGTGGTTTGAAAAGGCGGCGCTGATTGACGAGATCGCACCCAAACTTGCCCTCGCCACGATTATCCAACGCGGCTACGTTTTGCCCTATGATGAGAAACGTATTCTCGAACTGTGGAGAGAAGCTGCGGCACTTGGTTCTGACCGCGCCATGTTTTTGCTCGGGGAACATGCCTTCTTAAATCATAAGAGCGATGATGATTTAAAAAATGCCGTTGTTTGGTTTGAGAAAGCGGCTGCCCGCCGTAATATCAAAGCGATGGAAATGCTAGCCTCGCTTTATGATGGACGTTATGCATCCCTCAAGGATAGGGCAAAAGAGAGAAAATGGCTGGAAACAGCCATAGAGCATGAGGATGTCAAAGACTTCACGATCATGAAGCTGGCGGATATTTACGAGGAAGACGCAAATATCCTGCCAGAAAAAATTGTGGCCCTCTATATGAAGGCCGCTGGCAAAGGCAATAATGATGCTTTCCTAAAGTTGGGTGAGGCTTACCGTTACGGGGCCGGGGTTGATGCCGCACCTGCCAAGGCGCTGCGGTATTACAGGCTCGCGGCTAGTAATGGCCAGACATTGGCTATGGAGGCTCTCAAACAGGCTTATGAATGCGGCGTAGGTGCCGATAAGGACCCTCAGAAGACGGCGTTCTGGAAGAATCAGATTGAGTATTTCGAAGGGGCCTCGGTTCTAGATGAAGGTTACCGTTTTCTGCTTGCTCCCACGGAAGACAAAGACAAACGCGCCAAGGTTGAAGAAAGCCTTACCTTGATGGCGGTGGGGCGCGATAACATTGAAGCTATGGTTCTTCTTGGTCTCTTTTTTGAAAAGGTTGGCGAAACTGAAAAGTCTGAAAAGTGGCTGAAAAAGGCGCTGACCAAGGATGAGGAAGACAAGAAGGATTTCACAGCGCACGCACTTCTTGGTCAGATTACACTTGAAGGAAAATACAAAAAAGCAGATAGCGACAAAGCTCTCCCCATGCTGGAAAAAGCGCGTGCAGCAGGAAATGCCGGAGCCGCAAACACACTCGGCAAATGGTACAAAGGCCATGGGGATATGGCCCGGGCTGAGGGCTATTTCGTGGCTGCCGGAGAACACGGGAAACCATCGGCTTTTATCAAACTTGCCGAAATCAGCATCGACCGAAAAGATACCGCCGCAGCTATCGCTTACCTTGAACGTGCATCCCGTTACCATGAAATCGGCGCGATGCTGAAACTCGCCGAAGGGTACAGCGAAGGTGGATGGGTAGATACACCTGACCCTGCCAAAGCCAACGAGTGGTTTGACAAGGCGTTGAGCAGTCATCCGTGCAAGGCTGCAGATACATTGGCAATTGCAAAGGCTTATCTTGAAGGACGTTATGGATTGGCCAAGAACGAACAGGAAGCAGGGAAATGGCTCGGCGGGTTGGCGGAACTTGATCCGGAAGACAAAGACTCACTCAAAGTCTCCCGCATGATTCTCTCATCGTCTTTAACCATGTCTCCGCAGAAACAAGAGATAGCGCTCACTCTGCTTAAAAAAGCTGCAGCTGAAGGTGATGTCGAATCTGCAACATTTCTTGCAGGACTCTATATGGAGAAGTCTTTCGCAGGACATAATTCCGAAGAAGCGTTCCAATGGATGACCAAAAGTGCCGAGAATGGTGACATTGTGTCGATGATGGAACTGTCAAATATGTACATGTCCGGTTATGGCGTACCGCCATCAGTAGAGACAGCAACGCTCTGGCTGAAAAAGGCTTCAGCCGCCGGAAGCGACGAGGCTACGCAGCGGCTGAAAAAGATGGGCATAAAACCCTAGCGCCGGAAAGTCTTAAATCACAATCGAATTTGGATCGAATTCCTTGCCGACATCAAGTGTAACGTTGGCAAGATGTACGGCAGTCAGAGCGCCGGCCTGACCATCCTGATCAAAGCTCAAGGATACGGTATTGGTACCGGTTTTTTCGGTAACCAGATAACCTTCGGCAAAAAGTTGATCTGTTGTGGAAGGAACAGAGCCACTGAAATCCTCAAGAAGCTTGGCGAGATCAATGTGGTCGTCACCGCGAAGGTCAAGGATCGTATCGCCGCCTTCCAGAAGGTTCTCATACACAAAGACATCAGCGCCAGCGCCACCTTTGAGAGTATCGGTACCAAGGCCACCATAGATACGGTCATTACCGTTATTCCCTTCGATGGAATCGTTACCAGCGCCGCCATAGATCACGTCATCACCCCCACGGCCTTTGATGGTTTCAGCATTGTCAGTACCGATCAACGTGTCATTGCTTTCGGTCGGCGTAGTCGAAACCGGAGGAGGTTCGGGCGTGGGCTCCGGAACAGGAACTGGTGCCGGCACTGGTTCAGGTGTTTGTATAATATCAGAAGCCAGCTTGAAGTTGGCAAGACCAATCTGCGTGGCATCCGCACTAAGCAAAGTTAAGAATAAGACCTCATGTGCTGCCGTTCCAGCGAGGCCGTCCACATCAAGGTACAACTCGACATCGGCACCGCTTTGCTGGAGCCGCAGGAAACCATCCGTAAAGCTGTGAGATGTATCATAACTCTCTGCAAATCCCAAAATATCGGCGAGATCAATAACTTCGCCGGATTTAGGGCGAAAGTCGAGAATCGTGTCTCCACCTTCTGCGAGAGTATGGTACACGTAAGTATCAACCCCTGAGCTTCCTTTAAGGCGGTCACTTCCCAATCCTCCGGTAATTGTGTCATTACCGTCATTCCCTTCGATGTAGTCGTTGCCATTTCCGCCAACTAGAACATCATCTCCCGCGCGGCCTTTGATCGTGTCGTTACCAGCGCCCCCTGTCAGATCATCATGCAGGTCAGTGCCGCTGATAACAAGATCTTCGGGAACAGGAACCGGCTCTGGATCGGGGGTAGGGGTGGCATAGTTATGAGGTAGTTCTGCCACGATTGTAAGAAGAGTATAGGGCAGAGAAAGGGCATCATCAACTAGAACTGCCGTGGCCCCGAGTTTGGTGGGGCCAGTGAGGATATTGTCGGCATAGCTGTTATTGATAGTTGTTGATCCACTCTCGACAAGATCATAACCTGTCGTACTGTTCAGTGTATTATTGATGATGACATTACCGTAAGAATCGCCCGGACCACCCAGAGATCCTGAATAGTTACGAAGTTCGATAGCGTCACTAACTGCGGTGATATTATTGCCGTCAATGACATTTCCGCGTGCTCCCTCAAGGTAAATTCCCTCGCGCAGGTTATCGTAAACATTGTTACCGATAACCTGACTATTCTCGGTTTGTTTGAGCAAAATGCCGCGGTCATTGCCGTAAACAGTATTGTTCTGGATAAGGATATTGTTATTGAGCATCTCCTCCCATCCCGGAATAGTCTGGCTGCCTGCGCCGCGTTGTGTGACAATACCGTATCCGGCATTGTCGTACGAAACGTTATTGCGGAGAATGACATCATGACTATGTGTGACGAGGCTGAATCCATGACGGTCATTGGCATAAGCCACGTTGTTCTCATACACAGCATTTGAGACAAAATCACCGATAAAGCCATCCCAGCTATTATGGTGGGCTACACAGTCACGAATCGTCAGGTTGGTCGTTTGTTCATGGGGATTGAAGGCGATACGAGAAACATCGTGAATCTCGACGCGTTCAATAAGGATGCGGTTATCCTGTTCAGGGCTACCCGGCAAAACGCCCGTCATGATGCCATCAACTTCGGCTGTACTGTTGGCGCGATTACCATTGATGGTGAGGTCATGGATAATGACATCAGTTGTAACCTCGCCCACAGGCGTGCGGATCATTCCGGTGATCTTGCTGCTGAAGCCATCCTGAAGTTTAAGTTCGGTAATGCCCATGCCATCACCGTAAAATTCGGTGTTGCTATAGACGCGGACGGCGCCATCGGACGCATCACCTGTGCCAGTGAGGATATAGGTACCAGCCGGAATATAAACTTTTCCGCCACCCGCTGCGTGGGCGGCATCAAGAGCAGCTTGAATGGAGGCTGTATCATTTGTTGTTCCGTTACCTGTCGCACCAAAGTCTTTCACGTTATAGGTCAGCATCAGTGTCTCCTCGTACCGATTAGTTGTTGGATTTTTTGGAATTATGAAAAGGATTATAGGTAGAGATTAGCTGAGTCCTGATAATGTATAATTAACATAAGATTGCGTTTTATCTAAATGTTGCCTATACAGTGGAAGTCTCTGAAAACCATTGACTCATGTCTTTTTTATAAGTAGGATCATATTCCTAACAAGGCATATTGTATCTACAGCATCCCCCGCCGTGCGGGGGATTTTTTTATCCGCAACACAGGAGTTTTTTATGCTGCTTCATCTCGGCTACGGTATTTCTGCGCCCAGTTTTCCTAAAACATTATCCGGCGATTCTGTCATTGTGCTTTTCGGTGACTCTCTGGAAGCTCACAACGGCTATGCGACAACCTCGGCAGGTTCAGAGGAGTTCTCCAACTGGTCACGCGGATACTATAATTGGTGTCATATCCTTGATCCGCGCGGGCCATGGGTTAACTGGTACGACGCAACCAAAACGGGGCGTTACTTTCAAGGCACGAACCAGGGTATCTCCGGCAATACCACCACGCAGATGGTGGCGCGCAAAGCTGATGTGTATAATGTCACAGGTGTAAAGATTGTAGTGCAGGGCGGTGGTACCAACGACATCAACCAAGGGGACTCGGTTGCCACCATTCTGGCCAATCATGCGAACTGCATCGCCGAGTGGAAAAGTCGCGGAATAAAAACAGTTCTCATGACCCCGCCGCCACGATCTTTAGAAGGGACAAACTCTTGGGCCGCCGGAAGTGCAGAACGACTCGCGTGGTTTGATTTGTGTGATGGTACGCAAGCCTTGGCGGATGCTGACCCTGACTGGGTGCAGATTGTAAGACGTGATTTGATCTGCGGAAATAATGACGCTAACCGCACGCCCAAGACGGGGTATTTGAACGTCGATAACGTACATCTCAACCCCATTGGCGGTTATCATGTCGCAGCCGATAGCGGGGGATTAATCGAGAAACTTAGCAACTGGATCGAGCCTTCGACCGATTTTCCGGCGGCAGCACAGGCGGGCGACATCACGACAAACCCTACCTTGTCCGGCACAGGCGGATCTGTCTCGACCGGCTGTACGGGTGTGGCCCCTACAGGGATGCGCTTCCGTAGGTCAAGTGGTTCCTATATCACGGCCGTGGGCTCGAAAGAGACGATTAACGGCGAGGAGTATTTTAAAATTGTGGTGACCCGCAACGGATCTGGCGGTACCGAGACAATATCCCTCGACTATAACGGCAACATCACGGCTGGCCTTCCTGCCGTTGGCACATGGGTACGCGCCGCGATGAAGGCTAAATGGAACGCAAGCGCCGCGATCCAGAACGTCCTCTTGCAAGCTCGCCAGCAACCCTCGACCCCTGCCAACATGAACAACTACACCATGCGGGTGGATAGCGGGTACCCGTGGGAGAACGTGGCTATAGCGGCTGCCGATGGCTCGGGCTTGTGGCAGATGGGGCCGCCGATGGTGATTAAATCTGGGATTACGTCAATTTTGTATAACGCCCTGATTACCGTTGATAACTCCACAGCGGGAACCGACACGATCTGGATCAGCCGGATGCACCTGTATTCTGTTGATGACCCTCGGACTTCGCTGGGGTTTGCCTAAATAAAAAGAGCGGCTCGCAGCCGCTCTTTGTCTTGAATTTCAGAGGAACCTACCAGCAGATACCTGTATAGCTTGATTTTTCTTCGAGGGATGCCCCGCCCTTGATCCGCACCAGATCAATGATCGGGATGTTATCGTTGACGTTCTGAAGAATTCCAACATAGCTCTTGTCGCCATTGCCAATCACATAAAGTTCAGCAGAACCCACCATGTCCTCAGCTTTTTCAACAAGGCATTTGGAAATATGTGGGATGCTTTCTTCGATATATTTACGGTTGGCACCATCCATATGTTTGGCTTCAAATACACAGGGATCGTAGATCGAGAGGTTGAAGCCGTCTTTAATCAGAAGATCGGCAAGGGTGACCAGTGGGCTTTCACGCAAGTCATCGCTGCCCGCTTTAAAGGCAAGGCCCATCAGGGCAATATTTTTCTTCCCCGAGGCTTTGATCATCTGGTGGGCGCGGCGAACTTGCTCGTCATTGGCTTCCGTCAAAGCATCAAAAATAGGGGTGTTAAGACCATTTGCCTTGCCGCTTGCACGGATGGCGCGCACGTCCTTGGGCAAGCAGGAGCCGCCAAAGGCAAAGCCCGGCATCAGATAGGTGCGGGAAATGTTAAGCTTGGTGTCTTGGAAGAAAATATCCATGACTTTATGGCTGTCCACACCCAGCTCTTTGAGGATATTGCCGAGTTCGTTAGCAAAACCGACTTTCATCGCATGCCAAGCATTGTCAGCATATTTCACGCCTTCGGAAATTTTGACATCGGTGATGATCAAAGGCGCCTCAATCGTTTTATAAAGCTCTGCCACCATCGCGGCAGTTTTTTCATCCGTTGCGCCAATCACAATTTTCGGCGGATTCCAGTAATCAAAAATCGCGGTGCTTTCGCGCAGGAATTCAGGGTTGTTGCCATAGCCATAGCCATCACCGACTTTTTTTCCTGATGATTGTTCAAGCGCAGGAATAGCCACGCGGTCAGCAGTGCCTGGCACAACGGTCGAGCGCAAGATGACAGCATGGAAGCCTTGTTTCTTTTTGAGGATTTCACCGATTTCACGGCAGCACGCATCCACATAGTCAGTTTTGAGCGAACCATCGGCATTGCTTGGTGTCGGCACACAAATGAGTGAAATATCCGAATTCATCACGGCTTCTTCGCACGAAAGGGTGGCGGAAAGAACGCCAGTATCGCGGCCTTTTTTAATCAACTCGGCAAGGCCGGGTTCAACGATCGGCGAACGGCCTTCATTGATACAGCGGACTTTGACTTCTTCTTTATCGATGGCAATGACAGTGTGGCCTGCATCGACGAGGCAGGCGGCACTTACCGCGCCAACATATCCAATTCCAAAAACACTTACTTTCATCTCATAATCTCCTACGTTGATTTCAACTCAAAATTCCAATTGACGGACTAAAATTAGTCATAAGGCAAGAAAGATTGGTGCTTATCTAATCTTTTTGCAGCGCCACAAAAAACACGTTATGGGCAGAAACTCAAGGAAAAAATGATTTTTTAACAGGAATTCCAGATTGGTATTGACAATTTGTTCTAATGTAATAACATGCTATTACATTAGAACAATAAAACAAACGATAGAACACGCAAAAGCATGAAGAAAAACCGCGAGCCAGATGATGAGAGAGTAAAAGCGCTGTGTGAGGCGCTGCTGGCGCTTGAAACAGCCCAAGAGACGCGCCTCTTTCTCGACGATATTTGTACGCCTGCTGAGATCGAGGCGCTCGCAGACCGCTGGCAAGTGGCTGGACTTTTGTATAAGAAGAAGCCGTATCGGCAGATTTCCGAAGAAACGGGTGTCTCGCTTGCTACCGTGACCCGCGTGGCACGCTGCGTTTTTACCGAAGGTAGCGGTTACACACGCATCATTGAAAGGTTGGGAAAAACATGAAAACCGAAGAACGTTTGAAACTTGCAATCCAGAAATCAGGACGCCTCGCCGATGACTCGCGCGAACTTCTGGATCATTGCGGCATTAAACTGAGCAAAAGCAAAGACCAGCTTTTTTGCCCTGCGCAGAATTTTCCCATGGATGTGTTCTTCGTGCGTGATGATGATATTCCCGCCTTTGTCGCGGCCAATGTCTGCCAGATCGGAATTATCGGACAAAATGTCTTGCGTGAGGAACAGCTTTCTTCCCGCAATGAAAAACTCAAAACTGTCGATCAGATTATGGAGCTAGGCTTTGGCAAGTGCCGCCTCTCGGTTGCGGCGCCCCACGCCTTTGATTATACCAGCACCAAATCGCTTGAGGGACTCACGATTGCCACGTCTTATGCAGGTATATTGAGCGACTTCCTCCAGAAAAAAGAAATTGAAGCCTCCATCGTTGATATGCGCGGCGCGGTGGAAATCGCCCCGCGTATTGGTCTGGCTGATGTGGTGTGCGATCTCGTGTCAACTGGTGCCACGCTTGCGGTGAATGGCCTTAAGGAAGCAGATGTGATTTTCCGCTCTCAAGCCGTACTGGTGCGCAATCAGGATTTGACCCATGAGCAGAATAATCTGCTCGAACGGCTCCTCTTGCGTATTGAGGGCGTCAACAAAGCACAATCGAGCAAATATATTATGCTTCACGCTCCCATTCAGGCGGTGGAAGACATCACGGATATTCTTCCCGGATCGGATGCGCCGACCATTCTGGAACTGCAAGGCCGCATTGATAAAGTGGCCATTCACGCGGTGTGCAATGAAGGCATTTTCTGGGAAACAATGGAAGAGCTTAAAGCGCGTGGTGCCAGTGATATTCTGGTGCTGCCAATTGAAAAGATGTTGGACTAAGTATGACGACACCCAAAATAATAGAGCGGGCGCGCCCCGATATTCTGGCTATGAAAGCCTATGCCTCGGCGCGCTCGATGATTGCGGATACAGCAAACCTTATTTTCCTCGATGCCAATGAATGCGCCTATGAACCCTATAGCGGCGCAGGAGAGCTTAACCGTTATCCGGCGCAGCAGCCCGCGGACCTTCGTGCAGCGATGGCTGGCATTTATGGCGTTGCGCACAACCAGATTCTTATCACCCGCGGCGCTGATGAAGCCATTGATGTGTTGATCCGCGCCTATTGCACGGCGGGGCAAGACCGCATCACCATTTGCCCGCCTGCCTTCCCGATGTATGCGCAGGCAGCGGGCCTTCAAGGGGCCGCTATAGATGAAGTGCCACTGAACGCCTCATGGATGCTTGATGTTCCGGCCATTTTGCGGGAATGCTTGCCTACGACAAAAATCATCTTTATCTGCTCGCCCAATAACCCAACCGGAAACAGCATGGCACGGGAGGATATTTTGCAACTGTGTCGCACTCTGGCAGATAAATGTCTCGTGGTGGTGGACGAGACTTATTGTGAGTATGCGCAGCAGGAATCCCTGACTGCCGAGCTTCAGGAAAATCATAACCTTGTTGTTTTGCGCACCATCTCCAAAGCTTACGCGGCAGCGGGTCTGCGTTGCGGCGCCGCGCTCGCGCACCCTGAGATTATCGCGCTGCTTGGAAAAGTGCTCGCGCCCTATCCGCTTCCTCGATCTGTGGTTAGGGACGCTCTTAAAATACTCGAACCAAAAAACGTGGAGCGTCTTCGCGGAAAAATTTCTGATACGCTCGTGCGGCGTGACCGATTTATCGCGGATTTAAAAAAGCTTCCGTTCGTCCGGCAGGTTTTCCCAAGTGATGCCAATTTTATTCTGGTGGAATTTACAGGCGCGGAGGACGTGATGATGCGCACTCGCGCGGCGGGAATTATTCTGCGCAATCAGTCGCACAATCCGCGCCTGAGTAACTGCATCCGTATATCCATCGGTGCGGATGACGATATGGCGCGTCTTCTCTGCGCCTTAAAGGGTGAGGAATGGGCAGGAAATAATGACCGCAGGGCAACGTTTTCGCGCACTACCAAGGAGACAAAGATTACCGCTACGATCAATCTGGATCAAAGCGAGCCAGTGCGCATCCAAACGGGTATTGGCTTTTATGACCATATGCTTGAGCAGATTGCCCGTCATGGCGGATTCTCGTTGACCCTTGACTGCATAGGGGATCTGGATATTGATAACCATCACACGATCGAAGATTGCGCGATCGTCATAGGGCAACTCCTGAAAAAAGCGCTTGGCGATAAGGCGGGCATTGGCCGTTACGGTTTCACCGTGCCGATGGATGAAGCGCTCGCAAGCGTAGCGCTTGACCTCTCGGGCCGTTTCTTCCTCAAATTCGAGGGTGATTTTCCTGACCGCGCGGTGGGCGACTTCCCCAGTGATATGACCGCGCATGTCTTTCGCTCTTTGGCCGAAAACCTACAGGCTACCTGTCACATAAAGGTTGAGGGCGAGAATACGCACCACATGATCGAAGGCTGCTTTAAGGCCTTTGGCCGCGCGCTGCGGCAGGCTATCCGCCGCGAAGGCGACGCAGTGCCAAGTTCCAAAGGGGTTCTCGCATGAGTGGCGTGGTGATGGTCGATAGTGGCGGGGCGAATATTGCTTCGGTGCGTTTTGCACTCGAACGCCTCGGCATTGCAAGCGAGCTGACCTTTGATCCCGATAAAATAGCCCGTGCGGACAAAGTTATTTTGCCGGGTGTTGGCACCGCGCGCGAAGCCATGCGCAAGCTTGAGGGATATGGCCTTGTGCAATGCCTGAAAGAACTCTCTGCGCCAGTTCTGGGCATTTGCCTTGGGATGCAGCTTCTCTTTAACAATTCAGAAGAGGGGGGCGGTGAGTTGTTGGGCATGCTGCCAGATGATGTGCACAAATTTACCCCTGAAACTGGCAAAACCATCCCGCATATGGGATGGAACACGGTAGAAAAAACCAAGGAATCGGCTCTTCTCAAAGATATTCCAGATCAAGCCTATTTTTACTTTGTGCATAGTTATTATGCGCCCGTGGGCGACTGGACAAGCGGGAAAACAACTTACTTTTCCGAAAACATCACGGCAACACTCGAACACGATAATTTTTTCGGTTGCCAGTTTCACCCCGAACGTTCGGGCACCGCTGGCGCACAGATTTTCAAGAATTTTATGAGGCTTTAAATGGTTATCTATCCCGCGATCGACTTGATTGATGGACAATGTGTCCGGCTCACCAAAGGCGATTACAGTGCTAAAACGGTGTATGACGGCGCCCCTGCCGATGTGGCCTGCGCTTACCGCGATGAAGGAGCTTCTTGGCTTCATCTCGTGGATTTGAATGGCGCCAAAGACCCCGAGCAGCGCCAGACACAACTGATTGCCGATATTATTCGCGCATCAAACCTACGGGTGCAGACGGGAGGAGGTGTGCGCACACTCAGCGACATCAAGGCCCTACTGGATGCAGGTGCAGGGCGCGTGGTGGTAGGATCGATGGCAGTTAAAAATCACGATCTGATGGCCAAAGCTCTCGGCACGTTCGGCGGGGACCGCTTGACTCTCGCGGTCGATGTGATGCGCAGCAAAGAAGATGGCTTTTATAATGTGGCTGTCTCAGGCTGGCAGGAAGCCTCGCGCGCCGAGCTTATGTCCACTATCGCTTCCTTCATGCCTTATGGACTCACGCATATCCTCTGCACCGATATTGATCGGGACGGAACGCTCACCGGATGCAATGCCGAACTTTATGAAACCATTAAGCGAAAATTCCCGCGTCTCGAGGTGCAGGCTTCGGGCGGAGTGAGTGATGTCAGCGATATTTGCGAGCTGGCACAGGTCGGTATTGACGGGATTGTTGTTGGTAAGGCTCTTTATGAAGGAAAATTTACCCTACGCCAAGCCTTGGAGAGCCTTCCATGTTAGCCAAGCGGATCATTGCCTGCCTTGATGTCAAAGATGGTGTCGTTGTCAAGGGCGTGCAGTTTAAAAATCATGTCGTGATGGGCGGGATTGTCGAACTTGTTCAGCGTTACCGCGATGAAGGCGTGGATGAACTGGTTTTCTACGACATCACCGCGAGCAGCGACGGTCGCCGTGTTTCCAAAAAATGGGTATCAAGTGTCGCACGGATTATCGATGTGCCGTTTTGCGTGGCGGGCGGTATCCGCACTCTGGAAGATGCCCGCGAAGTTTTAGGCGAGGGCGCTGACAAAATTTCGATCAATTCCCCCGCGCTCGAGCGACCAGAGTTTATCACCGAGCTGGCCGATGTCTTTGGCGTGCAATGTGTTGTCG
Organism: Pseudobdellovibrionaceae bacterium; assembly: GCA_041674725.1. Taxonomy (GTDB): domain Bacteria; phylum Pseudomonadota; class Alphaproteobacteria; order Micavibrionales; family Micavibrionaceae; genus UBA1573. Next base: position 167,071 of record JBAYVC010000005.1, on the reverse strand, counting down.
TCGGGGTTGATAGCCGCATGGAGGAAGGCCAGTGGTGCGTGTACCAATATACCGGCGATGAAAGCAAAACCATTAAGGCGAAGCACCGCATGCTGGAGTGGATTGTCGAGGCGGAGCAGCGCGGCGCAGGCGAGATTGTTCTCAATTGCATGGCGAGCGACGGCGTGCGGCAAGGCTATGATATTCCCCAGCTTCAGGCGGCGCGAGCGCAAATATCCATCCCGCTAATCGCCTCGGGCGGCGCAGGAGAAATGGCGCATTTTCAACAGGTGTTTGACAAAGCGCAGGTAGATGGCGCGCTTGCGGCCTCTGCTTTCCATACCGGAAAAATCAACATCACAAATTTAAAACAATTTTTAAAAGACAAAAATATAGAGGTGCGGCTATGACAGCAGACGACTTCAACCTTGATTGGGCCAAATCGGACGGCTTGATCCCCGCCATTGTTCAGGACGATGCGACCGAGCAGGTGTTGATGCTGGGTTACATGAACAAGGAATCTCTTGAACGCACTCTCCAGACTAAAAAAGTTACCTTTTGGAGCCGCTCGCAAGGAAAACTCTGGATGAAGGGCGAAACATCGGGTCATGTGCTGGGTCTTGTGAGTCTCCATGTAGATTGCGACCGCGACACGCTCCTGATTCGCGCTATTCCTCACGGCCCAACCTGCCACACCGGAGCGGTGAGTTGCTTTGAAAATACTGTCAAATCACCCGTGACCTTCCTCACGCAGCTGGCGGCGCTCATTGCCGCGCGCCATGCGGAGCTGCCTGAGGGAAGCTACACCACCGAATTGTTTAAATCCGGCAAGGCGCGGATCGCGCAAAAGGTCGGCGAAGAGGGCGTGGAACTGGCTCTTGCCCATATGGTCGGTGATAAAGAACCCTTGAAGGGCGAAGCCGCTGATCTGCTTTACCACATGCTAGTCCTCCTTGAGAGCGCAGAAGTTCCGTTTAAAGATGTCATCGCGCTTCTTGAACAACGTCACACGAAAAGAAAATAAACATGAAATATTACGATCTAACCAAGAGCGACACCTTTTCCGATTTTATGCGCGATAGTCGCGCACCAACCGCGCAGGACGATATTACAAGCCATGTGGCCGCAATCATCAAGGATGTGCGGAAAAACGGCAACGCGGCCCTCACAAAATATGCACGGCAGTTCGACCATGTTGATCTCGCGTCCGATGACTTTTTGATTGACGTGGCCGCGATTGATGAAAACGCCTTCGCGCTTTCGGCGCAGGAAAAAGAAGCCATCCGCTTTGCGCATACGCGCCTCATGGACTATGCGCTGCGCACGCGCCCTGCCTATGATACCGAAAAGGCCGAAGGATCAGCCTACGTGACGCAAAAATACGTCCCCTTTGACCGCGTGGCCTGTTACGTGCCGTGCGGTTCATCTCCTCTTGTCTCAACCGTCATTCATACCACCGTTTTTGCCAAAGCCGCGGGAGTCAAAGATGTGGTAATGGTAACCTCCCCCAAAACGGACGGGATATTCCCCGCTATGCTTTATGCCGCAAAGATTGCGGGAGTGAACTCCATCCTCCAATGCGGCGGCGTGTATGGGATTGCGGCGCTGGCCTATGGCACAGAGACGATCAAAAAAGTCGATATGATCGCGGGGCCAGGCAACCGTTTTGTAACCGAAGCCAAACGGCAAGTCTTTGGTCGCGTTGCCATTGATATGGTGGCAGGGCCTAGCGAGGTGATGGTCATTGCCGATGAGAGCGCCGATATTCGCTTTATTGCCGCTGATTTGCTGGCGCAGGCCGAACATGGTAGCGGGTACGAGCAGGCCGTGCTGGTAACCAATTGCGATTCCATTTATCGCGGTATTGAACAAGAACTGCGCGCACAAGCCGCAGATTTGATGGAGAATGCGGGACTTGTCCGCGTACTTGAACATGGTATTTTCGTCCTGAAGGTTGAGCATATCGAGGAGGCGATTGCCCTGTGTAATGCCTATGCACCTGAGCATGTCGAAGTGCAAACCCACCATGCCGAAAAACTGGCGGAGGGGATTACCTCGGCGGGGGCGATCATGATCGGCAACTGGACTCCCGAGCCCATTGGCGATTTTGTGGCGGGATCAAGCCACGTTCTGCCCACGGGTGGCGGAGCATCATCCTTTTCAGGTCTTACCACCGCGCATTTTCTCAAAAAAATTTCCATCCAGAAATTCGATAAAGATCTGTTAGAGGAATGCCGCATCGCCGCCGAAACCTTTGCGCAGATGGAGCAACTCCCCGCGCATGGTCGCTCGGTGTCGATCCGTTTTCAAGACTAGTGTTACGCGATCCTAGGCGAAGAATCAGGCTCAGGTTTGGGCTGAGGTTCCATCAGGTGGAAGGCTGATGGCGATGTCACATGGCCTGCACGGACAATGCTGGCCTCGGGCGCTTTTTCAGGATCAAAATAAACCCAATCGTCCGGTTTCACCGCGTCAAAATACACAAACTCGAACTCTTCGGCCATAGTGTCCTGTGTACTTTGCATCGTGACCACATGATTAAGTGTGGTGAACATGTCCCATGCCGAGGGAAACCCGAATTTTTGCGCCTGCTCGTCCGTCATCTCGCCTGCACTCACCTTGGTGTAGAGCGTCCCGAGCGTCATAACGTCCGATTTCTCGATCGTAGCGCTATACGCATGACCGGTGAGTTTGCCGTCTTCCCCTAAAAGTTTGTCTGTATAATGCACATTCTCTTCGCGCAGTAAAACACGCTGCCCCGATGTAAGCGGGAAAGGCTGGTAGGATTTACGCAGCACAAGGCCTGTAAGTTTTTGCGGAGCATGAACACCGCGTGGCCAGACTAATTGATCGAATTGAGGTACCGGAAAATTAAGCGATGTAGTCACATCAAGATAGGGCTTCGACCCCGCAACCGGATAAAGCCCTTCGGTTACAATGATACTGCGCTGCGCCGGATAAGTTACACCGGAGTCGCTCTCCCACCCGAGACGTGCCTGTGCGTGAAGGCGCTCGAACCGCTTGGTTTCCGGTGGATTGGTTTCAATCCGCGCCGGCCCTGTATAGTAAAGGCGGCCTGTTTCCTCCTCCCGCAATAAAACGTGGGTCTTGCAGGCATTGATCTTGGCTTTAAGCTCGCGGTCAATTTTGGGAATGATATAGGCGTGAGGGAAATAGGCAATATCCTGAAGGGTCGGACGGCGCAAATGCCCCGCCGGAATATCAATCACCGTGTAGGCGCCCTCCGGTATCTCGTAACGCACCCGCTCCAGCGGAAGATTGGTTTCGGGATGGTAGTGCGTGAAGAGTTTTGCCTCATCACTCTCGGGAAACTTGGCCTTTTTATCTTCGTAATAATCTTTGAGCTTGCGCATCAACGCAAGTGAATGATCGTCTCCTGCAAAAACTTCGGCAGCGCCTGTTTCGCCATAGCCTTTGCGTTCAAGCCGTACAGCGCCGCCACTCATGGCCGCATTCACCTCGATCTGCCGTAGGCGGCGGATATATTGTTCGACACCGAAACGCTGGGTGGATGGGTCTTCATGCGGCGGGCCGTTAATCAGGCGGGCCTGCCGGGCCTTGACCAAGGGAACATAGTAAGGCGGCACGTCATTAAGGCGGTTTTGATCTGCAAATTGGTCGAGCAGAAAACTCAGGCTGGGTTCCGAACTCATACGGTGGAACGACACCACAAAATTCCCTTCTTCAAATTGTTTGTTAATCCAATACGGGTGTTGTTCCATCACATGATTGATGTCAATTACGCGGTCATGTTTATCGGCGATGTGATAAGAATTGCGCGACGGGTTTGAAAAAACAAATTTATCCCCCTTATAAAAGGTTTGATCTACATATCCCCGCGCATAGGAGCCTTGCCCATCAAGCCGCAGAGCAAGGTCGTCGGTTAGCAGGCGCTTCCTGAGATTATCGCGGAAATCGCGGGCATCTTCTACCGTAGCAAATGAAATCTTGCGCTGGCCTTTGAAATAATCCTTTTTAAGAAGCGCGCCATAACTTGACCCCTTTTCTTCCAAACGTCGTACCACACGACGTACAAGATCGGTAAAATTGTCAAGCCACTCGGGATCATCCTTGTAATCAACCGGATGAGGTTGAAGGGCAAGGCGATGCAGTGAGTCGTCATTGAGCATCATGTAATTATAAACATCGGTCGCGCGCTGATACACAGTCTTCATAATATCGGGCATGGAGCGCGAAATGCGCAAAGGATCATCCTGTCCTGCGGCAATATAATCAAGATCCCCTGTTATGTGGAAACGCACCTCTTCCTCAGGCAGGGGGTTGATGATATTCGAGCGCAAAGTTTTGCGGGAATTTACCGCCTCAACCCCGCGCCAGATAGCCTCACGTAAGGCCGGACGGCTTGCTAAAGCTCCGAATACCTGATCAATATGCTCGATGTCCCAGCTCGCAGCAGCCTCTGTGCGCAATGCATCTTCAAGCGGCATTGCCCCCCGCCATTTGCGGATTTTCTGCAGACGAATGAGAGGTGTCCCCGAACGGCGGCTTTGCTCAATCCGGCCACGTACCGCATCGGTATCAAGATTTTCAAGATCCATAATGTCTTTGAGCGGGGCCAGCGCATTGACAAAAATTGCCTGACCACGTTTACCAAGGACATCGTCAAAACCCAGAAACACGTAAGGCACTGCCTCAAATTTTCCATCACTATTCATCTGTGTTAGGCACGAAATGGGTGGTGGTGCATTGAGGGAGTGTTGGCCGTTGAGCGAGGCACGTAGTACTTGTTCATCCGATTGAAGTTCCAGCGTCTTCACGATATCTGGCGCGACCTGCCGCAGATGGGTCGAAAGACTAAACGAAGCAATTGAGTCATATTTCGGGTGACGGTGCGCGCGTCTGGATTGGTGGACGCTGCCATCTGTCATAAACGGCCCTGCGGCAATATCGCTTAGAACGTTGGCAAAACGCGTGTTGGTGGACATGATGAGGTCAAGCTTGGCTGAATCGCGTACTCGCCCTGTTTTTGGATCAAGAATTTGCGCAAGTTTGAGGGCATTATCATCCTGCGGCCCATAAAGCGCTACATGCATAGTGGTTGAATGCGAATCAACCACAAAGTTTTTGGGGCGCTGTACACTGCTCAGCGCCGCACGGGAGTTGGCCCACAGGACATTGCGTCGGTGATACCCCGCCATACATTGGTTATCCTGCAACACCGGAATGTCAAAGAATACCTGACGAAATCCGCCAATCCTGAGGCGCGCATCAATAAATTTCCATGTAGATCCATCGCTGTCATCAACATAAAAATCATTGGTATGCTGGTCGTAATATGGGTCGCGGTGATCGCTACTGTAACGATAGGCAACTTTGCGCCGCTCGGGATGGTAACGCACATCATAGACAACTTGCCCCTGATCATCAAGCAAGGGGAACTTGACAATAATATCGTGACAATTTTCCCAGCTCAGCGATCCTTTTTTCTTCTTCCCATGTTTGAATGAAATAGATTCTTGTTCATAACCAAGATCACCAAGACGGAAAGCACTGAATTCAAGGCGTTCGGAAATCCGGCCAATCGCCTCGCGGAAATCCATACGCTCTGGTGAATGGATCAACTGCGGATCAGCCTTCACAATCAAAGAGGCTTCAGGACCGATAATGTAACGTTCCGGCACGCGGACATCGAGTTCTGAGGCATCGAGAAGATTTCCGGAAATATCACCAAGGGCATCGCCATAAGACTGGATCAGAACAACCTTTGGCATCAGTTCAAGCGTCTCTAAATCAAGATGCAGCTGCATCAAGACGCCGCGTCGTATCCAGTGCCACACATCCTTCTTTGGCCCAATAATCATGCGACATCTCTATTCAAAAGTGAGGCAAGAGCCGAAGGATGAACGGAATAGGCTGGACGGCTGCGCGGAACATCGGGAGCGGGGAGCGTGTTTGCGCTTGACGGGCGGATCTGTTGCCCGCGCGTGCCGTTTGAAATTTGCGGGTTCATCATCGCGCTCCAATCCCTTGCAATCAGGCTGGTTTCATAAACGCCATCGCTTGCTGTGCGCGCCCGCAGCGGATCGGTATGAACATTGCCTTCATTACGCAGGAGCGTTTTACGTGTCAGCTCCATGAAACCACGGTAAAAACGGCCATAGGCACGGTAGAGGTTAAATGTAATGTAGGACGGATTAACCTGTGCAAACTCGGTCATCTCGACATTGCTTTTGCTTGCCCCGTGCTGGAGGTCGTGGAAAACAAAGTCCTGCGGCTTGTCAATTTCTGGAGCCTTCAGCCCGAGCTCCGCCACATCCTGACGGAACATATCGTACGTGGATTGGTTGGGGATATGGTGCGCCATATGCAGAGCCGAAGGAATATCGCGTACATTGCGCTTGCCGTCTTCACGAAATCCATGCCCGTGAATATGCAGTGACCGTCCTGTCACCACGATCGTGCCAAGACAGCCCGCCTGCGGTGCATAGGAACGTGGGTCGGCTTCAATCCGGTAGGCCCAGCCGCGGCTGCGCAACCTGTCAATAATATCACCGAACGCCCCACCGGAATTATAGATTTTAAAACCGTCGCGGTGAGCGGCAAATACCATTTGCCCGCGCTTCTCAACCAGATCAGTAATCAACTGATGCTGAGCGGCCTCATTCTCGTGAATGGGGGGCGGCTGCAAAATAACTGTCACGCGCTTTTCTGCCGGAATAGCATATCCGGTGCTGCGGACATCCGAATCAACGTCAAGGAGCGATGTCATCGAAACGGTTTTGGGTAGCGTTGCAAATTGTTGGTCTGTTGTCCCAATCGGTCCCGTAACCAGAACCGCCAGTTGCCCGGGGGTATCACGAGCGTCTTTGGCCAGACCACTGGTACGCCCGTAATATTTGGTGGCGTCCCTTTCATGGTCGCAAAGGGCAACATACATAAGATAGTTATTCGTATTATTTTCAGCAAACGATATATGGCCGGTTTCAATCAAGCGCCGCAGCATGAAGACTTCGGTGCTATGATCGGGATCAATTCCTTCACCGCTCACATCTTCACGGAGCTGTTTGATGAATTTTCCCTTGCGCCGTGTGCGATATTTTTCCATCTCTTCTGGGCTGGAAGAATCGGGAAGTGGCGCTGCTGACAACGCATCTTCTGCCGTTCCAGAGGTAAATGCGCTTAAGTATTCATCATACAGAGTCCTGACCCTTTCGGTGGCATAGGATATATCCAGTGTAATATCGCAAAGGTTGGTCTCGGGCAGCACTCCCGCGATATTCATTGTCGTCATGCGTTGCTGCTGGTTGGCACCCACCGCTGTCACCACGCTGCGCCCACATTTTTTAAGCACATCAAGAATGGCTTTATCCTCGCGCTGGTTGGTGCTGAATTTTCCGATGATAGCGGCGCGCTCACCCACGCATTCCAAAACAAACGAGAGGCTTTCCTTGAAGTGATCTTCCTCGGGAGCATGCCCCTCGTTCTTCCATGAGGTCACGTCATGAAGCGTGAGACCGATGGGCATATCAACTTTCTCGGGGGTTACATTTTCCATGCGGGCAAGTGCGCGTGGCCCCGTGCGCAGAAACTCCTTACCACGCTCGGTAAAACCAGTGGCATCGCCATAAACGCAAACCGGAACGCCGTACCATGAATCGTTGTAACACGGTGTAAAGATATAAGGCGTCGTATAAGACGAGTGAACCGTAGCGTTGAGGCAGGACTGCGCCATAATAACACGGTTATCATCCTGATCGTACAGAGCAATAATGTCTTCCGGACGCTGGAAAATCGGGCGCAGATTCTTGGGAACCTCAAGATTATCCAGTTCGCTAACAATCTTTCGCTCGACAATCGTGCCGCAGACAACTTTTTTCCCAACCATCAATCCGGCTGCGGCCAGTTTGGCCGCCCCGCCGCAATGGTCAAAATGGTCATGGGTAATGAAAAAATAATCAATCCATTTCATGAAAGGGGAATGGTCGGCAATCGCCCCATCTGATGCCGATTCGGGGCCGCCAGCGGCAAAGGGGAGATCAACAGCAACGCCAACGGTCGAGATACTCCCATCCGCACGCGGAACGCGGCGCAAAAAAACCGAAGCAATACCGATCTGGTCGCCAAAGTCATCAATGACTTTTTCAAGTCCGGTGCCATGCAGCGAGCCATAGAGCCATTGACCGTAGGGCAGATCGTTCGGCACAGGCGGGAACATTTCCACATCCTGATTGAGGTCAAGCTCGGTGATAATGTCCATAAAGGGCGGGTAGCTCCAATGGGCTAGCGATTGGTTCGTCCCTTGAATAAAGCTCATCACATCAATGGTTTTGCGGACATCCTGCGGCGGCACGGGATTGCCCATAAAACTCGCCCCCGCCACCAACCACTGATTATCAGCAATCTTCTGAAAGCGTATTTTGGCAAGGTCGGGCAGCGCTGCCGCCGAATCGTGCGCCATAATCTCATCGGGGATAGAGGAAACATGAATTTCAATTTCGTCAGGCGTGGGGCGTGAAATGCGTGACGCTGCGATATAGGATACACCCGCTTCGGGCGAAATCCCATACACGCTCCGGTCATCACCATAGTCCTGATCTTCTTCAAAAGAATTGCGTGAGTAACCAAGAAGGTTGAGCAGCTTATCGGGATGATCGGTGGTAATGACCACGGAATCGCGGTTTCCTGCACTCGCCAATGCGAAATATGCACCTGAACTTTTACTGAATCCTCCTGTGCGGTCAAGCCCGCGCATAACAATTTCTTCTCCGCCCGCTACATCGCTCAAGTGATCTTGATATAAAAGCTTAAGGCTTTGTGCGATGTCGCCTTTGCGGCGTACGAGATTTGTTTGGGTAGAGAAAGCCTGAAAGACACGGTTCATATTCCGGCGGAGGACCATCTCATCTGGATCGCCAGCTTTAAATACGATTTTGGACTGCACACGGGCTTCGTGAACATGACTGATACCCTTATCGTCAACAGATGTTTCAATACGGATGATTGATTGGTTGCGGGCCTGACCGTCGGGAAGCATGCGTTGATATTCAAGATGAAAAAGTTCGCGTGACGTTTCGGGATCGAAATGAACACGCACCATAAGTCCGGCCAAGAGATTGAGCTTGGCATTGCGTGTTTGGTGTGACAGAACATGATCGCGGCCAAACTTCGACGCATAAGACGGATAGGACAGACCGATCCTAGCCCACAGATCTTCACGCTTGAATTTCATCTCTCTCCCCCAGAGCTACTCGTTACTCAGTTACAGTTACAACCTATCTGCTTAGCGATCGGTCGATAATGTGGTGGGTTGTTCCCTCACCTACAATACGTCCGGCATAGTTTGTTTCGGCTTCAAGACCTCGCCATGAGGCAACATAATCCTGACCCAGATTTTTAAGGTCGTCTTCATCAAAAAATCGTACGGCTTTTGTCACTAAAAGTGTGCGCAGCCGGTCATAAAATGTGGGGTTATCACCACCGAATTGGCTGGCAGGCCGCAGGTCGGCCACCGCAGCAGGCTCATTCGAATAGTCCCAGAAAAAATCAGGACGGTAAGCATCGACTTTTTCCCAGTCTATATGCTCATCTTTGGCAATATGACCTGTGACAGCATTTTTAACTGTTGTCGTATTGACCCATGAGTCGGTGTAGAGATCGGAAATGCGCAACATCTGCGCGCAGACAAGATAAATATCCTTGGCGGGCGGCGGAGCGTCTTGCGACAAACATTCTTCGCAATAAGTGCCGATCGTACGGATCAGGGAAGCCATATTCTCGCGGACAAGTTCATAAGTGCCGTTATTCTGGGCTTGCAGAGTCAACACTTCGATATTTTGTTGGCCGTGCCCGATGGGCCGCGCGATGTCGCCGATAATGTGCTGGACAGCGCGCAGCGCCATCTGTGGATCATCACCTGATGTTTCCCAACCTTCGCGCAGGATTAGCGCCGTAGCATGCGTATCAAGCATATCGGTAGCGAGCGCAAGGCGCATCCGCGAGGAGGGCGCGGCGTCAAGTCCGCGCGGAATAACATAAGGGTTGTTGGCAGCAGCAGAAGTGATACGCAGCAAATGATTCGTTGAAATAAACTGGCCATAGGATTCCAACGGCCCGCCTTTTTTGGCAAGGGACGGGAGGATATGCCCCGTAATACGGTTGGCCTCTGCCACGTTGGGGGCGATCACCTCGCGGGAGAAAGGTGTCTCGGGAGAGTCAAAGCCGCCATCTTCGGACTGCATATCCTTAATCCAGTGTAACCCGTGTTTCGCGCCAAACGCGCGCGCGCGCGCGCCAGCTTTCGGGTCGGCAGCAAAAAAGGCGACGCCGGGTTTGGCAGGCGCTGGTGAAAATACCCCCATCGCGCCCATTGCAAGATCGGCCAGTGCCTGCTCTTGCGGTGAAAGCTGCGCATAATGCTCGGGATCAAATAAGTCAGAATGAGTTTTGAAGTAGTGACCGTCTGTGTGGCGCGGCACCTGCGGTGCAAACTGCGTGGCAAGCGTAGGCAGCGAAATCACACGCGACGAAGGAGCCGCAGATGCTTTATGTTTAAGCGCAAAATGTGGCGATCCGGCCAAAGGTTGGTGGGCCGCCAGAGCTTCCCATGCTGCTTCATGGGTTATCGCTCTATCCTGCGTGAGGACATGTTCCTGCGCAAACATATCAAGATGCTGGTCGGTTGTGAAATCCATCCACGGGGCGCAATGCTGGGCGATATAGGGGAGCATGACCGATTTAAGCTGGCCCATCCGTGCAAATGATTCGGGTGAGCGGTAGCGCACGCTGTCATGCATATATTTGGGGGTCAAAATGGGATGACCGTCGCGCTGCCATTGGTCGAGGGCGAATTGGGCCGTAAGACAGGCAACCGCAAGGTCATTGCGGAATCCGCGCTGGACAATATCGACAATATGTTTAGCCCTCTCCCATGCGCGGTCTTCAAAGGGAACTGCGCGGCCCCTCAAATCGGTAATATCAATTGGCGGCAATCCATCGCGAACCTCATGAGCAAGACCGAACTGGATCAGATCACCCGTCATATGCTCGACATTGCCATAGCGTGACCACATATGATCGCCCACGAGCGCAATCTGGCGGCTGTCATACACAAGCGGCACCCACCACGACTCAAAAGCCCATGACTGCATATCAGGGCCTGACTCCATCACGGGGTGGGCGGATTTATTACGCAAGAACCCTTCAAAATCGCCTGGGATGAAGGTTGCAAAATCAGGGTAAGCCGCTCTGACAGCGCCGCCTGTTGAACGCGCGGCAATCAGATTCGGGTCAATCACCCGCTGGCGCATAATTGGTGAGGCGATATATTGGCTCAAATTTTGGGTGGTAAGGAAGTCCTCGCCATAACGTGCCTTAACCTTGCGGCGAATCTCCGCGGCATGATCCTGTGCCACGTCATAAGAGCGGTAACCGCCCGTCATGGACTGGATGACAAACAAAAGTGGCAGATGTTCGGACCATTCGCGCGCCGCAACGTAGGCAAACTTGGTTTGATCGAGAAGTTGACGTTCTGACAGTGAGCCTGCAATGGGCTTCGGGTCATAATAGACTTTATTGTTGAGAAAATCGAAAGGGTGAAGCGGAGAGCCTGCGAGTAAGAGATTAATACGATCTTCGAACTTGCTGGACATTTTCCCCTCCTACAGCCCCGCTGAATCAGGGAGGGTCGGCGCCAAGAGAACCATGGGATATAGATGCCCCATCTCCATATGGCAAACCTTTTTACGCAGATGGCCGTTATTCTCAAACCGAGAATTGGTCACGTTATTTCTCCCCTGAATTATTTTATATATTTTGCTGTGTAGCAAAAAAAAGGAAAAAGAAAAAGACTAGATTTTTATTATCTTTTGCTTATACTGCGACTCTTCCCCGACCATGTATTGCAACCTTAAAAGGAAGAACTTGAAACGTCAAGTTGCCGCGCCCGCGCGGTACAAGAGATGTTCTTTATCCAAAAATTAGCGCTCTATTGATTATAAAGTCCCGGCGTCAACTTGACAGGCTCGCCTGTGGGCGCAGAGCCCGTGTTCTTGTCTGCAACCATTGACGGATCGAATGGCGCAATTTCTACACGGGGGGATGAAGCGACGGGTGATGGTGCTGAGGACGCAGATTTTTTGGCGACCAGCTTAGGGTCAAATGGTGCAATATCAACCGCAGGCGTTGCCGCAGTAGATTTAGAAGGCGTAATAGGTTGTCGGGTCACCAATTTGGGGTCAAACGGTGCAATTTCTACAGCGGGGGTGGTTTCTTGCTGCGGCGGGACAACAGGCGTTGTCGAGCTAGGTTTAATCATCGATGTATCAAACGGCGTAATTTCAATAGCGTCCTGATGGGGGACGGGCAACGGCGCGGATTCTTCTTTCTCTTGTGCGCTCTTTTGCGGGGCAGGGGAAGCATCTGGCGCTTTGGCCTTGGTCTCAGGCAGAAAATTTTCTTGTGGAGCCGCCTGTGGGACGGGGGCAGGCTGTTTTTCTACAGGAGCAAGGGGGACCTCTTTCGCAACGTCCGGCGTGGAGGTTTTCTTGGCGGCAGGTTCAGATGGTAAGTCATCCAGAGGAGATGCATTCTTCTCGGGAGCGTCAGGGGTCGGTTTGTCGCTGGCGTTCTTCGTATTGGCTGGGGAGGATTTCTCCTTATCTTTGGACGCGTTAGGCTCTGTTTTAAGATCGGATTTAATATCTTTATCCAAAGCAGGCGCGGGTGGAGGTGGTTTGGGTGCGCCATCCTCTTCAAAAAGGGTATCGAGTACATCCTCGATTTTCTTATCTGTGTCAGGTTTATAGACTTTGGCAAAATCGGGGTCGAGTGACGCGAGCTTTCTCTTGAGCGTTTCGTTCTCGTCAGAAAGAAGAACTGCCTGTGCCTCGAATTTTTTAACCAAACTGGCCGTTGCCTCAAGCGTATCGTCGGACGCTGTAGGCGATGTTTCCTCAAGAGGGGTTTGTGATTTGAGTGTGGCGTTCTCTTCCTCAAGCGTTCGGATCTTTCGCTCAAGATAACGGAGTTTACTGCCTTCCTCGTAGGTTTGGGACGGCAGAGTCATTGTGTCTGCTTGAATGAGAGGGGAGGTTCTGAGTCGCGCCCGCTCTTTTTCAAGCAGTTCGATTTTCTCTCGCAAATCGCGCAGCATAGCTGCCTGCGCCTGATTTTTTCTACTAGGGTCTTCCGCAGGCGCCGAATTTTGCGCGCATGCCGGAGCAGCCCACAGCCCAAGTGAGCCAATGAGGGCAGAAACCATCAGAGCGTGCCGAATCTGTATTGACATATTTCTGCCAGACGTAATCCCACAAGACAGATCAAAGAATTTATTCATAACAATAGAATCACTCCTCACAGAGAGGACAGACGCCTCCATAATCTATAAGGCCACACATTTTTGCAAGCTGTAAAATGTTCAGGGTAATGTTTGATTCGATCTCGTAAACACGGGCCTTCGATGTATAAAGGCGCTCTTCACCCTCGATCAAATTAAGAATATCTCCCTCACCCAGCTGAAACTGTTCCAGATACAAATCCTGTAATTCGCCGTTGGTTTTCATCTCGGCTAGAACAATGGCGTATTCATCTTCCAACGCATGAACCTTATTGTAAGCTTGCTTGACTTTATTGCGTACATCCCGAATCAGACGGGCTTTTTCGAACTCAGCCTGATCTTGTTTGCTTTCGACTTTTTCTTTGGTTGCATCCCGTCCGAAACCATCGAATATTTTGTAATTAACTTGCACCATAGCCGAGGCTGCGCGGTCACGCCCGATCTCACCGCCGGAGTTATGTGTTTCGTCATAATCGACAACCAAATGAACATTGGGCAGAAAATCGGATTCTGCCGACCCCAGTTCATGTTTAATTGCCTGCAGGTCAGAGTGGTTGATCATCAAATCGACATTCCCTTGCTCGGACTGTTTGAGAAACTCGTCAATATCAAGGGCGACAAGATCTTGCAATGTCGGTTTGGTCGCTACAAAGTCGGGTAATGGTCCGGTAATATTTTCAAGCGTAATCATCGCAGTATCAAGAGACGACTTGAGGGAGCTGAGGCTTGATTCGGCAAATTCAAGGCGGGCCTCGGCCATCTTCAGTTTGGACTGATCTTCCGCTCCGGCCATTACCATCAAATCGACCTTGCGCTTGATTTTCTTCAAACGGCCAATATAGTCCTCGGCCTCGCGTTTTGCATTTTGGAAGCGGTACACCTGCATATACGCCTTGGTCGTATCAATAATAACTTTCTCGTATGCCTGACGCTTTTCAAGACTGGCTGAATTGCTGATATGGGTGCGCCGCTGAACTTCTTCATAGGTTTTGTCGCCATCATACAAAGTCTGGTCCACATTGAGGGTGAATTCCGACGATATGTTGCTGGCTCCACCATCGTTGGAGGGGGTCGATGTTGGATCGTTATACTCGCGTCCTGCAATGATTGTGGAGCGTACCTGCGGGTAATAACTTGACCGTGCCTCATCAATTGCGTGTTGGGTCTGGTCAAGTTTGGCTGCGCTAACGCCGATCTCCGGATTCTTGTTCATCGAAAAAAGCAAAGCCGTCTCAAGCGACATGGATACAGGGTCGCTCGAAGCCGCAAAGGCGGAAGGGGGCAGGCACAAGGCCACTGCAAAGGCGAGGAGGGGATACTTGTACGTCATTCTTTGCTCACCCTGACTTTGATCCAGTTATAACTATCCTGAATGCTCTTGGCAGGGGCATAGAGAATCGAGATTTTTTCAGGATCGGTCGTTCCCTTGATAAACACATTGCGGATATTGAGCGCCCGAGCCAGTCCGAGCTCCCGCGCCACCGAAATTGTCGGCGAATTCGGGTTGTCACCCGATACAATTTCAACGCCAAGCTCTCTGAGCGGAACTCCGGCAGTTCTGGCAATATTTTCGGCATAGGCCTGAAGAGTCTTTTCCGTGTCCGGAGAAATACTAATGTCGTTTTTTTCAAACAGAATGACGAAATAACCATCTTCGGTTATCTGTGTTTCTTGATTGAGGCCCGATGCCATATCGGCCTTGATTTGGTCGATAACTGAATCGGCATTTTTGAGTTCGTTTTTGAGTTCGATATTTTCTACCGTCAATGTCTCGTTCTGCTGTTGGTTTTTGGAGGCATTTTTAATCTGCTCAAGAGTGATTTCTCCAGCATTGATCTTCTCCATGATTTTTTTAAGTTCTTCTTCCATCTGGTCTTGCATCTTCGACGCTGTCGTCGTTTCAACTTCTTTTTTGTACTCCATACTCATCACATACATCACAATCGAGACGATCATAATGAAGAACAGGAACATCATGATAACCGTGGACAAAATATCCACAAAGCCCGGCCAAGCTACGGCACTAAAGTCATCATCCTTCATCTCTGACATGGTTAGATCACACTACTTTCCACGCGCAAATAGCTACAAAGCACGGACTACTACTCGGATTGCGGAGGAACATCGTTTTTAGGGCGCTCCTCAAAAATGTTATCAAAAACATCTGTATTCTTTTGCTGGATTTCTTCCACAATTGTGTTGAGTTGCCAGACCAGTGACGTGAATTCAGCTGAGGCATCCTCCTTCTGGGTGCGCTCTTTCATTTTTTCGATCTCGTTAACCAGCATACCCTGAATCTGGTTCATACGCTCGAACACCGAGTTGAAATCGCGCATCCGGTCACTCAGCAGGGCAATTTGGTCAACTTGCTGCCCATAGATTTTTTCGCTGCGCGTGACGTTCGAGGCCAAAATCTCGGTGACATACGAAAGGCTGGCACTGGTGCTGGCACTGTGGTTAAGCATTGGCTCGACGCTGCGCGTGATATATTTCATGCCATCCTTGATTTGTGCCATGCGCGAACTCATGGTTTCCATCGCCATATAAATATCCTTTTGATAGTCGTACAGCTTCTCCGTATGGTGAGCACTCTTGAGCATGGCCTCCGTTGTTTTGGAGAGGGCAATCATAATCTGCCCCATCTTCTGGTTGGTTTTGCTCGAGAGATACACAAAGCCCGCAAGCCATGCCTTGAGGTCATCGGATTTCGGAACTTTCTGGCCCATCACTTTTTCTTTGAGCGCCGGATTCATGATCGGAATACGCGCATCAATCCAGCGGCTGACCATCTCAATCGCTTTATCTTGCGCATGGGTCGAAAAGAAGTTGAGAAAGCCGAGGAACAGCGAGCCGCCAATACCGAACAGAGATGCCGAGAACGCGATACCCATACCTTGCAGAGGCGCCGCGATACTACCGATAAACTTGCCAAGCTCAATCCCGCCACCCGCAGATTTCCCTTTGTCCGCATTACCAAAACCTCCCGACACCTGATTGAGGGCTTCACCCACCGCATTAATCGTACTCAGGAGACCCCAGAAGGTACCAATCAGCCCCATCATCACCAGAAGACCTGCGAAATAGCTGACCACCTGACGTTCCGACTTGATCCGGTTTCCGAATTTGGATTTGATCAGCCGCGCATCCTGATCGGTAAAGTTGAGATACCCGTAAACGGCAAGGTTTTCTACGGCGTTGTACATGTTCTGGATTTGGAACAGGTAACCTTCCTTGCTCAAACCTTCACCAATCTCGGTAATTTCCTGAGGGTCAATCTCCTGGTCGCCTTCGATATTTTCAATACGGCGTAAAAATTTGATGTTCTTGTATACCTTAATATTGTTCCAAAACGATTTGAAAATCGAGAAAAGAATAACCGCAAAAATCATCGAGTTAAGTGGGATGTTCTCGTGATAGGCTTCCAAAATTTTCTCATGGCCGATCACAAGAATCAGGGTCAGAAAAATAATCGAAACGATCATTGGTACGGTGATATACTCAAAAAAACCAATGTTGAGCTTAAGTTTGAGTTCCTGACCTTCAGAATTTTGCATAACATGTTCCTTGAGGGGGTAGAGCGCGTGCGTCAACAGTAAAGACTGCCGAGCAACATTCTAATACACTTCAGAGATTATGCGAAGCGGAAAAAGCCGCCTTAAGGTGAAGATTTGAGAAAAAACCTGAAAAAGGGAAACTCACTGGAAGGCGTTATCACGTAGCCGGAATAAGGGTTTAAGAATAGCCTGCATCACGGTAACGTCACCCGTGAGAATACTGGCATCCACCGTCATGCCGGGGAAGAGGGGTTTGCCATCCAACTCATTGGAATCAAGCGCTACGCGCACGCGGTAATAGCGGTTTCCCTTCTCATCACTGATACTGTCGGCGCTAATTTCCGTAAGTTTTCCATCAATGCTGCCATGAATAGCATAATCATAAGCCGTTACCTTGACCCGTGCCGGAAGCCCCACCCAGATGTCGCCGCGATCCTTGGTATTGACCCGCGCCTCAACGATCAGATGTTCGTCAAACGGGGTCACTTCAAAAATAGGCTCACCTGGACGTACCACGCCGCCAATCGTGGTCATATAGACCTTATTCACAATCCCCTTGACCGGTGAGACGATTTGCGTGCGTGAAACTTCATCCGAAGAGGTTTTAAGCCGCTCGCTGGACTGGTTGATTTTTAGTTCGATACCGGCCATCTCGTCGGCAATCTCAGATTTGGCGTGGGTTGTTTCGGCGTCAATATTTTTCTTGATTTCCTCAATCTCGGCTTTGGTAATTGGGTAGGTCTTGCGGATCTGGTCGATCCGCGTATCGAAATTCTTGACGTTGCTTACCGAGGCCAGATAGCGCGTTTCCGACAAAGCCCCTGATTTACGCAAGCGCGCGTTGATGGCGAGCTGTTCCTGCGCCACCGCGCGCTCAGCGCTCAGATTGTCATGCTGCGATTTAAGGTCTTCGAGTTTGAGAGTCTTTTGCGAGATTTGTTCGCTAAGTCCCGCAATTTTTTGTTTCAAAAGGCTGGTGCGGTTCTGGAAAAGAGACTTCTCGGATTCCAGTGTATCTTGAAGCTCATCGGGAATTGGAACGTCATAGACAAATTCCTTTGCGTCCTTTTTTTCAGCCTCAAGCCGCGCTCGCTTGAGTTTGAGGGCTTCAATGGACAAGCGGATCTCGTCACGTTCCGAGCGGGCCTTCTGGTTGAGAAGTTGCAGCAAGGGTGTACCTTTTTCGACAGGAGTCCCTTCGATCACAAGGATTTTCTCGATAATCCCGCCCTCCAGATGCTGGACGGTCTTGGCTTGGCTGGCCGGAACAATGCGTCCTGCCGCATGTACCTGCTGCTCGATACGGGCAAAGTTCGCCCACAAAATAAATGCTAAGACCATCGCGCACAGCACCACCAGCAACGGCAGCGAATTCCATCCGGAATCTTTACCGGAGCCGTGATGCGAAGAGGAAAATCGGAATGTCATGACGTGTTTTCCTGTTCCTATACGGGTTGTCCAGATAGTTTGCGCAGGACATCATCGCGCGGCCCATCAAGGACAACCTTGCCGCCATCCATGAAAAGAAGGCGTTCCACCAGCGGCAAAAGCGGCGTCCGGTGTGTGACCATGATAAAGGTTTTATCTTTGAGAAAAGTTGCAAGGCCCTGCCGTACGGTCAGTTCAAGTTGAGAATCCATGCCAGTGGTGGGTTCATCAAAAATAAGGATCGATGGGTCGCGGATAATCACGCGCGCAAGGGCAATCGCTTGACGTTGGCCTCCTGACAAACGGATACCGCCTTCACCGGCTGGTGTGTTATAGCCCAGCCCTGTTTTTTGCAAAAACTCAAGCAGTTCCCCGAGGAACGGAAATTGGCCAAGGCTTTCGGCGGAATGATCGGGGTTTCCGAGCAAAATATTATCAAGCACTGTGCCTGAAAAAAAGAACGGATTTTGTGGTACAATCCCGATACTCCGGCGCAGCACATCGGGGTGGAGCGCCTTCACATCAAGGCCGTCATGCGACACGGTACCCGTATCGGTGACAAGGTATCCTGCCATGAGGTGCGCGAGGGTTGATTTTCCGGCACCCGACTTGCCAATCAGACCAATATGTTCGCCACCTTTGACCGTTAGGTTGATATTGTCAAGCGCGGGGTGGGCCTGCCCCGGGTAAGAGTAGGACACATCTTTAATCGTGATGGCGCCCGTGAGTTTGTGCTGAACCGGTGTTGCTTTGGCATCCTGAAGTTCGGTCGGCAGACGGAAGACTTTATCGACCATCTTGAGAATGCTTTTGGTCTGGTTAAGCCGCCCCGCCACGCCAGCAAACGAGCTGATGAGTGAAATCATACGGCTTGAAAGAATCGACGTGGCAATAAGTCCGCCCACGGTGAGATTATTATCCTGAATTTCATACACGCCTTGCAGAACGACGAACACGCTTACAAAATAAATCACCATCGCCGAAAAATTGCTTGCAAGGTTCAACATGAACATATTGCGTGATGAAGACGCTGCAGCATCTTCCGTCACATTTTGCCAGCGGAAAAGCTGCGAACGCGCAATACCGAACATACGGATGGTCGAGCTTCCCTCCAGCATCTCGATCAGCAGCGCCGATTTATTCTGCAAGGCCTTGATATAATCCTGCGTGCGCCGTTGGATCGGCATATTGGCGGCTATGTTACACAGGATGATGGCCAACGCCCCTCCCGCCGAAATAGCCGCAATAATCGGCGATATAAAATAGATAACACCTATAAACACAAGCGAGAAAGGCAGATCGACCACCGCCGGAGCAAGGCGTGACGCATAAAAATCCTTGATCCCCTGAAGTTCGCGGAACAAATTAGCCTTCTCGCCCACGCTCATCATCTCGAATTGGGGGCGGATGCGGAAGAGCTGCTCCAGCATCAAAATATCGTGGTGAGTCCCGACGCGTGCGGCAATATGTTCAAGTACATAAGAGCGGATGGTTTTGAGCAAAAAATCAAACACCAGCATGATCGACATGCCGATCACCAAGGCGTGGAGTGTATCAAGCGCAAAATTCGGAATAACCAGATCATACACGTTCATGCTGAACAGCGGCACCACCATCACAAACAGATTGATAAAGAAACTGGTGATAAGAACCTCGGTATATTTGTTCATATGCGAGGTAATTGGATCCCAGAACCAGCTGATTTTATGCGCGTTCCAGACGTGATCGGTTGTGGCCTGCGCGGTACGCGGGATCACGGCCACTTCAATTGCTTGCCCATCATAAAGCGCTGCAATATCGGCGAGCGTGCGGGGTATATCCTTTTTTCCGGCTGCCATTCCCTTGGGAAAATGGATTTTCCCCCCTTTGCCATCTGGGCCATCCGGCACATAAACGCAGTAATGATCTTTTTTAAGGCGCAGGATCAGGGGTGTTTTGGCGGCGGAAAGAGAGACAAAATCGCACATATGCGGGGTAATACGCGCGCCAGCGCGCAGGCCGAGTTGCTCAAGGTCGATCTCCCCGGGCGCGGATACTGTTTCGGAGAGAAGATTATCAACCGCGACCGGATGGCCATAAATGCCAAAAACAATCGACAGACAGTCGGTAAGAGCAGTGGAATTTTGCATAACTAAAAAGAACCTGAAACGAAGGAGACCCGCAGAAAGCGGTAGGGCTATCTTACCAAAAAAACACCGCGCGGCATAGGGCTACATCGGTAGGGAACTAGTGTTTTCTAAACGCCGACTACATCGACAACCAAGGTCAGGGCACCACTGGTATAGGTATGATCCACGGCCCAGCTTTGTGCTCCACCGCCATCCACATCAATGGTAAAGCCCGAGTCCACGTGAAGGGTGAGCGTTCCCGAGGCCGAACCTGTCGAACTCTGAACATCAGTCCAATCTATGTCATAAGGGTTAGCGCCATCCGTTACCAGATTGGTGATCTGAATTTCTTCAAGGTTAGTAAAGAGAGCAGCCAGTGCAACTCCCTCATTAACGGAGGCTGTGACCCCACCTGCGTCCCAGACCATGGTATCCGTCCCCGCGCCAAAATCAACCGAGCCACCCGCGTTGTAAAGAGCATCAAGAGAATCATTATCAAAACTAATATTATCATTCAATCCTGACAGAATATAATCCTCGATCGTAAAGGTGGTATCGCTCACGCTGGTACCACCGAACTGCGTGGTGAAACTGCCCTGCAAAGAAGCGCCCGTCAGAGATCCGGTAATCGCGAGGGTTGCACCGGAGTAATCGGCCGTGTCGGTTCCGCCGCCGCCGATAAGCGTATTTGCCCCGCCATTGACATAGAAGGTGTCATTGCCGTTCTTGCCATCAAAAAGATCATTCACGCTATCAAGGCCGCGGAAAATATCGGCGTAGTTTGATCCTACAACACTCTCTGTTCCGTATATAGCATCCGTACCGATGGCGGCACCGCCATTATCGGAAATTTCCATGTAGTTGCCAAAAGAATCCGCGGCAAGAGCGATTTGAATCCCGTTGGTGGATGAAGAATAATTGGCTGTATCATTGCCCGTGTCACCTAAAAAATAGTCATTTCCCCCGCGCCCGACAAAGGTGTCGTTACCTGTACCACCCATCACGATATTACTGCCGGAATCGCCAGAGAAACTGTCATCGTAATCACTTAGAATAAACGTCTCTATCCCTTTCACATAATCGTACTCGGCAAGACCGGTGAGTGTCACGCGGGCATAGCCGCCCTCAGATAGGGGGTCACCAGTATAGGTAGTGACGGAGAGATCAAGCGTCAGGCCGAGAGTTGCATCGGTGCGATAGGAATAATCGAGAACATCCCCGAAGGTCCCATTGGAGGAATCCCAAAAAATGGCCGCGTTTGTGCTTCCTGCATAATAGTCGTCACCCGTGCTGTCTTGAATAGATTCATCGCCCGATCCGCCATAAACCGCATCGTTGCCACTGTCTGTCGCGATAAGGCTGCCTCCCGTTGTAGCCGCGCCCAAATAAATATCATTGCCTGTTCCAAGTGTAATATAGAGATAGGACGAACCCGAACCGGTAATCGTATCATTATCCGCGCCGCCATCGGCGGAGTAGGTCGTGGTGATACTATCATCTCCAGCCTGACCATAGAGAAGGTCATTCCCGCCGCCGCCATCAATGGTATCATTGCCAGTCCCGCCGTAAATATAATTGTCGTTGGCGTCACCCGTGATCGTGTCATTGCCCGCGCCGCCCGTCACATTCTCGAAATTGGAGATCGTATCGGTGCCCGACCATGTGCCGGACTTTATAGCGCTGCCTGTTTGCAGATTGATGGTTACTGTATCGGTTGCCGATGCGTATGAAAGCATATCTGCCGTGTTGCCGCCGCCGTTAAGGGTGTAGGTGCCATTCCCCACTGTGAAGGTGTCAGCATAATTGCCGCCCGTAATGGTTTCAAAACCGGCAATCGTGTCCGTACCCGTCCACGCGCCGGATGTGGTTTTGGTGACGGTACCTGCTGTAAGATTGACAGCCACTCCTGCAGCGGCGTTCACATAGGTAATCGAGTCAGTGCCCGTGAGACAAGTTATAACATAAGAGCCAGTCCCTGCAGTGAAGCTGTTGTTGCCAGTGCTGCCATAGAGGGTTTCCATGTTGCTGAAAGTATCTGTTCCCGACCATGTACCGCCTTTGGTGGTGGTGCCTGAATATGCAGTGGTTGCGCTCAAGACAATGGTCATGGCGTTGCTTGTGAATACATAACTCAGGGCATCGGACAATCCGCCGCTGCCATCGAGAGTGAATGTTCCCGTACCGGAATAAAAGATATCATTATTTGACGTGCCCGTAATTGCCTCAATCGAGGACAGCGTATCGGTGCCACCGGATTTAGAAACGGTCACTGTTGCTCCTAGCATAGCAGTAATCGCGGACAATCCGGCATAGGTTATGGTATCGGTAAAGGCACCGGTACCGCCATTGAGGGTATAGTTGCCTGTGCCGACAGCGGTAAAGTCATCGGCGTAGTTATTGCTCCCGGTGATGGTTTCAAAGTTCGAAATCGTATCTGTCCCCGACCATCCGACGGATTTGAGCGCTGTTCCAGCTTGCAGATTAATGTTCATGGCGCCGCCTGCGCTGGCATATGTCAGGGAGTCGGTGCCTGTGTTGCCATTCAGCGTATAGGTGCCCGTTCCCGCCGTAAAAGCATCATTGCCTGTGCCGCCAGTGATTGAATCAATCCCTGTAAATGTATCGGTGCCTGACCATGTGCCCGATTTAGTGGTCGTTCCCGAATTGGCAGTGGCGGCGCTCAAGGCAATCGTCATCGCATTACCGGTGGCGTTATAGCTCAGCGCGTCGGTGCCGCCCGCCCCGCCGTGAACAGTGAAGGTGCCGGTGCCGGAGTTGAATGTATCATTGAAGCTTGTTCCGGTAATCGTTTCAATCGACGACAGTGTATCCGTTCCGCTTGGCTTGGCAATAGTGACGGTTGCGCCCAGGGTTGCAGTGATCGCGGCAAGTCCCGCATAGGTAATGGTATCGGTGATGGCATCAGCGGCCGTACTGCCGCGTAAGGTATAGTTACCTCCATTGATTCCCGTAAAGGTATCGGCATAGGCATCACTCCCTGTGATGGTTTCGAAATCATAAATCCAATCGGTGCCCAACCATGCGCCGGATTTGGTCACATTACCTGATTGCAGGTTGATGATAACCGCGCTGGTGGCTGCGGCATAGGTCAGTGAATCTGTGCCGCTTTGACCAAATAGATCATAGGTGCCTGCCCCTGCGGTGAAGGCATCGTTCCCTGTGCTGCCGATGACTGAATCAATACCTGTAAACGTATCGGTGCCTGACCATGTACCGGATTTGGTGGTCGTTCCCGAATTGGCAGTGGCGGCGCTCAAGGCAATCGTCATCGCGTTGCTCGTAAGGGAATAGTCCAGCCCATCATACCCGCTGGCACCATTGAGTGTAAATGTGCCTGTACCGGAATAAAAGTAATCATCATCTGACGTTCCGGTAATTGACTCGATGGACGAGAGTGTATCGGTATAGGAGTAGCCGTTTTTATATACGGTAACAGTCGCGCCGAGATAAACCTCAATGAGCGAAAGTCCCGCATAGGTAATGGTGTCGGTAAAGGCGCCAGTTCCACCATTGAGGGTGTAGTTACTTGTCTCGTTGCCGGTAAAGGCATCGGCGTAGTTATTGCTCCCTGTGATGGTTTCAAAGTTCGAAATCGTGTCCGTGCCCGACCATGTGCCGGATTTAACCGCCGCGCCCGTTTGCAGGTTGATGGTCATCGCGCCGCCTGCGCTGGCATATGTCAGCGAGTCTGTCCCGCCTGCGCCGTTAAGCGTATAAGTCCCCGTACCTGCCGTGAAGGCATCGTTTCCTGTACTGCCAACAAGTGAATCCACGCCTGTAAATGTATCGGTGCCTGACCATGTGCCCGATTTGGTAGTCGTGCCCGAATTGGCCGTGGCCGCGCTCAAGGCGATGGTCATGGCATTCGAGGTTGAATCGTAACGAAGTGTATCGATACCGCCCGCGCCGCCTGCAATTATAAAGGTGCCTGTACCGGAGTTGAATGTGTCATTGTTGCTTGTTCCGGTAATATTCTCAATCGAGGAAAGAGTATCTGTGCCGCCGGATTTGACCACTGAAACGCTCGCGCCGAGGGTCGCGGTGATCGCGGACAAGCCCGCGTAGGTAATGGTATCGGTAATGGCATCAGCCGCCGTGCTGCCGCGCAGGGTATAGTTGCCTGTGCCGACGGCAGTAAAGGCATCGGCATAGGCATCGCTACCAGTAATCGTCTCGAAATTGGAAATGGTATCGGTGCCCGACCATGTTCCACTTTTAGTCACGGTTGCTGGCGCTTGCAGGTTAATGGTCACCGCCCCGCCTGCAGCGCCATAGGTGATTGAGTCAGTGCCTGCGCCTGCGTCAATCGTAGAAGAGCCATCCGCCGCGGTAAAGGCATCGTTGTAGGTGCCCCCGACATAAATCTCCATATTGGTGTAGGTGTCTGTCCCCGACCATGTGCCGGATTTGACCACTGTTCTTGCCGCCATATCCCATGTCAGGGCGCCGCCCGCATTCACATAGGTAAGTGTATCGTTCCCCGCGTTACCGCGCAGGTCATATGAACCGGTACCGGCGGTAAATGTGTCGTTATTGGTGCTGCCGTAGATAGCTTCAATCGATGTAAGTGTATCGGTGCCCGACCATGTGCCACCCTTCGCCACTGTACCGGAGTTGGCAACTGTCGCGCTTAAAGAGACAGTTACAGCGCCACCAGCCCCTGTGTAGGTAACCGTATCACTGCCGCCCGATCCGTTGAGGGTATAAGTCCCTGATGCCGCAGAAAAGGAATCGTTATAGGCCGTTCCAATAATCGTTTCGATCGACGAAATAGTATCGGTACCCGTCCACGTGCCTGATTTGGTGATGATTCCCGTGCTCAGGTCAACCGTAACTAAACCATCCTCTGCCGCGTAGGTAACGGTATCGGTGCCGCTTCCTCCAAACAGAGTAAAGGTACCCGTTGCGGAGGTAAATGTGTCGTTGAAACCACCGCCTGTGAAGGTTTCAAAGCCTGTAAGTGTGTCCGTTCCCGTCCATGCGCCTGACGTTGTTTTGGTCACAACGCCTGTCCCAAGGTTAAGGGCGACTGCCGCCGCCGCATTCACATAGGTAATTGAATCGGTGCCACTTCCCGCGTTAAGTATATAGGTGCCTGTACCTGCGGTAAATACATCATTGCCCGTCCCTGTCGTAATCGTCTCAATCGAGCTGAATGTATCGGTGCCTGAGAACGCACCGGATTTGGTGACAGTGCCGGAGTTGGCAACTGTGGCGCTCAAAACAACGGTTTCAACACCGCCCGCAACGGCGTAAACAAGGGAATCCATACCCGCGCCGCCGTCAAATGTATAGCTTCCCGTATTGGAATTGAACGTATCGTTGTTGGATGTAGCAATGATCGATTCAATGGAGGTGAGCGTATCGGTGCCGCCCGATTTGGTGATGGTCAAGGTGGCGTTAAGATCGACAGAAATAGCGGCAAGGCCTGCATAAGTAATGCTGTCTATAACAGCCGCGGCCGCGCCGCCATTGAGGGTATAGTTGCCTGTGGCGGTCGCCGTAAAACTGTCGGAATAAGCGTCACTTCCCGTGATTGTCTCGAAATTGGAAATCGTATCCGTGCCCGACCATGTGCCGGATTTAACGGCGCTGCCGGTTTGGAGGTTAATGGTTACCGCGCCGCCAGCCGAAGCGTAGGTGAGAGAATCCGTTCCAGCTGCGGCATTGAGAGTATAGGAGCCGTTGCCCGCCGTGAAGGAGTCGTTCTGGCCCGTTCCGGTGACGTTTTCAAGTGATGAAATGGTATCCGTACCAACCGATTTTGTAACAGTTCCCGCAACCAAGTTAACAGTAATAGCGTTAAGAAAAGCAGCATAGGTAATACTGTCGTTGATGCCAACTCCCGCACCGCCATTGAGGGTATAGTTATTGGCTTCATAGGCCACAAAAGTATCGGCGTAAGCATCACTACCGGTAAAAACCTGAAAGTTATTAACCGTATCTGTGCCCGACCATGTGCCGGACTTGGTCACGTCATGGGTGACGATATTAATTGTCACTGCGCCGCCCGCCGAGGCGTATGTAATCGTATCGTTGCCAAGGCCGCCATTAAAACTCATGGTGCCAGTTCCTGCGATAACGTTATCAGCGTAGTCGCTACCAACGAAGACGCCAAAAGAATTGAATGTGTCTGTTCCCGACCAAGTTCCTGTTTTAGTCGCAGTACCAGATTGTGCGGTTACTGCGCTCATAGTTATAGTGATGGCGCCACCCGCGAGGCTGTAGTTTAATTGATCAGTGTTACCGCCGCCATTATATGTATAAGTACCAGATCCTGAATAGAAGAAATCGGAATTGGATGTACCAGAGATGCTCTCAATTGACGAAATCGTGTCTGTGCCGCCGGATTTGGTCACGGTTCCGGCATTCATGTCAACGGTAATGGCGGCAAGACCAGAATAATTGATAATATCGACAATAGTCCCGCCATCCGCGCCACCATTTAAGGTGTAATTGTCCGTGCCAATTGCGGTGAAGATGTCGGCATAAGCATCACTGCCTGTAATGGTCTCCATGCTCATCAGGGTATCCACACCCGACCACGCGCCGGATTTGGTCACATTACTTAATTGCAGGTTGATGCTAACCGCGCCGCCTGCTCCCGCATAGGTGAGGGAGTCGGTACCGGAATCACCAAAAAGCATATAGGTTCCGGTTCCGGCTGTGAAACTGTCATTGCCGCCGCTGTTGCCGACAATGACGTCAATATATTGCAGTGTATCGGTGCCCGACCACGTGCCGGATTTGGCAACCGTACCGAAGTTAGCGGTTGTCGCGCTCAAGACCACCGTAATGGCCCCGCCAGCCGCCGTATAATCAACGAGATCCGATCCGCCGCCGGAATAACCGTTCAGAAGATAAGAACCCGTCGCCGAAATAAAATCATCATCCCCCGATGTTCCGGTAAAATCTTCAAACCCTGAGAATGTATCTGTTTCAGGGGTGCCACCACCTGTATAGATAGCGGTTCCGGCTGTGATATTGATAGCAACGGAGTCGGCCCCACCCGCAAGGTCTTCAAAATGTAGTAAGTCGTAGCCGAGGCCGCCTGTTAAAGTATCAGCGCCGTAACCGCCGTAAATCGTGTCATTGCCAGCATCCCCGTCAATAACATCATTTCCGTCATTCCCGATCAAGGTCTGTCCGGTTGCATCACCGGTAATTGTATCATTGAAATCGCTGCCTGTAATATTCTCGATATTCTTGACACGGTCAGCTTTACCCGTAGCCGTCAGAGCAACATAACCATCAACATCAGGCGTATCCAGAAGATTGACGGTAATGCCAGCTGTAAAGGTGCTGTAGTTGATGGTATCGGTTCCGGCACCGCCATCAATATCATCATTGCCCACCGATGAATTGATAAGGTCAGCTCCTCCACGTGCATCAATCACGTTGTTATCGCTCGACCCCGTGATTGTATCATCATAATCAGTCGCGATCAGGTTTTCAAAACCTGAAAGTGTATCGGTGTCGGTTCCTGTAACAATCTGGGCATAACTCCCAGAAGATTGCAGCGCGATGGTAATACCGTTTCCGGCGTAGGAATAATCAACGGTGTCGATGTCCGCACCGCCCGTCAGTATATCATCTCCATCGCGGCCCATGATATAGTCATCACCCGCGCCACCGTCGAGATTGTTATCGCCCGCATCGCCGAGAATTTGGTCGGCGCCTGCGCCGCCAATCACATGTTCAAAATTCTTGTAACTGTCTGTCTCCGTACCAATGGTGGCCGACCGGAATCCGTTGCCATCCGCAACCGATGTCAGGTCAATCACAACGCTGCTGGCGGAGTCTTTATCGGCAAAGCTGATAGTATCGTTAAGGCCACCACCACCATCCAGACTGTCGTCATCGCCACCACCGCGAATGGTATCGTCGCCCAATCCCCCAACAACCGTATCGGTGGCGGCAGAACCATAAACCATGGATCCGCCATTCCCCAAAAGAATACGGTTCTCGTTCTGGAGAGTGGAGAGGTCGAATATCCCGTCAGTCGGATCAAGGTCAGCCGTCGAGGTGGCAGCTTTGATCTCAAAAGCCTGTTCAAGGTGGAAGTCAAGGCTTGTGTCGGCAGGAGGGGTAGGGCCTGCATCTGGGCTGGAAGGGTCGTAGTCTGCAACAGAGTCTATCACCACAGTAAAAGCGGTGCCGTTCATGCTGGCATCTGTGGAGAAGACGAGGTAAATTTCTATATCTCCCCGCGCATTTGGGGTAAGGGAGGTCAGGGTGTAGGCGTCCGCCCCTGCATCATAAGTAGCGCCAGAAACCGAAACACCGGACGGCAGCCCTGTGATGACTACGCTTGTCACATCAAATGCGTCAGGCAAGTTCGGTGAAAATTCAAGGACACGGGCCGCCTGAGTTTCACTGAAATAGGCATTGTTATCAGCATAAACAGTCTGAAAAGAATTATTACTGACAAGATCAATTGTCTCGGTTGAAAATTGTGAACTGGCGCTGGGATCAAAAGCCGCAGCTCCACTGCCGCCGCCCCCCCAAGTGGTGTTGCTCCCGCCATCGTAAGTTTGTGCAACCTGAAGAAGTCTGACCTCAAAGTCAAAAGATGTTCGCGCCGAAGAAGAGTCATCAACATCGGTTTGTGTTTGCGTTTCAGTTTCGCTTGCGCTCTGAGAATTATTTTTCTTATGAAAATTTTCAGGGGCAGGGGGAACGCCTTCTGTATCCGATACAAAATCGGGGCGCGGATCGGACGTCAGGTTAAAGTCCTCGTCGGCAACCTCAACAGCAAAAGTTTGTTTGGGGCTGATATCGACAATGACTTCCTGAATCTTAGTTACAATTTGAACTTCAGGTTCTTCTGATGAATCATCCTTCTTGTCATGGATATTTTCAAGGCTCAGGCTGGTAAAGCTCAGATAGTCTTTCTGGGTGATGTTGCGGATGAGGCCAACTTTACTTAAGATGTCCTGCGGCATAAACTCCACATCACCGAGAAAAATCGAGGGTGCTTCCTGCGGCGAGAATAGAATGAGGCCCAGCCCCAGAAATACAATCTTGGCGTTAGTTAGCGGATCGCTCATAATCACATCGGCGCCAAGAATGTTGATCGCAAGTTTCGAAGGATCTGCTCCGTTTATTTCAATCTTCTGGCCGGGAATCGCGTGGACAACGACCTGCTGGTCCTTGCCCGGCATCATAACTTTAAGCGCCTCTGTGGAGTGCTCATAGCTGACATTCTGGTTCTGCGACGTCACTTGTGGCGTCTGTGCCCCAGAATTCTGCGCTTTTGAATCGTCCATGCCCACCTGACCTGATTATAAACCCATCAAATTTTAATTATATTGGAGAATTCTTAAGATTTTATTGCGGTGCGCGAGGAGGACTATCAAGCGAGGCCTCAAGAAGGCTTTCAAGACTGGCGTAATCGACCTTCCCACTGCCCAGAACAGGCAGTTTATCGCGCACGAGAACCGAAGACGGCACGGCGAGCGCCGTAATCCCCAACTCCTGAGCCAATTGAATCATATTTTCACGGGCAGCGGAAGGGGCTGTTGTGATTAAAATCAATGTTTCTCCCTTGCGAGGGTTGGGACGGACGATAACGGCATGCTGAAAATCAGGCCAGATTTTCTGGGCCAGACTCTCCGCAAGGGTCAAAGACACCATCTCCCCGCCGATTTTGGCAAAGCGTTTGGCGCGTCCGCAAATGCGCACAAACCCTTCATGATCAACGCTGACAATATCCCCTGTATCATGCCAGCCCTCATGAGGAGGTTCCAATACGCCCGGATTCGTATCGCGGAAATAACCGAGCATCACATTAGGGCCTTTGACAAACAGGCGGCCGCCTTCACTGATCCCCGGAACTGTTTCAAGACGCGCGGTAATGCCGGGCAAAATACGCCCCACCGTCCCGTTTTTCTGGTGCATGGCTGAATTGACCGCAATCACAGGCGCTGTTTCGGTGGCGCCATAGCCTTCCAAAATGCGTACGCCGAACTTATCGGCATAAAGCTGGCGGGTGCTGTCCTTGACTTTTTCGGCGCCTGCGAAGATGTAACGCATCCGGTAAAAGTCATAAGAACTCGCCATCCGCGCATAGCCAGTCAGGAACGTATCCGTTCCGAACATGATCGTTGCGTTGGTCGCATAGACCATTTCGGGCACAATTCGGTAATGAATCGGATTGGGATACAGGAAGGTGCGTATCCCCGAGAGGACCGGAAGAAGTGCTCCTGCCGTCAGGCCGAAGGAATGGAACATCGGCAAGGCATTAAACACAAGGTCTTGCTGGTTAAAGTCCACTCGCGTCGCCAACTGGACAATATTGGACATGATATTGCGGTGACTCAGCACCACGCCTTTGGGCGAACCTTCCGAGCCTGAGGTGAAAAGCACCACCGCAGGACTTTCAGGGGAAACCGCGCTGGGTTGGGTTGCGAAAAGAAGCGCGCGTGCCTTGTCCAGAAGGCCAATGCCAGCCTTTAAATCCTCGAGGTAAAGAATCTGGAAGCTCGGGGAGAGAGCGTTCACGAGCTCATCAAGCTTCCCCAACTCCACAAAACGGCGCGATGTGATGACGGTCTTGACTCCTGAGGTTGAAAGAGATGAGGAAATAGATTTTAGCCCTGCGCTGTAATTGACCATCGCCGGAACCTGTCCACCCACCTGAAGGGCAAAGAACGTCAGGATTGCTCCCGCGCTGTTGGGCAGCATCAAACCCACAATTTCGCCGCGCTGGGTGAGGGGACGCAGCTTGTGCCCTAGAACATAAGCGCCGCGGATCAGGTTGCGATAGGTCAGAGGGACAAAGCTCGGGTCTTCGGCAGCGATATGAGAATCCCCGTTTACATAGCGGGCCTTGAGCAGCGCGTTCCACAAATTCTGATCGCGATCTGATGTCTCAAACATCATCGATTCCATAACATCATAAAGCTGTTGGCTGGCGGCAACGCGGCGCGCCCGCCCTTTAATGTCCGGATCAATCGTAAAAGTGACAGGCGGTAAAACCGTGATCGTGATTTTAGGGAAACTTTTGAGCGGCACTTTTCCTTTAAGGCGCGCAAAGGGGGTGTGCTGCACGCCGTCAAGACGCACAGGAAGAATTACCGCGCCGGTTTTATCGGCAATCATGCCCGGGCCATCATAGACTTTCATAAGGGCACCGGTATCGGTCAAGCGCCCTTCGGGGAAAATCACGATATGGCGATTTTCCTCGACCTTGCGGATCAGGGCTTTGAGCGAATAGGGGTTGGTCGGATCAAGCGGGAAGGCATCGACCAGCTTGAGAAAGGGCCTCACCCACCACCAGTTGGCCACAAAGCTGTTGACGGCAAACATCGGGCGTCCGGGCAGAAAGGCGGCGAGCAAGGGCGGGTCAAGCAACGACACGTGATTACCCACAATCACGGCGCGTGGCCCTGCCGCCTCAATATGTTCAAGGCCGCGTACTTCCACTTTGTAGAGTATTTTAAAGATGATCTGCAGCACTGTTTTAAACAGATAATCGGGGAGAAGGCGGCAGATAAAGAGCGTCACACCCAAATTGGCAAGTGCAAAGAAGAGGAAAATATCGCGGATCGCATAGCCTTTACCAATCAGCAAGGCCGAGACAACCGCCGAGGCCACCATAAACATGGAATCGGTAATGGAACTTCCCGCCATCACCCGTGCCCGTGTGACGGGGGGCGTACGGTCTTGAATAATGGCCGAGAGCGGAATGACAAACAGCCCGCCAAAAAAAGCCACCATAAATACATCAAAGACAATCCGAGCATGGGCAAAACTCTGGAGAAATTCAGAGACGCTCAAAAATGTACCGTCCGCACGGGGGGCAAGACCGCTTGATGCAAAATAAATATCAATCGAAAAGAGACTAAGGCCCAATGCCGAAAGTGGGACAAAGACAGCGGAAATTGTGCCGCGCAGGAGTTTATGGTTAAACAGGCCGCCAATGGCAATCCCCACCGAAAAGAGCACCAAAAAAAGCGTAAGAACATGTTCGTCAGCACCGAGTGTGCCTTTGGTATAGTTGGCAAACTGCGCCATAAACATACTGCCGATACAAAAGAACCAGCCTTTACCCAGCAGCGAGAGGCGAATCTCGCGCGGTTGCCGGAAGGTATGCGCCATCACATCCCATGTCTCGCGAAACGGGTTGAGAGAGAAGGGGGCGTTCTCGGAAGCGGGCGGGGCGAGAGGAATGTAACGGCTAGCCGCATAACCGATCAGTGAAATAGAAATCATCAAGGAGCCGATCATCAGGGCCCCACTGTGCAGCGCCATCACCGATGTTCCGATAATGGTGCCAAGCAAAATAGCAAGAAACGTTCCGGTATTAAGGAGCGCATTTCCGGCAATCAAATAGCCGCGATCAAGATGCTGGGGCAAAATCGAATATTTGCTGGGGCTGAAAATCGCCGAGTGCGTTCCCAAGGCAAAAAGTGTTGCATAGCACAGATACAAATTCGCGCTGAGAAGGGCTGCAAACCCTAAAAGGGCAATCAATATCTCGAAGAGCTTGACCGCGCGCATAATCTTGTCTTTGGGAAATTTGTCAGCGAGTTGCCCCCCCATCGCCGAAAACAGAAAGAACGGCAAAATCAGAATTCCCGCCGCCAGCGTGGTGAGGAGTTGTTGTGCCTTCTCGGTGAAATCAAGTTGCTGGGCAAGCTGATAAATAATCAGCACGACAAGGGCGTTTTTGAACAAATTGTCGTGGAAAGCCCCCAGAAACTGCGTGATAAACAGAGGCAGAAAATTGCGTTTCTTGAGTAAGCTGAATTGACCATCGGACATGATAAAAGGCTCCTTCATGTTGCCATTACCACTTTACTATGCCAGAATAATGAACATTGTTCAATAAAAATATTGAACAATGTTCAAAATATGCTAGGATAATACAAATAACCGCCCTCCCAAGACAATAGAACATGGCGCGCCGCAAAGACCACACCCGCGAAGAAGTAAAAGAGTTGATTTTAAGTGCCGCCCGCGCTTTGGTTGCGGAGGGCGGAATTGAGGCTCTGACAGCGCGGGCCATTGCGACAAAAATCGGCTATACGGCAGGAACGATTTATAATGTATTCACGGACATGAACGATATTGTGCTCCACCTCAATGGTGAAACACTTGATCGGCTGTACATAGAACTTAGCCGCCCGCAGCATAACCGGAAGAAAAGACCGCCCCTTGCCAATATGAAATCTATGGCGCTGGGCTATATGCGGTTTGCCGAAGAGAACAGGGACGAATGGCGCATTCTGTTTATGTTGGATAAAACAGGCCAGAATCCACCACCAGCATGGTATGTCCAGAAAATCGAGCAGCTATTCGAGCCGCTTGAGATTATTTTGGCTCCTTATTTCACGGCCATGCAGGAAAAGACGCATAAGGAAACAGCGCGAACCCTCTGGGGCGCCGTGCATGGTCTGCATAGTCTTGCCATAGCGCAGCGTCTGCCAGATAACTCCGGCCAAAGGGATGTGCGCAACATGATTTCCCGGCTGATTGAAAATTTCATGGCCGGTTTAAGTGTAAAAAAGAACCTTTCCGGCGACTGAAATAAGTTTTATCTATGATATTCTGGAACATATAAAGAGAAGCAGCATGAGTAAAGCCTTTACCCGCGAAGATGACGGATCGAATGACGATGACGATTTTGAGGATGATGATCCTCTCCCCAGTCATGAAAAAAATTATATGACCCCTACGGGCCATAAGGCACTGGAGGATGAGTTTTATCACTTGATGCACCGCGAACGCCCCAAGATCGTCGAGATTGTTTCGTGGGCGGCGGGTAACGGGGATCGCTCGGAGAACGGCGATTACATTTATAACAAAAAGCGCCTGCGCGAAATTGACCGCCGCGTGCGTTACCTGATGAAACGCCTTGATAACGCCGAGGTGGTTGATCCGCAAAACCAGCAAGGGCAAGATCAGGTCTTCTTTGGCGCCACCGTCACCTATGTCCGTGAAGATGACACCGAATATACCGTGACGTTGGTAGGAGTGGATGAAGCAGATTTCGCGGTGGGGAAAATCAACTGGCTCTCGCCCGTGGCCCGCGCCCTCATGAAAGCGCGTGTGGGGGACGAGATTGAATTGCGTATGCCAAGTGGCCTCGAATTTATTGAGGTGATTGATATCCGCTATATTGTCCCCGAAGAATAACGCCATGGATTTGTTCTTTCTTGTCAAAACTGTGCATATCATCAGCTCAACCATCCTGTTTGGCACCGGAATTGGTATTGCCTTTTTTATGGCCTATGCGCATCTGGGCGATCATATTGAAGCGCGTTACTACGCCGTGCGGACGACAGTTCTGGCCGATATGATTTTTACAGCGCCTGCGGTAATTATTCAGCCTGTGAGCGGTTTTGCGCTTATTCATCTGGCCGGACATGATATGAGCGCGCCATGGCTGCTTTGGACATACGGACTTTATATCTTGGCCGGAATTTGCTGGCTGCCGGTTGTAGGAATTCAAATGAAACTGCGTGACATCCTCAAAAAATGCCGTGATACAGGTGAGCCGCTTCCTGGAGGCTACAAGAAACTCTTCAGATTATGGTTTATTCTGGGCTGGCCTGCGTTCATCGCGCTTGTGGTTATATTTTTTCTGATGGTAGAAAAACCCGTATGAATCAGGCCCCGATCTTTCGTGACATTTTCGGACAGGATTGGGAGAAACTTCCGCCCGTCATCAAGCGCCATTACGCCAACCGCCCTTATACCAACGATAGGGTAGAAGTTGAAGGCACCCTTGATGTTCTGTGCAAAGGGCCGATCCGCTGGCTAGGGACGATATTGGCTCTCATGGGTAGTATCCCGCCCTATAGCGAGAATAATGTTCCTGTAACGGTGATGTTTACCAGCGGTCAGAGGGATAAGAAATTCAGGTTCTGCCGCGAGTTTAACTTTAAAACGCGCAAAGCTTATAGTTTCAATTCCTATATGATTCAGATCGCAAAGAACGAAGTTGCCGAAATTTCCGCAGGCGGCCTTGGCTGGTGCATGAGCTATCATTGGAATGATGGAAAAGTGATCCTGCGGCACAAAGGCTATGTTTTACGGATCGGGAGTTTTATGATCAAACTACCTCTCGAAATGCTGATGGGTTGCGGTTATGCCGATGAAATTGCTGTGGATGATGAGACCTTTGATATGTGTATGAATTTGACCCATGACCGCTTTGGAAAAATATACGAATATAAGGGGCGTTTCAAAATCATCAGTGA
This sequence comes from Pseudobdellovibrionaceae bacterium, assembly GCA_041674725.1. Classification (GTDB taxonomy): domain Bacteria; phylum Pseudomonadota; class Alphaproteobacteria; order Micavibrionales; family Micavibrionaceae; genus UBA1573. The sequence continues at coordinate 131,457 of JBAYVC010000005.1, read as the reverse complement.
AAATCTGGAGAAAGCGGCATGAAAAAAGTCCTGATCATCGGCGGCTATGGAAATTTTGGAAGTTTCATTGCCCGAGCGCTGGCGCAAGATAAAACCATGGACGTGGTGATCGCTGGGCGCAGCGGTGAAAAAGCGCAGGAACTGGCGAAAAAGCTGGGTGTACGAAGCGCTGTCCTTGATATTGAAATGGATATGGATGAAAAGATTGCCGCGATAAAACCTGATATTATTATTCACACCTCTGGCCCGTTTCAAAGTCAAGACTACGATGTTGCGCGTGCCTGTATTCGCCACCGCTGCCACTATATTGATCTGGCTGACGGGCGTGAGTTTGTAACACATATAATGCAGCTTGATGCTGCAGCAAAAGAGGTGGATGTTCTGGTGGTAAGCGGGGCAAGTTCGGTGCCGTGCCTGACGTCTGCTATTATTGATGCTTATAAGGGTGAGTTTTCCAAACTTGAGAACGTAGAATATGCGATCGCCACCGCGCAAAAGACCAACCGCGGCCTCGCAACGACCAAGGCGGTTCTGGGCTATGCCGGAAAACCCTTTACCACACTCATGAACAGCCAACGCCGGAAAATTTATGGTTGGCAGAATCTTCACTGGCACAAATTCGAGGGGCTGGGCTGGCGCGCCTTGGGCAACTGCGACATCCCCGACCTTGATTTATTTCCTGTCCGTTATCCAACCCTCAGAACGGTCCGCTTTTATGCTGGGCTGGAACTTCCCTTTGTTCACCTTGGGCTGTGGGGGCTCAGCGGCTTGGTACGCATGGGCCTTATCAAAAATTTGGCATCATGGGCCGAGCCTATGCTGGCAGCGTCCCGCTGGTTTGATGGCATGGGGTCGGATAAAAGCGCTTTCTTTATGGCGATGACAGGGGCGCGGACAGATGACACAGCCGGAAAAACGACCTTTAATCTCGTGGCCTTAAACGGTGACGGGCCTTATATTCCGTGCATGCCCGCCATTTTGCTGGCCCGCAAACTGGCGCAGGGAGAAATGATGGAACGCGGCGCCATGCCGTGCATGGGGCTGGTGACGTTAGGTGAATATCTGGAAGAACTGGGGCATTATGCCATAAGATGGAGCGCAGAAAAATCCTAAAACCATTTCATTAAGGAGTGGAAACAGATATAATGATCCCTACATTATTTCCGGTATGACACACTCCACAAGCAACAGGACGACTTATGAGCGCATTCCAAATTCTGGCCGTTATCCTGACCATTGCCGCGGTGGGAGGGTATGTGAACTACAAATACATCAAACTGCCCACCACCATCGGGCACATGGCGTTTGCACTACTCGTGTCGTTTGGCGCTATTATTCTTTCGGAGATTCATCTGATTGATATTGGATTCCTGTCACGGACGATCGATAGGATTGATTTTTCCTCGATTGTCCTACACGGGATGCTTTCGGTGCTTCTCTTTGCGGGAGCCCTTCACATTAACCTGCATGATCTCAAATCCGTGCGCTTGACCGTGCTGGTTCTGGCAACAATAGGTGTGGTGTTGGCAACCTTCATCACCGGAACCCTTGTGTGGTGGGGTGCGGCGCAGATTGGAGTAAACCTGCCTTATATCTACGCGCTTCTTTTTGGTGCCTTGATTGCACCTACTGACCCGATTGCGGTCTTGAGTATTCTCAAACAGCTTAATGTATCGAAAAGTCTCTATGTGAAAACTGGCGGCGAGAGTCTCTTTAACGATGGGGTTGGTGTCGTTGTCTTTTTAGCACTGCTGGAGGTTATCAACTCACCTCAGGAGTTTGAGCCGCTTGATGTTCTGGGGCTCTTTGGCTGGGAGGCCGTGGGTGGTGCAGTTTTGGGGTTGGCGCTGGGGGGGATTGTCTATGCCGCGATTCGCACCATTAACGACTATAAGCTTGAAGCCCTTCTTACACTTGCCTTGGTTGTCGGCGGCTATGCCTTGGCTGAACTTGTTCATATGTCGGCCCCTATCAGCATGGTGGTGGCCGGACTCTTTATCGGCAACCATGGCCGCAATTTCGGCATGTCGGATGAATCGCGGGCCCATCTTGATGTTTTCTGGGAACTTCTCGATGAGATATTCAACGCCATTCTCTTTATCTTGATTGGTCTGCGGATTATGGTGACGCCTATTTCCGTAGAAATTATGATTCTAGGGGCGGGTGCAATCTGCGCCGTTTTAGTAGGTCGTCTCTTGAGCGTTGGAATTCCAATTTCCATTATGCGCATTTGGAAAAAATTTGACCGCGGCACCATCCGCACCCTCACATGGGGAGGCCTGCGTGGCGGGATTTCCATTGCATTGGCGCTATCACTTCCCGATGGGGACGCCAAGGCGGTTATCCTGCCCATGACCTATATCGTCGTTCTCTTCTCGATTCTGGTGCAGGGCTTGACCTTTCAGCATGTGCTGGCGAGAGTGTATAAACCATCCGAGTAAGACTAAGCGGTGGGGTGGTTTGCCGATTCTTTCATGTAGGTTATAAATCCATGTAGATTCTCGGCATCAAGCCCATGCAGCATCAGGCGGAAGCCGGACTCAATGGTCGAAAGAGGCACCATCGGGTGTTTGTTGTTGACCATCCCGATCAAGGATTCACGGTTAAATAAAGTGGCCACATAAACGGCGACGGTTTCATCAAGCTGGAGTGAATTGCTGGCGCGCTCGAAATCCTCGCGGGCGAGCAGCAGCGCAAAAAGCGGCGTATAGATTTCAATCGCGCTTTGTAGGTCAAGGAAATTATGCCACGTATCGGGTAGGGCATTTATATCAATCTCAATCGGACGGATTGCAGAGAAATTGATATTCTCCAAAGGAACAGGCCGCAGCATACGTCCTTTTTCGGCAAGGTAGGAATTGGCTAGAATAACAAAATTGTAAAGATTGAGGTCATGCTGGACAAAAAAATTGTCACGAAGATCGGCAACTACTTTGGGGTAAAGTGGATGCCCCTCAAGTTCGCCGTCTGCCATATTATCATTTAAGAACCTCAAAATCTGGCTGCCAATATTGAAGTGCCGCAAGATTAGATAATTGGCGTCACGGCTAACAAAATTGGACATGCCCCAGACAATGGTTTTATGAAGGAAGTCGGACGATGTCAAAGTGTCCGGTACAAAAATGCGGATACAGCGCATGATCCCAATAGAAAGCCGCGCGATCGGGCGCAGAATCGGCAAAAAAAGCCGCCGCGCCGATGTCCCGTTATTGCGCATCAAGGCTTCTTTTGCAGCTTGATCAATGAACGTCGTCTGATCGATGGCGAGCGCCGCCCATGGGTCAGGGTTCTGAGGATTATGTTGGGGAAGAGAATATACCATGTTAGAAATGTCCCGCTTCCTCGATTTGCAATTGATAAAGCCGCGCCGTAATTTTGGCGGTCTTCACAAGATTATAGCCCATCTGCGGGATGTCAAGAATACCCGAAGAGAGAACCTCTGCAAACTCGTCCATATGTGCTTCGTCATGCACGGCATGATAAAGGAGAAAACTCACCTGATCGTCCTCAAGCGAAAGTTGGCTCTGAATAGCGCGGCCCCATTCGCCTGCTTTCTTTTGGCCGAGTCCTTCAATAATGAACATTGCGCCCAGCATATCAAAAGGGTTGGGTTGGCTTGCACGGTGAAACATGAAGGCGCTCAAAGCTTCGGTGCCGATATTCTTTTCGGCGTTCTGGATATCGGCAAGAGTGCCGCCCACAGATACATAGTTGGATTCGAGCATTCTAAAGTCTTTATGTTCGGCAAGGCAGTGCTTCAAAAAATCCGAACGTATATCGGCGTAGCGATTATCAATACTCGAGGCCGCGCGCGCGATCCAGCGGCCACCCTCGATCACTTGCTGGCGATGATTGATCAGAAATTCTTTGTAATCCTCAAGGCGGAATTTGCTGCGCAACAACTTTGCAATCAGGGGCGTTTCATCAACCCTCGCCGAAAAGTCAGCCCAGACGCCGATCAGCCCGCGCATCACCTCTTCACATGACATATTATCTTTCATACGACCTCCAGAAGCATAAATCCGTTGAGAGCCCGTCCGCTTTCAGGAACGTGGCATAAAATTGTCTCTCCGCTTTTAAGGGCGCGCGTGCGGCACAGTTCCTCAAGCATGATAAAAATGGAGGCGGTTCCCGTATTTCCCTTGGTGGCAAGGTTACTGAACCATTTGCTTTCGTCAATTAAGGCTCCGGCATGACGCAGCAAGCTAACCGCCTCTTCGCGCAGCGAGTGGGACGAATAGTGGGAACACACGTAGTCAATCTGGTCAATCGCGATATGGTCGGAGTCAATGAGTTCAAGGTAATGGGCAACCCACACCGGAATCATCCGCTTCATCAGGTCAAAATCCTGAACCAGCATTAGGGCGCCTGCACGAAAGGCATCCGCAGGACTATTAAATTGACTCCAGACGACAGGAGAATTTTGCTCACTGGCCGCAGCCCCTGCCACCATACACACGGGGAAGCGGTCAGCAAAAGATTTGAGCGTGATCCATTTAATCCGCAGAGAAAGTGAGCGCTCGTTGGGGCGGTGTTCCATCACTGCAGCGCCGGCTCCGTCCGAGAGGGTAAAGCGCAGGAAATCAGCCTCAAGCGCCAACGAGCCATCTTGCGATATTTTAGTCGTACCTTCATAAAAACCGGGACGGAAATAGCGGCTGGCAAATTCGCTCCCGCTTACGCCCGAGCAGTCATGTTCGCCGCTTTTAATCTGCAAAAAGGCGGATTTAAGAGCCATAAGGGAGCTGGCACACACACTTTGAAAATTGGCAATCTCAAGCGGAGGCAGGCCAAGCTCGGCATGGACATGGGAGGCAAGGCCGGGCACCAACATATCGCCCAAGGTGCTGGACGTTGCCAGAAACGACATATCCTCAAGGTTAATCTCGGATGTGCCCGCTGCCGCGCGTAGCGCATGGGCGGCCATCTCGGCGCTTGTGTAAAGCTGGGTCCCGTCACGATCAAGCGCATAATGGCGTGTCACAATTTTATTTTGCCGGAGCACAAGGGCACGGTGGCGGGAGGCCTTCCCGCCGACGAGGCCAAGATAAGTTTCCATGTCGTGAGAGGGGACAGGGGGGCCGGGAAGAAACGCACCAAGTCCGTTGATATAGACGTCGCGGCTCACATGTCCCCCTTGGCAAGTTGCACCCTGTCCAGACCTTCTAGTCTGCCGCCGTCCCAGCGTCAAGCGGGCAGCGCAAGACAGGGTAACGGGAGAACGAAGTAATAACAAAGAAACGGAAACCACAAGCAAGTAGAAACGATGTATATATATTTTACATAACACATATATAAGCTTATAGATAGACTAAGATTAGCACATTTATATTGATATATACAAATTTGACACCGATATATACTGGCTGGTATATAGTTATATATAATTTATATACAAGTTATTCGTGTAAAAATTATAACAACGCATACTAACAAGTGAGGAAATTATGACTACCAATGACAAAGGTTCTTTAGCTGCAGCGCTGCGCAAAACAGGCGCGGGAGGGAGAACCGCTGGGAAGCAGGCAACCTTGATGGCGGCCGAAGCCCAGGTACAGAGTGGAGCTAAGTTACGTAACGAAGGCGATATTCAGGGGAATCCCCTTTATGTGCTCTTGAACAGTGCCGGTACACTCGATCATACGGAAATAGTTGAACGTCTGGGCAAAATGTTGTCACGCGATCCAGAGTTGAGCAAAGAGGAAAATCAGGCCCGCATTCACGGCTTTGAAGAACTCAACCGTTACTATCAAGATCAGATGGTGGCCATGGCGCAAAAGCTGACCGCTTTCTCCCATGACGAAGCCCTCTCGCTCTATGATGAGACCGTTGAAGGGATCAAACACAAATTGGTTGCATTCAAGTCTGACATCGAGCCGATGGTACGTGCACTTCAGGTGATTAAGGACGCCGAAACTGCGGGTGAGGATCCCCATGCCATGATTGAGGCTGTGCAGGAAATGCACCGCAAACGCGCTGAACTTGAAGCCGAACTCGAAGAGCTTGCCGTAAAGAAAGCTGAAAATGACCGTGAGAGAGGCGATCTTTCTGACCGTTCCACTTTGCTCACGGGTCAGATCAGTCAGGCTGGTCTCGACAAGAAAGATGCCGAAGGCGTAAAAACTGAAAAGGAAACGGCACTTGCCGGAATGCAAGGAAAGATTCTGGGCAGTTGGCGCTTCAAGGATGAAATTGCGGAACTTGACAATGAGATCGCCCGAAAAGTACGTGCCATCGAACGCTATGACTATACGTTGTCAAGCAGTGCCACGGAACTGACCAGCGTTGCAGAAAAGCTCAAGGAAAAGGAAGAAGCGGGAGTTGCTATGGCCGAGCGTCAAACGGCCGCCCGCGAGGAACTGTCCGAGCTGCAAGCGTCGATGCAAGGAGATGCCAACACGATGGCTTTGAGCAAATTGCTGGAAATTACCGGCAAGGAGTATAAGGGCAAACGTGATGGCCTTGTGGACAACGCCAAATCCTTTATCGAGGATGCAATCGTTCAGTTCAACCAGTGTATTGGCCGCTTCTCGTCACTTGAAGGTGATATTTCTAGCTTCTCGCGTTCGGCGCAGAACATCATCAATATGCAGTTTCTCCTGATTTCGGGTGCTGAAAAAGCCTACCGTATCACTGATGAACAGCTCAAAGCCGATGAAGCCGAAAAAGCGCGTCTTGATGAAGTCGAGAAAGATCTCGACTTCAACTCGGCGGGTAAAGAAAAAGCCATCACCGAGATCAAAGATGGCAAAGAGTTTTTGAATGCTTTCCTGCCTACCCGGGACAGTGTCATTAACTTCCGCCAGATTTTGGCCTCGCGTGAAGCCGAGTTCACGGCCCTGAGCGGTCTTGTGCAAGGTAAACGCATGGACGCCGAAGAACTGCGCACAAATGGCGCTGTAGCCGTGGCTTCCCAGTTGGTGATGACGCTTAAATCCTTGGAGGCTGCCGTAGCTGGTCAGAAAACCGACATGCTACGTAATATGCTGACCGAGTTCACAACTTCGGCCCGTCAGGCAACTGATCAGGTGCTGGGTGGTCTTGTGTCGGATCAGAAGGGGCGTAACGTTCGTCTTGACGAAGCGATCACGGGCCTTGTGGATATGCGGGCGACGATTGATAAGTTTTCGGACGACTTGCTCAGTGAACGTGTCACAGGAGCAGGCTTGACCGAAGCCATCATCGAGGCCACCAACCGTGTCGTACAATCGACCGAAGAGCTTGCCAACACCGTGACCGATGGTCGTCGTGACGCCAAGGATCAGGTTGGCAGAGTCGAAGCCGCAGGTATCGTGGACTCCTACGAGCAGACCTTGATCACGCCAGAGCGCAAACTCGGCTAACCCATCCCCTTAAAGGGAATAAACAAACAGGCAGGGCGCCCCTAGCGCGCCCTGTCCGGTAGAAATCAAACAAAAAAACAGAAATTATAAGGTATATCATGTCTAGAATTTCAAGCGCTGACCTCCATAAGGATCTTTTGGTTCCCTACGCGGACTATCTTGAATCTGTCAGCCCTGACTTTGAATATGTCAGAAACGAAAATGCCGATTTGCCCGATCTCGTGCGTCTCCTCCTGCTCTCCAATGGCGCAGGCCGCAGTGTGGCCTTGATCGGTGGCAAAGGTGTCGGTAAGAAAACATTGGTTGGCGCGCTTGTGAAAGGGCAGCACGATAACACCATGCCTCCGCAACTGACATTGCGTCCGATCTACCGCTTGAATGTCAACTTGTTGTTCAATTCTTCGGGCTCTGCTTATGCCGAAGAGCGTTTCAACGAGGTGATGAATGAACTCAAAGCCATTCATGAACGTCGTGGGGTCAAGCCTTTGCTGGTTATTGATGATGGGACAAGCTTTATCAAGAATATTGCAAGCGGCAATCATAGCAATATTGTTCACACTTTGGATGATGCAGATAATGGATCGAACTATCTCGATATTATTCTGGTGACCAATGATACCTCCCTTGCGGAGCTGCGCGAAGCACACCCGTCTTTTATGTCGGACATCTCGACCTTCAAAGTTGAAGAGCCAGAAAAAGGGACATTGCTCGATATTCTGCGAAGCCGTGCCAAAACATACGCCGGAAAAGGAATTACCGTTCCTGATGAGGTGTTGCGCAAGGTGATTGATGTAACCACGCAGTATCCGCGAATCTTTCCCTTCACCCAACCAAAACGCGCAATCCGCTTTATGGATGAGGTAGCAGTTGGCTACGAACTTGACATGCACGCCCAGCCTGAAGGCTATGGGGAGAAAAAGGCACATCTCGAGCAGATCGAACGCCAGATCGAAAGTGTAGCAGTTGCCGACCGCGACAGCCTTATCTCCATGCGCGATACGCTCAAGATCGAAATGGCGCAGGACTTTGCAAACTGGAGCAAAGCGCGCGAAACCTTGCGCACGCTTCAGGGCGAAATCCAGTCTTTCGAAGGTCTCATCCATATCAAAGGCGCTGAGAATACCAAATTCAAGGAGGATGATCGTGTGCGTTTTGCGCAGGAAGCCAAAGAGGCGCGGATAGCCCTTAAGGAAATGGCAGCCAGTGGTGGCAACCCCGCGACCAAAGGCTTGTCCGCCGAGCGTTTCGGCGCGATGTCGGATGACGATATCCTAGCTTTTGCCGAGTTTGATATAAACCTCAATACCAACCCGAAGATTCGCGAGAATGAGCGCGATATCGGACGTTATGAGGCCAGTATCGGCAAGATTGTAACGGGTCTGAAAGCGCAAGCGAAACTTCTTGAATTTCCGGTGACGGTTCCTGAAATCTATGTCGAAGAATTGGCAAAGAAAATTACCAAGACGGATATCAACCCGCATATGTTTGAAGCCATGGCGGATTCAGAAAATCTGCTCAATAACGTAGTGCTTGATCAACCGATTATGAACGGCGCGATTGCCTCAAGCCTGCGCATTGCGGCAGCGGGGGGTAACGACCCCGATAAACCATTGGGAGTCTTTCTGATCCTTGGGCCGTCGGGCGTCGGGAAAACCTTTGTTGCCGAAACGCTCTCCGAACTTGTGTATGGCTCCAAGGAAAAATTCCTCTCGGCTTTTAACATGGAGAACTATATGCAGAGCCAGAACGTCTCCTCGCTTATCGGCGCTCCTCCGGGACTTGTGGGATACGGGACACGCGGTCAATTGATCGCGGCGGCGCAGGATCGCCCCTATTCGGTACTGCTGCTCGATGAGATTGAAAAAGCGCACAAGGACATCAAGCAGACCTTGCTGACGGCTCTCGATAAGGGCCGCATCACGGGTCAGGATGGTGAAGTCGGCGACTTGCGCAACACCATTGTGGTGATGACCTCGAACTATGGTCAGGATGTATTCCTTGATCCTAGTCTCTCGCCAGAAGAGGCACAAAGGCGCGTGAAAGAGCGTATTTATCGAGATGGTGTCTTCTCGCCTGAATTCCTGAACCGGACAACGATTGTCTTTGCCAACTTCCTCTCGCCGGAAGCGGTGGTGACCATCGCGCAGCGTGAAGCTGTTAAATTGGCGGGCCGTTACCGCGTTAAGAACCCTGATCTCTCGATCAGCTTCCCGCGTGAGGCAGCTCAAGACCTTGTCACGGATATGTATCGGCGCGAGCAAGGCGCACGGGTAGTCAAATCAACTGTCACGCAGGAAGTCGGGAATGCGGCGGCTGAAAAAATTATTGAGACTAAAAAAGCAACGGGAAAGCCGGCTGCCGGCGAGCTTCGTGCGACATACGTATCTGGTCAGGGATTTGATTACGCCTTTATTCCTGAGGGTGCCGATCAAAGTCACGCAGTTGCCAATGTACCCGATACGGCGCGCGACTTTGCCAAAGCCGCCCCTGCCTAACAGTCAAAGAACATAAGGATCAAAGGAGATCATCATGAAAAAAGTAAGAACATCAGACGAGATTCGGGAGTTTCTTGAGGCACTCGACCCGAAAAAGAATGCGGCGCCAAGTGCCGAAGATAAAGGCGCGGCGGCGGGTCATGACAACCTCAAAGGAGATCAGGGCGGCGGCTTTATAGACGGCGTCATGGGGCGTGGCAAGCGCATTGCCACAAAAATTGGTGATGTGTTCACGGCCGCCCGCCGTTTCAACAAGGCGTATGATGCGATTGCCGATGTAGCCAAAACTATTCACGATCATTCGGGTCCTGTTGGTCCGGTGGTCGCGTGGACAGGGCGCACTCTGGCCTCGGCGTTCAAATTCGCGGCTTTTGAACGCGAGAATGGTGAGTTCAAACGTGACAAAGACGGCGACCTTATTTTTTCGAAAGGACGCTTGGGACGGCATTTTGCCGGAGCAGCCGGAGTTGCACTTGCGGCATCAATCGCCGTGCAAGGCGCGTATTTCTACGGTACGCAGTTTGAGGAAACTGTATATACCACCGGCAAACAGGAAATTCAGACGGGAGAGCAATATCAGTTTTCGGCTTGCAAAGCCCCCCCTTGCAGCACTGAAACGGATAATGGCCGATTTTATTTGATAAACCGCAGCCTTTATTTTCCGCATCTTGTTTATCCAGAGGAGGATGTTTTTGCCAATATTCCGCAGCAAGACGGCGTGTGCACCATCAAGGGCTATGGATTCTATTTCAAGAACCTCAGCTTTGTTCACAAATACCTCAACTGGTACCAGAACGTGTATGACGTCAATTGCCGCCCGCTGGCGCTCGAGCGTGACGGAACCATTCCGGCGCCTGCCAAGGCAGTGTCGAGTCCGGTCGATGTTCCGGTCCTTGCCGTCCATTAAGGTTTAACAAGTTTCCCCGTAAATAACTTGGGCCCGCCATCCGGCGGGCTTCTTTTTTGCACCGCACGAAGATTTCCCTAAAATTTATTTGACGGAATAAAAGTTTAGGCATAGCGTTTAAAAAACAACAAAAAATATTTTGAACAGGGATTATCATGAAAGAATTATGCACAGCCTTTTTGGCTGCCTCGCTCTATTCCGCATTCACTATTGCCGCCACAGCTACCGCTGAACCTAATGCCCGTGTTGATATTGCAAACCCCAATAGCGGGACATATAGCGCAATCAAACAACTAGTTCTGGAGGATAATGGGTTTTGTACGCTTCAGTTTGCGTCATCCCGCAAAGTAGCTACTACCGCCGCCCATTGTCTTGATCTCATTATCTTGGGCGATGAAAAATTCGCAGCTGTAAAGGGGGCGGACGGGACTATCTATGCTGTCACGCACGTGTATATTCCAGATAATTATGCGCCGCGCGATACATCAAACAAAATGTATGCCGATAAAGCCATTGTTGTTCTGGACCGTCCCGTATCTGGACTTGTGAATCGCTTTGAAATGCGCGCCCTCCATCCAGAGGATTTCTACCGCAAAGGAAGCAAGGGGGGATCTAAGGGCGAACGACTTGATCTTACGGTAGAGCAAGCAGGATTTCCATTTTATAAATACGGCACCCTCAGCGGCAATATGAATTGCACCTTATCTACGCCGCAAATTGCCAAAAACGGCAAGGATTACGTTGTCCATCATAATTGCCAGATTGCCCCTGGGGAAAGTGGCTCTGCTGTATGGGATAAAAAGACCAACGAGCAAGTGGCAATAATCACTTCGCTCAATTACGCGATTCCATTGACCGAAACATTTATCAACGCCTATGAAACGGTGGCGCGTGCCCATGAGAGCATGATCTCGCCGCAAAGGCCATCAGGCTTTATCAAAGTGGGGTATCAAACTACCGCTGCGCAGAAACGTTTTGCGGGAATTGAAGTGCATCATTTGCCGATGTAGGGTGAATTCAGGTGTTGACTGTATCAAGCCCCATCAAGGTTTCAAGATAATGTGCGCGAATGCCAAAGAACGATTTGGCTGCGCAGATTTTATCAAGAACAGCCGGATTACGCACAGGCGCATCAGAAATTTTCTTGCCCACAATCATCACATTTTTTGGCGTGTGGGCGTCTGATATAAATTCGAACACTTTTGTGCTGTACCCGAAATATTCAAGGATCAAAGCGCGCAGAGCGTCCGTGACCATCTCGGCCTGACGTTCTTTGAAAGTGCCGTATTTCAAGAGGAAATCAAGCTCAGGCGCTGTTCCGTCCGCCTCGATGTGGGCTTCCATCTCGCGCCGGATTTGCTTGTGACAGCACGGCGCAGTCACAATCAGGTTCGCCCCCGCTGTAATTCCTTTGGCAATGGCATCGTCTGTTGCGGTATCACAGGCATGAAGCGCAATCAGAATGTGAAGACCTACCGCATTAAAATCGGCAATCGACCCTTCAGCAAACGCCAGATGATGAAAATGGGAGTCCCGCGCGATTTTATTGCACAGCTCCACCAGATCGGCGCGGTATTCAACGCCGGTGAGGTACGGATCAAATCCGGTGCTCGTCAGGTAATCATAAAGAGCAAAAGTGAGGTAGCCCTTGCCCGACCCCATATCGGCAATCGTGAGAGGCTCTCCGCTCGGCAGGTCTTTCACGAGGCCTGCCATGATCTCCACATATTTATTGATCTGGCGGTATTTGTCCTGCGCACCTTTAAGCACATGGCCTTCGGCATTGGTAACACCAAGGGCATGGAGATAGGCCTTGCCCTCCGGCGCAATCATACGTGTCTTGGGGATGTCGTTGGTAAGCGGCGGCACCGTGGTGTGTCGTGGCTTAGCTTTTTTAAGCTTCCCCCCGCGCAAAGTCAGGTCAAAGGCCGTTGTAAAAACAGTGGCGCTGCGGAAGTCGGCAGCGAGAGCGTCCATGATCCGGCTGCGCCCTTCCATCAAAGAATAGTTTTTAACAATATCGCGCGTTTTATAACGGTACGTGAAGGCGAGTTTGTCCTCGCGCTTGATCGCCACGCGCCGGATCAGAATCTGGCGCAAAGCCTCTTCCTGTCCGCAATAGTCTGTAAGAGTGATACTGACAAAACTCCCATCGCCGAGAGCCTCATCAAAATCTGCCATAAAGTCGGTAAAAACAGTCACAGGGAAAGTCATCGGGAAGAATCTCTCAGCACTATCTGTACGCGGCGATTACGCTCGCGGCCAGCATCGCTGTCATTGGGGGTAATAGGTTGTGTTTCTCCAAACGCTACAGCCTGCATACGGTTTTGGGCGATATTTTGTGTTTCGAAATAGTGAATGACCGATAGGGCGCGAGCTGCAGAGAGTTCCCAATTAGATGGATATTTATCTGTAGCGATGGGGACGTTGTCAGTGTGACCTTCAACCAGTATTTGATAGTTGCCATCGCGCAAACTCGGGACAATATGTTCGAGGAATTCTTTTCCTTGCTCTGATAGTTCAGCACGCGCAGAAGGAAACAAAACCTTTTCATTGATCCGCATGGCGATTTCGTTCGAAACTACCTCGATTTCAACTGAATCAACAAGTCCTGCTTTATTGACCGCATCTTGCAATTCTTGAGCTCTTTTCACTTTTTCGGGGTTGGGGGCTTGTACCGCCATATCAACTTTTTCGGTTTCCACGTTCTTTTCTTCAGCAGGGGGGGCGACGGAGGGGATGTTCGATGTCTCTCCGGTTTCGAGAATGCCTGTGGGTTTGCCATCAAAAATGTGAGGAATGGGGGTTGAGAGTGGGAAGGGGCCATCACCGCCTGTTTTTTTGTCGAAGGAAGCATGCGCAACCATCACAACAAATAAGGAGATCAACAGTGTTACAAGGTCAGTGTAGGTTAAAAGCCAATCGTCACTATCTTGAGATGGTGGTGTTATCAGATTGAATTCAGGATCCTTTTTTTGCGCATAGAAGTTATTTCCAATGCGGCGTTCCAGTTCCAAATCCAAGGAAGTATCTTGTGTTACCATGACTATTTCTTCTCAAGGTATTTATTAAGGAGTTCACGCGTGTAGGCGGGAGGCTTTCCTTGAGAAAGAAGGATAACCGCCTCCTTGGCAACACTGAGCATCACCACGTCTTCGGATGACCTTTGCTCAAGCATGACCGCTAGAGGTTTGAACACAATGTTGGCCAATAGAACTCCATAGAAAGTTGTAATCAAGGCCAATGCCATATTGGGACCAATACTTGAGAAGTTACCAACTTCCATCATGTCGAGCATATTGACGAGGCCGATCACGGTTCCCAACATACCAAAGGCAGGCGCATATCCGGCCATGGTACGGAAAACCATGGCATTATTAAGATCGGAAGATCTTTTGCGCTCCAAACGCCAGTTGAGAACTTTCATAATATCATCAAGACTATTGCCATCAATAATCATTTGGGCCGCCATTTCGAGGTAAGGACTGTCAATCGTCCTTATTTTCTGTTCGGCTTCGTGCAAGGCTCCCTGCTTGAGGGTGGAAACAGTATCGGTGTAAAGGCGAATGCGCTCTTGAATCGTGCTCTCTTTTTGTCCTGTGTGCAGGGAGACCCATGCTTCATGAGCTGCCTGCTTGATAATTTTGGATGGGTAACTGATAAAGGTGGCAATAATTGTGCCGCCAATGACCAAAATTAAACTTGGAAGATTGAAAAAGGCCAGTGGATCTTTGGCTGTGAGTTCCAGCGTTGCTATTAAAACGCCAATGCAACCTGCTAAAACGAATATAATCCTCATGCTTTTCACAGTGTTTCTCCCTAAAGGCCCTCTAAAAAAGCAGACTAACAACTAGACCTTACGAGAACAAGCCTGAGGTTACGAATTATATCTTTTCATCCACTTGTCAGAAAGAGTGGGTGACGCTGACTTAGGTTTCAATGTGAGGGAAACTGCTTATTAGGGAAGGCTACGTCCATGTCCAGATTGCACCCCGAACCAACTGGCCCTTGAAATCGGCTATCGGGCAAATTTACTCGCTGCTCAGTGCAACAAATGATTTTTTGTCAGAGCGCCGCATTGCATCACTATTGGTGTAAACCCATTTGATGACTTTGCCGAAATCATAAGCTTGATGGTCCCCATAGAGAAGATCATATATACGTCCGCGATCCAGTTGTGGAGCATCACCGTTGATAATACGTGCCCCCAAACTAAAAAATTTCTGTTTATAATCGGCAAGATCGTGCGCAGAAAAATTGTCTGTAAGTCCGACTATATCAAGAATATAGCGCTCAGTTTTAGAGGAAGGCTCTGTGCCTTCAAGACCAACACAAGGTTTACCGAGGAGCAATGTATCAATCAACGTATTGGTATGGCCAAACGGAAATGGGTTAATGACAATATCGGCCAATTTGAGCTTATTGAGGTAATTAATATAACTGTCATAGCCGTGATAGGCAATATCCTTGAATCTGGAAGACAGATTTTTACGCAGACAGAGTGTATCCAGCGCCAAGCTTCCCATGTGGAAAGAAAAATGAAGAGGAAACGGACTCTCTTTTTCAAGTTCAGCAAGAAAATCGAGAAAAGAGGATGAAATTTTGGTAGTTGAACCAACAATTGCAACATGCAGGGGGGTTGGATCATTTGCTTTACGAATGGGGGGGATAATAGCAAGAATTTCTTCCTTTTTCAGTACAGGAAAAAATTTATAGGGCGAATTGTCAATTATAAATTTATCTGTCGGAAAGGCGTCCGGATGGTAGAGTTGAGCTGGGCCGTAAACGAAGTCGATGAAGGGACTCATGGTGGTTGCAGGGTGGCCCAGCCCCATAATTTGAACAGGAGCGAGTCTCATATTGGCGGCCACAACGCCATAGAAACCCATACCAACCGAGGGAAGGACTACGATATCAGGGGTAAGGCGATGGCAAACCCCGATAAATTCGCCAATGTTAGTATAGGTTCGAACTTTGCCAAAAACATTGTGGAGGGATTTATCAAAGTTTCTCTCACTCACAAGAACAGTAACATCAAACTCGCTTCCCAAAGATTTTATCCATTCCCCCCAGCTGCGTGTCATGGCATGGCCTTTGTAGAAAACCTCCATGATGACGGCCATTTTTGGCTTTGATGAAACGGCATCGTCTTTATCGATAGTTCCATTCTGGGTGCGGATACGTTTGAAGTCGCGCTGATACTGCTTCAAGTAACGTTGGACGGCTTTGTTAATATTGTCCTTGATGATATGCCTGTTAGGAATATCGAGATAACTGCAATTAAAAAAAGTAGTGATGCAGGTAAAGATAAGATTGTAGTCATTCGCCGTTTTTTCAATATCGTGACGCAGCGCATAGAGTTTTATTTTATTCTGATGAACATGCGCATCATAAATGGAGTTATAGCTGAGGTAGGCCATCAAGGCTGGAACGCGGTATTTTGTGCTCGTGCGTTTAAGGGCAGCAACAACATCAATGTTTGTCCTGAGGCTCAGCAGTAACAACATCTTTTTTTGCTGCCCCTCGGTGAGGCTTTTATCGCTGCCTAATATATTTTGAATCATCTGTGTGGTATCATGATTACCGTAGAGATAAAAAAGACTGTGAAGAATTTCATGGTTCAGGATAAGTCCCGAGAAGTTTTTATCAGGCAGCCGCGAATTCGGATCGCACAGCAACACAAAAATAAGTTCGCCGAGAAGTGCTCCAAATGATTCGATCCGTGCTTTGTTCGATTCATCTTCCATATCGCTCTGGATCATGACGTTGATGCCGGGGTTGGTGGTACTGGAAAAACTTTCAAGAATTTCCTGCAAATAACTCCAGCATCCAGACCAATCGCCTTTTGACAGGTGGGCTCCAACCCGATCAGGATCAAAATTGTAATAATTAGTGGTCTTTTGCGCAGTCATCGTCATTCAAAATCACGTTGTCCCAAGGAGTTTAGCCAGTCCAAAGCCGTTTTTACCAAATTCGTTGCCATTATATAGCAGATAAATTGAGCCGCCACAGGAAAAGAGGTTAGGATAACACATCATTTCTGAATCCCATCCACTGGCGCTGCGTTCAATGCCAACGAGAGAATCATCACGTATCCAGTTGACAAGATCATCGCTATACGCATACCCCAGACGGTAGGAATTTTCGGGGTTATAGCGGAAATCATAGGCTTTGCGGAAGCAAAAAATCATATGGTAGCGGCCGTTGATCATGATAACGCTGGGCAAAGCTTGACATTCATCATCCCATGCCTCGGAAATAATTGGTTGTCCTATACGTCTCCAGTTGAAGCCATCAGATGAAGTGGCTTGGGCGATCTTATAAATACGGTCAGGTTCATGTTGCCCCGGGAATTTTTTCCAAGCTGATCCAAAAATATACCACATGTAATATTGACCATCATAGAACCGGACAAAGGCATCACAGATCATGCACGGTTCCAAGTAGGTTGCAGACATAATGGGGCCCCCTATCCCAGATCGAACAAAGGTCTCCCCGTCATCAAAACTTTCGGCAAGGCCTATCGCCATATCGACCGGAACCGAAACGCGGCGGCTCCACCCGCTGGTATAGGCCAGCATTCTGTTTTGGTGGGTAAAAACATGAAAGGGAAAAATACCGTGTTCGTCAAAGGAACCCTGTTTCCCTTGTGTAATAACGGGTTGTCGTGATACACCGCGGATAGTCTTTAGGTCGTACTCAAAATCGGCATATTGCGGGCAGCTAATCCATTTCCCGTCAGATGTTTTTCTCTGGCTTGAGAAATAGATGCGCACATGATCATGTAAGGCGACAGCTTGCGGAGACTTGGCGAAAGATGTGCAGCCATCGGTCAGATCAAAATCTGCGGGATCAAAGATTTTTCCGAGTTTTTCCCACTGCATTATATAAGGTCTCCCCGAAGTTTAGCCAGTCCAAACCCATCGCGGCCGACATCATTGCCGAGATAAATCATATAAATAGTGCCATCCAGTTCAAAGACGGTGGGATATGCCACCATGCCAGAGTCCCAGCCGTCCGCAGAAATATCAATCCCAGCTTTTGTGTCATCCCGCTCCCAAGTAAGCATATCTTTTGAGCTCGCGTAACCAATGCGGTAACTACGGTTCTTGTTGGATCGAAAATCAGTTGCTTCACGGTAGCAGAAAAACATGTGATAGTGGCCATTGCGATAAATCGTGTCGGGGCAGGCTTGAGCCTCATCAGTGCCCAACTGGTCAGGAATAATGTCGCGGTTTAGTCGCTCCCAGTTCACACCGTCGTCCGATGTGGCCATGCGGATTTTGTAGACAATCTCGGCGCGGCCATTATCCATGAACCATTTGCGTCCTGCAGTATAACCCAAAAACCACTTATCACCATAACGCCTGATTTTGGGCGAAGTAACAACAAAAGGTTCGTCCGGCGCATGGCCGAGAACGGGGCCGTTTCCGAGTTTGCTGAACGTCACGCCATCATCATGGCTGCGGGCCATGCCGAGCGAAACATTGAAGGGAACAGACTCGCAGCGCGTCCAGCCTCCATAATAGGCGATAATATCGCGCCCGTCGCGGGCGAGTGAAACAGGGTATGTTCCAAATTCGTCAAACATACCAAGGCCGCCAAGTGGAAGAATCGGATGTTGAGCAAGGCCGACGATGCGGGTTAAATCCATTCGGTCAAAGTCAACAAAAGCGCAATAACTGACGAATTGGCCGAGGGCATCCGGCTTGGGACGACAGCAAAAATAAACACGCACAAAGGCATCAAAAATAATGACATTGGGAGCTTGCGCAAAACTATGCATCCATGCGGGCCGATCCTCAAAGGCCGAAGGATTGAAAATCAATCCCATTTTCTCCCATTCAGCCATTCCTTTTTTTCTCCATAATAATTTCGACTGCCTGTACCAATAATTTATTTTCTTCTTGAAAGACACGCCCACCAAGTTCCCATGGTGTCTGGGCGTAATCAACCGTAATCCGTTTCTGAAGAAGGATAGATCCTCCATCGATCTCAGGTGTCACAAAATGAACGGTGCATCCCGCATATTCTTCACGAGCGGCCATGACGGCTTCCTGCACCTTAACCCCGTACATACCTTTCCCGCCATACTTGGGCAAGAGGGAGGGATGGGTATTGATCATTTTTGATGACCAAATGGTGCATACGCGCTCAGGCACAATCGGCATAAATCCTGCCAGAACAATAAGATCAGTATCGGGTGGGATAGATTCTAGAAAGATATTCCAGAATGAATCCTTCATGCTCCTTTTGTTAAGGGCGATATGAGGGATGTCATGATTAAGGGCACGGTTTTGCGCGCCGCAAGGGCGGTCGGTTATCAGACAGGAAATGTCATACCCAAGGCGCGCGCGCGCATCAATCAGGGCTTGGAAATTTCCACCCCCCCCCGATGCGCAGACAACGATGTGGAAATTATCGCTCATGCTTTATCCCACATGCCAAGAAATTCTTGAATACGTGTCTGATCATTAAACATCAGAACATCGATGATAGAGAGGTGAGGCACAAAAACATTGTCAAATTGAGGATACTGAACGGTGCCCGTTTTCAGAAAACCAAGATCAATCCCATTGTTCTTGAAAGAAACCGGATCGTAAAGATCAACGCCGCCAATCGGGTTGAGATAAGAGTCGGCACCGCGCGATTTGCAAATAGCAATCACTTTATCCTGACTTTTTAAACTCTGGTCAATCTCGAGGGTTGAGGAGATAATGAGCGGAGTTGTAATATTAAGATGGCTGGCCACAGTCCGGATTGAATATAAAATATAGTCAAAAAGATTATCTTGTGGGCACATGATAATTTGTTCGAGTAAAGGGAAGATAGCCTTAGAATGGGGGGCCTTGACATAGGCCTCTTTGAGCTGCCGGAGAAGCTTGTTGCGGTCGAAGGTTTCAGCGAGAAAACGGTTATAGATGTCTTTGAAATCAGAGTCATTTTTAATGGGAAGTGAAAAAAGACTATCCGTACCATTGAGCAGAAAACGGTTGCGGTTGATCCACCCTTTTTTGGTGTATTGGATTTGATCGTAAATGATGAACTCATCGCATGCCTTAAGTAGCTGCCAATAACCAATATAGGGCAGGAAGTAGGGCTGCATAATTCCAAGGCGCTTACTCATGCTTGAACAATCTTATTGATAATGTCCGCAACGCGGTGGATCGTTTCGGCTTCTATACCAACGTGAAAAGGAAGACTCAAGATACGCTGGGCAAGTGACTCGGACAAAGGGCAGGGCGCAGAATTTGTAAGATAGGGTAGCGTATTAAGGGATGGGTAAAAGTACCGCCGCGCAAAAATATTATGGGATGCAAGACTTTCCAGCGCAGCGCGGCGTAAATCGGGATCAGAAAAAACGACCGGATAGTAACTGTAATTATACACAAAGTCGTCAGGGATGGTAGGGCGTTGCAATTTGCCATGAGAAAATTGCGTATCGTAAAGATCGGAAGCTGATTGGCGTGCCGAGAGGATATCCGTAAGATCGTCAAGATTGCACAGCCCCATAATGGCCTGAAATTCTGATCCTTTTGCATTGATCCCCAGTTCGAAATGGTCATCTGCAATATGGCCGAAACTGCGGATTAACGCGAGTTTTTGGTGAAGTTCAGGAGAATGGGATATAACGCAGCCTCCCTCAATTGTGTGGAATACCTTTGTCGCATGAAAACTGCATGTGCTGATGTCGCCATAATCCAGCAGCGATCTGCCGCGATAGCGGCAACCAAAAGCATGAGCGCCATCATAAATAACTTTCAAGTGATGGTGCTCGGCAATATTCTTGATGGCTTCAACATCGCAAGGGTAACCGAAAACATGAACCGCCAGGATAGCTTTTGTGCGGGGAGTGATGGCCTCCTCTATCTTGTACGGGTCAATACAAAATGTATGCGGGTCGATATCGACAAAAACAGGAACGCAGCGTTCCCACAAAATGGATGACGTCGTCGCCACGTAGGAAAAAGGTGTTGTGATGACTTCGCCTTCAGTTATATCAAGAGTTCTCAGAGCAATTTGCAGGGCCAAAGTACCGTTAGTAACAAAATGCAAATAAGGCGTACCTAAGAGATCGCGCAGTTGCCCCTCAAGCTCATTCAGGAAAGGGCCATGATTGGTCAGGTGTTCGTTAGCCCATATCTGATCGATATAGGCTTTGTATTTTTCAGCAGAAGGAAGATAAGGCTTGGTAACAAAGATTTTTTTCATATGAACCACTTCGGGACAGCATCAAAATGGTATTCAAAGGCGCTGTTGGCCGCAAGTGCTTTATATAACTGCCCCTATACCGAGAGGAAAAGAACTGTGATAGCATGGGGCAGAACAGTAGGTGGAGTGTTATGACTAAAGAGAGAAAAGGCATTATTCTGGCAGGTGGCGCAGGCACACGCCTTCATCCGGCAACTTTGGTCATATCAAAGCAGCTTTTGCCAGTCTTTGACAAGCCCATGGTTTATTACCCTTTATCGACTCTGATGTTGGCAGGAATTCGCGACATTTTGCTTATTTCTACACCGCGCGATCTTCCGAGTTTTCAGAATTTACTAGGTGATGGGGGGCAATGGGGGCTTTCGATCTCCTATGCGCAGCAAGAGGCACCAAACGGGATTGCACAGGCTCTGACGATTGCAGAATCCTTTCTGGATGGAGCCCCTTCCGCTCTTGTGCTGGGTGATAATATTTTCTATGGCAGCTATTTTCACCAGCTTCTACGGCGTGTGAATGAAAACCTCGACCCAGGGGCAACTATTTTCGCATACCGTGTCAAAGATCCAACCCGTTTCGGTGTGGTAGAATTTGATGAACATTTTAAGGCCATGTCCCTTGAAGAAAAACCAATGCACCCAAAGTCAGGATATGCCGTTCCGGGACTTTATTTTTACGACAGCAATGCTGTGGATATGGTTAAACATCAAAAACCATCGGCGCGCGGTGAGTTGGAAATCACTGATCTGAACCGTACGTACCTTGAAAAGGGCATGTTAAAAGTTGAGGTTATAGGGCGCGGTCATGCGTGGTTTGACACCGGCACGCATGAATCACTTCTGAAGGCCAGTGAGTTTGTGGCCGTTGTAGAAGAGCAGCAGGGGCTTAAAATCGCGTGCCCTGAAGAAATTGCTCTCCGTCAGCAATGGATCAGCATAGAGAATTTTCAAAAGATCGCAAATGACATGGGAAAAAGCAGCTACAGGGATTATCTTCTCTCTCTCCTGCAAAGCGATTTCAAGTAAGAACGCCTATTTACCTTTCTCACAAAGCAGGAAAATGCTGGCGCACAGGTCGGGATAAACATGCCCGAGTTGATAACAGCCCTCAAGATATTCCGGCGAAATAATGTTGGTTTGCAGCAAACGGTCAAACTGGAAGTTCGCGAGGGCCTTGAAGAAAATACCGCTACGCGAAATAATGTGAAGACCCGCCGCACGGGCATCACGCTCGAGCGTGTCGAGGCTATAGGTAATGTGATGACCGTGCAGGCGCTCACCTTCGGTAACGGCGGCATTGTGGCTGATTAAACCCATCTTGACAGCAATCTGCCGTGACGGGGCATTGGCGTTCGGGCACACCAGAAAGAAACGCCCATCATCGGACAGCCATTCGTCATTGATGCGGCGAAGAACAGCGACCGGATCACTGATATGCTCCAGAACATGGCTCATAATGATATTGTCATAGCGGCGGGGAAGCGTCACGTTTTCGAACATAGCGTTGAAAAATGTGATGGAACTCTCCCCCAGCCGTGCTTTGGCTTCGGTAATGGCCTCGCTCGAAGCTTCAACGCAGGTCATGCTCTCGGCGTAGGGGAGTATGCGCTGGGTAAAATGACCTTGGTAGCTGCCAAGCTCTAGCGTAGCGCCGAGACGAAGATGTGGCAGAAAGCTACGCAGGACAAACGGATGCATGACATCAAAATCAAAGCCGTAGAAATATTTGCGCTCCACATTATCGCGCGTTTCCTGATTGTAATCTCTCTGTTGTGTCATAAGCTCAATCCCTTCAGCTCAAAAATCATAAGAAACGATTTTGTCAGATTAAACCACAAATTTTGGTGATTTTGTTATATTTTTTGCTTTATGTCACACAATGTGTGCTGTTAGAGCAAATCGAATTGATCTCGGGTTTCGACGGGGCGTTGATGATTGAAGTGGTTGATGAGGGTGGAGTAGATCGCGATAAATTTCTGGAGTGATTTAAAACTTCGGAATCTGTTCATCATCTTCTCGCGGCGCCTGAATAAAAGATGCGAATTATCGATTTTGTTGTTAAGCGATTTTTGCATGTTGTACACAGTGCCAATGTTGGATGGAATTATAAGCAGACTTTCCGTCAAGGTAAATCAGCTTGACGGAAAGGATGTTTTTTTGGAAGAGGGAGCGGGGAATAGAGAGAAAGCTTCTGTTATAAGAGTTAGCGTCCAAAAACTGCAAATATAGGGAAAAGTAACGCGAGCTTTAACAATTTATTTGATTTTACCAACTGTGGAAATCTTGACAGTAAATGCGCCCCTAATATCATCCAATTTATAATTTATGGCCGTATCATCAGGATAGAGTGTTTTAATTTTAGCGTAGAGGTCTCTATCGACTTTTTCCCCGTGGCACATGGCGCACATTGGTTGCATAGGAATAGCTTTCATATATCTGAACAACCCATCTTCCTCTTTGTAGGAAACCATTTTTTCAACAGATATTCCGTCTTTTTTCTGTTTTATAAAGTCGTGGAGAATTGCGTTTTCCAAATCATCGGGGGCATTTTTAGGGTTCCGAAAACCTAGTGCAGTTCTGCCTATTGAAATTTCATCAGTTTCCGATAACCCACTTGCGATCAAAGGCGCTTTTTCATTGCAAACAGAGATGGCCTTTTCAGGCCCCCCTTCTTCTATGGCCTTCATAAGTTCTGATTTGAGGGAAATCTGAAAGCTTTTAATCAGGTTCTCAGCTTTTTCTATTTGATTTTTATGGGTTGCATCATCATTCGCATGGGCGGGTGTTGAAACGAAAATGAGAGCAGAAAAAAGTATAGAGGTAAAAATGGGTTTCATATCTTCTCCGAGAAAAAGTTTAGCAATTTACGGCATATAAGATGCAAAGGAAATATATCATTTTATTTGTTTAAGGCTATAAAAAAGTTTGGCGGGTTTATAGCCCGCCAAACCTGTTATTTGTTATAGTGCATCAAACCTGTCCGCATTCATGACTTTGACCCAGGCCGCGATAAAATCATGGACAAATTTTTCCTTGTTATCATCTTGCGCATAAACTTCTGCATAGGCCCGCAGGACAGAGTTTGAGCCAAACACCAGATCAACCCGTGTGGCTGTCCATTTTACTTCACCTGTCTTGCGGTCACGGATTTCATACAAATTATTTCCTGCCGGTTTCCATGTGTACTTCATATCCGTAAGATGGATAAAAAAGTCGTTGGTTAAAACACCTTCTTTGTCTGTAAACACGCCATGCTTGCTTCCGGCGTAGTTTGTGCCAAGTACGCGCATCCCACCAACCAACACGGTCATTTCTGCCGCGGTTAGTCCCATAAGCTGGGTGCGATCTAGCATCAGTTCTTCCGCGCTGACGGCATAGTCATTTTTAAGCCAGTTGCGATAGCCATCGGCAATTGGCTCTAGCGGTGCAAAAGAAGAGGCATCCGTCATAGCATCAGTTGCGTCACCGCGCCCAAGCATAAATGGAACAGTTACGTTGAAATCAGCGGCCTTGGCAGCTTTTTCTATTCCAACACTACCTGCAAGCACGATAACATCGGCAATACTTGCGCCGGTTTCTTTTGCAATTGGTTCCAGAACAGACAAGACGCGTTGCAAGCGTTCTGGCTCGTTTCCTTGCCAATATTTCTGCGGAGAGAGTCGAATGCGTGCGCCGTTGGCCCCGCCCCGCATATCCGACCCGCGGAACGTGCGGGCGCTGTCCCAAGCCGTGGCAACCATATCAGAGATGGATAGGTTGGATGCTACAATTTTGGCCTTAACAGACACAACGTCATAGGCAGAGTTGCCAGCAGGGACTGGGTCTTGCCAGATCAAGTCTTCTTGCGGAACATCAGGACCGTAATAACGAACTTTTGGCCCCATATCGCGGTGGGTCAGTTTAAACCATGCCCGTGCAAAGACCTTTGAGAAATAGGCAGGGTCTTTGTAGAAGCGTTCAGAAATCTGGCGGTAAGCTGGATCCATCTTCATCGCCATATCCGCATCGGTCATGATGGGGTTATAGCGGATAGAAGGATCCTCGACATCAACAGGCTTGTCCTCTTCCTTGATGTTAAGGGGTTCCCATTGATTTGCTCCTGCGGGGGATTTTTTCAGTTCCCAGTCATAGGTGAAGAGCAGATAGAAATACCCATTATCCCATTTGGTCGGGTGGGTTGTCCACGCGCCTTCAATACCACTTGTAACGGTGTTACGCCCGATTCCGCGCTTGGTGTGGTTTATCCAGCCAAGTCCCTGTTCGGTGACATCTGCGGATTCTGGGGCGGGCCCCAGCAATTTGGCATCGCCGTTACCATGACATTTCCCGACAGTATGCCCTCCGGCTGTCAATGCAACAGTTTCCTCGTCATCCATTGCCATACGAGCAAAAGTTTCCCGCACTTGCGCGGCCGTTTTTAAAGGATCTGATTTCCCGTTGACCCCTTCAGGATTCACATAGATAAGCCCCATTTGAACCGCTGCCAGCGGGTTTTCCATCGTTGATGGGTTGCCCACATCGGCATAACGATTTTCGCTTGGCGCTAACCATTCTTTCTCTGACCCCCAATATGTATCCTTCTCGGGATGCCAGATATCTTCGCGACCAAAAGCAAAGCCAAAAGTTTTAAGTCCCATATTCTCATAGGCAATTGTTCCCGCCAGAATAATCAAGTCAGCCCAGCTGATTTTATTCCCGTATTTTTTCTTGATGGGCCAAAGAAGGCGGCGTGCCTTATCAAGATTAACGTTATCTGGCCATGAATTGAGCGGGGCAAAACGTTGATTGCCTGTCCCGCCGCCACCGCGCCCATCGGCGATACGATATGACCCCGCAGCGTGCCATGCCATGCGGATCATCAATCCGCCATAATGACCCCAATCAGCAGGCCACCATTCCTGTGAATCTGTCATAAGAGCATGCAAATCTTTTTTAAGGGCATCAATATCAAGGCTTTTAAGAGCTTCACGGTAATTGAAATTCTTGCCGAAAGGATTGGTCTTGGTGTCATGTTGATGTAAAATATCCAGATTAAGGGCATTAGGCCACCAATCCATATTGGATGTTCCGACCAATGTCATGCCGCCATGCATAATGGGGCATTTACCTGTGTTTTTCATGTTTTTCTCCTTTGTAATTTTTTTAATTCAGATTTCTGACAAGAGGCACATATGCCCCAAAAGATGACCTCGGCCTCATCTATGATAAAGCCATGGTTATGTGACGGGGACAGGCAAGGGGCATACCCTTGGCAATGTGTGTCCATAACAATATTGCATTCGCGGCAGACTATGTGGTGATGGTTATCGCTAACCCGTGTCTCATAAAGTGAAACCTGACCTTTTGGTTTGATTTCACGGATGATTTTGGCCTCTGTGAGCGCATTCAGATTGTTATAAACCGCCTGAATAGTGGCTGTCGGGATTCTCTGCTGCACAACATTAAAAATATGGGCCGCGTCTGCATGAGGGAAATCATGCAAAGCCTCCAGAACAGCAAGGCGAACCGCTGTCAGGCTTAAATTGCGTTCTTTCAGCAAATGGACGAAATCAGGTGTCATAAAAAAATCTATATAGAATAAAAATATTTAATCAATAAATATTTTTATTCTATATACATAACTAAAAAATGTGCTGTCAGACTAAATTTTTGAAAGTATCTCTGTTTTCGATGTGACACTAAAGGGAAAGTTTTTGATTTGCGACAATCTGACCTGTCGGCGTGCCGTTTCCGTACAGTCCGTGCTGTAGAATATAACGGGCGACATCCTGAAAAGGGCCGTCGAATTGCGTGATTCCTTGCCGTATCGCTGTGAGAAGCCCGCTTGATGACATATCGATCCGTGGGTTGTCAAGGAAGTACCATCCGCGCCCTTCACGAGCAAGCGACTTAGGGCTTGCTGCTTTCAGAAAATCATATGTCATGGCCATGGGGCTTGTAAGGGCTTTCTCTGTATAAGGAGGACGGTCAACCACTGCGACGGGGAAATTCATGATGATATCTTCTGCATGCTCCCATGTGTGAAAACTTGCCAGATTGTCGGCTCCCATTGTCCAGATAAAACGGTGGTCGGGAAACCTCTTTTGCAATTCGGTAAGAACCTCGTAGGTGATGTGTGTACCCATCTCATCCTGAATATTTGACATGACAAATGGCATTTCCGGATAGTGAGCGGCCAGAAGTTTACCCATGGCCATGCGTTCTTGCACGGGAGCATAGAGCGTAGGATTTTTCTGCCAGTTGGTTGAAAACAGGAACCAGACCTCATCCACACTCAAGGTCTTATAAATATACTTGGCCATATCAAAATGACCGGGGTGCGGGGGGTTGAAAGAACCGCCTAAGAGTGCAACTTGTTTCATTATACGTCTCTAATATGATCTTCGTGGCGGTTAACTGGTAGATAATGTTGATAAAACAACCTTGCGGGGGTTGGAGTGATTGACTACTTACCCTTTATTTTCTATAACCCATTAAATGCAAATTTAAAAAGAAAAAGTGCAAGCAATGTTGTTCTTATTCGGTAGAAGTATGCCCGTGGGGCTAACGCGCTATTTCGCAGAGAAAGCCCGAGACAACGGTGACAGGGTCATGTTTGCCAGCATGGGATCTTTTGGTAGCTCCGAAGCTTTTTCCGAACTGAAAGTTTCGCCTGATGTGCTGCACGGTCAGCCAGTTGCGGTGTTTCAGTCTTTGGCACAGGCTGGCGATTTCTCGGCCAATGATTATTTTACGCAGATGCTCATTGCTGGTGATACGCTCAAGCGTTACGGGGCAGGGCCACTGTGGGCGGTTGTCCCTTTTGGTCCTTATGCGCGGCAGGATCAGGAGCGGGCTGGAAAGATGGATTCTGTGGCTTGCGACGCGGCAGCGCGGTTTTTATCACAGGATTACGTAGGAATTTCGACGGTTGAAATTCATTCTGCCAAGGCGCAGAATCTTCTTGAAAACCGCTTTGGTGCGGCTAACGTTTTCTCGATCAACCCTACGGGCATTTTCGAACAGGATACGGCTTCTTTTCAACTGCGTTTGCCTGTGGTTGTCAGTCCCGATCAAGGGGCGAATGCCCGCGCTGATTCTCTGGCAGCGGTTCTTGGGGCTGATCGGTTTTATGTTGATAAAGTCCGCAGTGAAATTATCAATACGCGTATTGCGGGGAGCCGCGGTGAAGTTGCGGGGCGTGATGCCATCATGGTGGATGACATGGTCGATACATTTGGTACGGCGATGAAAAGTGCAGAATTGGTACGTGGAAAGGGGGCGTCGCGGGTATTCTTTTATGCGTCCCATCCAGTTTTGAGCCATCCTGCATGGGAGCGTCTTGCCAAACTTGTTGGTGATGGCGTTATTGATCATGTTGGGTTGGGCGATACGGTTGCACGTGGTGCAGAGTTTGAAAATTTCCGGCAGCAATATGGCCCCGCTATCGCTGATAAAATTTCTTTCGTGCCAACGCAGGAGCTTTTGTACCGTCATGTAAAAGAGATCGTTGCCCCTCATCCTGCCATGCAGCGGAAGATGGGGTAAAATGGTGCGTGATAGAATCCATTTTATGTTTGAATCGGGTAAGCCTGAGATTGCGGCTTTCAGCCGTGAACTTATTTCCGGTTTTGGTCAGTTTGAACTTGATGAAGCCGATATGATTGTCAGTGTGGGTGGTGACGGTATGTTACTTCAGGCGTTTCGCCGTGCGCATAACGGGCAAAGCGTCTTCGGGGTTGTGCCGCCCTTGAGCAACAGCAGGGGATTTTGGACAAACCGCGGTATAGTTTCGGCTGAGCAGTTGGCGCGAGGGCTAGAGAGCGCCAGAGGCTATGATGTTAATCCTCTCGCCATTCATGTACATTACCGCAGCGGCAAAACTGATGTGCTGCGGGCCTTTAACGAAGCCATGCCGAGTGAAAATAGCGGGCAGGCAATGCTGGCTGAATTGACGGTTAGCTCGGGCGGCGTGGGTGGGTCGGTCATTGGGCCTTTGCGTTTGATGGGTGATGGGCTTATTATTGCAACGGCGTTGGGGTCAACGGCGATTAACCGGACGTATGGCGGGTCATCCATTGATATCCGCAATTCAGGAATTGCGGTGGCGGGAAAAGGAATTTACGAACCTGAAGATGGATTTAAGCCGATTGTGGCGGCAGATGACACGCGGTTTGATGTCCGTATATTGTCGCCGGAAAAACGCCCTGTACGTCTGCAATATGACGGGCTGTGTATTATCCCGCAGGCAGATGATCCGTTTGCGCGGATCGTCATTGAAAAAGATCACGCACACCGTGTCGAGTTATTCCTGATGGACGACCCGTCGCACCGTGCCTTTGCAACACTTAAACCAGCGTAGGAGAAAAAATGGGATATGTAGGACGCGATGCAGATTATGAAGAGCCGTTGGCGGCGCCAAGCGCCATGTGGGCGGATTTGTATGCCCTGACGATGGCGCAGGCTCTGTTTCTGGAGGGGCGCCATGAGCAGCAGTCAACTTTTCATGCCTTTGTCCGCAAAACACCGTTCAATGCCGCTTATCTTTTGACGGCGGGGCAAAATATTGTTTCGGAATGGCTCGATAAGAACTGGGAATTTACTGACCGCGATATTCGCCGTTTGGCGGCCAAGACGGTGCTTGATCCGCAAACGGGAACACAGCAAAAGGTTTTTCAGCCCGAGTTTCTTGAGATGCTCAAGAATGCCAAACTTGGGCTAAACCTTGATATGATGCCGGAGGGCGAGATTGCCCTGCCGTCCGAGCCGATTTACAAAGTATCCGGCCCCATCTGGCAGTGTCTGGCCGTTGAAGCCGCGATTTTGAACACCATGAACTCGCAATCAAATTTTGCGACCTATGCCTCCATTCTTAAGACCGTTGCCAAGGGGAAGCCGGTTGCTGAATTTGGTCTTCGCCGTGCGCAGGCCGTGGGCGGTCTTTCGCCGACGCGCGGGGCCTATGTGGGCGGGGCGGATGCGAGTTCCAATTGCTGGGCCGAAAGTGTGTATGGGATCAAAACAATTGGTACCATGGCACATGCCTATATCATGGTGCATGAGGACGAGCTTGACGCGTTTTCGGAATGGTCGAAACATAATCCTTACCTTGGGATTTTTTTGGTTGACACCTATAATACGCTGGAAGGCGTAAAACGCGCGATTGCAGTGTGCAAGGAGCGGGATATCAAGCTTGCGGGCATCCGTCTTGATTCTGGTGATTTGAATTATCTCTCGAAAGAATCGCGTAAGTTGATGGATGAGGCTGGGTTCGCATCGGCAAAAATTGTGGTTTCAAATGATCTGGATAGCCGGATTATCAATGATCTGGAGCAGCAAGGCGCGCCAATTGACATGTATGCCGTTGGTACGAACCTTGTGACGTTGAGTGAGCAACCGGCGCTTGGCGGTGTTTATAAGGTTGGTAACATCTATGAAAACGGCCTGACGCATGACGAAATCATGGCAATGAAAGCGGCTGTCCGGTCAGGCGCTGTCAGTCCTGACGCCATTCGCGACAAGGTGCGGGATGTGATGAAGCTGTCCAATCAGGCGATTAAGATGACTTACCCGGGCGAACTTGATTTGATCCGTTATCTGAAAGAAGAAGACGGTAAATTGCTTTTTGATGGTGATACGATTTATCCGGAATGGGACATTGATCCGATTGCTTATGATGATCCGTCCGATCTGTTTTCGGGACGATTGTCACGGGATATCATGTCGGTGCGCCGCGACAATCATATCTTGTCTAAACATTTCAATGCAGGCGTTCGCGCTTATCGTCCGCTCCAGCCTGTTTTCCTGCAAGGCATTCTGGTCGGAGATATTGAGACCGTGCATATTGCGCGTGAACGCGCCTTAGGACGCCTTGAGATGCTCGATCCATCGCATCGCCGCTTGCTTAACCCGCATGAACTGGTGGTGGGGGTTGAAGAAGGCCTCTTGCAGCGTCAGGAAGCGATGGCGCGCCGCCTGAAACGCGCGGGTAATACGATCGAAGCCAATTTGGTGAGTTAGTGAATTTATTTTTAAAATTTAAAAAGGAGAAAGAAAATGACTTGGAATTCACCGGAAAATACTGCGTTGGTTGTTGTTGATGTGCAAAATGACTTTTGCCCCGGAGGAAAGCTTGCCGTGGCCGGAGGGGATGAGATTGTACCTGTCGTTAATGATCTCCTCTATCACTTCAATGTAGTTGTTCTGACGCAGGACTGGCATCCGGCAGATCACAAATCGTTTGCCAGTAATCATGAAGGCGGCCAGCCGTTTAGTTTGGTTGACATGCCTTATGGAGCTCAGGTTTTGTGGCCAGATCATTGTGTACAAGGTACTGATGGCGCAAATTTTTGTGAAGACCTTGAAGTGTCGCCTTCCGATATGATTTTGCAGAAGGGAACAAATGCTGACGTAGATTCATACTCAGGATTTTTCGAGAACGATAAGGTTTCAAAACCTGTTTTTGCTGATGGAAAAACTCTCTCTGATGCGTTCAAGGATGCCGGAATTTCGCGCATCGTCTTTTGTGGCCTTGCCTATGATTTTTGCGTTGGGTATCACGCGCTTGATGCACGTAAAGAAGGCTTTGAGGCTATTGTTGTCAAAGATGCAACGCGGTCGATTGCCATGCCGACCAGCGAAGGCAATACAACTGAAACCGATATGGATCGCCAGCTTCAGGAAGCCGGCGTAAAAGTTGTCTCGGCTGCTGAACTTCCGCAAATTCTGTTGAGGGCGAGCGGCCCTGCCTAGGTTTGTGGTATGACGGATAAAATACCGCTGATTGTTACGCAGGCGTCTTTAAATCAGACAGCACTGGACTGGCCGCGCAATATGTCCAACATATTTGCGGCCATTAAGCTTGCTGCCGAGCGAAAGAGCGATATTCTAAGTCTCGAGGAATTGGCTGTTACGGGCTATGATGCGGGTGATGACTTCCAGAAAACCGACAACCGCCGTATTCTGGCCTCTCTTGAGGATGTTGCTGCCTATGCAGCCGCGCTTGATCCGCACCTGATTATCTCGCTTGGACATCCATGGCGTCTTCAAAGACGAGATCAGGGTGGGGAAGAGTATATCAAGAGTCCACTCTATGACCGTCTCAATCTCCCTTTTAATGTGCAAACCCTGATCAGTAATGGACGTATTCTGGCCATGACGGCCAAGGCCAATTTATACAATGATGGCCGTGGCTATGAGAAACGCTATTTCAATGAATGGAGCACGGTAGCCGCAAATCAGGCCGGGGGATACTTAGGTACGATTGATCTTGAAATCGCCTCAGGGTGCACTATTCCCTTCGGGCGTCCTATTGTTCATGTAACCGATGGGCAGCGTGCCTTTAATCTGGCGCAGGCAATTTGTGAAGAAAAATGGGTGGCCACGCGTTATGACGGATTTCCCCACGATGATAGTCGCTACGAAAAATTGAACGTCATTCCGCTCTATGAAAGATATCTTGAGGGACGCGATGGGCTAGTCTTGCTTATTGCAAATGCCAGCCCCCCTTCCCGTGATAAAAGCGACCGTCATGTGCATCTCGATAAACTCGCTGCCCGTTTTGCCGACGTTGTAATTGATACAGATGGACTTGGATCAAGTGGGTCAACATTTGCCCAATTTGGTCATCGCCTGATCGTGCAGGATGACAAAGTTTTAGCGCAAGGAAAGCGGATCAGTTTCGCGCGCGTGGCAGCAAATTCTGTGGCTCTGGATATCAACCCCGCGTGTCCCGCTACAGAGCATAAAGCTCATGCTCTTCTTCAACGTAGCTTTCGGGATGCTACTAATGCGCGCCACCTATTTCCTGCAGCGGAGTCAAGCGCACAGTGGGACAAGGCAGATAATCCTAACCGCCACTATGAAGAAATTATCCGCGATACGGCGTTGTGGCTCTTTGATTATATGCGCAAGACGGGATCGCGCGGGATTATGGAGGCTTTGAGCGGCGGAGCTGATTCCGGTTTTAATTCCGTGATGGTTTCGGTCATGGTTCATATAGGTATTGCAGAGCTTGGGGTTGATGCGTTTTGTAATGAATTGGGGCTTAAGCAAAAGGCCGAAATATGCGCGGCTTATGCGGAGGGTGGTACAGATGCTGCAGCTCGTATGGCCCTTCAAGATATGCTTTCATGCGTTTATATGGGCACTCATAACAGTTCCCAAGACACCATTACTGCGGCCCGTACCTTGATTGAAGGCGGTTATGATCCTTTATCGGGGCAGACGGTCAAGGGGATTGGTGGAAAGTTTAAGACCCGCAATGTGCAGGATTTGATTGATTTTTATGGTGTCCTGTTTGCGGTTGAGGATACAACTTCTCTTGATCCTTTAGTGAAGGAAACATTGATCCGCGACGTTGCGGAATATTTTAACCTCAATCCGAATAGTGTCAGTGATGATGACCGCCAAAAACAGGCTGTAATCCTGAAAAACAAATATCCGGTACTGGGTGATTTGGTGTGTGCGACTGATGGTATCGCGTACGAGAATATTCAGGCGCGGGCGCGGCAGGTTTTGGTTATGCTCTTTGCTAATAAAGAAGGAAAGATGGCAATTGCCAACCCCAACCTTGATGAAGCGCGCAATGCCTACGCAACATTTGGCGGGGATCTGCATAGCGGGACAATTAACCTCAACGGTCATATCCCGAAATCCTATCAGCTTGATATGATGCGCTACCTTTACCAGCATGGTTTGGAGGGCGTTATGGGGCCAGTCACATCTTTGGGGGCTACACTCAAGAATAAACCTACAGCCGAACTGATGCCAAAGTCAGCCGATGGCAAAGTTCTTCAAAATGACGAAGATGCTTTGCAATGCAGTTTTCCGCAGCTTAATGCTCTGGCGCGGCGGATGCTTTACGAGCGTATAGATACGTTGAATGGCGCGCGGCGGATGAATGCGCAAGAAATTTTTGATGATTGCCGTAAAGACACATTGTTTGACGGAGTATCCGAGAACGACCTGTATAATATGCTCAGTGTTCGTTACAAACGCTGGGCGATGGCGCAGCATAAAATCCATGCCTCACCTGTGGCGCCGACCTTTGGCGAGAATGTTGACCACCAGACATCGCTGCGTACACCAAATCTCAGTGGTAATGGAAGGGATGAACTGGTGTTATTGGGCATTCATATTATGTACGACTGGGCACAGCAGGAAGGTCTTGACTGGAATGAAATCGACAAACCGCTTCTCGAGCGCAGGGCATGGCAGGACGAGGCCTTTGTTCAGGCTTTTGGCAGAGAAGTCAAAAGCGCAGAGGAGTCCAAAGAAGTGGATTTGAGAGGTCTTTACGAGAGAGTCAGGGACCGGGGTTGGGGACAGGTTTTGGGAGAGGCGGCGCAAGATAGCCCTTCTCGATTGATTGCCGAGATAAGAGCACTTCAGCCATGAGACTTCGTGATTACTTTCTGCTCTATAACCTATAAGGGGACTATAAATCATGAAGGCCTATCCTCACGCAATTGCGCAGTTACAAAAAGATTTTCACGAAGCTGCGGGTGGTAATGTGAGAAACCATGTGCTGGATCTGGTGAAGCGACTAATTCAGGGAGGGATGGCAATGGATATTGCCCGTCTCGAAACTTTGGGTGTTGAAAGCCGCTTTGGAGGCATCAAACGTAGCTGCAACCATCCCCCCTATTTCGAGCATCCATCGATCATAGGGGCTCCGTGGGCGGATGATCCGCAAAATCCTCTAGTAGCAGGAGAGAGGTGGAATGAAGGAGATAGAGCTACCAACACAGGAATACGCTACGGTTTCGATGCACAGGGTTACCCAAGAAACCCCTATATGAATACGGGTCTCAATGGGCGTGGTGTTCTGGGAAAGTTTGGCCCGAATCACGCAATTGATAACGGCCTGATGATGTTTCATAAGGACGAGCAGGGAATGACACGGCTTTATACCCGAGTGATTTTGCGCAAACACGATAACAACGCTCCTGCTTTTGCCGGAGGCTTTGTAAAATCATCCGGTGGGGTGGGCGCCTCGACCCACGAAGATATTCTGCAAAGCCGCACGGAAGAATTTTTTGAAGAGATGGTCAGTGGATCGATAGATCTCCTGCCGTACTATCGGGAACAAATCGAGAAAAGATATACTGAGGAAACAGGAAGTCGCAAGTCGCGCGGCGGCGTGATCTCCTCTGAACATGCTCAAGAAATTCGTGAGCAGATTGAAACCCAGTTAAAGATGGAGCAGGTCAGGGATATTGATCCTGAGTTTATGGCGAGGTTAAGGCAGATTGTTGGTCAGGGTCATGAGTGTTATGCTGGGCCTGTTCTGAACAGCAACAGGGTAACTAATCAGGCTTGGATCGAGACACGCTTGAGCTGGGTTCTTCTTGACGAACCCATATGGGACTATATTCGCGGTGACAACCCTCCGTTTGATTACCAATTCAAGGCAGGAGACGATGCCAGTGATGTTAGGATGATAAAACTTGATTCCATCTTCCTCAAGCAGTCATTCGAAAGTCATAGTGCGATGTTTGCCTTTATGGCGGCCTCCCTCCTTTTGGAAAAAGAAGGGCACGGGGAGAGCGTTCCGGAATCTGTCATGGCGCAGTTTGAGGCTATGGCAGTGTGGCTTGAGACTTTCCCAGTTCGTAATCCCGTACAGAAATCCATGGCGGCATTTGACCGACCGAATTTCGCATAAGAGAAAGCTTTTTGATATATTGTAAGGACACTGTCAGACTAAATCGAACTGATCTCATAAAGCGGAGGGGGTAAAGTTCAGGTGACGCAGATTTGATGTCAGGAATCGAGAGATTGCTGGCGTAATCCGTAACATGTCACAAAATCAACAAAATTTGTGGTTTAATCTGGCAAGACCGACAAGGTTATTTTCTATTTAATTTGCTTTTTTTCAAGCTTCCTTGCCAGAGTTCTTCGATGCATTCCTAATCTTCTGGCGGTCTCGGATACGTTAAAATTTGTTTCAACAAGTGTTTGGTGTATCTTTTCCCATTCTATGTTTTTCAGCGATGTTTTATTGGAAGAGATATCTACGTCTACTTTCCCTCCTATATTATTGAAAGCGGCAATAATATCCTCGGTGTTTGCTGGTTTTGGTAAATAATGGCAAGCACCCAATTTTATAGCCTCAACCGCAGTTGTTATGCTTGCAAACCCAGTTAAGACAACAATGTGAGTTGTGGGGTCCAAGGCCACTAGGCCCTTAACACATTCCAATCCGGAGGGGCCTGGCATCCGCAGATCAACAACAGCAAATTCCGGCGAAAATTTTTTGGCGATCTCTATGGCCTCAACAGTATTGGAGGCCATAGAAACTTCATAACCTCTTTTTGTAAAGGAACGTTTCAGATTCTCCAGAAACACAGTATCATCTTCTACAATCAATACTCTTGGTAAATTTTTCTCAATCATTCCTTTATCCTCAAACTCTCTAATGGGAGACTAATTACGACTTCTGCTCCTCCTTGATCATAATTACGTATGGTCGTTTTTCCTCCTAGCTTTCTGATCGTAGTTATTACCAGAAATAACCCTAGGCCTCTCCCAGATCCGCTTTTTGTAGATGTATAGGGGCTTCCTAGTTTTTCTAGAATATCTTGGGGAAACCCAATCCCGAAGTCACGAACAATTATAGTAAGCGTACCATTTTTTGCAGTAATATCTACATCCACCCAATCTGGAGATGCTTCTAACGCGTTATCAAATACATTAAAAAGAACACGTTCCAGAACCTTATCGACTACAATCAAGTAGTCATCTTCAACGCTCATATTATAAATCGCCAAAGCGGGACCTCTTGATATCTTCCAAGAGGAAAAAACCCCATCTAAGAAAGCAGATATTGTTGATAGAGAGGCTGACTCACCTCTTACGTCTCCGGATGAAACTATAATCCCATTCACAATATCTTTGCATCGTTCGATCTCACCTAAAATAGAAGCAATATCTTTTTGAGTTTCTTCGGAAGGGGGAATTCCTAGGATTTCCCAGTCTTTTAAAATAACAGATATTGTTGAAAGAGGGGTGCCCAGCTCATGAGCCGCCCCTGCTGCAAGCAAACCAAAGCGAATAATATGATCTTCCTCAATCGCTTGTCGTTTAAAACTTTCCAGCTTTTTATTTCGATCCGCAAGATTAGAACGTATCCGACTTATAAAGAAAACGAGCAAACAGGATGCCAACAAATAAGCAACGTGCATCCCAATGATATGAAGTTGAAAACTACTGCCATGATGATGTTCCAAACTGGAGACGGGGACATAATAAATTGAAATAAATATATAACAGAGCGTTGTAATTGAAGTTAGAATCCAAGTGAGAATTGGAGGTAATAGAACTGCTCCTATGGTAACTTGCAGAAGGAAGAGCGAGACAAAAGGGTTTGACGCACCGCCACTTAAATATATTTGTGCAGTAAATGCGGCAACATCGACCAGCAGTTGAGAAAATAATTCGTTATTTGTGATCCGATGTCTATAAAAATATCTTATATGTATATATAGGTTTGAAATGATCTGGAAGGCTGTGACACCTAACATTTTTTCAAGAGGGAGTGGTATGTCCAACATAAAATGAACGGCTAAGATAGTGGTTGCGGATCCAGAGATTGCGAGCCAACGAAGATAGGCTAGCTGCAATAGATTTTCCCGACAAGCCTCCATATCTGATTTAGCACTTAATTCGTCCACTATCTAATTCCATTCTCAATTTATTTGTGCAATCACAATCCAATATAACACCTCAACGCCCATTGGACAAAATGTCCAATATATTTTTATATCAAAAATTACTATATCTTTCTTGGGTATCCCTCTTAGGTTCCATGGAGCCAACAAAAAGAAAGCTCTTGTTCCTTTCCGTTACAGAGATTTTTGGCAAACCAGCCATGAGCGCTGAGAGGGGTGCCTTGATATTCAATCAAGGAAACGTTGCTGTGTAATTATTAATGCACGGCACAATTGCTTGGAAATATGCAGAAAGATATATGCTATGATTGATGAACTATTTGTAGATCTCTCTCGCCTTCAGTTCGCCACGACAGCGCTCTACCATTTTCTATTCGTCCCTCTAACTTTGGGAATGGTATGGATATTGGTTATTATGGAGTCCGTCTATGTAATGACTGGAAAAGAAATTTACCGTGATATGACCAAATTTTGGGGCAAGCTTTTTGGTATTAACTTTGCTCTTGGAGTAGCAACAGGGCTTACCATGGAGTTTGAGTTTGGAACAAACTGGTCATATTATTCGCATTATGTAGGGGATGTTTTTGGTGCCCCTCTGGCTATTGAAGGGCTGATGGCGTTCTTCTTGGAATCAACATTCATTGGTTTGTTTTTCTTAGGTTGGGATCGCTTGAACAAGGTCCAGCACCTAGCAGTAACTTTTCTTGCGGCACTTGGATCTAATTTGTCGGCGCTTTGGATTCTCGTCGCAAATGGCTGGATGCAGTTTCCAGTAGGGTCAGAATTCTCGGCAGAAACCATGCGAATGGAAATGGTTAGTTTTGCTGAAGTAGTCTTTAATCCTGTAGCACAAGCAAAATTTATCCATACCGTTGCGGCAGGATATGTGACAGCTTCGATGTTTGTCATGGGAATTAGTGCTTTTTATATGCTGAAAGGCCGCGATCTTGGCTTTGCAAAGCGGTCTTTTTCTGTTGCAGTCGGATTTGGTCTTGCGGCAATTCTATCCGTTATCGTACTTGGTGATGAAAGTGGATATACACTCGGTCATGCCCAGCAAACAAAATTGGCGGTTATCGAAGGGGAGTATAAAACAGAACCGGCTCCCGCCCCATTTACTATAGTTGGATTCCCGAATGATGAAACTATGGAGGTTGATAATGCCGTTAAAGTTCCCTGGGCTTTGGGCCTTATCGCTACGCGCTCTACAGACAAAGAGGTTAAGGGGATAAAGGACATCCTTGTTGAGAATGAGGCGAGGGTACGTAATGGAATTATAGCCTATGGGTTTCTACAAAAGATTCGTGCTGGCGACAAATCTGAGGCAACATCGTCCCGATTTAATGAGGTCAAGAAAGATCTGGGATATGGGCTTTTACTCAAGCGCTATGTAGAGGATCCTGCCAAGGCAACAGAGCAGAATATTAAAGCAGCAGTAAAGGATAGTATTCCTGCCGTTGCCCCCATGTTCTGGAGCTTCCGTTTGATGGTCCTATTTGGTTTCTATATGCTGACTTTGATTGTACTCGGGTTCTATTACAATATGCGTGACAGGCTTGTTGAAAAGAAATGGTTGCTACGCCTTTTTCTCTACAGCATTCCTGTCCCTTGGTTGGCTGCAGAATTAGGCTGGTTTGTCGCAGAATATGGACGTCAACCATGGGCTATTTCTGATGTTCTGCCAACTTTCTTGGCCACGTCAAGTCTCACAACAACAGACATTATCTTTAGTCTGAGTGGATTTGTTTTATTCTATACGTTTCTGCTGTCTATTGAAATGTACCTCATGTTCAAGTTTGCGAAGATTGGCCCAAGCTCGCTTCATACTAACAAATACCATTTCGAGAAATTATAGGAGATAATGATAATGATATTCGATTATGAAACTCTCAAATTGATTTGGTGGGGTTTGGTCGGAGCCTTGTTGATTGGCTTTGCGATCACAGACGGAATGGATATGGGGGCAGGGAACCTTCTTCCATTTGTTGGAAAAAACGATGAGGAACGCCGCGTTGTAATCAATGTTGTCGGGCCTCATTGGGATGGAAATCAAGTGTGGTTCATCACTGCAGGTGGAGCCATATTTGCTGCGTGGCCGAGTGTTTATGCCGCGGCATTCTCTGGCTTTTATATGGCGATGCTTTTGGTTCTTTTCTCTTTGTTCTTTCGGCCAGTTGGCTTTGATTATCGCTCAAAAATCGGTGATGCACGCTGGAGAAAAGCATGGGATTGGGGGCTGTTTGCAGGCGGAGCCGTTCCATCACTGATATTTGGTGTGGCTTTTGGTAATTTGTTACAAGGCGTGCCATTCTATCTTGATGATATGCTAAGATCTCATTACGAAGGCTCTTTCATCATGGCCTTGCTTCCTTTGCTCAATCCATTTGCCTTGCTGGCTGGGGTTATCAGTTTCGCGATGCTAACGGCTCACGGGGCTGTATGGTTGCAGCTTCGCACAGAAAATGAAATTGCAGAACGGTCACGTAAATCAGCTATGGCATTTTCTGCTGTTGCAATTACTTGCTTTGCGTTGGCAGGTGTGTGGGTGTACTACGGAATTGATGGGTATAGAATTGTATCTCAACCTGCTTTGGATGCTCTTCCCAACCCACTGGCAAAAGAGGTTGTGATGGCAAAAGGGGCATGGTTTGATATCTATAAAAACTATCCGATATCGTTGGCTGCACCAATTATAGCTTTTGTAGGAGGATTTATGACTATTTTGTTGTCTTACTTCAGAAGAGCTGGAATTGCTTTTGTGACAAGTTCATTGTGCATGGCTGGAATTATATCAACAGCAGGGCTGTCCATGTTTCCCTTTGTTATGCCATCAAGTTCTCAGCCAAATTCTAGTTTGACCATATGGGACGCTCCATCGAGCCACCTGACACTGACAGTCATGTTCTGGGCTGTTGTGATCTTCCTGCCGATTGTTCTTCTCTATACTGTATGGTGTTACAGAAGAATGTGGGGAACAGTCACAGTTGGAGAAATTAACCGCAGATCCCATTCTGCTTATTAAGAGGATTGATAACATGTGGTATTTTACTTGGATACTTGGTCTTACGGCGGCGTTGGCTCTAGGGGTTATAAATG
The DNA here is from genome assembly GCA_041674725.1 of Pseudobdellovibrionaceae bacterium. Lineage (GTDB taxonomy): Bacteria > Pseudomonadota > Alphaproteobacteria > Micavibrionales > Micavibrionaceae > UBA1573. The sequence continues at coordinate 90,756 of JBAYVC010000005.1, read as the reverse complement.
TGATGTGGTATGATGCTCGTGAGGATAGCGAGAACCAGAATAGCCAGAAGTAAGCTGATAGTGTTGGTTCTACCCTCCCAGAAACTAAAAGAGCTTAGCCACTTATCTTCATCAGAGATTCGTGGCTCTGTTTTTTATGGGGCTATAAGTGGTGTCGCTATTATAGGGCAGGCATGGATTCTTGCTTTCATAATCAACGGAATTGGTTTCGAGAGCAGGTCAATAGATTGGTCATATCCATATCTGTATCTGTTCCTCGGGTTTCTTATCATCAGATCATTTACCATTTATCTAGTGCAGCGACAGGCCTTTCAGGCTGGCGAGCGGGTCAAATATGCCCTACAAGAGGAAAGCTATCAGAATATTTGGAAGGCTTCGCCGATATACCTAAATAAAATAGGAAGCGGTGCTTTAAGCACGGCACTTCTTGATGCTACAGAAACCATCAGGGGCTATTATCAACTCTATCTTCCAGCGCGTCGATTGTCCGTCATTATTCCAGTTTTAATATGGGTACCTGTGCTATTCTATGACTGGGTATCAGCTCTGATTATGCTCTTTACCGCACCATTTATTCCACTTTTTATGATTCTAATCGGGCATAAAGCCGAGAGAAAAAATCAGGAATTGTGGCAATCCATGAATCGCCTGAGCAATAGCTTTTTAGATACGATTCAAGGTCTTCCGACTTTGGCGATATTTGATACGGCAAAGACCCAAAGAACAGTTATCAAAGATAGCTCGGAAAACTATCGCTTGAGCACAATGTCTGTTCTGAAACTGGCTTTTCTTTCTTCTGTAACACTTGAGTTTTTTGCAACAGTTAGTATTGCCCTGATAGCTGTCTTGATTGGCTTTCGTTTATTCTGGGGAGAAATGAATTTCTTTAATGGATTTTTTATTTTGCTGCTGGCCCCTGAATTCTATCTGCCGCTTCGTAAGATGGGGGTAGCTTACCATGCCAGAATGGAATCTGAAGCTGCTATCGAAAAAATTATCGAGATTGAAGCTGCCCCACGCCATATAGCTCCTACATCACAAAAGAACGTGCCAGATAAAATTGATAGTCTCGAATTTGATGATGTTGTTTATACTTATCCAGAGAAGGATAGTCCGGCTATTTCAAATGTCAGTTTCCAAGCAAGCTCACGAGAGCATATAGCGTTTATGGGGCCTTCAGGAGCAGGGAAGAGTACAATTTTTTCTCTTCTGATGGGTTTTATTACGCCCTCCTGCGGACAAGTTAGAATAAATGGAGTTGATGTAAGAGAATTTAGTATTGAGAGCTTGCGGAGTAAGATTTCATGGGTCCCACAAAGTCCCATTCTGTTTCATGGGACTATTATGGACAATCTTTGCATGGGATGTACACGGGAAATATCCCGCGAAGAAATCCAGGATGTTTGTATAAAATTTTGCATACATGATGAAATAAAATCTCTTCCGCAGGGTTATGAGAGCAAAGTTTTTGATAAAGGAGTGGGGCTTTCGGGTGGGCAAATCCAGCGGTTAGCCCTTGCTCGGGCAGTGTTGCGTGATACGCCGATTATTTTGCTAGATGAACCAACCGCTTCGCTGGATAGGGAAACAGAGGTTGCAATTTTAGAGCAAATAAATTGTCTTAAGGCATCTGGAAAAATCATTATCGGTATAACTCACCACACCGTAGCTCGGGGTGCGGATATAAAGATTATTCATTTAGAAAACGGAAGGCAGAAAAATGCGTAATATCTTCCGTTTGGTAAGCGTATATCGTCAACATACTTGGATTCTAATTCTTGGTGTCCTTCTGGCTGTTATTACAACGCTTTCCAGTATTGTGCTGGTTGCCACATCGGGCTGGTTTATTACAGCCATGGGATTGGCGGGAATTTCAGGCGTAGCCATAAATTATTTTACTCCCGCCGCAGTTATTCGTGCGTGCGCTATTATTCGCACAGGGGGGAAATATCTTGAACGTCTTGTTACGCATGATGCCACATTTAAGATACTGGGAACTCTTCGTCTTCAACTTTATAGCGTTTTTGAAGGATATTCCCCGATAAAACTAAAGAAAATTATTAGATCCGGTGATATGCTCAGTCGTCTTAAGAATGATATAGACGTACTTGACCAGCTTTATTTGAATCTCGTCATTCCGCTCTTAACCTCGATGAGTAGTCTCGTTCTTGCCACTGTGGTTATAGGGATATATTCTACAGCTTTAAGTATCGTTGTCGGGGTCTTGATGGTGACATCAATTGTCATCATTCCGCTAATATGCTTTCTATATTCTAGGAAGTATGAACGTCAGTTTCTTGTGGACAGCGGCAATGCGCGTGCCGAATTGGCGGCTAATATGCAAGGGGCGCGCGAGCTACTGATGCTGAATCAAACGGCAAAATCTCTATCCTCATGGCAAGAACATATCAAACGAATAAACCAACACCAAAATTTTATAAATCGTAGTCTATCTATTGCCCAATCTGCAATTATCCTGTGTTCTCAGTTTTCTCTGCTCGCAGCATTGGTTATGTTACTCCCACAGCTTGTGAGCATTGAAATAAAGATTCCTGTTCTGGTTATGATTGTGATGCTCGCATGGGTGTCGTTTGATGAAATCGGCAAGATTCCTCTGGCTATACAGTCCATCCCTAAAATTGCTGCGGCCATGCAGCGTGTATTTGAGTTGAGTGAAGAAAATAGGCCACATTATAATCCTGTCTCAAACCAAAATTCTTTAATCGAATTCCGAAACGTATGTTTTTCATATGACATTGGTTGTCCTATCTTAAGGAACCTCTCCTTTACAGCGAAGGCTGGTGATAAGATTGCGCTTATAGGGCAGACAGGATCAGGGAAGACAACTATCTTGAATCTGATACTTGGATTCTATGAGGCCGATAAGGGAGAAGTCATAACGCCCGATATTTCACAAATCTCAGTTGTAGAGCAACGTCCCTACGTGTTTGACCGCACGATTGAAGATAATCTGCGCATTGCAAAGCCTGATGTGGAGGCAGATGAATTGGAGAAGGCGTGTGAAATCGCAGGCTTAAGCGATTTTATTAGGAATCTTCCCAAAGGCTATCAGACCTATGTCGGTGAAAATGGGTTTAATATTTCTGGCGGCGAGTTAAAGCGACTGGCTTTAGCTCGTGCGCTACTCAAAGAATCGCCATTTCTTATCCTTGATGAAGTTGGGGAAGGTCTTGATGATGTAATGGAACAAAGCATTATGGACAGGATTATTACCAACACACCGAATAAATGCCTGATCGTTATTACACACAACATAAAAACCGCAGAAAAAATGAATACCATTATTGATTTATCGAAGGAGTCAAAAATATGAGAATAGCCGTGACATCCCAGAATTTTAAAACAGTGACCAATCATGCGGGTAAATGCCGTAAATATATTATTTATGAGGTTGAGGCAGGAGGAATACATGAAGTAGAAAGGCTGTCTCTTCCTCAAGAACTTGCATTCTCTAATTTTTGTGGAGAGAGCCATCCATTGGATGGGGTGAATGTGCTCTTGTCGCTTTCTTTTGGGAAAGGTTTTCTAGAAAAGATGAAGCACAGAAATATCACGGCGAGCCTTACGAGAACGAATGATATTGAAGATGCTATTATAGATTTTGTCAAGAATGGTCAAATATTGCCAGAGTTTAATAATCAGGATTGTTCAGATGAACATTCATGTTCATGCCATTAGGAATGAGTATTTGGAGGGGACGTATAAAAATGGAACACAAGAATGGAATTTGTATTATCGGTGCAGGGTTTGCAGCAATATCGACTATCAGGACTATCAGGAGAAGGAATAAGGAGATTAAAATATCGCTTATTTCACCGTCTGATAAATTTCTCTATTATCCCAGTCTTATTTGGATACCAACCAAATTGCGACGTGGAGAAGATATTACCGTCTCTCTTTCTGACTTCTTGGCGCGGAATAATGTTGATTTGATAAACGGGCGCGTATCCTCGCTTTCTGATGATGGGCGAGGAGTTGTATTGGAAGATGGGGGTGAGGTTAGAAATGATGCTCTTATAATTGCCTCTGGCGCAAAATTTATTAAGAATATAAAAGGAATAGAAAATACCTATACCCTTTGTGAGGGGCTTCATTCCGCTCAGTCAATATCACAAAAACTCGATAGTATGAATGGCGGGGAGATATCATTTGGATTTTCTGGAAATCCCAAAGAAGTCACGGCCTTGCGAGGGGGGCCAATTTTTGAACTAATGCTTGGTATAGATACGTATCTACGTAAATACAAAGATAGAAATAAATTTACCTTGAAATTCTTTTCTCCTGCGGAAAAGCCTGGGATTAGATTGGGAGAGAAAGCCTATGCAGGTTTGGTCAATTTAATAAATAAGAGAGATATAGAGATTGTAAGCCTTGGTGCCAAAATAATTGAATTTGGAGCCAATGATGTTACGACAGAAAAAATAAAGTTTCATTCAGATTTGACGATTTTTATGCCCGGGTTAACAGGGCCGGATTGGATTAAGGCGACAACTCTTCCTATGTCAGAAGGTGGCATGATCGTGACGGATAAATATACCCGTGTACAAGGGTACAGCAGAACTTATGCCATTGGTGATAGTGCAAGCTATGAATCCCCTGATTGGGCCCCTAAACAAGCCCATATGGCGGATTTGCAAGGGAAAGCAGCGGCTTTGAATTGTCTTGATGACCTTGGTGGAGGAATTGGACAACATACGTTCGACTGGGAACTGGCGTGTATCGTTGATACTCTCGATAATGGAACTCTGGTTTTTAGATCCGCCAAGCGGTCTATAGTTTTGTCTGGAAAAATGTTTCACTGGCTAAAAATTTTATTCGAGAAATACTATATTTGGAGCATTCGTTAACAGGCGAAGAGGGGGGACGCAGATTTAAAAGAAGCTCTCTTCATGAGAGGTTTTTATTGAGGGGGAAGCATATTCGCAGGCATAGACGGTGCTTGCTGGTCAAAAATCTCGCGCTGTTGAGGGCTTAAAATAGCACTTAGTTCATCCCGAATTTTTTGTATTTCAGCGTGTATAGACATACCAGCCTCTTGATGTTCGGCGCGCGCTGCCATTCTTTCTTTCATGGTCATTTTTTGTTCTTGCATTGATTGGCGCATTGACTCACGCATTTCCCATGTGTTTGTCATGATGTCGGCATATGATTGCCATGCGGAATCTTGTTTGTCGGTGATATTGAGTTTCTCCTTCAGGGCAGGTAGCGTGGAAGGATCAACAAGAAACTGGCCGGGCCCCATTGCACCTGCACCACCACCGCGCATCATGCCAGGGCCATTGCCAGGCATCGTTCCTTCTTCTGGGGCATTTGTAGTATTGGCATTTTGTGCTAACGCCGTTGTCAGAGGTAGTGTTACTAACATAGAGGCAAGCATTATTGTAATGGCAAAGCAACGCATAACTTTTTCCTCATAGCATTAAGATAGGGTGACGGGGATATAACGATCTATATATAGGCCTGTTCCACTACTAGAGCAAACACAAAATAGGCATCTTTTGTGCTGTCAGACTAAATCGAACTGATCTCATAAAGCGGAGGGGGTAAAATTTCAGGTGACGCAGATTTGATGTCAGGAATCGAGAGATTGCTGGCGTAATCCGTAACATGTCACAAAATGGTATTGGCTATCGGCTGGGGTACGAATAGGAATTTATCCCACCAACGATAAACATCATTTTTTTATCTTGGTAGGCTCATGGTCAGTATTTTATAAATCAGCTTGGCTGTCAGAAAGTCACAAGCGTGATGAGCGTCATGCGGTGCAAGTTCAACTACATCTGCTCCGACAATATGTGCATTTGCTGTAACCGCCTTCAGGATATCCATCGTTTCATCCCAAAATAGTCCACCCGGCTCTGGTGTTCCTGTCGCAGGGATAAGACTGGAATCAAAGCAGTCAATATCAAATGTGATATAAACAGGACCTTTACCAACAGCTTGTGCAATTTGTTCTGGTGTCCATTTTCTTTTGTCTTTGGCAAAAAAAGTTGTGATGCGATCATGGTTTTCTTCCCAGAAGGGAATTTCGTCACGGGATATGCTACGGATTCCCACTGCGACGAGTTTTGTACCAGGAAAGTCAAGACTACGGCGCATAGCATTGGCATGAGAAATCCTGCTTCCGCGGAATTCATCACGAAGATCGCCGTGCGCATCAAATTGCAGAATTGTTAGATCGGGATATTTTTCGGTCAGTGGCTTGATTGCTCCGGGGGTCAGACTATGCTCGCCTCCAATGGTCATGGGGAATTTTCCGGCATTCATCGCCTCTCTGACGTAGGAAGAGAGTAAATCTAGAGCAGCTTGATGATCATCAGGGATGTGAGGCTCATAGAATGTGGCAACATGGAAATCACGAAAAGGTTCCCGCCAGAGCTCCTCATCAAATAACTCCATTTCATGCGATGCATGAATGGTCATTTGAGGGCCTCGGCGCGTGCCAAGGCCATAACTAACAGTCTTTTCAAGACCAAAGGGAATAATCCAGGCTTTGGCTTGCTCGGGGGACGCGGCATCATGAGGCTTAATGTCGAACATTCCCTCGCCGGGGGTCATGAAACGGGATTGTTGTTTCTGGGCAATATTAAACATTATTTTCCTCCTTTAAAAACACAGTAACACTCCGGCCAAAACCGTTGAAATTGCTTCGAACGCTCATGCTATAAGCCCCCATGCTCTGAATCTCGATCCAGTCCCCCTCATCAGTGTTATCGGGGAGCATGAACGGGCCTTTCATCATATCTACGGAGTCGCAGGTTGGGCCGGAGAAACAAAATGGCGTATTTCCGTGACCGGAATTTTTACCAACACGGCGCGTGCTGAAGCAAAAATTAAACTGTTTTCCGGCATCAAACATGCCGCCGTAGGTTCCATCATTAAGATAGAGCATATTTTCTTTACGCAAATAAACCCTAGCGATCATTGTTCCTGCCTCGGCGACCAACGCACGTCCAGGTTCGCATAGCACTTCACAATCCGCGAATCCGTAATCGTAGATGGCTTGATCTATTTCACTGAAATAGCTTTCAAGATTGGGGGGTACTAGGTTCGGATAGGTGACAGGAAAACCACCACCAACATCTATTACATCCACATGAGTGCCGCTTTCATGGACAGCCTGTGCCGCTGTTTCCAGAGCTTTACGGTAAGCTGATGGATCCATACACTGTGATCCTACGTGAAAGGTTACACCGATTCTCTTCGCCACGGCGCGTGCCGACGAAAGAATATTTGCTGTTTCCCGAAGGCTTGCACCAAACTTGTCTGAAAGAGAAAATATGGCATCTTCTCCTTTTACGGCCATCCGAACCATTAATGTGAGATCACGAGCATGCCCTGTTTCCTCAAGGATTTTGTTAAGTTCGCGTTGTGTATCAAGTACAAAGTGACGTATGCCATGCATGTAATACGCTTCCGCAATTGCTTCACGGGCTTTGACGGGGTGCATGAAGTGCATAGTACTTTTCGGGGCGTTGCGACGAACAAGACGAACCTCTTCGATCGAGGCAACATCAAACGTCCTGATGCCAGCTTTGTACAGGGTTTGTATGACATGTTTGTCTGGATTAACTTTTACGGCATACATGGGAGTTCCGCGAAAGCCGCGCAGGAAGGCCTGAGCCTGACGCACAAGGATGTCAGGACGCATCACGTAAAGCGGCAGGGTTGGCTGTAGTTCAGCTACCAGCGTGTCAATGTCCCCTTCAAAGACATAAGGGCCTGATGACTTATCTTTGATAAGTCTCGTTTGGCTTGTAATACCCTGTTTCTTTTGTGTTTCAGGGCATAAATAGGTATAGGGGGACGACTTGGCGCCCCGGTCAAGAGTGGTCATACGTAAGTTCCTTTCAGCTTTGCGGGAGCTCTCGTTCCCTACCAAAAAGACAACGTCGTTGCGTAACCATATTCTGCCTGAAGCTTAGTCGGCTCTGCGCAAGGGGCCATCGGCACGTGCGTGCTTGTTATAAGGGGCTTGTATAATAAACAGGAGTTCTGTGCAATAAAAAATTTCCCTTACAGCAATTTTTTACTGTCCAGCAAAGAGAAGAATTCCCCCAGACAGGTCAAAGCCATCGCGCCTCTCAAAATAAATTATATACCCAATGATTTTTTATTGACCATCTGCGCTTGGTTTTGATACGGTCCGCGCCCTACAAATATAAAAGAGGATGATGGATATGGCACAAAAGAATGTACTCGTGGCTCTGTTTGCCGCAGCTTTGAACTGTACGGCATATTGTGCCTATGCCCATGACAGTAAAATTATCAGTCAAGTTTGTGGAGAGGAAGAAGGCCCAAAAGTTGTGTGCGGTAAAGCTTCATACTATGGCGGAAAGAAGTTTGAGGGACGCCAAACCGCAAACGGAGAAATTTTTACATCCAGTGGATTTACCGCTGCTGTTCCACAAAAGATGAAACACTTACTTGGTTACTTTGCCCATGTGGTTAATCCCGATAATGGGGCATCAGTCGTAGTCAGGATTACCGACACCGGAACTTTCAAGCATCCGCTTGATCTTACTTTTCGGGCGTTCAGCTCCTTGCTTGATAAGGGGGATAACCCTAAGGATATTGGTAAAATAGAAGTTAAAGTGATGTTTGCCCGTCATCCTGATCATTTTCCACAGCATTAGAGAATCCTTGCTGTGGAAATGTGACCATGCATGGTTTCATAAGACCTGCCAGTGAGCTGCCAGACTAAATTGAACTGACCTCGGAAAGTGTGGGGGTAGAAATTCAGGTGACGCAGATTTGATGCCAGGAATCGAGGGATTGCTGGCGTAAATTTTTGAAGACGTTTCTGGTTTCGATGTGGCGCTGATGATTGAAGTGATTGATGAAGGTGGAGTAGATCGCGGTAAATTTCTGGAGTGATTTGGGACTTCGGAATTTGTTCATCATCTTTTCCCGTCGCCTGAATAAAAGATGTGAATTCTCGATTCCGTTGTTAAGCGATTTTTTTTGCGCCTGCGCAAGGCCCATACTTCAAGCGCGGCTTTATAAGAACTCAATTTGTCGGTGACGATTTCATGGGGTTTGCCGTAGCTGAACACAAGTTTTCGTAGGACTTTCAGGGCTGGTTTTATAGTACTTGAAGTAATTAATCTTAGACATAAGCCAGAAAATATCACAAAATCACCAAAATTTGTGGTTTAATCTGACAAGACCAGTCTAACAGCAACCGCACTACTCACATGCCAGCCGATAGCCAATACCGGAGTCGGTGATGATATATTTGGGGTGCACCGGATCATCACCTAGTTTGGTACGCAAACGCTGAATATAAATGCGCAGATACTGGTTATTTCCTTGGGCGCTCTTGCCCCACACAGCATTAATAAGCGCCGATTGGGTGAGAACCTTTCCCGGCTGGCGTACAAGAGCTGACAAAAGTTTATATTCCGTCGGGGTCAGTTGAATAGCCTTTCCGGCAAGAGTAACGGTGCGCCGTTCTTGATCAATCTCCAGATCACCAAAATGATAAACAGACTGCGCTTGCCCTTCAATAACGCTTGCATGGCGCAGGGAAACTTTGATACGGGCCAGAAGTTCTGCAATGCCGAAAGGCTTGGTCAGGTAATCGTCTGCGCCGCATTCCAGTGCCGCGACCTTTTCATCTTCCTGCCCCCGCGCCGAGAGAATAATCACGGGAACCTTGGTCCAGCCGCGAATGCTCATCAGAACATCCTTACCATCCATATCGGGGAGCCCCAAATCAAGGATAACAAGGTCGGGCATTTTATGTTCAATCCATGTGAGACCTTCGGCGGCTGTTGCACCTTCGCTGATAACATAGCCGCCATTTTTCAAGGCGGTGCGCAGAAACTGACGAATATCACTTTCGTCATCAATAATCAGAATATGAGGCGCTTGGCTCATCCTTCATCCTCCTGCACGGTGTTATCCTTTACAAGGCGCGCAGGCGGCAAGAGGATGTGGATAGTTGCTCCAGATTCTTTCTGCCCCAGATTCTTTTTCTCGGCCCAAATTTTCCCGCCGTGAGATTCAATAATCGCACGACAAATAGCGAGCCCCAGGCCCGCTCCACTTGCCCTGTCTTTCCGGCCAATGGTGTAGAATTTTTCAAAAATATGGCGCTCCATTCCATCAGGGATTCCTGTTCCTTCATCCGCCACAGAAATTAACAACCCTTTATGGTTCACCTTAACATGAATCGTGATACTACTTCCGGGAGGCGAAAAGCTCGCTGCATTCTCAAGCAGGTTTTGTAGCACTTGTTCAAACAGAATTGCATCAACCGATACCATAGGAAGATTATCCGGTATAAACGTCATCATGCGGTGATTTTTGAGCGTTGCCTGAAGGTGCCCCAATGCCGAACCGATCAGTTCGGGCAGGTAATAATTTTCACTACGAATATTGATCTGACCTGTTTCAAGACGCGTCATATCAAGAAGATTGTTCATCACACGCGTGAGGCGGTCAGCTTGATCACCAATAGATTTGAGGAGGGCCTGCCGCGTATCACCCGAAATGTCCTGATCGGTTGCAATGAGTGTTTCTACGCTACCACGGATGGCTGCCAACGGCGTGCGCAGATCATGTGACATTGAGCTTAAAAGGGTATTGCGCACATTCTCGGCCTGATTGTCGATACGCAAGTTTTCGGCTTGATGCGCCGCGGTAATTCGGTCCAGCGATGATGCCAGCAAACTGGCAAATGTCTCGAGAACATCACGTTCGGACTCACTTATATCAGATTTTTCACCGGAAGGTGTGTAGGAGATTACTCCGTAGGAATAGGCAATTCCCAATACCGGCTGATAATAGGCCTGGGCTGCCGGGAGAGTATTCGTTCCCATACCGGCAGATTGTTTATGCTGGGTTGCCCAATCCGCTACACTTTCTTCCTTCAACCTGTCGCCCTCAGGTTCTCCCCCTTTAACATCAAGTCGCCCATCATCCTGCTTTATCCAGATAAGAGCGCGCCCCTCCAGAGCATCCCCTAAATGTTTCAGGGTAAGAGCAAGTAAATCCTTTTTCTCACGTGTGGCTACCATCTCACGCGTTAAGGCATAGAACATCTGGGTCTCACGTTCACGGCCACGCGCACGCAATGTTTCAGCGCGCAATTTGCTAGCTTGGGATGAAATGACCGCAGAAGTTGCCAGCATTACCAGAAAGGTAAACCAGTAGGATGCATCCGCCACACTCAAGGTATAGAGCGGATTAATAAAAAAGAAATTGAGACTAACCACACTCACCAGCGCAGAAAGAAGAGCCGGAAACCTCCCAAAACGCGCAGCAGAGATCACGATGCCGATGAGGTAAATCATGATAACATCAGCCGGCTTCAAAAGCGCCCCCAGCGAATAACCCACCGCTGTGCACAGAGCCGATAACCCTACGGCATAGAGATAACTCAGCGGTGTTTGCCTATCGCGCGGCAATTGCCATGATCTCTTACGACGGGGCATCGTGCCAGTGATCACATAAACATCAATATCTCCGCTGTGGCTGATAATATATTCTACCAGCGATGTATAAATCCGACGTTCCCAAGAGGTGCGGATATTCCGGCCCATAACTATTTTAGTAATCCCCTTGCTACGTGCGTAGTCGAGAATAGATTCACCTATATTTTCCTCTTGCAAAATATTGATTTGAGCATCGTGCTGTTCGGCAATCTGCAAAGCGCGCCTGACCCTCTTTTTTTCTTCATCCTGCAGATCCATCCGGTCATCATCAACTGTAATCACATACCATGGCGCTTTGAGAGATTTGGCCAGCCGCCAGCCGGATCGCACCAGTTTGGCCGCCAGTTTGTCAGGGCCGATGCATACCAGCACACGGTCGCCCGCCACATTGGGGGTGAAAAGTCCTGCCTGAATCCGCTCGATGTCCGTATCTGCATCCACATGCTCGGCGGTACGGCGTAGCGCCATCTCACGCAACGACATAAGATTTGTCTTATTAAAGAAATTCTGCGCGGCCCGTTCGGCTGCCCCTTCGGCAATATAAACCTTGCCGCTTTGAAGGCGGTCAAGAAGTTCTTCGGTTGGAATATCCACCAGTTGAATCTCATCAGCTTCATCAAAAAATGAATCGGGAATAGTTTCATGCACATTTACGCCCGTGATATTCCCCACCACATCATTGAAGCCTTCGAGATGCTGAACATTAAGTGTCGTATAGACATCAATACCGCTATCCACCAATTCTTCAACATCCTGCCAGCGTTTAGCATGACGTGAACCGGGAGCATTGCTATGAGCCAATTCATCCATTAGAATAAGTGCTGGTTTACGCTCCAAAGCCTTATCGAGATCAAATTCCTGCAATGTAACGCCTTTATGCGTCACGTGCTTCATCGGGAGATACGGCAAGCCTTCAACGAGCGCCAGTGTTTCCGGACGACCATGTGTTTCAACCACCCCGATCATCACGTCCACGCCTGCATCATAGATTTTCTTTGCGGCCTGAAGCATGGCGTAAGTTTTGCCAACTCCAGCCGATGATCCAAAGAATATTTTGAGCGACCCGCGCCCCGCCGCACGGGCATGAGCTTCGACCGCGCTGAGAATTTCATCAGGATTAGGGCGTTTTATTTCTTTCATTGTGCCTTAGTATAGGGAGGTTTTTTCCTTAAGGCTAAATTTTTCCATCCAGAATTAAATTTACCCTCAAGACATTCACGCGGTCTTCGCCGAAGATGCCAAATTGCCGCTTTTCCGTTGATTTACGTATCGCTTCTTGCACCGCCTCAAGAGAAATGGAGCGTACCCGGGCCACACGCGCGGCTTGATAATCAGCAGCTGCAACACTGATATGCGGGTCAAGGCCACTGCCTGAAGCGGTCACCAAATCAACCGGAATGGGCAACGTATTATCGGGGTCAGCCGCATGCAACGCCGCGACCCGGGCTTTGATTGAATCTTGCAGTGCCGGTGCATTCACCCCCCAGTTGCTGCCTGATGATACTCCCGCATTATAGGGTACAGGACCTGTAGCCGAGAGACGTCCCCACATATAGTGCGGCCCTGTGAAATTTTGCCCGATCAGATCAGACCCCATAATCTCATTTTTATTTCCAGAGATAAGTGATCCTTCAGCTTGATCAGAGAAAGAAAGTCTAGCGATGCCGGTTATAACGGCCGGATAGGCCAATCCCAGCAACACGGTAAAGCCGATAAAGAGAACCAGTGCTATGCGTAAGTTGCGCGCGAACATGTTAGACAACTCCTATTGCCGAGAGAAGAATATCAATTACCTTAATCCCCGCAAAGGGAACCACCACGCCGCCCAGACCATAGACAAGGGTGTTATAGCGCAGCAAGGCCGATGCTCCGATGGGTTTATACGCCACACCTTTAAGGGCGAGAGGCACCAGAAAAATGATGATGAGCGCATTAAAAATAACGGCGGAGAGAATAGCGCTTTGCGGCGATGCTAGTCCCATGACATTGAGGCCCATCAAAGCCGGATAGGTCGAAGCAAACGCAGCCGGAATAATGGCAAAATATTTAGCCAAGTCATTGGCAATACTAAAAGTCGTGAGCGCACCGCGCGTCATGAGCATTTGTTTACCAATCTCAACAACCTCGATCAGTTTGGTGGGGTCACTGTCCAAATCCACCATATTTCCAGCTTCTTTAGCGGCCTGCGTTCCCGAGTTCATGACCACCGCGACATCAGCCTGCGCCAAAGCAGGGGCATCGTTGGTACCATCGCCCACCATGGCGACCAGTTCACCCCCCGTTTGCATCCGGCGGATATAATCGAGTTTGGTCTGTGGCGTGGCTTCAGCAATATAGTCATCTACACCAGCTTCGGTAGCAATAGACGCCGCAGTCAAAGGATTATCTCCTGTGACCATCACGCTTTTGATACCCATTTTGCGCAGATCAGCAAGGCGTTGCTTGATTCCGGGTTTAACAACGTCTTTCAGGTGGATAACACCAAGTATTTCAGCCCCATCCGCGACAAGAAGTGGTGTGCCACCCTGACGGGCAATTTTATCGGTTTCATCTTTGACATCTTTGGGAATGCCCGATCCGCCCAGCGATTGAACATGGCGTGCAATTGCATCACCTGCTCCTTTGAGAATCGTGCGGCCATCAACCTTGATACCGGAGAGGCGTGTATCCGCACTGAAGGGAATAAATTCGGCTTTTTCCACGTCCAATATTGATTCATTCAAACCGTGATACGTCTTACCAAGATATACAATGCTTTTGCCTTCGGGCGTTTCATCGGCAAGCGACGCCATAAACGCGGCTTCGGCCAGTTCACTATCTGCCGAGCGGATTGACGGCAGAAACGCGACAGCCTGACGGTTGCCAAACGTAATCGTTCCTGTTTTATCAAGAAGCAGAACATTCACATCTCCTGCCGCCTCAACAGCGCGTCCGGATTTGGCCACAACATTAGCCTGTATAAGGCGGTCCATCCCCGCAATACCAATGGCAGACAACAACCCGCCAATGGTTGTAGGAATAAGGCATACCAGCAAAGCGATAAGAACAGTAATGCTGACCACAACACCTTGGCCCGCCCGCTCAACCGAGAAAATTGAATAGGGCAGAAGCGTGACCACAGCCATCAAAAAAATCAGTGTCATAGCCGCCAGCAAAATCGAGAGCGCAATTTCATTGGGTGTTTTTTGACGCTTGGCGCCTTCAACCATGGCAATCATTTTATCAAGAAATGTTTCACCTTGACCAGCGGTAATCCGTACCACTACCCAGTCCGATAGCACCCGCGTGCCGCCCGTCACCGCGTCGCGGTCACCACCATGTTCACGAATAACCGGTGCGCTTTCACCAGTGATGGCACTTTCATCAACCGAGGCTACACCGCTTAGAACTTGTCCGTCACTCGGGACAAAAGCCCCTGCTTCAACCAGAACAATGTCACCCACCACAAGGTCATGTGACGAAACATTCTTGAAAGAAGCACGATCGTTCGGGTTAGCCAGAAGCTTCGCCGTTGTATCCTTGCGTGCAGCTTTGAGCGTTCCCGCCTGTGCCTTACCGCGGCCTTCGGCAACGGCTTCGGAAAAATTGGCAAAAAGAACCGTGAACCACAGCCACAGAGAGATCGCCGCGATAAACCAGACAGGTTCTCCGCTTTCTTTCATCGGAAAGACGGCAAGCGCTGCCGTGATCAGTGCCCCGACATAGACACAGAACATGACCGGATTGCGCAGCTGGTAGCCGGGCAAAAGGCGGCGGAATGATGCAGCTACTGCTTCAGCCATAATGGCGGATGTCAGTAAGGGGATTTTATGCGATGCATGCGATGACATGAATGACCTCTTAAAAAATCGTGGTTACTTACCGAGCATGACAAAATGTTCGGCAATCGGACCCAAAGCGAGCGACGGCACATAGGTCAACACCCCCACCATCACCACAACCCCCACCAGAAAACCGACAAAAAGCGGCGTATGGGTCGGAAGTGTTCCGGCAGAAGGCGGTACCGTGTTTTTAGCTGCCAGCGATCCGGCAATGGCCAGTACCGGCAACATCACCCAGAAACGCCCGAACAGCATTGCAAGTCCCATCGCCGTATCATAAAATGGCGCATTGGCAGTCAGACCCGCAAAGGCACTTCCGTTATTATTGGCAGCCGATGTGAAGGCATACAGAACTTCAGAAAATCCTTGTGCCCCGGGGTTGAGAATACCGGCCTTTCCGGCCTCCAGTAAGACCGCTATGGCTGCGCCACCCAGCGCAAAAAGCGGCGGCACCAAAATAGCAACCGACGCCATTTTGATCTCAAACGCCTGCACTTTTTTGCCCAGATATTCCGGTGTACGCCCGACCATCAGCCCAGCAATGAACACCGTCAGCAGCACAAAAACGAGCATACCATAGAGTCCCGAGCCAACCCCGCCATAAATCACCTCACCGAATTGCATCAGAATCATCGGTACCATACCGCCCAGCGGCGTATATGAGGCGTGCATCGAATTGACCGAACCGTTGGAAGCTGCTGTCGTGGCCGTCGCCCAAATGACGGAGTTCATAACGCCATTGCGGGTTTCCTTGCCTTCCATATTGACCGTATCCGCAACGCCCAGTTCTTTGAAATGCTGGTTTCCGTTTAATTCTTGCTGCAGACAAAAGAGGGTCAGCGGTACAAAAATTATTGTCATCGCCACCAGCACCGCAACACCTTGCCGTACATCCCCGACCATGCGCCCGAAGGTCACACACAAGGCTGCAGGAATAAGGAGAATAGAAATCATTTCCATGAAATTTGAAAATGGCGTCGGGTTTTCCAAGGGATGCGCCGAGTTCACATTGAAAAATCCGCCGCCATTGGTGCCCAGTTGCTTAATCGCAATTTGCGAGGCGGCAGGCCCCACCGCAATTGTTTGCGTTGTAACCACATTATTATCAGCTCCGGCTATCGGCTCAAGCAATTGTACCTCGGCATAAGGACTGAAGGTTTGAACAACGCCTTGCCCGACCAATAAAAGAGCCAGAATGCAGGAAAGGGGCAGCAGGATGTAAATCGTGCTGCGCGTCACATCAACCCAGAAATTACCGATGGTCTTGCTGTTTTTGCGTACAAATCCCCGTACCAACGCCACGAGCACCGCCATACCGGAAGCGGCAGAGAGAAAGTTCTGCACGCCCAAACCCAGCATTTGACTCAGGTAACTCATCGTGGCTTCACCGCCATAAGATTGCCAGTTGGTGTTGGTGATAAAGCTCACCGCTGTATTAAAGGAAAGATGATCCGATATTTCGCCCATGCCTGCCGGATTTAACGGCAGCAATGCCTGAAGGCGCAACAACGCATAAAGACCAAAGAAGGACACCGCACTCAATAAAATGGCGCACTGGGCATATTGTTTCCAGTCCATCTCGTCATCGGATTTTATGCCACCCCCTTTATAAAAAAGTTTTTCCAGCCATCCGAGCACCGGCAAAAGAATATGCTTTTCGCCCTCATACACGCGCGCCATATAAAGGCCCAGCGGCCCCGCAAGGCCGAACAGGACAACAAAAAACAATGCGAACTGGACCCATTCGCTGGCAGGAAGGTTTATCATGGAAAAATCTCCGGTTTTAACAAGGCAATCACAAGATAGATAAAGAGGAGCAGGACGATAATCCCGCAGATCGCATAAAGGGTTAACATTTATTCCTCCGTCAACTTCGTGGCGACTTTAATAAAGCCCAGTGACAAGGCAAAAAATCCACCTGCAATTGCAATAAATAACCAATCCATGGCTTATCTTCCTTACTTTTTAGAAGTTCACTGAAACACTGCCGACAACGCGTGCATCACAAAGGCTGCTGCAGCTTTGAACGCTTGTATCCTGATAGCGCGCGGTAAACGCAATATTTTGATAGGTATAGATTAGCCCTGCCGACCAATCAGCATAATCGGGCGCAGCAAACTGAGCGTTATCTTCAATCCATTGGTAAGCCGCAGAACCGACTACACTGAGATTTTCAACCGGTGTAGGAATAGTGGCGGAGGCAATCGTATAAACCGATGTTCCCGATCCGGCAAAGTAATCCGGTGAAACAAAAGCCTGAAGGGAATAATCACCATATTCGGCAAAGCTGCGTGAAACACCACCAAAAGCTTCAACATAGTCATAATTCAAATCAGCGTCCGCGCCGGGATAGGCATAGTAAATCCCGCCTAAAGTTACGTTGGATGATCCTACGGGAAATGTATAAGAAAGGGTTGTATCAACTTCGATCGAGGCATCTGTAAAATCAAGGTTTGAGCCCCAGACCGAGAGTGAGACTCCGCTATCATGCGTAACGCCGATACTGCCTTGAATGGCTGCATTTTCGTCCGTTTGCGAGTAACCACGGAAAATATAATCTGACGCAAAGGTCGTGTTTCCCGTAATTTTGACCGAGTTTGCGGATTCGTTAGAGTGTGCCAGTTGTGGCGCACACAACAAGGTTGACGTCAAAAAAGCGACAGTGCACAGGTTCAAGCGGGGCATACACATTCCTTCCAAAAAAGTCTCTTTTACCATTAGAGCGCATTTGAAAGCGGGTGGCGTGTATAAATCCTGTAAAAAATGTGCCGTCAGACTAAATCGAATTGATTTCGACTGTAATTCGTCAGTACAAATATTGGGGTATTATTAAGGCAGTGTTTTACCTCGTTAAGATACGATCTCATTCATTTCTGCACATAAATCCGAATAAATTCCACATATTCTTCAACTTACCTGCACATAACGCTGAGATAATATTTTTTGGAAGAGGACGCAAAGTGCATTTTCTTATAATTCAAAAGAATGATTCCGCATGAACGAAAATATGCATACCCTCCCATACGAAGCTCTACATAATGTGCTGTCAGACTAAATCGAACTGACCTCGGAAAGTGTAGGGGTAGAAATTCAGGTGACGCAGATTTGATGCCATGAATCAAGAGATTGCTGGCGTAAATTTTTGAAGATATTTCTGGTTTCGATATGGTGTTGATGGTTGAAGTGGTTGAGGAAGGTGGAGTAGATCGCGGTGAATTTCTGGAGTGATTTCAAACTTCGGAATTTGTTCATCATCTTTTCCCGTCGCCTGAATAAAAGATGCGAAAATATTGAGGTTTCTTTTTCATCTCGTGTGCAAAGAGAATGCCGAATTTGTTCCACCAGTAACGGATTGTTTCATGGCAAATATCGATGCCGCGCTCGTGCAGAATATCTTCGACTTGCCGCAAGCTGAGCGGAAACCGGACGTAATACATAACGGCAAGTTTGATAATTTCAGGGCTGGTTTTATAGTACTTGAAGTGATTGATCTGTGACATAAAGCAGAAAATATCACAAAATCACTAAAAATCGTGTTTTAATCTAACAAGATCGACAAGACCTCTAGGCCAGCCCCTAAAAGAATTATTCTAAGCGACGGAAATAGCCTTATCGAACCGTTATGTGAATTGGGGCGAATTTGCGGTTCAGAAGATAAGGGATTATGAAGAAAAAAATAGGCACATTGTATTTAGTATTAATTGTTGGCGCTGTCCTGCTCATTGGGATAATTGGGCTGAATTTTTCGTATGTAAAGGATGCATCAGAAGGAGCTTCTATAATCACAGCGACAGTGGACTACGGAAACATTAGAAAAGAGGTGCTGGCCACAGGTATCCTTGAGCCTTACGAATTGGTAAGTGTAGGGGCACAAACATCCGGACGTGTAACAAACATGAACGTCAAATTGGGACAGTTTGTCAATGAAGGAGATCTGATAGCAGAAATTGACTCTGCTTCCCAGAAAAATGTCCTAGAAACAGCTAATGCCAAAATCGCAAGTATGAATGCCCAGATTGAACAAGCTAAGGCTAGTCTTGAAGAAAAATATCTATCATATGACAGGCAAAAAAAGTTGTACGCGGCCTCCTCGACATCGAAGTCTGAATTGGAAGCTGCCGAAGCTGCATATAAAACCTCTTCTGCTGGCTTAAAATATTTGGAAGCTCAATTGGTTGAGGCTAATGTCACAAGGAACGATGCAGAGCTGAATTTGAAATACACGAGGATTACAGCACCGATCAGTGGAAACGTTCTGGCGATTGTAACCAAAGCAGGCCAAACAATTAATTCCAACCAGACGGCCCCCACAATTGTTAAATTGGGACGAACAGACCGTATGACGGTTAAGGCAGAAATATCGGAAGCAGATGTCATCCACGTTAAACCGGGAATGCCTATATACTTTACAATTCTTGGGGATCCGGAAAGAAAGTTTGAGGCTGTGCTAAGGTCTGTCGCTCTTGCTCCAACTTCTATTGAAGATGACGATACGCTAACTCCATCAACCAATTCGAATGCAATTTATTACAATGGAATTTTTGATGTTGATAATTCAGATGGAATTTTGAGGACATTTATGACAGCCCAGATCAGTATCATACTGGATCAGGTAACCAATATACTTGTGATTCCTTCGACGGCGCTAGGTAAGAAGAATGAAGATGAGACATATCAGGTGAAAGTGCTCGAGAATTCTAGTAAAATTACTATCCGGAACGTCAAAATTGGAGTGAACGATGGCACAAATGCCCAAATTGTGGAGGGGCTTTCAAAAGGAGAGAAGGTGATCACCATAGATGCAACAAACAGGGAACCGGAAACTGGATTTAAAGGGCCGCCAAAAATTGGCGGGTTGTAAGGAGCATAGAACATGTCAGTTCCTCCAGTTCTTGAAGTCGTAAATTTGCGGAGGGAGTTTCCAGCAGGAGACAGTGTTCTCACCGTTCTGAAAAATATTAAACTGCGCATTAATTCTGGAGATATGGTTGCAATCGTTGGCCAATCCGGCTCAGGAAAATCTACGCTGATGAATATATTGGGGTGTTTGGATAAGGCAACGTCAGGTGACTATTTTGTCGGAGGAAAGTCTGTCAGAGATTTATCTCCAGACGAGCTGGCGGAATTAAGACGTGAACACTTCGGATTTATCTTCCAGAAATATCATTTGTTGGGTGATTTGTCTGCAATCGACAATGTTGAAGTTCCAGCTGTCTATTCCGGTGTTGGGGCATTAATTCGTAAATCACGTGCTGCAAATCTTCTCAAACGTTTGGGGCTTGAGGATAGATTTCATCACAGGCCAGGGCAATTGTCTGGAGGGCAGCAACAACGTGTCTCTATCGCTCGTGCATTGATGAATGGCGGAGAAATCATCTTTGCAGACGAACCGACAGGAGCATTGGATAGTGCTTCGGGTGCGGAAGTTTTAGGAATTCTAAGAGAGCTGCATCAGCGAGGACACACTGTTATTATTGTTACCCATGATAAAGGCTTGGCAGAACAATGTGAGCGGGTTGTTGAGATATTGGACGGTTCCATAATTGATGACAGAAAGGGGCATCCGATTGACAAGGTAAATATCAATCTTTCAGATGAAAAAGAGCATAAGCATAGTAAAACCGTAACTTGGATCGACAGACTCAGCGAATCTATGAAAATGTCAATTTTTGCAATGAGAGCTCATAAATTGAGAACTAGCTTGACCATGTTGGGCATTGTAATCGGAATCGCTTCTGTTGTTTCGGTTGTGGCTCTAGGAGAGGGTTCAAGGCAGAAGGTTCTGGAACAGATTTCATCGATTGGAACAAACACGCTTGAAATCATGCCTGGCAAAGACTTTGGTGATATGCGATCTAGCGCTGTCCGCACATTGGTTGTTCCTGATGCCGACGCATTAGCTAGACAAAGCTATATTGATAGTGTCACGCCGATTGTATCGAGTTCGAGAACCATTAAATTCGGCAATGTAGCCGCAACTGGAACAGTCCAGGGTGTGGGAGACCAGTATTTCAGGGTCAAAGGGTTGGAAATCGAGAGCGGAAAACTATTTGGTCAGGAAGAAGTTCGCAGTTATGCCCAGCAGGCTGTGATTGATCAAAACACGGCATCGACATTATTTGTTAATTTCAAGGGATTCCCCGTTGGGCAGACTATCATTTTGGGAGCCACACCCGTAAAAATCATAGGGATCATAAAAAAACCATCATCCGGATTTGGAATGGATTCCTCAAGCATGAATATCTATGTACCTTATACAGCCCTGAACTCTAGAATACTGGGAACGAATATTTTGCGATCCATTATGGTGCGTATCAGTAATTCTACAGACTCCGAAGTAGCTCAGTCCGGCGTTATTGACCTTCTGGAAAAACGTCATGGCAAGAAGGATTTCTTTATAATTAATACAGACCAGATAAGGGTAACTATCACGTCAACAACACAAACTTTAACTCTTCTGATCTCTGCGATAGCCATCATATCACTAGTAGTGGGTGGAATTGGGGTGATGAATATCATGCTGGTTTCCGTGACTGAGAGGACATCTGAAATTGGTGTACGTATAGCAGTTGGTGCGCGGCAATGGGATATAATGCAACAATTCTTGATTGAGGCAACGCTTGTATGTTTGATCGGTGGAGCGTTGGGGATTATTACGGCTCTGGTTTTCGGCTATCTCTTTGATCAATTCAATACGGATTTTCGTCTGATATTTTCTGGGTGGTCGATTCTATCGGCTTGCGCTGTTTCAACCTGTATTGGGATTGTTTTTGGATATTTACCTGCCAGAAATGCGGCAAAACTTGATCCTGTCGTCGCTCTGTCGAGAGATTAGGTTCTGTGGACTCAATCTTTTGTCCGCAGGACCTAATTATTTCAAGTAGTCGGATAGTTTTAGACCAAGGATTTTGCTGGAAATAGAGTAGGCGGCCTCAAGCTGTGTTTCCATTTCAGTAATTTTAACTGTAATTTCCGCGAGATCAGAATCTTTGATGTTCGAAATCATGGTGTCGAGAAGATTAAGTTCATCGCTGTTTTCGCTGATTTTAGTATCAAGTGTCGAAGCCTTGCTGGATAGTGAAGCCTGTATGTTTGCGACACCTGTCGTGGCCTCTCTAAGAAGATTATAGGCTTCGGTTAAAGAATTTTCATTTCCGGAATCGCTTACAATCAATTGTAATGCTCGGATTGTTTTTTCAAATGAATCATCATTTGCATTCACGCCATAAGATAAGGAAAACGATTCTGTTGCTTGAACAGAAGCTATATACGCATCACCTTGATAGTATGATGTGTCAGCCGTTGTGGGGGCTGTTGTCGATGCTAATAGGGAGACATCCACAGGAGCCTGATTTGTGGTCGAGCCTGCAAACAAATAGCGACCTGCCAACTGTGTATTGAGGAGAGAGGCCACCTCGTCAAGCACTGTCGCCGAGCTGCTTGCAAGTGCTGTGGCGTCATTGGTACTAAGTGCTTCCGATATGTCGCTTAGTACGGTGTTTATCACATCTGCCATGCTGGATACACTGCTGTACATTGTCTCAATCCGGTCGAGGGCCGTTTGTGCATTTTCCGAGCGCGCAGCGAGGAGGTCATAGTTGTTTTGAAACTGGAGTATTTCAAAAGTATCATCAGAGATACCTTGATAGGTTTGTGACTTCAGGCCCGTTGATTCCTGCAATGAGGCTTGTGAGTATTCGGATTGCAGGCGCATTAATTCCTGCGTTAGAGTCTGATTTTGTGCAAATGTAGCAATGCGTCCTACCATTAATTAACTGCCTCCAGTAAAGTCGCAAACATATCTTGTAATGTTGATACAAGTGTTGCGGCAGCTTCGTATTGATTTTGATATTGTGTAATTTTTATGGTTTCTTCGTCAACATTCACGCCTGTCGCATTTTCTAGAGCGCTTTTGGTGCTTTCATATAGAGAGGAGGCGTTGTCAGATTTCGTTGCATAATTGTCGGCTTCATTGGCAATGTAGCTCATAAAATTTGAGATATAAGATGAAATGGTATTGTCCTGCGCTCCCAGTACCCCTGTGGCAGAGAAAGAAATGTTGGAAGAGAGGGCGTCTACCAAATTTGCAATAGCATCAACATTTCCACTGGTCAGTGCGCGATCACCCACGGCCAAGGCTGCGTCATCCGAGAGCGTCCCTGTTGCAAGAATTGTGTAATCATCAAGTAAGGTCGTGCTAACCGCAATATCTTCTGCCCCGTCCCCGTTAAATAGGGTATTGATGCCAACGTAACTTGAAAAACTCTCTGCGTTGCTCCCGACGCTACTATCCATTTGATTGAGAGCAACGCCGTATGAACTATTAATTGAAGTGATGGTAAGTTGCCCTTGAGAATTCAGAGATGCCGAAACACCTGATATAGAACTTAAGCCGCTAATGAGATCACCTACTGTAGAGTAAGCACTTAAGTCAATATCACCCAAGCTTTGAACTATTCCGTCCGCATCCACAATAGCTACGCGCAGTGTTCCTGTGGCAGAAAAAGTGTCAGAAGAAGATACAGATTCATTTCCTGTTAGCGTTGTGGGGGCTGGGTATGATGATCCGCTGCTTAATGCTGAGTTAACAGTGTCCATCACTGATGTGGCGATAGCATCAAGACTGTCTTGAACATCAGCAAGTGTTGTATCTCGTAATTTTATATAAGCTCTCAGCTTTCCATTATCAATTGAGGATGTAATATCTTTTCCGTTAAGGGCAATGCCCGAAAATTCCCCTGGATACGTGGTCTCGCTCGTTACATAACTCGTGCTGGAATAAGATAGTTCATGAACAGTTGAATTTAAGAGTATATCTCCGCTATCTGTATAGATATGGATATTGTTACTGCTATCAAAAAAATAGTTAATCCCGATTTGTTCTGATAATGACTCGAGCGCGACCATACGTTCGTCTTCAAGATCTGCGGTGCTTTGTCCAAGATTGCTGAGTGATTGTATAGATGCATTGAGATCGTTTATCTGATTGAGAAGGCTGTTGACTGTATCAACGGAGTCCGCGATCCCATTATTTGCATTCAGACGTTCTGTCTGTACCGATTCTGATAATTCGTTCAGTGCACTTGCCAAGGATTGAGCAGCCAGAACAACATTCTGCTTCTGGCTTGTATCATCAGGTGAAGTTTCAAGAGCTTCTAGTGCGGATTGTAGATCAGATAAGGACGAGCTGAGGCTATCTGTGCCATCTGTACTGCCCATTGCTGTGCTGACTGAATCCATAGCGTCAGATAAAACGGAATAATATCCGCTGTCATTTATGTCAGATATAACTTCTTTATAGAGAGGGTAATCAATTGAGCCAACAGTGATGCCGCGAGAAGGAGTCGTGACGCTTCCTGATGAAATATATTCAATTTCATAAGTTTTAACTGTATAGCCGTCTTTGCTCGCATTGGTTACGTTTGCCGAGGACGTGGCTAATTGGGCCTCGGTGACTTTCAGGCTGCAGAAAGCAATGCTCAGTGACGTGTCTAGTGACATGACTCCCATCCATCTCCATCAGTCTGGATTCCTCCGATAATTGATGTTCGAATGTTTTCAACACGCTCTATGCGCTCCAAACATTTCTTCATGCCAGCTATTTGGAGATTGGTGTTGATTTTGAGGTGATGGCGGACATCTCTCAGGACATCCACAAGCATACGCTTTAAAAAATCAGAGATATCCTCGCTTTGACGGCTCATATCCATGATTTTTGGGGCTTCTTCAGAAAAAAACTTAAGCAGTTGAATTTTCTTTGAAATTAATTTGTAATCCTTAAATTCACCTTTCTGAAGGATGATGGCATTTTCATGCTTAACAAGCGTGCGTAGATTCATTGTCATTTCGATAAAATCACACACCACCTGTTCATTGTTACGATTTTTCATGATTACCTCACTGCGGTGATGAGTGTTTCAAACATATCTTTGACTGTGCTGATAACTTGCGACGCTGATGAATAAGCTTGTTGAGCTGTGATCATTTTGTTGAATTCGTCAGAGGTGTCTGCGGTCGATGCCTCAAGGGCACTTGAGACGATTGACGCGGCTCCGCCTTCACCAGACAAGTGGAGGCTATAGTTGCCGGCAGTTTCGTTTTCGTCATAAATTGTTCCGCTTACATGGGTAAGTCCGTCAGGGTTTTGGAATGTTGCGACAGGAATTTGGTAGACAGCTTGACGCAAACCGTTGTCAAAAACCGCTGTAACAAGTCCGGTGTCGTCAATCTCAATCTCGGTAAGCTGCCCGTAACGCACGCCATCATCCTCAACAAGGGAAATTTCGATGTCTGGGTCGGTGGAATTTGATGAGTACTGAGTCAGGCCATCAGTTCCTCCGATAGTACCAATATCGAAAGTAATTGAGCTGTCATCAGATCCCGTTGTGTAGCTCGTGATAGAAATGGTGGGAGGATCCGGGCTGTATGAAGCCAGGCTCCCATCTCCATTAAAAGTAATGCTAATAGTTGATGGGCTTAGTGTTCCCGTGGGAGATGAGGCATCTGATGTGTAAGGATCTGACATATCTAATGTCCAAGCGTTGGCCGCTGTCTTTGTCCATGTCTGATCAATGGTGTGGCTTACCCCTAATGCATCAAAGACTTCTATTGATGTGTTAAAGATGCCCCCCACTGCAGCATCTGCAGGAAGGTTAGCATCCATGGTCACTGTCGAGGTACCTTGCGCGGTGCCGCTAATGGCGTTGACATCAATAGCTTCAAGTGAGTTCAGGTCATTGCTGTTGGTAGCCAAAACATTTCCGTCGGAATCTGTACGCAAACCCATCAGGTAATAACCTTCGGTGTTGACCAGATACCCATCGGAATCCGTAGAAAAGTCACCGTTACGACTATAGACGTAAGCAGATGACAAGCTATCGACTTGATCGCTGACAACAAAGAAACCACTGCCGTTTAATGCAATATTTGTACTTGATGAAGTTGTTTCAATCTGTCCTTGTTCAGAAATGTTTTGAGAGACCGTATAAACAACGCCGCCGCTTGAATATCCTGAACTTGTTGTATTCCCGCTAACCAGAGAAGAAAAAGTTACTTCGCTGTTTTTGTAAGCTGTAGTGCTTGTGTTAGCAATGTTCTCAGAGACAGATGAAATAGCAGCTCCTTGTGCTTTGAGTGCAGAAATTGATGTATTTAATGCGCTTGATAAACTCATGGCGGTCTCCCGTGATTATGCGGTTTGAGTATAAGAAAGAATGTCGTCAGAAGTGAACGTCAGATCGCCAGCCGTAAGGCTTGTGGTGTCTCCTGACACTTGGACTTTATCGACTCTCACAACGCCATATGCTGATGTATCAACCGTATCTCCTGAACTGTCGGTTGCCACGATATTCAATGTATAAAGTGATCCGTCAGTAAGATTTGTTCCGAGTTCATCCGCGCTTATTGATAGGTCATACGTTCCGGCGGTTACGTTTGTCAGAGTTTGAGAATATAGGACATCTCCGTCTGCGTTAGATACCTGAAGAACGGCAGAGCTAGCATCGTCCGTGACAATGTAGTTCCATTCTGCAGTCCCCTCTTGGAGCGCGGTTGAACTACTGTTTACTTCAACTGTACTTCCCACGTATTGTGACGACGACAGCGTTGTCGAAGTCGTTATGGCGGATAGGACATCCTCAAGTGAGCTGTTTATATTCATCAGCTGCTCAAGTGATGAATAGGAAATTAGCTGATTTGTAAATTCGGTGGTATCAACTGGATCGAGAGGATCTTGGTGTTCCAATTGAGTTGTCAATAAACTCAAAAAAGCTGTTTTATTGGCGCTCAGATCCGTACTGCTGCTAGTTGTATCAGTGGTGCTAGATGACGCGCTTGTCGTAACGGCACTTGATAAATAAGACACGGTTGACATTATATAGCTCCTTCATTTTTACCGTTTAACCCAGCCCATTTTTCTTTCCCCTTTGCACGTTCCGGCGCACTAAAAAGTGACGTTGTTTCTAAGATTTATTATTTTTGGATTTTTTTATTTTCGCCGTCACTTTTCTTTGAGAGGGACGTGTAAACCTGTGTGATCCGCATAAATCTTATATTTTTGCCTCACATGGTGGACAGAAGTGTCCAGATGTAACTCTAAGAATGGGAGAAAACCATGCCAGTAGTCGCAACTAACACAGCCGCAAATACCGCAATTTTGTATCTTAACAAAAATTCGGATGCGCAATCTAAGTCTCTTGCTAAACTGTCCAGTGGATCGAATATTGTGTCGGCTTCAGACGATGCGTCCGGTCTCGCCGTGGCAACTACACTTCAGTCGGATATTTCAGTTTTAAATCAGGCTGCAACCAACACCCAGCAGGCGCAATCCGTGCTTGAAACTGTTGATGGTGCGTTGTCAAATATTGCAGATATTTTGCAACGTATGAAGTCGTTGGCCGCTCAATCGCAGTCTGGTTCAGTGGATGATGCATCTCGGGCATATATTGATGCAGAATATCAGCAGCTGATTTCCGAAATTGATGGAATTGTAACGTCCACAACCTTCAATAACACAGCGCTTCTGGACGGATCATATAATCAAGATTATTTGGTCGGTACAGATGCTGCAGCTGATATAATTTCCGTTGATTTGTCGACTGTTGATGCCTCTACAACTGGCCTTGGAATTGCCGCGGCTGTTGATACTTCTGCCAATGCGGTGACTGCTTCAGGTGAACTGGATGCTGCAATTGACTTGGTTTCCAGCATGAGATCGCTTGTTGGGGCTCTTGAATCACGCTTTAGCTTTCGTGGAGATGTTATTGATACATCTATCGAGAACTTAGAGGCCGCCAAGTCAGCCATCGTGGATGTTGATATTGCTACTGAGCAATCTAATTACACTACTCAACAAGTTCTGACGGAAGTTGCAACCGCTGCATTGGCTCAAGCCAACGAGATGAAGTCTTCTCTTCTCTCTCTTGTGAAGTAGGCCCCTTTGTAAACTGATCCGGCAGGCATTCGTGCCTGCCGGAGAACTTGGAAGGTAGGTGCGGGTATGACGACAACCACAACTATTAGTACCGGAACCGTTTCTACGGCGGGGAGCACAACATATATTTCTGGCGCAAGTTCAGGAATTGATACAGATTCTTTGGTGCAGGCGGGTTATGAAGCTAAGCTTGCTGTTGCTGATACGATTGATACGAAAATAACTGAAAATGAAGCTGTTGTTTCGGCTTATGAGGAGTTGCAAACTCTGGGTAAAACGCTTCTTACGGCCCTTGAAGATTTAAAAACATCCTATGGGTATTCCTCTACAGATACAAGTATTTATGATTCCCGAGAGGCTTATTTAGCGTCTTCTGACGGGGCTAGCACCGACAGTTATTTAACGATTGAGGTTGATGATAACGCTGTTCAGGCGAGTTATAGTATTTCAATCGTTCAAATTGCCACTGTGATGAAAGTCACGTCAGGTGAGCAGGCAAGTAAGACAAGTGCTTTGGGTATAGAGGGTAGTTTTACTCTAAATCTTGAGGGTATGGATAGCTCAACTTTGTCGGTAACATCCGATATGAGTCTTTCTGATGTTGCCGATTTGATCAATAGCAGCAGTTCAACAAATGGAATTAGTGCTACGGTCATTAAGACATCAGATAGTGCGTATTCTCTGATCTTGAGTGGAAATGAAACAGGTCAGTCTATGACGTATAGTTCCGTGTCCGGCACGGATATTTTGAATAGTTTGGGCGTAATAGACGCTGAAGGGAGCTTTGGCTCTATTACACAGGAAGTTCAGGATGCAATCATCACGATTGATAATCTTACAGTCACAAGTTCGTCAAATACGCTTTCGGATGTGATTGAGGGCGTTTCCATTACCCTGTACGGCGTGCCGACGGATACGGAGACAGCTATAACTGTTGAGGTTGATTACGATTATTCGGGAACCAAGGATGCTATTCAGGCATTTATTGACGCCTATAACGACTTACGAAGTTATGTTGTTGAACAACAAGCAACGAATTCTGACGGTGGAGCTGCCGATGCTGCCGTTCTATACTCTGATACTACACTTAA
This sequence comes from Pseudobdellovibrionaceae bacterium, assembly GCA_041674725.1. Classification (GTDB taxonomy): domain Bacteria; phylum Pseudomonadota; class Alphaproteobacteria; order Micavibrionales; family Micavibrionaceae; genus UBA1573. The sequence goes on along the minus strand of JBAYVC010000005.1, from coordinate 61,451 downwards.
GACCTATGTTAATTCGATATATAGCATTGTGAATGGCACCTTTTCAGGAAGTGATATGCTGACATCTTTGGCGGATATAGGCATTACGTTTGATGGCGATAATATGCTGGAGATCAGTGATGAAACGCTTCTCAATGATGCTCTCATTAATAATTATACGGAGGTCATGAGCTTGTTCCAAACATCAGTGGAAACGAGCTCGGATAATTTGAGTGTTCTGCGTAGCTCGTCTACGCAAGCGTCCTTGAGTTTTACTCTTGATATTGAAGTTGATGGCAACGGAAATATAACTGGAGCTTTGGTGAACGGTGATAGCAGTGCTTTTACAGTGTCTGGCTCGCGTTTGATTGGAATTGCGGGGACAATATATGAAGGGATTACGCTGGCGTATGTTGGGACAACTAATGCATCACTTGATGTTGATTTGGGGCAAGGTCTGGCCGACAGGCTATACAACCTTGTGGACTCGTACAGCAATACGACAGATGGTATTCTACAAGATAGAGTTACTCGGCTTTCCAATTATGATGACACTCTCCAAATGAAATCAGATAGGATTAAGGAACGCGCCGAGGCATACCGAGAGACGTTGATCGAAAAGTATGCAGCTATGGAAGCAAAAATTTCTAGCGCAAATTCTCTCTTGGCTCAAATTCAGGCCCTTTTGGGAACAAATGGTAGTGATAGCTAGATGCCCCTAGATCCTTACAGCAGAGCCACGGCGAAATATAAAGATACGTACGAACGTAATCTCACTCCGCATCAGATTTTGTTGGAACTTTATAAGGGGATGCTGCGAAATCTAAGGGAGGCAAAAATTTCCTATGCATGTGGGGATCTAGGCAATATGTGCCGTATCAATCAGAAGAATTTTCTTATCATATCTGCGCTGAAAGAACATATAGATAAAACATCGCATAGTAAAATGTCAGAAGGCTTGGATAAATTTTATTCCATTTTATTTGTAAGGCTCGCAAAAGTTCTTGAAAGTGATAATCCCTATGAGGAATACGAGCGTTTGGGAAATTTCGTTCAGGATGTTTATGAATTCTGGATGCGAGTGGGAAGCTGTGTTTCTGAGCAAGGGAGTGTGAGTGAGACGCAGAAACTTGGCGTTGATAATGGCACAGATATTGCTGGATAGTGAGTGGCTTGTGGGGCGAGTTCAAAAAAGACGTACGTTTTCACCTTACGAGACATCTGGGTATGACTGATAAAGTGCTGGGTAGTTTTACGGCTTTAACTGATGAAGAGCTGCTTGAGCATATCAGGTTGGGACATAAACTCGCTTACAATGTTATCGTAGAGCGCTACCTCGCGAAGCTGTGGCGCTTGGGCATGAGTGTTTTTCATAATGAAAGTGAAGCGGAGGACGCCGTTCAGGACGTCTTTCTCTCTTTGTGGCAAAATCGGGAGCGGTGGAAAAATGCAGAGCAAGCCGGAGCCAAGTTCTCGACCTGGATATATCGTGTTATGCTCAACCGCTGCATTGACATTAAACGCAAAAGAAAACCGCAAGTCGGGTCTGAGGTCATCGATGACTTTATTTGCGATACAGCCCAAAATGCAGAATCTCTTCTGGCTGAAACCCAAAAAAGCGTCGCTTTACTCTCTCATCTTATGGGCTTGCCGGAGAAGCAAAGGATGGCTCTGGTTCTCTTTTACTATGAAGAGTTGAGTGTCAGGGATATTTCAGATAAGCTAAACACCACGGAGCAGGCTGTCCGCTCACTTTTGAAAAGGGGTAGAAACTCCTTAAGGGAAAGGTTCGAGAATGAATCAGACTTTAAAACTGGAGAGTTTCAAGAACTATCTTGAGATATATGGTGCCGATTTTGATCGGTGGCCGGAGGATATCGCTCCCTCTGCCAAGCGCTTCAGCGAGTCCTCGCCGGAGGCGAGGATTCTTGTTGTTCAAATGCAGAAACTAGAATCGCACCTCACCCAACACCATAACGTTCATCCTCCCGCCGATCTGTTGAAAAAAATCACTGATCAAGCCGATTAATTTTTCAGTGCATTGTGCGCCCCGTTTTTCTAGAGCATTTTCTGGTTAAGTGGGCATCGGTTCATCGGATCTCGTCAGATTAAACCACAAATTTTGGTGATTTTGTGGTTTAATCTGACGAGGCCGTCTAAAATGCTTCGCAAACTTCCAATGATCCTTACAGGTATTCAAAGGCATGAGTCATGATCAGTCTTAAAAAGTTATCCAGTTTGTTTTTTAGCGCGTTATTTTTAATTTATACAGGTGGCGCGAATGCCATGACCTGCATGGAATACGATAACGACATAAAAGCATTTCCGGTCATTTTTAAAGGTAAAGTGATCTCTACAACTACTCTTGAACAGCCTCGGAATGTAGAGATGGGTTCAATCGCTAGTATGACCGCCCCAGGAAATCTTGCTGATAAGAAACTTGCTGATCTGTGGATTGGTAAGTTTCAGTTTACAAAATTTCAGGTTATAGAATCTTACAAAGGTAATTTAGGTTCAGAAGTGGAAATTTTTCATCAATCTGAGTCTATGATGGGCACCTCTTATAAAGAGAGAGAGACCTATTTAATATTTGCGAGAAGAGATAAAGATGGCCGCGTCGGGATAGGTAATTTTTGCGATCCAAAATACATTTTTAGCGAGTTGGAGAAGAATGATAAGCAGCCATTAGGCTTTTTACAGTTGCAAACTTTCAAAGCGAAGGCAAAAGAATTTGAAGCGATGATTGCCAATCAGCATAACCGCCCAGATCTTTATCTAGAACAGGCAAAATTTTATGAAGATTATACTGACTATCCGAGCGCAGAAAAGGCTTACAAGATTGGTATAGAGAAAAATTTTGTTCGCCACTGCTGGCAAATAGAGCATGAGAAAGCACCGAAAGATTCATTGGACGAATATACATGGCCAGAAAATGCGTCTTATGTGGAGGGATACGGCAGAGTACTTTATCTTCAAGAAAAATATAATGAAGCGTTAACACCGCTTAAAGCAATTGCAACTGAAGAAGCTGCCCGTTTGTACAAAGCGGCCCTAGTAAAGCTGAATAAATTTAATGAACTGAAAGATTCAGGGTTGGACTTCTCGGGTATAGAGGTGAAAGAACTCGATCTTTCCAATAGACAACTCGAAGGGGCTAATTTATCAAAATCAAAAATACAGAACCTAATTCTCCACAATACCAATTTGAATAATGCGAATTTTTCAGGCGCGGAAGTTGATATGGATGTCAAAAATGCGCAGTTCAAAAACGCAAATTTTAGCGATTCAAAGACAAGCGGCGATATATCTAATAGTACTTTTGAGAATGCAAATTTTTCAAATGCAAATTGGACATTTGGACATATTAAAGATGCGAGTTTCTTGGGAGCAAACCTTTCAAAGGCAAAGTTGACCATTTATAATGAGATTACTAACACGGATATGAGCAAAGCTAATTTTGAAGGAGCGTATGTTCAGCGACTTGCAGGGGTAAAAATAGAGGGTGCTAATTTAAATCATATTAACACCAACAATTTTCATTCTTATCATTCTGAGTTTTCGTCTGTAGATTTGTCTGGTTATAATTTATCGAATGGCGATTTCCGTTCAGTAAATTTGAAAGATGCAAAGCTTGTCGGTACGAACTTAAGCGGCGCTGATTTAAGTCCTTGGAGCGAGCCCGCTGATTTAAGAGGAGTTGATCTAACAAAGGCAAACCTATCTCAAGCGAAGTTGTTTTTTGCACTCTATGATTGTCAAACCAAGTTTCCTAATGGGTTTTCCGCCTTAAAAAGCTACATGATACCTATGTGGGATGACTGTAATTCGCCTAGGCCAGATATTTCTTTTGTCGGATTAGAACTGCCACCTAATGAAAAAAATTGGGGAGGATTTTTAAGGTTGCAACGGCATGGATCACCAGAACTTGAAAAAGTTGATTTAGAAGGAGTGAGTTTCGAGAGCTCCAATATTGGGATGGTGTCTTGTAAGGAATGCAACCTTCGAGGGGTGGATTTTAGCAACATAGATATTATACAGTTGTCATTTAAAGAGAGTGATTTAAGGGGGGCGAAGTTTCAGAATATAAAGCTTGATCCTCAATCTGCTTTCGACAAATCCGACCTACGAGGCGCAGACCTATCTGGCATTGCCTTTAAGGAGAAAAAATATGGGGATAGATTTTACTATCAGCCGAGTATTAAGGGCTCTGTGTATGATGATACAACAGTTTGGCCTAAGAGTTTTTCTCCCGAAAAAGCGGGAGCTGTCAAAGTATATTAAGTGATCTTCCTGTGTTTTGCACATGAGCAAGACCCATATCTTCAAGCGCGGCTTTATAAGACCTCAATTTGTCGGTAACGATTTCGCGGGGTTTGCCATAGCTGGACACAAGCTTTTTCAAGACTTTCAGGGCAGTTTTCTTGTCACGGCGTTTGGAAGCGTAACAATCGAGAATGGTTCCTTCATGATCGATGGCGCGCCAGAGATAGAAATTCTCACCATTGATTTTGACGAAGACTTCATCAATGTGCCATCTCCAGTTTGAGGTGGAATATTGAGGTTTCTTTTTCATCTCGCGCGAAAACAAAATGCCGAATTTATTCCACCAGTAACAGATGGTTTCATGACAAATATCGATGCCGCGCTCGTGCAGAATATCTTCGACTTGCCGCAAGCTGAGCGGAAACCGGACGTAATACATAACGGCAAGTTTGATAATTTCAGGGCTGGTTTTGTAGTACTTGAAGTGATTGATCTGTGACACAAAGCAGAAAATATCACAAAATCACTCAAAACTGTGTTTTAATCTGACAAGACCTTTTCATGATAGTTTCCTTTCTTAGTATTTTTGTAGATTAATAATGCTGTAATCCTCATCACCCTTGGCTTTCAGGGTAAAGCGGATTTTATCTCCTTCATGGACTGCACTCAGATCAATAGATGGATCAACTACAAATTCCATAGTCATTTTAGGCCAACCCAATTCCGCAATCGGGTCGTGAACGACAATAATTTTATGGCTTGCTGTATCAACAGACTTGATAACACCTGTGCCTTGTGGTCCCTTGGCGACACTCCCTGACTGCTTTACTTCACCTTTCATGGCATCATCATGGATTTTTGCCATTTTGTGATGATCCATCAGGACGGTTTCACCTTTTTTAGAGGGGGAGCCGACGATCAGAGTACCTTTCATGCCCAGTTTTTCATGCGGATGGCAGTGAAACTTGTAAGTTCCGGGAATTGTGAAGGTATAGGAGAATTTATCGCCTTCCTTCTCGTGCATCGGACTCATAATCATCTCATCGACTCCTTTAGGGACTTCAACGAACATGACGTCGTGCATTTCATCTTGGACATTCAGAAATGTCACAGTATCACCGGGTTGAATTGTAAGGTTCGATGGGTCAAAGTAATAAGGTTGCTTTGCATCGGGGTTGCTGACTTCCTTGATGGTATAATCTTTTGCCATTGCCGGTGTTGCGAGGATTAAGGCTAATGCGGTTGTGAGCATTATTTTTTTCATGATTTTCTCCTTTCTTACATGAAATAATTTAAAACATAAAACATAGTCCGACAGCTCCGACCAACTCGGAACTATCTTCATGATTATTTTCGGCAATCGACTTGGCTGCCCCAAATTTCTGCCCATAATGGACATCAATATAAGGGGCAATCCGTTTAGTGATTTCATAGCGGGTTTGTAGCCCGGTTTGAGCATCTGTTACGCCAGTTCCAATGTCTTGTTCTGCAACTTTCTGAGCCGATAGATTTACCTCGGCATAAGGCTGAAGGATAAGTTTCTGGGTAATCAGAAAATCATTCTCGGTTTTAAAGCGTGCCGTTACATCGCCATGTTCGCTCACAAATCCATGCGCCTCTGTTTCAAAGTAATATGGAGCAAGTCCATTAACCCCGAATACAGCATAGGTGGTTGATGTTGGCTTGCTGTCATGGCGGAAACCTATCTGAGCATCCCAGAACGTTGCAATATTGTGGCTATACATTCCCCAGAACTCTGCGGCTTCCAGAGTGCCGTCCATGTTCTCACCTTCACTTTTTAGCCAGAGTTTATTGTAATCTGTGCCTATCCAGCCATCCACATCCCACGACGAAATGGTTTTGCCCTTGTTTGTCCCTATGTCCGTTTCAACGCGGAACATATGATAGACAGGGTAAGATGAAGTGTGGTTCATCATCATATCTTCAGCAAAGGCCGGTAAAGGCATTAAAGTGCCAAGCAAAATAAAATAAAGTGAGGTTTTAATGTCCATGATGTGCTCCTGTTTTTGGTACATTCTGTGGCATATCGGCAGCATCTAGTTTTGCAACTGTGAGGGTTGTCATCATGCCGGACATCATGTGGTAAAGAAGATGGCAGTGGAACGACCATTCCCCAACTTCATCTGCCGTCAGCAGGACGGAATAGGACTTTCCGGGTTGAATAATCACCGTATGCTTGTTAGGGAGTTTTGCCATGGGTTGTCCGTTCTCCAGTTGAACAAACATTCCATGCAAGTGCATGGGATGCGCCATCATCGTATTATTCGTAAAAGTTAATCGTACCCTTTCACCGTATTTGAGACGAATAGGCTCTGACTCCTGCATCTGCTTTCCATTCAGCGTCCAGATATAGCGCTCCATATTGCCGCCAAGATTGACATCAATCGTGCGTTCTGGTGCGCGTACATCTTTCTGGATACCTGCATATCGCAAATCGCTATATTGCAGAGCCTTATCGCCCGCTGGTGTTCCTGCATCACCCCATGCTGATTTCATGTCAGCAGGGGTCATTACCATATCACCCATGTCCTCCATGCTCATGTCGCCCATTTTGAGCTGGGTACGGGGGCGGTGGGTTGGTATATCACCTTTCATCCCATCATGTGGTGCAAGTGTCCCCAAGGCAAAACCAGAGCGGTCAATTGGCTCTGCCACAACCGTATAGGCTTTGTCATCTTTCGGGGTTGCAATCACGTCATAGGTTTCGGCGGGTGCAAAGCGGAATTCATCAACGCCGACAGGCTCGACATTTTGCCCGTCCGCCTGAACAACGCTCATCTTAAGTCCCGGAATACGGACATCAAAGAATGACATGGATGAGGCATTGATAAAACGTAATCTGACCCGTTCTCCCGCTTTGAAAAGACCTGTCCAGTTTTGCTCAGGTGTTTTTCCATTGGTCAGGAAGGTGTACCCTGTCACATCGGAGAGGTCAGTTCGCGCCATACGCATTGCCTCCCAATCTTTTTCATCTTTCCATGCTTTATCAAAACCTTTCTTGCCAATATCGGAGAAGAAATCTCCGATTGTCCGTCGTGCGTTCGCGTAATAATCAGATGATTTCTTGAGGTTTCCAATGATGTCTGACGGGGTGTCATCGTGATAATCATTGAGCATTACAATGTAATCTCGCTCTGATTTTATAGGGTCACGTCCGGCGGGGTCAACGATCAGGGCTCCATATAATCCTTCTTGCTCTTGCCCGCCTGTATGCGAATGATACCAGTAGGTTCCCGTCTGGCGGAGTTTGAAGCGATAGGTAAAGGATTGTCCCGGTTGAATTTCTTTGAACCCGTTAAGCCCATCTACACCGTCCATAGAACCCGAAACCAAAAGCCCATGCCAATGGACAGATGTCGGAACATCCATTTGATTGGTGACGTGGATTACCGCTTCTTCGCCTTGTTTGAAACGAAGTGTAGGGGCTGGCAATGTTCCGTTCACCACAACTTTCTCAAGCGGCTTTCCGGTGATATTCAAAGTTTGATGCGAGATGGTTAAGTCATAATCTTTTGCGTAAGCTGCAAAAGGGCTGGCCATGGCCATAAGCCAGAGTGCCATAAATGCTGTATGTTTCATAAAATATTATCCTCGTTATAGATTAATGCCGCACAAAATAATTTGTGCGCGCTCTATATACGAAGACGCTGTGTGGTCAGGATAATCGAGGAATAGTTTTGATTGGATGAAACCCAATCAAGGGGTGGCCCCCTAATAACTTGAGGGTTGTATATAAGATTTTGTGACGTTACCGCATTATCAATGAATAGAAAATCAATCGATGTGGTGCGGATGTCAGCTTTTTCAAAATGGGCAGTGTCTGCTTTTTGCAGGTCAACGCCCATACAATCAATCACAAAGCGGATATGGTCTGATTTTTGTTTGTCGGACTTTTGGTTAGCTTCGTGGTCATGGCAAGGTTTTTCAATTGAGGCGGATGATTTCAGAGATTGTGCGCATACAGGCATGGCGCATGCCAAAGAAGGCATGAGCATCAATAAAGCCAGAAATGCACCAAAAAACTGTTTCATGTTATGTTCATCTTAGCTGTATTCGCGACAAAAGGCCATATGGTTACACACTGGAAATAAACTACATTACGCATAAATATGACAAGGTTTATAAATGCGATAATCCCTGCCATCTGAGCCACCCCCTATAAATGTGTCCATAATATACCCAGATTCACTCTGGATCCGGACTCATTTATAGGGGGTGGCTCAACCGTGTACACCGACCCGAAAAAATGGGAGGGGCTTTTTACAAACCAGCGTGCGCGGTGATTGCTTTGTGAGATAAATGTGAAGCTCAAGAAGTAACATCATAGTTGATGTGCGGCAAACAATTTATTGGTGCTTTATGCATTTTTATTTTTGTGCGCGTAAGTTGACAGGTGAGGTGTGATGTAGTGTATTTGTAATGGGTATAAAAGAGATTGAGTCATGGAAAAAGAAAGTAAAGAATCGGATCAGTTGAGGCTAATTCCGCAGCTTCCGGTAAGTAGAGGGGATGTGTGCCCGCAAGCGGTTGTGGATAGTGTCATTGATGAATTAAGAAAAAACTCACCACATTTGCTTCTTAATTTAAGTCATTATCCTCGTTTTGGGGCTGGTGAAAATCAGTGCTTGATGGACATTAAAGCCAAAGTAAGGGATATTGTAACTAGACTCTCTCTTCCTCAGAATCCTTTGATGTATATTTATTTGATTCACGAAATTCGTCGGCGTATACGCGTGGCATATGGTCAGGAAGAACAGATACTGCCTATCGGGCATTCTTTGGCCCCCCATTTGAAAGGTCCATTTCCTCCTCTCTCTGAAGGAATGATTACTAAAGATATGGAGAAGCTCGGATTTAAACAGGCTGAGGTTGATGATATCCTCGCGAAATATTATGCGGATTATCCAGAATGGTGGTTTGTTATGGCCGAGTATATGCGTTTTCTTTTGCCGTTGAATCCTGTTATTTTATGTCCTGCTGATGAAGAATATTTTGAACGATTACTTGATGGTAAAAGATTTTCTGAGCACATTCATGTGTTGATTTCTATTCTTAACTGGGATGTGTCAGAAAGACTTAAATCTATGTGTGGGATTCCAAAATAGGAGAGGTTGCATTCTATGACTAAGCCGTCGGAACGGCTATTTTTCTTGGTTTTGGATTGGCTCGGGACCTTTCATGAACATTTGAAAAATCGAGAGAAGGATCTTCACTTTTTTAACCTCTCGCGTGCATCGGCAATATTCCTTTTACAACTTCGTCTTCCATATTTTCCCCGTTTGCGTGGATGAATGCGAAATGTAGCAGCAAATGGGCTTTATTGTTCCCTGTTACATAAATAATTTTCCCTGTCCGGCCGAAAAAATTCCCTGCATTAATTTTAGGGAAAAACACTCTGGACCCCACGTTTTCCGCGCAGATTTCCGCTTCTGAATTCCAAACAAATGAAAAAATCCCTGTTATTTACGGTTAGCAGGGATTTTGTACTTTCAGGCGGAATTCGGGTCCCGGCACGCGGCAAAAACGCGATCTGAGAAAAACGGGGTTTTAGGGCTGGAAATGGGGCATTCTCACCGCGTGCCGGAAAAAGCCATGAGCGTAAACCGCCAGAATTGCGGGCTGTTGAGGGGTATTATTCTCAATACATGGAAAGTGGATGACTAGATGGCTGGGGCGGCTGGATTCGAACCAACGCATGGCGGTACCAAAAACCGCTGCCTTACCGCTTGGCGACGCCCCAAAGAGAAAACGTGCCAGAAACTACACAAACGCGCCGCAAAAGGCAATAGGCATTTGGGATTTTTTATCTACGATGCTGCGAGCCATTTACCAAGGTAGGATCTTGAAACGGAATAACTCTCGCCTAGCCGCTCTGTCGCAGTTTTAGCATCGTCCAGTACACCAGACTTCGCTGCCTTCTCAATGGTCGCACATAGCTGGCTTAAATCTTTAAACCCGAAGTTGCCCGCCATACCCTTAAGTTCATGGGCGCGCGCATAAAGGCTAGGCGCATTGCCTTCAAGATAAGAACGCCCAATCTCGGCAATTAGCTCATCTGATTTTTCATAAAAACCAATCAGGATTTCATTGATTTGGTCCACACTCAGCCCCGAACGCAGTGAGGTAAGGATTTCAGAGTCAAGGCCAAACTCGGCTAAGTTGTTATCTGACGGGGAAAGGACCCCATTGTCTGATAGAGGAGTGTCATAAGAAGAGGGAGTGCTTGCCGCAGCCACTTTGTCGTAAAGGCGAAGGGCTTGAGCAAAACTATCCTCATCCTCTCCCGTAGACCAGTCTTCAGGTACAGTAGAGGAAGGCTCGCTAGCCACAGTGGCGGGCGGAGGAGACAACATATGAGTCTTCATAAAGGTGGATTGTCCGTCTGCTTTAAGGAGCAAACCAGCAACTGTCTCAAAGCTCACAGGTTTTCCAGCGAAATCATTCATACCGGCCTCGAGGCAAGCTTTCATATAAGCATCACCAGTGTTTCCAGTCATCGCCACAATCGGAACATTGGCTTTTTGCGGAACGCCTAATTCACGAATCTTCTCGGCCACTTCCATGCCGTTCATGTCTGGCAGCTCCAGATCAAGAAAAACGACGTCGATAGGCTCTTTTTGCAAAATTTCGAAAGTCTCACGCCCGCTTCCGGCATACTCGGCGATACAGCCAAGTTTTTCGACAAAGCCGCCGATAACTTTCTGGTTGATGCCATTGTCATCGACCACCAATACGGTGAGAATCCGTGAGAAACGTATGTCGGCCAAAGAACGTTGTGGTGCCGCAGCTTCAGCAAAGTCAGATTCAGCTTGGCGTTCACCCAAGGGGAGTCCGATCGTAAAGAAGAATGTGCTGCCATCGCCTTCCTTACTGCTGATGCTGATGTCGCCACCCATGGCATTGATAAGGCGTTTACAGATTGCCAACCCCAGCCCCGTACCTCCATATTTACGGCTGATGCTATTATCGGCTTGCGCAAAGGGCATAAAAAGTTTCTTGGCAGCTTCAGAGCTGATGCCGATACCTGAGTCTTGAACCGCAAAATAGATTTGCCGGAAACTGTCGTGCCCTGGCGTATCGCTAGCAATATCCTTGACGCGCAGGTAAACATTTCCGTTACTAGTAAATTTAATCGCGTTATTAATGAGATTGAGAATAACCTGACGCAGGCGTGTCGGGTCACCTCGCAGCCAACTGGTCATATCAGGGTCAATTTCAAGAATGAGTTCAACATTTTTAGATTCAGCATGTCCGCGCATCAGGGTGTGAATACCTTTAAGCATCCTGCGAATATCAAAGTCGATGATTTCCAGATCCATTTTGCCGCTTTCGATTTTCTCAAAATCGAGAATATCATTAAGCAAAGCCATCATGGCATCACCAGAGTCTTTAATGGTATTACTGTATTCACGTTGCTCTTTAGTAAGTTGTGTATCCTGAAGTAGCCGGACCATCCCCATGATACCAGTCATGGGTGTACGGATTTCGTGACTTACCACGGCCAGAAAAGCCGATTTTGCCGAGTTGGCAATGTCAGCGGCTTCTTTGGCCTTACGCATCTCTTCATTTTGTTTGATGGCACTTAGCTGCATCTCCGACATAGCTTTGCGTTCCTGCTCAATCACCTGCATCAAGCGGCGGTGCTCGGATTGTTCTTTAGCTTCGCGAAGCGCCACTCGCGTTTGGTCGTGATTGGTGGCCTGTGCAGGTTGTTGTATTTTGGAGATATGAGGGGATGACCGCAAGTTCTCAGTGTCAGATTGCTCTGGTAGAGTAAACGTCAAAAGAAGCGTGGCCACAAGAATATATTCAAGTGACTGCGCGATATCATGATACCAAGATATCGATACATAGGAATTGACAAAAGGCAGAGCAACATTAAGCGTTACTAAAAGAGAGACGAGAGAGAGGGAGCTGTATGTCACATCGCGCCTTTTGACGAAAGCGTAAACACCATTCGCAAACATGATACTACCCGATAAAAGGCACGGCAGGGTAATAAGATGCATAGTTGTCTCAGGTAATGTACGCAAAACGAGGATGCCGGCGATGCCGAGTAAAACGGAAATTCCGCAAAGAGCAAGATGAGCGCCGATAGCCAGAATGCGGCTTTGAGGTGACAGGAGCAAGGGGATGCTGGAGAATAAAAGAGTTGCAAGAAAGAGGAACCCAAGTGACAGGAACGACCCGTCAATTACATTGGTATAAAGGAAGACAAAGGGGGCAGCATAGCGAATCGCCACCAGAATCAAAACAACCGAAAACAACCCATAGGCAAGGTTGCGGCGACTGATGCCTGCTCTTAACGCATAAAGGGCAGCGGAAAAGGCTGCAAAAGCAACAAAGATAGACATTATTCCACGAGGAAAGAGTGACGAATCTTCTTGATAGATAGAGAGAGCTAAGTTTGTCGGTATCCCGCGTGAAGGTAAAAATTCAAAAATCAGAAAAGTAGTTTCATTATCGCGCAGACGCAGTGTAAAGAGAGGAGGAATAGTCTTTGTTGATACACCAGCCTCACGGCTGCTGTAGAGATATTCCCCTTTGGCGGTGTCAAACAGGGTAAAGGCGGAGAGTAGTGTCCCCCGCCCGTCTGCCGTTCCTCCAAGGGATAATATCCAGTTATGCCCCTTTGAAAGAGACGTCACTGGAAGAACAACCCAGCTTTTATTCCCGTCAAAACCAAGATCAAGGCGATTGCTTTGTGAGCGGTAAGAAGTCAACTCGCCAGTATTGATCATATTCTTAATACTACCAATATCATATTTACCAGAATCATCGGGCACAACATAGATACGCCCTGCGAGATCAATTCTTTCGGAAAAACTGGTCAGGACAGCACCAACATAGGACACCGAACGCTGGGTTTGTGCGAAAGAGGTTGATGGAGCAAAAAATGCAAGCAGAGCAAACAGAAACGGCCACACCCTCTTGGAGGGCTGGCGCGGCTCATATGCCGAAGATTGGAATATAGGCAAGAATATTAACATGGCGCCCTGCAAAGGTCGAAACAAAGGAATAGCTGGGGCAAGAAGTCCCCATCCTTAAAATCGCCGAAAAGTCTTAATAATAAGTGTATTTATGCAGGTTACAGAACGAAAGTCTAAGTGGTATTCTTCTGTAGAATTTTGGTGGCAATATGGTGGATAGCTTCTGGATAGGCTTGATGCTCTTGTTCAAGAACACGGGCCGCGAGGTCATCCGCAGTATCACCTTTGCATATCGGAACGGAGCGTTGTAAAATGATATCGCCCTCATCAACTGCAGCAGAAACATAATGAACGCTACAACCACTTTCTAAATCACCCGCTTCAATGGCGCGCTCATGCGTATGAAGGCCTTTATATTTTGGAAGGAGGGAGGGGTGGATATTAATCAGGCGCCCTTGCCACTTGATTACGAAACGTGGCGTCAAGATTCGCATGAATCCGGCAAGACAAATTAAATCAATAGAATAGGAGGCGATGATTTCATCAAGGGCAGCATCAAAGGCTTCCCTATCTGAATATTCTTTGTGTGATACGACGCGTGTCGTAATGCCAGCCAAGCGAGCGCGTTCGAGGCCATAGGCCTCTGGAATATTGGATATGACAACTTCAATATAAGCCGGAAAATCAGGGGCCGCACAAGCGTCAATGATTGCCTGCAAATTGCTACCGCGTCCCGAAATCAGAACAGCCAGACGTATCTTATTCACGGCTAAACCTGCCAAGCCTTTTCAGTATGTGCAATCGCAACAACGTTCTTACGGGTTAAGGAGGAAATATGTCCAACAACAAAGCCATTTTCGCCTGTTGCGGTAAGGTGATCCAAAACCGTCTGTGTCTTCTCGGTTGAAACGATGGCCACCATACCAAGGCCGCAGTTAAACGTGCACGCTAGATCATCGTCACTTAAATTTCCGCCCTTTTTCAGCCATTTAAACACAGGAGGCAAATCCCATGCCGCAGCGTCGAGATCGACACCCAGTCCTTCGGGGATAACACGCGGAATATTTTCCAAAAGCCCCCCTCCCGTGATATGGGCAAGACCTTTAAGTATTTTTCCTTCTTTGAGAAGTGGCAGAAGTGATTTAACATAAATTTTTGTGGGGGTGAGCAGAACTTCCCCCCATGTTTGTCCAGCTGCGAAGGGGCAAGGCTGATCATAGGATAACTCCTGATCTTTAACAATTTTGCGTACCAGCGAATAACCGTTTGAATGGACACCGCTTGATTCAATGCCGATAACTACATCACCCGCTGCAATTTCTGCGCCTGTCATCACCTGCGTGCGTTCGGCTGCGCCGACCGAAAATCCAGCAAGATCATAGTCCCCTTCAGCATACATACTAGGCATTTCAGCTGTTTCACCGCCAATCAGGGCGCACCCAGCTTGGCGGCAGCCTTCGGCTATTCCGGCAACAACACGGGCGGCAACTACAACATCCAGCTTGCTGCTGGCGAAATAATCAAGGAAAAACAGAGGTTCGGCACCTTGTACCAGAATATCGTTCACGCACATTGCCACAAGGTCAATCCCGACTGTATCGTGGGCACCTGAGTCTATGGCAACCCTAATTTTTGTGCCGACTCCATCGGTTGAAGACACCAAAACCGGATCTGTATATCCGGCAGCCTTGGTATCGAAAAGTGCTCCAAATCCCCCGAGGCCGCCCATCGTGCCGGAACGGTTGGTGGAGGCCGCAAGCGGCTTGATTTTTTCAACCAAAGCATCGCCAGCTTCAATATCAACACCAGATTCTTTATAAGCGGACGCTTTCATTTTGAAAAAGGAACCTTTCTGTTGTAAGAATGATCGGATTTAGCAACTGTTATTAGACGTTTTCCGATGCGCCGTATAGTCTTTTCCGCAGCTTTCCTCGTTATTTTGGGTGGGTTTTTGACCTGTTTTGCCCCTATTGCAGGGGCGCAAAACGGCAATGATCCTTACATCATCCATGATGTCGAGGTGGATATTCTGGCCGAAAGTGCGGTTAAAGCCCGTAATAAAGCCTTTGGCGAAGCCCAAGCCAAGGCCTTTAAGCTCTTGGCGGCCCGTTTTGTAAGTAATGAAGATTTGGAAAAACTCCCCGTGCCCGATGCCCAGAAACTTTCCGGACTCGTTAAGGATTTTGAAATTTCCAAAGAGCAGCTTTCAAATAAACGGTACCGTGGTACCTATGAGTTCCGGTTCCGTGAAGGGGCCGTGCGGGCCCATTTTGGGCATGGTCCGGTTTATTTCGCCGAGGAAAAAACTGAAGAGCCATACAGGATATTGCTTCTCCCTTATTATCAGGATATTAAGAAGACCGTCCTTCTCAAAAAAGAATTCAACCCCTTTTTGGTTGAGCTTGAATCTGTTTTGCCCCAGACAACGCAAAATAAAAGAATCGAGTTTCCACAGGGAGGCATCTCTGATGAGACAGATATTGGATCATCCGATCCCCATATGATGCCCTATTCGGTTGTCAAGCGTCTTAAAGCCCGTTATGACGTTGATGAAGTTGTAATCGCTCTGGCTCAGTTCAATGGCAAACAAAAGCCTTTTCCGCTCACTATTGAAATTTACCGGACCGATCGCGGCAGAGTCGAAATTATATCCAGTCACACCGTTGAAATGGAAATTGAAACAGAGAGCCAAATCCCAGACCTTTTCAAAAAGGCGGCGATAATGACTTTGAGTAATGTCGATGCAGGATGGAACAATGTAACATCCTCAGTTCAGACACAAGAAGGGGATCAGGGACAGATTGATCCTGATGCCACACACCGGCGCTTGGCAGAGGAAGAGCGGCAATATACGAATGCGGAACCTACTAGGGACGCAATAAAAGGCGAAGCCGAGGTCAAAGTGTTTTTTACCAATATTGGGGAATGGCTTGATGTGCGCCGCGCTCTCAATAATGTTCCGGGGCTTGATGCATTACGGATTGAGACGCTTAAAACCAACGAAGTCAATATGAAGCTAATCTACACGGATTTTGCGGCGATGACATCTGCGCTCGGGCAGCGTGGTATATCACTTGAACAAAGCAGCGCTGGCTTTTATGTCTTAAAGCGCGTGCCGGGGAACTACTAAACACACATGAAAGAGGGATGATGATGACCAAGGCCACCTATTTTTTCTGGGGATTAACGGTGCTCGCATTCATCGGCACTGTATATTTGTTTCAATCGGTTTTATTGCCTTTTGTATTGGGGGGAGCCATTGCCTATCTTCTTGACCCGATAGTGGAGAGACTTGCCAAGTGGGGTTTAAGTCGTGGCACGTCGGCTTTCATCATATTGGGGCTATTTTTTCTGGTCGTAGCAGGCATTCTGGTCTTGATCGTCCCCATTCTTGTACGTGAGGCAGGTGAATTTATTGAATCGGCACCCGGATACGCCAAAAAAATCTGGGAGATGGCCGAACCGCATATCGCATGGGTGCAGGAGAAGATCGGACACAAAATTACCTCTGACGAGATACAAAGTGTCCTTGAAGAAAATGCCTCGAAAGCCATGCAGGTGGGAAAAGGGGTTTTGGGGGGAATTACCAGCGGAGGATTGGCGTTGCTCGATTTCTTTACAACGTTATTGATTACACCTGTTGCCGCCTACTTTCTTCTCAAGGAATGGCAAAATGTTACGGGTTGGATTTATGACATTTTGCCGCGGCGCTCGGCGGCAACAATTAAAGGCTTGCTGGGCAAGATTGATGGTAAAATCGCCGGATTTATACGTGGCCAGAGCATGGTTTGTCTCGCGCTGGGATTTATCTACGCCATTGCCTTGAGTATTGCAGGCCTTAATTACGGGTTCGTCATCGGTATGGCAACGGGGGTTCTCTCAATTATCCCATTTGTTGGTTCGGCCTTCGGGCTGGTGGCAAGCGTGGCCGTCGCCTTTCTTCAATCGGGGGGCGATTGGCCGTTTGTTGCGATTATTGCAGGAATTTTCTTTGTTGGGCAGTTTGTAGAGGGGAACTTCATTACTCCTAAATTGATTGGGGATAGCGTAGGTCTCCATCCACTGTGGATTATTTTCGCTCTGATGGCTGGAGGCTCTCTAATGGGGCTGGTGGGCATGTTCCTTTCTGTCCCGTTGGCGGCAAGTATTGGTGTTGTGGCTGTATTCGCCATTGAGCACTACAAAAAGTCATTATACTACAATGATGGGTTGAACGGTGCTGGCGATGTCGCCTAAACAGATTCCGCTGGAACTGACATCAAGTCCAGCGCAGGGGCGTGATGATTTCTTTATAAGTGCCTCCAATGAATTGGCTCTCCATTGGGTGGAAGGCTGGCCGCAGAAATGGCAGCCTTTCCCTGCCCTGATTATCCATGGCCCCAAAGGGTCGGGAAAAACGCATCTGGCTGAGGTCTGGTGCAAAATGACGCAGGCGCGGCGCTTGAGCCTCGAGCAATTTATGAAGGTAGAACTTGATCACTGTCTGGAGAATCGCGACAATCTTGTTCTTGATCGCATTGATCTCCTGATTGGTGAGCGGGAGCAAGAAGAAAAACTTTTTCATCTTTATAATAGCGCCCTGCAAAATACATTCTATATTTTAGCGCTTTCACGTACGTCTCCGATGCATCTGGACTTTGCCATTCCCGATCTTGCTTCACGTTTGCGGGCTGCGCCACAAGCAGCAATTGCAGTACCGGATGATGAACTCTTGACCAAGGTGATTGCCAAACGGTTTCATGACCAAGGGTACGTGGTTGCGCCCAATGTCCTAACCTATATCGTAGCGCGAACCGAGCGCTCATGGGAAGCGGTTGATGCGCTTGTGGAACGCGCGATTCGTTTAGCCACAGCAGACAAGAAACAAATTACTGTCCCACTGATGCGCGATCTTATGATCGTAATGGACTAAGAACTCCCGTCATTTTGGGGAGGGGTGAACCGGAAAGAACATCAGTAATAACGCATGTAGATGGCGCAATATTTTGCCAGCTTGCACCATTATGACGGATGACACTCAATGTCGAAGTAGGGTAAGTTTGACTTACGCTTGTCCCTGAAGCTGTAGGGTGATGCGATGCCAGATAGGAAGCTGTCAGGAACATTCCCGGATTATGGCCGATAATGAGTGGGCAGCGGGAGTCCTCTGGTAGAAAATCACCGAGAATTTCAAGCACATCTTCAGCACTACGCGCTTTGTAAAGACGCTCACCGCAAAAAGAGATTTTAGCGGGGGCAACCGGAACAAGATTGCGAATTTCGGCCAGCGTTTGCTGGGTGCGGACAACTGACGAACAAACAACGTAATCGGGAATTAGGCCACGACTAATCAACTGAAACGTCACGGTATTGATTTGCCGCATGCCTTCGCGGGTCAGGCAGCGGGATTGATCTGGTTTTTTCTCATCCGCTTCCCCATGACGCATTAAAAGAATCTGGCGGTATTCACTCATCAAAACCCTCACAATAAAATCCGAAAGGGACCAGTTCAAGTTGTACGCCAGAAGGCAGCGTAACAATTTTATCTTCTGCTCCGAGATTAAATGCACACAAAATTGAAGCACGATCCAAAACACGTTCAAACACGATAATCATGTCATCATCCAGATCAATAAAATTAATGTCGCCGTGCACAAGGACGGGTTGCGTTTTTCGCCATGCCAGAAACTTGCGAGTAAAATGAAGGGGTGATTTAAGATCAATCTCCTGAACGTCAACCGCCATCCGTGTGTGGACATCAGGAATGGGAAGCCATGTGTTTTCTGTGCAGGAACTAAATCCGGCATGGGGTTGGTTGCTATACCACGGCATGGGTGTGCGGCATCCATCACGGCCCTTCCATTCCGGCCACAGCGTAAGCCCCCATGGGTCACGCACTTTCTCGAAAGGAATATCAGCTTCGGTCAGCCCCAATTCCTCGCCCTGATACATGAAAATAGTCCCGCGCAAACAACAAAGAAGCGCCAGCAGCATTTTGGCGAGTTCAGGATTTCCGGCGTGCGAGCCGCCCCATCGGCTGACTGTACGCACCACATCATGGTTGGAAAAGGCCCACGATGGCCAGCTATCATTCCCCAGAGATTGAAAGGCTTTGACCGGAAAACTGATAACATCTTGCGTAAGGGTTTTCCCGATATTTCCCGACATCATATGCGTGTTGTAAGCTGTGTTCAGGCGTTTCCCGTCTTTGGTGTAATCATAGGCAAGCTGGAAAGGGTGGTCATCGCCAATCTCGCCGAGGGTCATCGTTCCCGGAAATTCGTCCATAAGGGCCTTAAGACACGCGAGGAAATAAAGATTTTCAGGACGCGACTTATCATAGATATGTTGTTGCATTGTGTAGGGATAGGGCGACTCAACTTGAACGCCAGTGATGCCGCCCGATTGGGCACGGGGGGGATTATCACGCAGCTCTGCATCACAGTAAAGAAAATTGATAACGTCAAGTCTCAGGCCATCTACGCCGCGCTCAAGCCAATAACGGCAGGTAGCTAGAATAGCATCCTGAACATCGGGGCAGTGATAATTGAGATCCGGCTGCTCTTTCAAAAAGTTATGTAGGTAATATTGGCCACGCCGCGTATCAAACGACCAAGCAGGCCCGCCAAAGCAGGATTGCCAGTTATTAGGCGGCGTTCCATCCGGTTTGGGGTCCGCCCACACATACCAGTTGGACTTAGCATTGTTGCGGTTGGTACGGCTTTCGGTAAACCATGGATGTTTGTCCGACGTATGTGAAAGAACCATATCAATGATGAGTTTAATCCCAAGGCGATGCGCTTTCTCGACCAATAAGTCAAAATCTTCATTCTTGCCAAAAATCGGATCAACATCACGGTAGTTGGAAATGTCGTAACCAAAATCTTTCATGGGAGAATGAAAAAAGGGCGAAATCCATACCCCCTCAACGCCGAGACTTGCTACATAGTCGAGTTTGTCGGTAATTCCTGGAAGGTCGCCAATCCCGTCACCATTCGAATCCATGAAACTCCGTGGGTAAATCTGGTACATGACCGCGCCGCGCCACCATTCATGTCCAGTACCGTGTTCGAAAGACGACATAGATCAGGTCTCCAACTGGGTAATGCGCTCTTTTACCCATGCTGACGTTGCGCGGTAAAGCTGGTCGCGGTGATCGTGAAGCACAAAGGGATGATTGGCACCCTCAATCATAACTTTCATTTTCGGAGAGAGTGCCCGCTCAAAGATAGGAGCAAACTCAGCTTCAAAGCCCGGGTAATCGGCGGTTCCCTGAATATGGAGCTTGGGGCAGGCGATCTCGGGGTAAATATCTCCAATATCACGCGTCGGACGTTCGGTAACCCAGGACGTACCATGATGTTCGCTCGATGCCTGATCGGGGTCATGGAAAAACCACGTGGCCGATGGCGCGGTAAGAGAGAGGGTGGGGACAGCGTTCCATGTAATCAGCCCGTCCACTTTGTTGCTGTGCGCTGCATAAATTGAAGCGGCAGCCCCCATACTAAATCCCAGCAAGATAACATGGCTATAACGCTCTTTGGCCCACGCGATCACGGTGCTCAAATTCTCAATACGCTGCAAGGGAGATGTATCTTTAAATGAGCCACTGCTCAGGCCGTGGCCCTCAAAATCAAAAAGTAGAGCATCAGCAGAAACTGATGTAAGACTCTCGGCCATTTCAATGAAAAGGCGGGCATGCTCGGCCATGTTGGAACAATAGGCGAATCCATGGGAGAGAATGACCAGTGTTTTGCTGGGGTTTTGTGGCGCCGCAAAAAGGCATGAACATAAACTGAACTGCGGTGCATCAATAAAAAAAACTTGCCTTTTTGTTGACATAATTGTAAAATCCTTCCAAACAAAATTTTCGGAACACTAGCAAAATTTGGGCGGAGATACAAATGACCAAACAGGATCTTTCGAACTACGCGACTGAGTGTTTTTTTGGAGAGCCCAATGGTGGTTTGAATTTTGAATTTTATAGAGGCGTCATCATGGCGCGCGCGCAAGATGTGATTGCGGCAGGAAATTATCAAGACGACCCTTCTTTTGAAAATATGGTGGCATTGTTCGCGAAGGCTGATCCTCAGAATCTCGCTACAACGTGCATTGGAAATGGTCTTTCCGGCGAATGGTTTAATAAGATCCAAATTGGACGGGATGTTACAGTGGGTAACAATCTATTTGCAATGGGGCATGGTGGTATAGAAATCGGTGATCGCGCCAGAATCGGTAACGATGTTATGATGATTACCGTTGGGCATGGAACCCATGCCAGCCAGCGCCATTTGAATCGTTACGGCAAGATCAAAATTGAAGATGACGTCATTATTGAAGATGGGGTAATGATAGTTCACCCCGCCAATAGCCGTACTCTGGTCATTCCGGCGGGTTCGGTTGTTCGCAAAGGATCGCTGATTATGCGCGCCGAGGATGTACAAGACCCAAGCTTGAGTCCCGGGATTTTGGCACGCAACGATCTTCTCGAGTCCTCCGTTGGAATTCTAAAAATTACAGATGTAGACGATTTGCGTGAGCAGCTTGGTGTAGAAGAAATTGTTTTTATGCCGCCCGTGTACGTCAATGGGGCTGAAAATGCCCAGTGTGGCAAAAGTGTTTTGTTCAATAACTCAGCGGCAGTTGTGGCGCAAGGTGACATTATAATTGGGGATCGCACCTTGCTCGCTCCTAAGGCCTGTGTCTATGCGGCAAAAGGATCGTCGATTGATATCGGGGGGTCTGTATGGATTGGTGCGGGCGTCACTATCGAGGCTAAACAAGGACAAAGATTACACATCGGTGAAGGAAGCCTGATCGCGGCCGGTGCGCACGTCACAGAGGATATTCCGCCACATTCGCTGGTTGTTGGTCACGGAACTGTTAAAAGAGGAATCTCCGAACAGGATATTCGGGATGTTCCATCCGAATGGATGGATCAGGATTACATGCAGGAGCAAATCAGTCGTTCCATGACCGTAATTAACGCTGCGCAGCAAGGGCAAGTCCGTAATTTCGAATAAGAGCCCTCGAGCAAAGCAATAAAAAATGCCTGACTTCGCTTTCAGGCATTTTTACATTTGATATATTTGATATATACGTATCCTAAACAGCTTCGGGTGCATCGGGTGCGATGGCAACGCTGGGGCCAACAATGACTGTTCTTTGCTTCGCGCGCAGGTAATCATTGGCGGCGCGAATATGATCCCATGTCAATGAGAAGTTAGAAATCACACGGCCATCCACTGCCTCTTTAAACTGTTGAGGAACGGGCTTCCCATTGCTCACCCACACGCCTCCACCACCAAATTCCTGCGCGGCAACATTCATAGCATGACCGTCTGTGCCGCTATCGCCAATGACGATAGGCATTCTACCACGCAAGTGAGACGCGGTCATAAGGTTGTGCAGCCCCGTGGATTTGCTCAATCCTTGATTTCTGAGAAGGCTGATTTGGTCGTCTGGCAAAATGCCATGTGCTGGACTGTCGTTACATAGGCCCAGTGGCACGATTTCTATAGCATCACTGCCCACAGCAATTTTGTGGGTGTCTTTAATACCCATGTCAGTCAGAATACGGGTTGCTACTTGTTGTAGTTTTGTCCGCACAGCATCGACTTCAGAATGACCAAGGCTATGGACGAGGGCCACGGCAAATTGTTTGATTTCAGGATAGACGCAAGCATATTTGCCCTCGGCATCAATGACATCTCGGGGCTCGCGTACGATGAATACATCGCCATTAATGATTTCGGCCGCTTTTCTACCAATTTCTGCGGTATCAATACGAGGGGCAAGAGCGATAATATCCCCGTTTTGCTCAAGGCGGATTGCTGAGTGATGCTCAAAAGAGCCGGGGTATTGTCCCACCAGTGTCTCATCAACACTGGCGCTTGAGCGACCTGTCATCACAAAAAGCCCCTCGCCCGTGCGCTGGTACAGCTCCATAAAGGCAACATGTTCCTCGGGGCGAGTATCACGCGCCATGGTATTACGGAGTGTCAAATCCACATCAAAACCAAGCGCAACCCTTTGTTCGCCGTAATATTTAAAAAGATCGACGAGAACATTATAATTTTTTATCACAGCACACCCTTACCAAAATTATTGCAACGCAAAATTTATGTAAATTATATATTGCAAATATAAATAAGCTTGGGTAAAAAAAGCAAGTGTTTTTTGACAAATACACCAATTGGGTTAAATAGAGGGAAAGAAAATTATGAATCTACCGTACCTTGAAAGCGATTTTACAATGGCAACACGTTTTAATCTCGAATGGAACCCGCACTACGACTTTGCATCGGAGCAGAATCGTAGTGAAATTGAAAGAAACGATGTTTACGATCCCGAAGCAGATATGAATTATTATCAATCGGGAGGGGGAGATGTTATCCCCTCTCCATGGGGGTCTAACAAGGCGCTGGATGCCGGAAAATACGCCGAAGGTCATATCTATACAATTGGCAATGATGAGGTTGTAAACCCTCAGTGTCTCGCGGCAATTGATCCTCGCCCGACGGAATTTTGTTCAAAAGAACTCATTGTTAATCCCGGCAATATGCTTTCACTGCAACGTCACCGTGGCCGTCAGGAATATTGGGCGGTTCAGGAAGGCACATTGACGGTCGTTCTGGATGGGGTGCGCCATGATGTTCCGGCGGGCAAAGCGATTTTTATTCCACAGGGGGCCGCCCACTGTATGATCAATGTATCGGAGCAACCTGTAAAAGTAATTGAGTTGCAAACCGGTATCTGCCGCGAGAATGATAATATTCGCTTGGTAGATTTTTCAGGGCGTCCAACCTACCCGTTGACGTCTGAAGTTGAATTTGAATCGGCAAAACTCTATGCGCGCATCCAGCGCGAAATCGTGCAGAAATTCCACTTGCAGAACAACCCTCATCCCGCACTTTTGTGCGCCTAACCTCCTCAAAGGCTTTTAACATGATGGACTCATCTGTTCGTATCGGTATCGATTTCGGCGGCACTAAGACCGAAATCGTGGCGCTTGATTCGCGTAATGGTAAAGAACTGTACCGCAAGCGTATTCTCAATGAAAAGGGGAGCTACGAGGTAACATTGCAGAGTTTCAGAAATCTGGTTGATGAAGCCGAGCAATCACTTGGGAAAAAGGCCAGTGTAGGCATGGGCATGCCGGGCTGTATTTCCGACGATACAGGCTGTGTTAAGAACTCAAATGCTGTCTGGATGAACGGCAAACCGCTTAAGAAAGACCTCGAATCAATTCTAGGGCGTGAAGTTCGCATTCAAAACGATGCCAATTGTTTTGCCGTCTCCGAAGCTGTGGACGGTGCAGGGTTTGGTAAACGCGTTGTATTCGGTGTGATTATCGGTACAGGATGTGGCGGCGGTGTGGCGGTTGATGGCCAGCCCGTAAAAGGCGTGAACGGTCTGGGTGGTGAATGGGGGCATAATCCTCTGCCGTATCCGCGCGTCTATGCGCAAGAGCTCCCTCACGCACCTTTTGCCTCACCCGAAGGGTTTGTATCCAAAAATATCGAAAACTACACGCAAGACCCTGCGTGGTCGGAATATCCGGGTGATTTGTGTTTCTGCGGGAAAGCAGGATGCCTTGAAACATGGATTTCAGGAACAGGATTTAAACGCGATTATAACCGCGTGACAGGTGAAGACCTCTCCACCCACGACATCATCGCCAATGCTCGTTCAGGGGAACAAAAGGCCGTTGCTGCTTTTGACCGTTACGTGGATCGTCTGGCGCGTGCACTTTCTGTCGTAGTTAATATTATCGATCCTGATGTTATTGTGTTGGGCGGTGGAATGAGCAATGTTGCCGCGCTCTACGATCTGGTGCCCAAAGCATGGGGTCGCTATATCTTCTCGGATATCATCCATACTCAGCTCAAGTCGCCCGTTCACGGCGATTCGTCCGGCGTACGCGGGGCGGCGTGGCTTTGGGGACGTATCAGCTAACGCGGATTGGACAGCCTCTCAAGTAGCCATTGGTGAAACCGTTCCTGACCATCCCCTCAGGCCGCCACCTGTTTGCATTATGGCAAATAATATGCTAGCATCGACCCATAAGAAAAAACAGGGAGCTTAAAAAACAGGGAGCTTATGGTGTTAATAGAAATAAAAAAAATTGATACGTGTGATTGGTTTGTCGAGGATGTCGTAAAAAGATGGTCGGTGAGCGAGTGGGGAATTCAGTCTCTAAGCTGTTTTGATAGCTCTTTCGAAACGTTTGTTGCTCTTCACAAGGGTATACCCGTTGGCTGCGCACTTCTTTCGTCCGAGGACCTTCCCTCGCGGAAAGAGCTGACGCCGTGGCTGTCGAATCTCTACATCAAAGAAGACTACAGAAAGAGGGGCATCGGCACTCAGCTTGTCGATTTTGTGGCGAACGAAGCCAAGCGAATTGGTTTCCCAAAGATGTGGCTTTTTACCGAACGCGAAGAAACACTTATGCTGTATTCTAGGCTTGGCTGGAATTTTGTTGAGTCCGCTATTTATGAAGGAAAATCGGCGATGCTAATGAACAAGATATTCAAACGCGACGATTATCACGCGGGTTCATTTGATATCCAAAGCGGTTTCAACACAACGATACGCGTGATTGGCGTTCATCCAAAATTCGTTCCGGAGCCAAACAGCGTACCCTGCTGAACCCATCAACAAAACAAGCTTTACCGACAGTTATAGTCAAAGGGCGACATACAACAAAAGACTAACTCAAGGCAAGTTTTTTTGGCCAAGAAGCTAAAAAAATAGATTGCTAATTTAGATAATTGACCAAAGACAGGTTCAAAACGCGTACCGAGGCAGAGTAGGCCGCTTCAAGCTGGGTTTGTGCCTCGGTCAATTGAACGGACGCTGTCGGTATATCCACTTCCTTGATCGAACTGGAGAGCTGCTCAAGATAGACTTTATCCTGCTCGTTCTTATCAATCTGGCGCTCGATTGTATTGGATTTCGTTGCCAGAATACTCTGAACGTTGGCTATATCGTCAACAGCTTGTTGAATGAGTCCTGAAGCTTCCCGAAGTTCTGTTGCACTGCCAGGGTTGTTAAAGACAAGGTTAAAGGCCCTGAGCAACCCCTCAAAAGCAGGATTGGATGCCAGTACGCCATAGCTGATCGTTTGGGTCTCTGAAATCTGGACATCAACAAGGGCAGTGTTACCTTGGTAATAGGATGTGTTCGCCACCGAAGGAGACGTTTGTGCCGTCCAGCCCGGGTCCGTAAGATCAACAGGAGGGCGGCTGACATCGGTCCCTGCAAAAACGTAGCGGCCAGCAATTGAGAGATTCAAAAAACCCTCAACATTATCAAGCGCGTTCTGAGCCGCCGCCGCCGTCACTGCCGAAGGTACTTGGTCACCGCCGAGGGCTGCGGTAACGGTTGTGAGCATACTATTGGCAACGTTCAAAAGCTCGGTCATCGTGCTGTACATTGTGTTGACTGTCGCCAGTACGGTATTTGAGTTGCTGTTATAAGCCATCAGGCGGTCGGTAGAACTCTCAACAGCGAGTAGATACTGGCTGTCTCGGGCAATTCCCTTATAGTCCTGACTCTTGAGGCCGGAACTGATCTGGGTATTAATATCCGAATACTGGGATTGCAAACGCATGTTGCTTTCCAGAATGGTATTTGTATAAGCAAAAGTGGCAACACGGTTAACCATTTTTCATCTCCATCATATTAGCGCATGGCGTCCATCAGGGTATTGAGCATTTCCTGAATCGTGGACATAACCTGCGCACTTGCCTCGTATTGGTTTTGATAAATCAGCATCTTGGCTGTCTCTTCATCAACATTGACGCCGGATTTGCTGCTAAGAACATCCTGACTGGCCTTATAGGTAATGTAAGATGTTTCCGTTTCTCCCTCCGAAATAGTGGCTTGCGTCGCTGCATTGGACATGAAGGCTTGAACATAGTGCTGGAGGCTTGTCGATTGTGCAGCAAAATCACCTGCTGCCGCAAAGCTAGAATTCCCAACCAGAATGTCAGCAACAGAATCGGCAATGCTACCGTCACCACGGTTAACGCCAGTGTCGCCTGCGGCCAGTGTAGCGCTGGAGCTAAGAACGCCAACGGAGAGATACTGTGGGGCCGAAACAAGATAACTTGAAACTTGAATATCTTCGGCGCTTGTGCCGATAAAGAGGTCGTTGAGTCCAAAATACTGCGCAAAACTCTCACTGCTTGAGGATGTAACGGCGCTTGTTAAAGGATTAATGGCAACACCGCTTGTGGTAGGAGCGGTCACAATAGAAAGTTTGCCATCCGCGGTAAGTGTTGCGGTTAGTCCTGCCACACCATTGAGAGAGGTAAGGACATCGCTCACGGTTGTCATGCCTACAAGGCTGATGTCTGAATAGTTGGTAACCGTGCCATTTTGATCGAGAACGGCCACACGTATTGAACCTGTTCCGGTAAATGCGGTGGCGCCAGTCAGAGCGTCGAGCGATCCTACCATTGTATTGCGCGGAGGAACTGAGGCCCCGGTATTAAGGAGCGTGTTCACCTGTGTTTGGAGAACCGAGGCAAGTTCGTTAAGTTTGGCTTGTTCATCAGTATAGAAGCTATCGCGTAGGGTAATGAGACCTTCAAGGGAGCCGCCCGTAATCCGTGTGGTAATATCAACGCCATCAAGATCAATCGCATCAAAGCCGGCAGGGTAAGTGGTTGAACCATTCACCGAGTTGGTAACGGTATGATTGATATAATGCGGATCCGAGAGCAAAAGAGGTTGCCCGTTGCTGGTGTACAGCTGCAATATATTGCCATCAGTGTAAAAATACTGAACACCCATCAATGCGGAAAGGTTGAGAAGTTCTTGGTTACGTTGGTCCTCATATTCGGCAAGACTTGAATCGTTGTTAGGGTTTCCGGCGATTTTGTCGTTAAGCTCATCAAGACGGTCAAGTATGGCGTTCGCTTCCGTAATCTGGCTACCAATTTGCTGTTCAGCTTGTAGGCGCAGATCCTGAATTTGACTGGACAGAGAGCGCAACGTATTTGACAGACCTTCTGCCATAGAAATAACTTCAGCTTTGTTCGCGTCCGTCTCGGGGCTGGTTGCCAGAGATTGCAGTGCTGCATACATATCATCCAGATAGGAACTTAATGTATTGGTGCCATCGGTATTACCCAGTTGTGTGCTGTAGTAATTAAGCGAGTTGCTGATTGACAGTTTTGCCGAATACTCGGCGACATCGCCTGTGAGGGCTTTAAGCAGAAACGAGTCACCGGAACCAACAATGAGACCTTCAACAGGAACCGATCCCGATGTGGTTGTAATATACTGCAACTCAACGGATTTGCGCGTATATCCTGCCTTGTCGGCATTGGTAATGTTTTGCGATGAAACCATAGTTTTAAGCTCTGTGGTCATCAGCCCGCTAAGGGTCATATTGAGTGCAGATGTTAATGCCATGCTGACACCTCACAGGGTGAAGAAGATGCCACAGACTTACCTGCCAGCGATTTGATATGGTGAGCTGTATTAAGGGTAAGTGCTGATTGGATCGCCCTGATTTCTTCCAGAAGCAGCGTTTTTTCGGCAGAGATATGAGGGGTGGAGCTTAAAGTTTTGATAATCCGCGCCGCCTGATCCTCAAAGGATTTAAGTAAATCCATTTTCTGGGTCAGAAAACCTTCAACGGTGAATTGCCCCATTTTTTCAAGAACACAACTTTCAATGCGCACCATGTCGAGGAGATTTTTGGATATATCAAGAAAACTCTCGATTGTTGAGTCATCTGGTGTACAGGAAACGGGTGAAATGATGTGAGTCATAACTTTATTTTTCCTTCCGCGTGATGCGTGCCGCAGAGCCGTAAGATAAACAGGCTTCCATTGACTTGCGACTGGAGCTAATTTTGCTTTGTACGTCATCGGCCTCTTTTTTGAGTGCTGTGACATGTGAGCCCATTTTCTCCATAATATCTTGCAACATTTTCCGGTTATCCGGAGTCAGTGAGGCAGAGATAGATGCAACATCTGCGTTGGCAAAAAAATGATGCAATTCCTTGTTTTTCTCCAGAAGTAGGGCCAGATCATGGTCCATCTCCCAATCACTCAGAATTTTTGCCAGTTCAGGATGCACATCTATCTCCTATTCACGACTATCTCAGGGATGAAATAAGGTCCTGGAACATTTCATCAACCGTACTGATAACCTGCGCCGAAGAAGAATAGGCCTGCTGCGCAACGATCATCTTGTTAAACTCCTCGGAGGTATCGCTCGTGGACTGTTCCAGCGAGCTGGCAATTACGTTCCCCGCATTCCCTTGTCCAGGAAGACGCAGGTTATAGTTACCCGCTTGCTCGTTTTCATCATACACGGTACCTTCGATGTGGGTCAAACCGTCAGGGTTTGGGAAGGTCGCAATCGGGATCTGGTACACCGGAAGGCGGACACCGTTCTCGAAAGCGGCGGTAATCAGGCCAGTTTCGTCAATGGTCACTTCACTGAGCTGTCCAAATCGGACGCCATCCTGATCGATCAGGTAAATATCAAGCTGTGGCGTGGTAGTGTTAGACGAAAATTGCGTGAGACCATCTGTTGCGCCAACTGTACCAAGATCAAGAGCCACGGTGCTGTTGCTCGCACCGGATACAAGCCCAGTAAGGACAATTGACGTTAGGGCTGGTGTAAAAGAGGCAATGGAGCCATCACCGTTAAAGGTGATATCAATGTCTTTCTGAGCACCTGCCGTTCCGCTGTCGGTATCAAGGACACCGGATGTAGTGGTCGTGCCAGTCAGAACCGGATCCGCAAAGGTAGCTGTCCAGTCATTCGCGGCATTTTTGGTCCATGTAATGCTGACGGTATGGCTAACTCCAAGGGCATCAAAAATTTCGATAGAGTTGCTGAATGTGTCGAGGGCAGCAGCATCGGCGGGCAGGTTCATGTCAAAGCGAACTTCAGTTGTCGCCTGCGCTGTACCTGAAATGGTGTTAACGTCGATCGGGGTCAAGGAGTTCAGGTCGTTGGCCGAAGTTGAGACAACAGCCCCCGTATCATCAGTGGCCTGTCCGAGGAGGTAGTATCCTTCAGAGTTGATGAGGTACCCTTGCGCATCGGTTTTAAAACTTCCGTTGCGGCTATAGGTAAAGCCGGAGGCTTGGTTGTTGATGTTATCCGAGACAACAAAGAAACCGTTACCGTTAATGGCAATGTTGGTACCGGTAGATGTGCTCTGAATTTGTCCTTGGGCCCGCAGATTTTGAGAAGCATCAAATACCACGCCGCCACTACTGAACCCGCGGCTGGTCGTGTTGCCGGTTACCAGCGACTGGAAGGCAATCTCGCGGGTCTTGTAAGCCGTGGTACTGGCGTTCGCAATGTTTTCAGACACGGCGGCAACGGCGGCAGACTGGGCGCGAAGACCGGATACGGCGGCGTTAAGGGCACTGTTCAAACTCATGATGGACTCTCCTTTTTATTATAAATGGCTTTGGTTAGGTGTTTCTTATGCGGCTACAATTTTTATAACGTCAGTAGGCTCAAACAGGATTCCGCCTGCCTGCAGGTAAGTGGTATCGTCAACGGTCTGGATACTGTCCACCGTCACATTGGTATGGATTTTTGTATCAAGGGTCTTGCCCGAACTATCAAGCGCCGTGACCGACATGGTCAAAAGAGCGCCTTCTTCCTGAAGTTCGGTCAGTTCATCATTGCCAACGGCGAAATTGTAGGTACCGGCTGCGATGCTACCGCCATTTTCATTCTGTAACGTACCGGAATAAACAACGACACCATCGGCATCCTTAACCTTGATTTCAACTGACTTGGCATCGCTCGGCAGCGCGTAAACCCAATCTGCGGTGTCATCTTGCATAACTGATTTGGCGCTATCTAGCTCCACGGTATTTCCAAGATAGCCGAAAGCGTTGGATACAGAATTCTTGGTCAGTGAGGCAATAAGGTCATCAAGCTTACTATTGGTGTCAATCTGCTGTTCAAGTGACGAGAACTGGGTCAGTTGTGCCGTGAATTCTTTTGTATCCATAGGGTCCAGAGGGTTCTGATGCTCCATCTGGGTCAAAAGAATTGTCAAAAACTGGTTTTTGAGTTTGGTGGCATCCTCAGCCGCAGTGCTGGTGGAGCTGGACGAACTCGAACTGGACGAAGAGGTAATTTTTGTACCCGTTGCCGTCGAAAAATCCGTATTGGTGGATATGAGGTTGATTGTTGACATAAAACTTATCCTTCGGCCACAGATGATTGAATGACACCCATTAAACGTGCCAGTTTCAAAAATTGGACGCGAAAGAATAAAAAAATTTAGAACAAATAGAAAAACGAAGGGAGTAAGGGATCAGAATTTATAAGTAATCAATGGGTTGACCATCAGGCGCCCCTGTTCGTTTGAAGTAAATATGATACATTTCGAGAAAGGCTTGGGGGAACTCTTCTTCAAATCGTTCCAGCCGCTGGGGGTCAAGAGGGGACTCCCCAGGAAACAGGGTGTTAAAATCTCGTAGCTTATCGGGGGGCATTTGAACACGCATGGGGGTAAGTCCATGCCGATGAGCCATGTCCCAGATCATCGGAGCCGTATAACGGTGTTCCTGCACGTGGAAAAGAAGGTCATTGCATTCGGACAGCGAGAAAAAGTCGTTGGCTTTCATGCAGCGCTGCACAGGCTTATTGTCTTTAAGCAAGATAACCTCGCGGCGAAATTTACGAAGGTCATCATCAGAGGTTCCATAACCATGCGTCCGAATATAGTCTAGCGCTGGGTTCAGCATATAATCGCGCGCGGCCTTTGAATAAAGGGACAGAGAAAGTCGGCCATCAGGTTTGAGGACAGAGAGAAGAGCTTTTAGGCCCTTCTCAGGGTCTTTAAGGTGATGGAGAACGCCTGAGCAGGTAATGAAATCAAATGTCTGGCCCAGATCGGCAATTTTCATCAAGTCGCCATGCTGGAAATCGATAAGAGAATCAAGACCAAGTTCTTCTGCCTTGCGCTTGGCATAGGCAATACTGTTACGGGAAAGGTCGATCGCCGTAATATTAGCTTTCCGCAGCCGTAAGGCATTATTGATGGCCTCTTGCCCCGTGCCGCAACCCGCGATCAAGACCTGCAAACCTGCGCTGGCATCAATAGTTTTTTGCTGGAGTGCTTGAGCTCCAATATTGCGCCACCGTGGATAAGGGCGCCCTTCGTACATGGCCTGCACTGCTTTGGAGGTTTGATCGTCAATCTCGGTAAAGTGTGGAATGGTTTTGTATATTGCCATCTCACGGCGCGGCTCGTCCAACTGGCAGATCGTAAAGGCCAGCATTTTTTGAAGGACATCTTTGGCAAACGGCAGAGGGGCATTTTTTGTGTAAAGAGTGCCAAGCGGCTCATAACAGGCATAAAGAGCGGTCAAGCAGGCGGCTTCCTGAGGAAGTTCACCTGATGTTGTGTCCAGCAAGTTAGAAAGGTGTTCCTTAAGTGCTGCAAGTTCATGAAGCTCGTCATCGTCACGGTAATACACATACTCATTGTACCAGCATTGAGCAGCTAAGGATGCCAGAAAAGGCAATATTTCCGCTGGCCACTGCGCAGCGTTACGCCAGTGCACCAGAAAATAACGGCGCAGATTGCTAAAGGTCAGTTCAAGCGCGTTGCTGGAGAGAATAATTTTTTCAAGACCAAGGCATAGAAAGGGGTCTTCAAGGCAAGGGGATATCGTTTCCAGCGGAATGTCAGGATCATAGCGGCTGCTGAACTGAATGAGAGGGGCGTAGCGTGGGTTGCTTAAAAAGAACACTGTCCATGAATTGGTAAGCCCTCGGAACCAAACATCCTGATGCTTCAAACAGATTTCGAGGGCTTCAAGCGTTTTCGCATTAAATTCAGGTAGGAATTTTTTACTGAAAGCCGCAAAGGCAATTACGTACTGGGAATTTTCGGGAAATTGGATAACAAGATCCTGCATAAGGGAAAGTGCTCGGGCGAAGTCCGCGGCACTGAAAAATGCATGAGCGAGGAGGTATTTGATGGAGGGGTCGGCAAATTGAGCTGCTTTGTTGGCTTTCAGAAAATAGAGAGATGATTGTTCATAATCACCAAGATCATATAAAATTCCACCCAGAATTTTCAGGGTTTCTATATTTTCAGGGTCAAGGGTAAGGGCCATTTTTAAGGCATCACAGGCTTGATTTCTCTCCCCTTGCGCATTCCACGCAACGCCTAAATAATGCCACAGGAGAGGGTTTTTTTCGTCAAAAGAGAGGGCTTGCGCCAAAAAATCGGCAGCCTCTCCCCATTGGTAACTTTGTAAAGCCTGAAGGGCAGAGCGAAAATAATTTTCAACCAGCAACTGGCGAGTATCAGCCATTTTTACCTCATTTTTGGGCATTCTACGTGATCGGGGTTAGTTTATAAACCTTTTATTAAGGAAGAGTCGGATACGATAGTACTATAGAAGACGTGGCGAAAAGACTTCAAAACAGATTCTGTAAGTGGTATGCTAAGTACATTAAATTGGGAGTCGATTCACTAGAAAGTGAAAAAGCGCCCGAGTCCTCAGAAGAGGGCTGATTAACATAACGGCAAAAACAACTCTAGAAAGGAGTCTACCATGCCAGTAATCGCAACCAACACCTCTGCCAACACGGCACTCGTTTACCTTAACAAAAACTCCCGTGAACAAGATAAATCCCTTGCCAAACTCTCGAGCGGTTCCCGTATCGTTCGCGCGTCTGATGATGCCGCAGGTCTTGCTGTAGCGTCTTCGCTGCGTTCGGACATTACCGCGCTGAAACAGGCAGGCATCAACGCCGTTCAAGGTCGTTCATTGCTGCAAACCGCTGACGGAGCCGAGGCTCGTGTCGGTGATATCCTGCAGCGTATGAAAGCTCTGGCGGCGCAATCGAACTCGGGTTCTGTTCAGGATACCGGTGGTCGTGACTTTATTAACACCGAGTTTATTGCCCTCCGTGCCGAGGTTGACGCTATTGCAACCAACACCACCTTCAACGGCGATACCCTGATTGACGGAACATTCAACTTGAACTTCCAGGTTGGTATTCTGGCAACCGATACTATTGCGGTTGATTTGTCAACGGTTGACTCGAACATCGCGGCTTTGGGTATCAACGCCTCTGTTGTTGACACGCAGGCTAACGCTGTGACAGCTTCCGCTGCCCTCGATACGGCCATTGACTCCGTTTCAACTGACCGTGCCACGATTGGTGCTCTTCTTTCACGCCTTGAATATCGTGGTGACGTGATTGATAGCTCTATCGAGAACCTTCAGGCTGCTGCCTCTGTTATCTTGGATGTGGATATTGCGGCAGAACAGACTAACTTGGTAAGTAAACAGGTTCTGACCGAGGCCTCTATCGCGGCCCTCTCTCAGGCCAACCAGATGAAGTCCTCACTGCTCTCCCTCGTGAGATAGTTTGAGATATAATTACTAATTAAGACAAAGCAGGGGGGATTGGCACAAAACTTGCTGATCTCCCCTTCTTTATAATATTATTGGTGGGTAAGACAACAGGAGAAAGTTATGGCAACGAATGGCATAACAACATTAGGAACACGAACTTTCTTGTTTGGTGGAGCGTCGGGGATAGATACGTCGGCCCTGATTACAGCAGCGTATAATCAGCGCAAAGCCGAAGCCGATAAAATTGATGTGCAAATTAGCGACAACACGGCGCGTATGACGGCTATTGAAGAGCTCCAGACATTGGGTCAGGCGATTCAGACGAATCTGGCCGATATGAAAAAGAACTACAGTATTTTGGCGGGCAGTGACTCATTGTTTGACGCCCGTACGGGGACATTGGCTTCAAGCAGCACAACGGATGCGACAAATTTGGTGACGGTTGCAATTGATCCGGGAACGACTCTGGGCAGTTACGAGATTGAAGTTCAGCAAAAAGCGCAGGCTCATCGTGTGGGCGGAAATAGTGCCACGGCAGACAAAACGGCAAACCTTGGTTACACTGGAACATTTGATATTGCTGCGGCGGGCGGCACTGCAACGACTATCAACGTGACATCTGATATGTCGCTAGAAGAATTGGCAACAGCCATCAACGCGCAATCAACAACAACGGGTGTAGGGGCGTCGGTACTGAAGGTGAGTGAAAGCGGCTATCAGCTTTTGTTAACCGCAACCAATACCAATAAGGCCATTTCCGTTACCAATATTACAGGAAATGATGTACTCCAAAACCTCGGTGTTTTGAGTGCGGGAGGTGCTTTTGTTAACGAATTGCAACCGGCACAAGGCGCTTTGATTGAGATCGACGGTGTCCCCATTGCGCGTGACGATAATGATTTCAGTGATGTGATCACCGGAATAAATCTGACCGTCAAGAATGCAGAACCAGGAACAATCCTGCAGCTCAATATTGAGAATGACACATCGACCGTGAAAGACGGAATTCTTAATTTGGTTGATTCCTATAACGCCTTGCGTGAGGCGATTGCCGCTCATCAGGTAGTAAGCGATACTGGCGAAGTTGCAGATGAAGCCGTCCTCTTTGGCGACTCCATGCTCAAAACATTCTCATCGGCTATACAAGGCCTTGTGGGTTCGAACTATGGAACCGGCGGCGGAAATCTTGAAACCTTAGCCGAGCTTGGGTTAACTCTTGGTTCCGATGGCGTGTTCGAGGTTGACGAGAGTACACTGGACAATGCTCTCCTGAGTAACTTTGATGAAGTAAGGGACATTTTTGAAACGCAAGTATCATTTGATAATACGCAGTTCAGAGTTGTTAGTAATACTTCGAAACTTGCAGACGTCAATATTGCTCTGGATATTACCTATTCGGGAGGTGCGATTACCAATGTTGCCGTGGGTGGAGACAATTCACTCTTCACGATCAACGGGACTCTCATTCAAGGGGCAACGGGGTCGATTTACGAAGGATTGTCCTTCGCCTATGTGGGCACAAGTAGCACGACAGTCAACCTAAGCATCGATCAGGGATTTGCCGACCTGATGAACAGTACGCTTGAAGATTACGTGAGCACTGTATCCGGGTTGTTCCAGCAGGAAAAAGTACGCCTTGATGAACTTAATGGCGATCTGGGGGATCGGGCTGACCGCGTCTTGGAAAGGGCTGATGATTATCGGGAGCGCTTGATTGAAAAATATGCATCCTATGAAGCACAGATTGCGGCGGCCCAAACAACCCTTGCCCAACTTCAGGCAATTTTGGGAACCAACAACGATAATAATAACTAAGACGGAAGGCATGAAAGATGGCATATAATCCCTATCAGAAGGCCTCCCAGGCCTACCAGAAAAACAATGACGAAGGACTCACCCAGATGCAGATCGTGGTCGAGCTCTACAAAGGTATGATCAAGAACATCAAGTTGGCGCGGCAAATGTGGGAAGAGCGCAAGCTGGATGTCATGACAAATCATATTGCAAAGACATTTGATATTTTAGAGGCGTTACAATCTAACTTGGATATGGAGAATGGTGGTGAAGATGCCGTTTTTCTCAATCGGTTCTACACGGTTATTTTCTCGTCTTTGACGATTGCCACATCAAAGCCAAATCCAACCGAGTATTTTGATCAGATTATTTCATATGTGCAACAGGTGCATGACCGATGGTATGCGCTCGCATATCCCGAAAAAATGGAGCATCTTGCAAAAGAACAGGAACGTGCTGAAACAACTCTCCGTTAAATTTTCACCTTCATTCAAACTTCTTTCGAGCCGGCCCTTCTGCATAGATGGGCCGGATTCAATTTTGATGCCAATTATACCAGTCACTTGGCTCGTTTTTTGCAATACCGTGTTTGTAAACGACAGAAAGAGCAAAAATGGCTATCCGCACTGTGTCACATTCAACCTTCCCATCGGCAATTTTTGCCGATCCGGCAATTCCAGACGATGTCCTGATTGAGCGGATACAAAAGCAAAATGATGACCGTGCCTTTTCCATGCTGATGACACGTCACCGTGGGATTGTGTGGCGTGTAGCCAAGCAATATTTGGGATCGCTAAGGGATGCCGAAGATATTTTTCAAGAAGTATCACTTCAGTTCTATCGAGTAAGGATGGAATATAAGGTGGGAGAAGCTAAGTTCTCAAGCTGGCTCTATCGGGTGGCAGCAAATAAATGCCTTGATATTCTGCGCAGTAAAACTCACAGCAGCAACCATATGCAACTTGATGAGAATTTATGTGTACAAGAATCTCATCCCTTGGACACTATTGGCAATCATGAGATTGCAAACCTTCTCAAACAAGTGTTAAACGATTTGCCACAGCAGCAGAAATTGGCGCTTTCCATGTATTATCTCGAAGAACAAGACATTGAAACAATTGCCGGAAAACTCATGGTCACTCAGGGAGCGGCAAGGGCGCTGATTAAGCGGGGGAAGGAAAAAGTACGTGGTAATTCTTCTCTTGCAGAAATTATTTAATGCGATCAAACAAAGATTTGGGACGTTTTCAGTTATTTTACTAAAAAGGAAACACTCTAGAGAAATGTTACATTTCTTTTGCCCAGACATTCCATAGATCTACAAGATCACTGCCGAGCGTGGTTGGCGAGAAGGGCTTGTGGATAATGCCCAAAATGGGTTCCAGTTTTTCTCTTCCATTAATATTGGTATCGGTCCTTCCCGTAATGAAAATGACGGGTGTTTGTGCTAAAGGTGTACTAAGGCTGCGAATATGTGCAACGAGTGATAGCCCATCCATAATAGGCATAATCATATCAACGAGCAAGAGGTCGGGACCAAACTGTGAAAGCTGGTCGATTAGTTCATGGGCAGAGGCGCAGCTGACAACATCAAACCCCATGCGGGCGCGCTCGAGGGCCTTCTTAGTCATCATCCGCATAACAGGATCATCGTCAACGTGAAGAATCTTTTGAAGCTGATTGTTCATGCGGCATCCTTCTTTAGAAAGTTATAAAAGAAAACGAGCGTTCCTTCCAAAACAGCCTCCAACTCATCAAGGCGGGCGTTAAGGTCGAACACCGAAGGATCATCCGAGCGGGCTTCTCCCTCGATTTGAGCGGCTATTTGGCTGACTTTAATTGCACCAAGAGAGGCGCTTGACGATTTCATGGGGTGGGCTATGTCGGCTACTTGATTAAAATCTTCCTCATCAATTGCTTGATGTAGTGCTGCTGTATAAACAGGGCACTGGTCAATATATTGCTGAACAAGTTCACTAATATCCCCCCCCATTGTTTCTTGCATATCGGCAAAGATGGAAGTATCCACTAGAATATCTTTGGAAGTCGCGTAAGCAGATTGAGGAATAACGTA
The DNA here is from genome assembly GCA_041674725.1 of Pseudobdellovibrionaceae bacterium. Lineage (GTDB taxonomy): Bacteria > Pseudomonadota > Alphaproteobacteria > Micavibrionales > Micavibrionaceae > UBA1573. Next base: position 23,028 of record JBAYVC010000005.1, on the reverse strand, counting down.
GGCGGCGGGATCACCATTTTCAGGAGAAAGCCACCGAAGAAGCTTATGTTCCAAAAGAGAACGGTCAAGCGGTTTGCTAAGGTAATCATCCATGCCGCTTTGCAGGCAATATTCCTGATCTCCCTTGAGCGCGTTAGCCGTGAGGGCAATAATCGGAGTGTGCTGCGGTTTATCAAGTGAATCTTCATAAAGCCTTATTTGCTGTGTCGCCTGATACCCGTCCATAATCGGCATACGGCAATCCATGAGGATAAGATCATAGTGCGCCGAGGTCTTGGTATAAAGGGAAAGGGCTTGCGCCCCATTTTCAGCGACATCAATCTGCATATTGATATCTTTGAGAATTTTGGTTGTATAGAGTTGGTTGATAACATTATCCTCGGCCAAAAGAATGCATTTGCCTTTGAAATCAGGATGGTCTCTAAGCGACGATTGTGGGATCATATTGTGAGAAAGCCCATCTGCTTTCTCAAGATGAAGCGTAAACCAGAAAGTCGTTCCCCCGAAACTGTTTGTATAAAAATGGATTTCGCCACCCATCATTTGAACAAGGTTCTTACAAATGGTGAGTCCAAGACCCGTACCGCCGTATTTGCGGGTGGTTGAGAGATCAGCCTGAGAGAATTTTTTAAAGATATTGGTTCGTTTGTCCTCGGGGATACCAATGCCGGTATCTTCTACTTCGATGCGCAATTTTGTCTCATCGTCGGGATCTTCCATTACACGGGTACATACATGACCTTCTTCGGTGAATTTTATGGCATTGCCGATCAGATTGACAAAAATCTGACGTATCCGCACAGGATCTCCTCGGTATATACGGTGCAAATGACTGGGCCATTCGAACTTGAGACGAAGACCCTGTTCGCGCGTGTAGAGAATAAAACTCTGCGTAACTGAATCAACGATGTCATGCAGGTTGATCGTAACTTTTTCCAGTTGCAGGTGTCCTGTCTCGATTTTTGAAATATCAAGAATGTCGCTGATAAGCTCACTTAGATTTGTTGCCGATAGAAAAAGCGAATCGACATATTGTTCCTGATCGGGAGAAAGAGGGGTATCTTTAAGTACTTCGGCCATCCCCAATACACCGTTGAGAGGAGTGCGTATCTCGTGGCTCATAGTGGCCAGAAACTCGGATTTGGCATTGCTAAAATGGATAGCACGGGTGCGTTCTTCAGCATAGCGTTTGATCAGGATGGAACTGATCGAGACGATAATCAGTAGAAACATGAAATAAGCAATGGAGTTATAATATACCCGTAGCTTTCCAATGATTTCTTGTTGTCCGCGTAGGGCAAGGCGCAAATTATTCAGCCTGTCCTTGATCGGCAGTCCCAGAATCATCTGTTTGACCTTGCGGATGTCGTCAAGGGAACTGATATTCCCGTGGGATGATCTCAAAATGTCATCCAGAATATCAAAGTTCCGTATCAGGTTAAGATAGGTAGTGTTGTATGCACCAAGAGCCGATTGAATATCTGGGCGGTGTGTTCTGTTCATACTTCCTTCCAGAAACAGTAAAATATCAATATGCAGTTGAGGGACGGCGTTAATCGCATCGATGTCCTCATTAATGTCTTTCTGTAAGGCCGAAAGCGCGGGGAGTGAGGCACGCAGCTCAGCAAGATTATTGTGATTTTGACTCGTATTTCCCAGCAGATGGACGCGTGTTTCAAAGTCGTCTTGAGCCTGTGACGCGACATACACGTCATCAAGCACATGGCCATAGTCTTGCGCCTGACTGTTCCAGCCAAGTAGCAGAAATAGAACACCCAAAAAAGAGATAAAGCTGACAAAAACAATCTCTTGAATTTTGAGCACGGGATTTAACTGGTGAAGCTGTTGAAGATTTTGCATCATGTTCCTCAGCTTATGATTGAAAGGGAAAGAGGTAAATATCCTCTTAAAAATAAGGGGTTCTTGACCTAAGTACGAAGAATAAGTGTAACCCACTCGCCGTGGACAATACGGTGATGAAGTTGAAGTCCAGCCTGCACGTGTGCATTTAGAACTTCGGTTTCCTGTTCAAGCAAGAGGCCCGACAGAATGGCGCGGCCACCAGAAGCAAGCTTTTTTGCCAGTTGTGGTGCCATAATTACCAAAGGACCTGCTAGAATATTTGCGATAATCAAATTATAGGAGTGCGTGCCGGAAACACGCCGCGCGCGGTAACCATCCCCTGTGGTGCAGGTTAGGCCAAGGGGGCCAGATGGAATATGGTTAATAGTGCGGTGTCGGCAGGCCACCCGTGTCGCTTCGCGGTCAATATCAACGGCTAGAACAGGTTTGTGCCACAGCCTCCATGCGGCAATGGCCAGAATACCGGATCCCGAACCCATATCAAGGACAGACGAAGGTTTAAATCCATCGTGCTTAAGATATTCCAGAGCTTCTAAACATCCGCGTGTTGTGCCATGTTCGCCGGAACCAAAAGCTGTGGCGGCGTCAATCAGCAGAGGCAGGCTAGCCCGCGGGGGGAGTCCCACAAAATGGCTCCCATGTACAAAGAAAGAACCGACTTCAAAAGGCGGAAATTGCCGATAGGATTCAGCAAGCCAATTAATATCAGGAACTTTTGATACTTCAAGCTCCAGCAATTGGCCATCAATAGCCATTAGGGGAGAGAGCGCTTTGCGCAGCTCAGAGTTCTTTGGATGAAAGGGGAGTATCCATTGGACAACCCAGCCGCCTACAGGGATGCGTTCCCATGAAACAGAAACAGCATCCTCGTCATGCAAGGATGCTGCCTTAATAACATTGTCCTCTGTTGCCGTCGCAGGAACTCTCAAGGTCACATTAAAAAGCGGAGTATCCTGAAGAGCGGGTTCAGCGCACGGCATCAGCTATTTATCCTCATCAATGTCCACATCAAGGTCGTCATCGTCGTCAAGGTCTTCTTCGACGAGATCATCATCAAGATCGGCTTCGAGATTTCCCTCAAGAGCCTCGTCTTCATCCTCATCATCGTCAAGGGGTTCGACATCCTCAAGGCTGACTGTATCTTCATCAACCTCTTCGGCGACCAGATCATCTTCCTCTTCTTCTACTTCTGTCTCTTCGGTGACTTGATCTTCCTCGGGAGCATCAGCAGGGGAGAGACGGCCGCGGCGCGATTTGATTTTGATCTCGCCAGTGAATTCCTCGGAACAATTAGGACACACGATAGGGCGTTTATTGAGATCAAAAAAACGTGTCCCGCAGTTGGTGCAGATACGTTTCAAGCCGCGAGGATCATCGATTGTTGCTTCTTGTGCCAAGTTAACCTCCAAGGACGCATTGATTCGGGATGCGGATATATTGAATTCGCCAAGGTTGATTGCCTGAAATTTAAAGGCCTGTCAAAGGATTTTGAAAAGAGCCGTAGGGTTTTTAACTGCAACGCAGCAAAGGAAGACACTGCCCTAGGAAAAAATCTTAACTTCCGCTATGCTAATCTGTCTTTTGTACCTCACCTTTTAAAACATGGCCTTGGAGAATCTTATGCAAACCCCTATTGTCATTTGTGGATATAAACGCTCGCCTTTTACTTTTGCTACAAAAGGAGCTTTGGCTAAAACCCGTCCCGATGACATGGTTGCCGAAGTCATTAAGGCATTATTGGCCCAGACGGGGGTAAAACCGGATCATATCGAAGATATTTTGATGGGGTGTGCCTTTCCCGAGGCCGAGCAGGGCTTTAATCTTGCCAAGATTGTAGCACAATTAATTGGTCTTCCCGCAAGTGTTGCGGGGACAACCGTCAACCGTTTCTGTGGATCGTCCATGACTACTATCCAGATGGCATCTGGTTACGCACAAATGGGCGCAGGGGAAGTCTTCATCTGTGCGGGCGTGGAATCAATGACCCGAATCCCGATGGGCGGCTTTAACCCGATGCCCAATCCTGCGCTGGGGCAAAGCTATCCTGCGGCCTATATGGGTATGGGCGAGACAGCAGAAAACCTCGCCAAAAAATATGGCCTTGCGCGCGCTGAGCAGGAACAATTTGCGCTACTCTCTCAGCAGAAAGCTGCGAGCGCGGCGGCAGAGGGAAAGCTCTCCGATGAAATTGTAACCATCAGCGGTGTAAGTGCCGATGGTTGTATCCGCTCCGAAACCACTCTTGAAACACTCGCTGGCTTGAAGTTGGCATTCGATGAAAAAGGAACGGTAACTGCAGGCACCGCATCCCCCTTGACCGATGGCGCTGCCGCGGTACTGGTGGCAACCGAAAGCTATGCGAAGAAAAATGGCCTGCCCATTCTGGCGCGTATCCGTTCGGTTGCTGTCGCGGGCTGCGCCGCCGAGATTATGGGGATTGGCCCTGTTCCGGCGACTAAAAAAGCGCTTGAGCGTGCTGGAGTAGATTTAAAAGATATTGATATTATCGAACTCAACGAAGCCTTTGCGGCGCAATCCCTCTCGGTCATCAAGGAACTGGGGGCCGATATGAGTAAAATTAATCTTGATGGCGGCGCAATCGCGCTGGGGCATCCACTGGGAGCATCGGGGGCCCGCATCACCGGAAAGCTGGCCAGCCTCCTCCAGCGTGAGAATAAAAAACTGGGCCTTGCCACCATGTGCATTGGCGGAGGCCAAGGCACCGCGATTGTGCTGGAGAAGGTGTAGTATGACCGATGAGATTCTTGAGGGAATCCTCGAACGCAATGCGCGAGTAGAGCAAGATAAAGCGTGGGAAACATCTAAAACGCGCCGCGGCATGATCGCCGGAATAACGTATGTAGTGGCAGGTCTCTATATGTCATCTCTTGGTGCGAATCTCCCGTGGCTCAATGCATTTATTCCGGTAGGGGGCTATGTGCTTTCTACCCTTTCACTGCCGATAATAAAAAACATGTGGCTCCAGAAAATTTACACGAAAGGTTAAATCATGACCATCAAGAAAGTTGCCGTGATCGGATCAGGCGTTATGGGTTCAGGGATTGCTGCGCAGGTGGCCAATGCCGGATTTCCGGTTGTTTTGCTTGACATCAAATTGCCGGATAAAGACCTTGCCAAAATGGCGGTCGAGAAAATGCTCAAAACCGATCCTGCACCTTTCATGCACCCGAAGAACGCAAAACTTATCACGACCGGAAATCTGGAAGATGATCTGGCGTTACTTGCCGATGTGGACTGGATTATTGAAGTTGTTCTCGAAGATTTGAAAGTTAAACACGCAACCTACGAGAAACTTAATTCTGTGCGTAAAAAAGGGTCGATCATCTCGTCGAACACCTCGACCATTCCTCTCCATAATCTTGCAGAGCCGTTTGGTGATAAATTTGCCAAAGATTTTCTGATTACGCACTTTTTCAACCCGCCGCGTTACATGAAACTTCTCGAGCTTGTTACAAGTTCCAAGACGCGCCCCGAGATTATTACCGAAGTTGAACATTTCTGTGATGTAAATTTAGGCAAGGGCGTCGTAAAATGTCACGATACACCTGGTTTTATTGCCAACCGTCTAGGGGCTTTCTGGCTTGATCACGCCATGAAACGCGCATGGGAGAATGGCCTTACCGTTGAAGAGGCTGATGCTATTATGTCGAAGCCCGTGGGATTTCCAAATACGGGCGTTTTTGGTTTGGTGGATCTGGTGGGAATTGATCTAATGCCTAAGCTTGCCAAATCGCTCCTCGATAATTTGCCCGCCACGGATCGTTATCACCATATCCATTCGGAGTGCAGCTTGATTGCGGCAATGATTGCGGCGGGCTACACCGGACGCAAAGGCAAGGGGGGCTTTTATCGCCTCAATACGTCGGGGGGAGGTAAACAGAAAGAATATCTGGATATGATCCCCGATGTGTTCAATCCTGATGCCGATTACCGCCCCGTGACCAAACCAAAACCCGCCGCCGCCGAAGCCGGAAAAGCGGGGCTGAAAGCTGTGGTGACAACACCAGATAATGGCGGAAAATTTGCATGGGAAGTATTAAGTGAAACCCTTGCTTATGCAGCGTCTCTTGTGCCGGAAATTGCCGATACCGTGGCCGATGTCGATGAAGCCATGCGTCTTGGCTATAACTGGAAACGGGGCCCGTTCGAGATGATCGATGAACTCGGTCCTCAGTGGTTTGCGGATGAGCTGAAAAAGTCAGGTATTGCCGTGCCAAAGCTTCTTGAAAAATTGGGCGCAGGAACATTTTATAAAATTGAAGACGGCAATAAATATTTCTTTGGCACAGATGGGGCTTATCATCCACTCGAGCGGCCCGAAGGTGTCTTGCTGCTGAGTGACATTAAACTCAAATCAAAACCCGTGCATAAAACGGCCTCTGCTGTCCTCTGGGATATTGGCGATGGGGTCCTGTGCCTTGAATTCACGGCCAAAATGAACGCGCTTGATGATCAAGTTTTTGCCGCCATTGACCACGCACTTAAAATTACTGGCCCAAACAAACAATTCAAAGCGCTTGTCGTGTATAATGAAGGGTCGGTTTTCTCGGCGGGGGCAAATCTGGGACTTGCCTTGTTTGCGGCCAACATTGCTCTCTGGCCACAGATCGAGGAATTGGTTGTAGGCGGACAGCGTGCCTATAAAGCACTTAAATTTGCGCCATTCCCTGTTGTGTCGGCGCCAAGTGGATTGGCTCTTGGTGGGGGGTGTGAAATTCTGCTCCACTCCGATCATGTGCAGGCGGACGCCGAAACCTACTGCGGGCTCGTCGAGGTTGGTGTGGGGTTCATTCCGGGCTGGGGTGGATGCAAGGAAATGATTTTGCGCTACCGCGCCCAAGAAGAAGCGGCGAATAATAAAGCCACTGGCGGCAAACAGCTCTGGTTCTCGCCCAAAAATACCCCGATGGGGGCCGTGCGCGCCGCCTTTGAAACCATTGGCACGGCCAAGGTTGCAAAATCAGCTCAGGATGCCAAAGATATTGGCTATTTCCGCGAGAGCGATGGCATCACCATGAATCGCAACCGACTTCTTTATGATGCGAAATCCAGAGCACTTGAACTTGCCAAAGATTATAAACCTCCTGTTCCCAAAGAGGATATTCGTCTTGCAGGCCCATCAGGTAAAATGGCACTTGATATGGCAGTGGCCGACCTTAAAAAATCGGGAAAGGCCTCGCCTTATGATGTGGTGGTATGTGCATCACTTGCTAAAGTTCTCTCGGGTGGGGACAAAGGCGATTGGACAACACCGCTTAAAGAAGATGATCTTTTACGGCTGGAGCGCGAAGAGTTTATGAAACTTGCACGTAATCCTGAAACGCTCGCGCGGATTGAACATATGCTTGATACAGGGAAGCCACTCCGTAACTAGTTCCATCGCGCTGTCATATTTTTCATAGGGTCAAATTTGCGTTTTTCGGCAAAAAAGGCTAAAAGCGTTCAAGCTGGCGTTTTGTGCCGTGTAAACAAGGAAGGACTCTGTCATGAAAATTTGGTATCTGTGGGAAGGTGACCTCAACGGTGACGTTCCCGGCACTTACGAAATGAAAAGACTTCTGGAAGAGGGACGTAAACGCGGGCATGACGCGCGTGTATTTGCACCCGGACAATTTAAAATTCTGGTCGGGGGCTGTAAAGACCAAAATGTATTTATTGATAGCGTAGGGCAGGAACGACCGGATGTAGTAATGTCGCGCATGGGGGCAGCCTCAACCTACCTGAGTCTTTCCATCCTCCGCCATCTGCGCCGCCATGGCGTAACAGTCGTCAATTATGCCCGCGCAATCGAACGTTCAGCCGATAAGATGGTCACGATGCAGGAACTGGCTGAGCGTGGTATCCCTATTCCCAAAACCATGTTTGCACGCTGCCCTGTGGACAGCCAGTTGATCACTCAGCAAATCGGTTATCCGGTCATTGTTAAAACCTTGAAGGGGACGCAAGGCGGTGGAGTATTTCTGAGCGAAACGCCTGAATCGCTGCGTGACCTCTCCGAAATTCTGGTGCATCAAGGATTTGATAATGCGCCTGTCCTGTTTCAGGAGTTTATTGAGACAAGTCGTGGCCGTGATATACGGGCATTCTGCGTTGGCGGTAAAGTTCTGGCGGCGATGCAGCGCAAAGCAACCGACGGTAGCTTCAAATCCAACATTACCCGTGGGGGTGTTGGTGAACCGGTGGAGATTACCCCTGACATCAGCAAGATCGCCCTCGACACATGTCGTGCTTTGGAACTGGAAATTGCAGGTATTGATTTACTTTATACAGATGATGGGTTCAGAATATGCGAAGCCAACAGTGCGCCAGATTTCAAGGGGCTTGAAACCTTCTGCAAGGTTGATGTCGCGGTCGCGATATATGATTACATCGAATCCTGCCTTGCCCGCGAGCGCAGTCCCACTAAGGGTAATATCGTACAGACGCTCTTTAAAAAATGGGTGGTTGGATCAAGGCATGCTGCTTAAACCCTATCGTGGCATAAGCCCCAAAATCCATGAGACAGCTTTCATCGCCGAAAATGCGGTTATTATCGGTGATGTTGAGATCGGCCCTTACACCAATATCTGGTACGGCGTTGTGATGCGCGGCGATGTGAACGACATCAAAATCGGAGCTCGCACCAATATTCAGGATGGTACCGTCATCCACACATCACTGGGTGTGCAGGGCACCTATATCGGCGACGATGTCACGATCGGACATATGGCGCTGCTGCATGCCTGCACTATTGGTAATAAAGCCTTTGTCGGAATGCAATCTCTCGTCATGGATGAGGCTATCGTCGAGGACGAAGCGATGGTAGCGGCAGGCTCGCTTGTCGCCCCGCGCAAAAAAGTCCTCACCCATCAGCTCTGGTCGGGGCGCCCTGCCAAATTCATGCGCGAGATGAGCGCCGAAGAAATCGCCTACCTACAAGTTTCATCTGATCGTTACACCTCTTTGGGACAGGAATATAAACATGAAAAATAAATGCGGGTTTATTTTTTCTCTTTTGGCCATTTTACAGACATATCCTGCCCTGGCCGGAGGAAATGACCGGGAGATTGGCGCGGTTAGTACAGCCTTTCAGCTTATCGGCCCCAACCACAAGATTGTGGTGACAGCCTTTGATGATCCGAAAATAAACGGAATTAGTTGTTATGTTGCGCGCCCGCGCACGGGCGGAATTAAAGGAGGGTTGGGGCTTGCCGAAGATCCCTCCCTCGCCAGCGTGTCCTGTGTGCAAACTGGCCCCGTGACCTATAAGGCAAAAATTGATACGGACGATGATGGTGAACAGGTATTCGATGAAAGCCGCTCATTGATTTTCAAAACGCTGGATGTCCGCCGTCTGGTGGACATCACGAAAGGCGCTTTGGTCTATGTGGTGCGCACATCGCGTATCATCGAAGGCTCGCCCGATACATCGGTGTCGGTCGTTGCCCCTATCATCTGGGATGGTATTGCTCCCGAACCCATAAAGACGAAATAAGGCTGTTACTCCGCCTTCATTTTGACATACCGCCCCGGGGCAGGCTCAATCAGGGGAAGTTTTCCCTTTTTCGGGTCGCGGGCCTGCACCATTTTGCCCGATGTACCCTTAACCCACTCGGCCCAATCCAGCCACCATGATCCATTACGTTGATCTGCTTTGTCGAGCCATTCCTCGGGATGCTGGCGGTCATCAATCGTTTCGTTAATCCAGTAATGGTATTTGCCTGCCGCAGGCGGGTTAATCACCCCCGCCACATGGCCGGAAGCTGCGAGCACAAAACGTTTTTTGCCGCTTAGCAGTAACATGCCTTCATAGGTCGATGCCCATGGTGCGATATGATCCTCTTTGGTTGAAATAAAATAGCTTGGCACCTTGATCTTGCTAACGTCGATAGGTGTTCCCCCCAATTTAATTCCGCCTGCTTTACACAATTTGTTGTCACGGTACATATTGCGCAGGTAAAATTTATGCATGGCGGCAGGCATGTTGGTTGAGTCATCATTCCAGTAAAGAAGGTCAAACGGAAAAGGTTCTTTTCCCAGCATGTAATTATTGACCACGAACGACCAGATCAGATCATTGGCGCGGAGTAAGCTGAAAGTTTGGCGCAAATCACTTCCTTCCAGATATCCTGTCTTATCCATTTTTTCATCAACAAGCTTAAGATATTCATCATCGACAAAAATGGAAAGATCTCCCGCGCGATGAAAATCAATCAAGGTAGTAAGGAAAGTTGCCGAAGCGATACGTTTATCCATCTTGTGGGCGCTCATATAGGCAAGGGCCGCGGTAAGAAGTGTCCCACCAATACAATAACCGACAACATTTGTCGATTTTTCACCAGTTTGTTTTTCAATCTGGTCGAGGGCATCAAAAAGCCCTTCCGTCATATAACTTTCAAAACTTTTTTTGGCGAGTTTTCTGTCCGGATTAACCCACGAAATTACAAAGACGCTGTGCCCCTGATCTACTGCCCATTTGACAAACGAATTTTCGGCACGCATGTCGAGAATGTAGTATTTATTTATCCACGGCGGCAAAATGAGAAGTGGTGTTTTGTAAACCTCTTTTGTTGTGGGTGTGTAGTGAATAAGCTGCATCAGTTCATTCTCGTACACCACAAAACCGGGGGTAATGCCCAAATTCTTGCCAACTTCAAAAGATTCGTAACGGGTCTTGCTAATCTCAAGCTCGCCGCCGCCACGTTCCAAATCTTCCACCAGATTCTCAAGTCCCTTAATCAGGTTTTGCCCTTTAGAATTTAAGGTCGCTTTGAGAACCTCTGGATTGGTCATGGCAAAGTTGGTGGGGGCGAGCGCATCAACAAACTGACGCATAAAAAAATCAAGCTTGTCTCTTTCCCGCTGCGACAAACCATCAGCATTGCGTACGGATTTTTGCAGATAGCTGGATGTCAGCAGGTAGGATTGCCGGATAAAATCAAAAATAAAACTATCCTGCCACAATGGATCACGAAAACGGCGGTCACCTTTGTCAGCAATAGCAACTTGTTCGCTCTTTTCGCCTAAAAATTTACGGGTACTTTCCTGCCAGAGCAAAAACATATTTTGTATATATTCAAGATTGGCATCAACCATCTTTTGTGGGTTTTTAAACGCGGACTGCCAGTAGTCTTGTATCAAATTTTGAAAGATGGCAGGAGAAAATGCCAGAGGAGAAGATTCCTCTCCCTCATGTTTTTCTAAATAGCGTGAATAAAGAGGGCGCATCCTCTCCATCAGATCGCTGACCTGCTTGGAAAAATTCATCGGATCAAATGGAGCATCCGCGGCGTTACCCGTAGCATCAGGAGATGCAGCAGTTTGCGATTCGTTCTTTTTAACGGGCATGACAGAATTTCCTTGGGTGGCTCCCCAGAAATCTGGGGCAAACCTTATTGGAAATCAATGTCCCATACGTAACAACCCACAGATTATACAGGGGTTTGCCGCCTTTAGGGGCTTGCCTAAACGAAATCTTTGCGTCACGATAACAAAAAGTAAGCCATTTATGCATAATCTGCAGGTAAAAATCATGATCCGACCCATTTCCAGTTTGCTGTTTCCCGCATGGGCTATTTTGCTCCTGACATCCTGCGCCGGAGATTTCGGAACGGCTATGCCCGCGGACAAAGAGACATCTCCTCAGCCAGCTTTTCAGGTCGAGCGGCAAGTCGCTTATGACATGTATCCTGAAAACAAACCGCCCGCCGTTTCACTGCTCGATTTGGGCCGCGCTCTTTCAAGCGGGCAGGTCGATATTTATGACCCGTGGTCCAGTGTTCTGGATGTAAAGGCACCAACCTTTACCTTGTCGGATCCTCTTGTATCCTTTCCCCAAATATCGGCGCATGCTCTGTGCGTCAAAGAAGTGAAGGTTTATAGTCTTGGAACAAATTTTGATGATGTGCCCGTGCAGGAGCCGTTGCCGTTGATCGAACCCAAGCCGCTTTCCATGAGTGATAAGGAATAATAGGTTGATGAAAACGCTTAAAGTCGGTGTGGCAGGTCTCGGAACGGTGGGCCTTTCTGTCCTTAGAATTTTGACAAGCGAGCGAGAAAATTTACAATCCCGCACGGGTGTATTCCTTGAGGTGAGCGCCGTATGCGCGCGGGATCCAGCTAAAAATCGTGGCATGGATTTGTCACACCTGACATGGGTTAAAACACCACAGGAACTTGTCAGCTGCCCCGATGTGGATGTCATTGTCGAGGCGATGGGAGGGGATGGTGATCCGGCCCTATCGTTAGTGCGTGAAGCGCTCAAAGCAAAAAAACCAGTGATAACCGCCAATAAGGCGCTATTGGCCAAGCATGGTGTTGAACTGGCGAGGCTAGCCGAAGCGGAGCATACACCGCTCCTCTACGAGGCGGCGGTTGCAGGCGGAATCCCCATCATCAAGGAATTGCGCGAGGGTTTGGCCGCCAACAATATTCAAGGGATATATGGTATCCTCAACGGCACGTGCAACTACATCCTCACTGCGATGGAGAGCAAAGGGCAGGGATTTGCCGAAGTGCTCAAGGAAGCGCAGGAGCTTGGCTACGCCGAAGCCGATCCCACCCTTGATGTGGATGGAGGAGACAGCGGTCACAAACTAGCCTTACTGGCAGCGCTCGCCTACGGATGCAACCCCGACTATGAAGGGCTTTCGGTTTCAGGTATCCGCAGTGTAAGTGCCGAAGACATTAAAGTTGCCGATGAACTCGGCTACCGGATTAAATTGGTGGGGCAAGCGCGGCGTCTTGCAGACGGACGCATCTTGCGCATGGTGGCTCCCAGCCTTGTGCCCAAAACTTCGCCACTCGCGCATGTCAACGGCGTTCTTAATGGTATTTTGATCGAAAATGATTTCGCGGGAGTGAGTTTTGTCTCCGGCCGCGGCGCGGGGGGAAATCCTACTGCGTCGGCAGTCGTGGCCGATCTTGTCGATTTGGCGCGCGGGTCAAATATTTATGTGTTTGGCTGTCCGGCAGATCAGTTGTCAGGAAAAGCGATGGCGCGCAGCGACGATTGGGAAGGCGAATACTATATACGCCTTATGGTACGTGACCAGCCGGGTGTTATTGCGCAAATTGCTCCGATTCTAAGAGACTGCCGTATTTCGATTGAAAGTTTGATCCAAAGGGGACGGAGCAGCAACCAGCCCGTAGGTATCGTTATCACAACACATCAGACCTATGGAAAAGACGTGGAGGCAGCCATCGCCGCCATAGAAAAGCTTGATACTGTGCTCGAACCCCCGTTGATCATGCCAATTCTTAACATTTAGGCTGTGCAGAAAGCCAGTTGCGAATCTCGCGCAGTTGTCGATATAGTCAGCTATGGCTAACACACAGCACCATCTCTCCTCTTTGGATGATCCCTCACCGATGGATCGTAACTTGACGCTCGAAGTTATCCGCGTGACGGAGGCGGCCGCACTTGCCGCTTCAACTCAGATTGGGCGCGGCGATGAAGATGCTGCCGACAAGGCTGCCGTAGATGCAATGCGCAGTATGTTGGCCACACTCTCGGTGAATGGTCAGGTTGTGATTGGTGAGGGGGAACGCGATGAAGCCCCGATGCTCTATATTGGCGAAATGGTTGGCAACGGGGATGGCCCCGATGTGGATTTGGCGCTTGATCCTTTGGAAGGGACCAGCATCACCGCGCGCGGCGGACAAAATGCCATGGCGGTTTTGGCGATGGCCGACAAGGGAAGTTTTTTGAACGCGCCCGATGTGTACATGCAGAAAATTGCTGTAGGAGAAGGTGTTGAGCTTTCCCCCGCCGATATGGATAAGCATCCGCGCGAAATTATTGAGCGTGTGGCGCGGCATAAAGGGACAGGTATCGAAGATGTTGTAGTCTGTATTCTCGAGCGGCCGCGTCACGAAAAACTTATCAGAGAGGTGCGCGAGACCGGCGCGCGGATCAACCTTATTCAGGATGGTGATGTGTCGGCGGTGATAGCAACAGCCGATCCCGAGTGCGGTATTGATCTTTATATGGGGATTGGCGGGGCGCCCGAAGGCGTTCTTGCCGCTGCCGCCCTGCAATGTATCGGTGGGGATATGATCGGACGCCTTGTCTTTCGTAACGAGGGAGAAAAAGTCCGCGCCATGAAAGTGGGCATAACCGACTTTGAGCGTGTCTATCGCCTGAATGACCTTGCGCGTCCTGACAATGTTATTTTTGCTGCAACTGGCGTAACTGACGGCACCATGCTGCCTGGTGTACGCCGTTTTGCAGGCGGAGCCAAGACATGGTCGATTGTCATGCGCTCAAAGTCCGGTACGGTACGCCGCATTGAATCACGGCACGATTTCACCCGTAAACCTGTTTAGGATTTTCCATGACCCTTACCACTGTATTACGTGTCGAATGTTCGATCAATCAGGCCCGTTGGGTTTTTCCTGACATCAGCAATGATGATATTCAGCGTTTGATGACCGATTTTTCCATGCCTGAAATTATTGCGCGGCTTCTCGTGGCGCGTGCGGTTTCTCCTGAACAGGTGAACAGTTTTCTCTATCCGCGGTTGGCTCGTGACTTTCCTGATCCTTTCAAACTGAAGGATATGGAGGGTTTTTCCGCATACCTTGCCGACCAGATTGAAGCAGGGAAAACCATTGCGGCTTTTTGTGATTTCGATGTGGATGGGTCAACATCGGCAGCGCTTTTAAAAAAATTCTTCCGCCATATCGGACAGGACATCACGCTCTATATCCCTGACCGGATGAGTGAAGGCTATGGCCCCAACAGTAGCGCGCTGGATAAACTCAAAAGCGCTGGGGCGGAAATTGTCCTGATGGCTGACTGCGGGACAACGGCCTTTGATGTTATTGCACATGGCCGTGCAATTGGCCTCGATATTTGCATTTTTGATCACCACGAACAAGGTGATGACTTGCCTGCCGCCAACTGGCTGATCAATCCCAAACGCCGCGATGATACGAGCGGCTTCGGAATGCTCGCTGCTGTTGGTGTTACTTTTCTCTCCCTTGTGGCACTCAATAAGGTGCTGCGTGAGCGTGGTTTTTATGATCGCAAAGGCATAGCCGAAGCACCACTCAAGAACTGGATGGACTTGGTGGGGCTTGGGACCGTGTGTGACATGGTGCCCTTGACGGGGCCTAACCGCTTGCTCGTGCGCACTGGATTTGAGCAGATGAAGCAGCACCGCAATATTGGGCTTAAGGCGTTGTGTGATGTCGGCGGCATCAAAAAAGACCCAACTCCCGAGGATGCAGGCTTTGTATTGGGGCCACGTATTAATGCGGGATCGCGCGTTCATCAAGCGGATTTAGGAGCAAAGTTGCTTGCGTGTGATGACTCCGAAGAGGCTAAGAATTTGGCATGGCTCCTCAATGACTGCAATGCCAAACGCCGCTCGATCCAGAACGAGATGATGCGTGAAGCCCAGCATATTATTGAACGTGACGGACTGGCAGAACGTCCCCTGATTATGGTCGCCGATGAAAGCTGGCATGTTGGGTTAAATGGTCTTGTGGCGGGGCAAATCAAGGAAAAATACGGGAAGCCCGCCTGCTGTATCGCTTTTGCCCCGGGGATTTCAGGGCAGCTTGAAGGGCGCGGTTCAGGGCGCTCTGTGCAGGGTTTCAGCATGGCGGCTCTTTTTATGGCCGCCAAGGAAGAAGGGCTGCTCCTCAAAGGAGGCGGGCATGCGATGGCGGCGGGCTTCACCGTCGAGCCGGATAAAATTCCGGCGCTTGATGAATTCTTTCTCAAACATGCCGCTGAAATTGCGCAAGGTTGTGATTTTACCGATGAAGAAAAAGTCGATGGCATAGCCAGCATCACAGGAGTGAAGGCTGATTTCGTGCGCCTTCTTCAGGACAATGTCGGTCCTTTTGGTCAGGAAAACCCTGAGCCGCGGTTTATCCTCCCTTCGGTAAAAATTACCATGGCCGACATTGTTGGTGAAAACCATGTGAGGGTTCAAATAACCGATATGGAAGGAGGATCCCGCATCAAGGCTGTCGCTTTCCGCAGCCGGGGAACGCCTCTCGGTGACCTGCTTATGGAATCACGCGGCGGAAGATTTCTTCATCTTCTCGGGCAATTTAAGATCAATCACTGGAATGGCACAGATTATGTTGAATTTCTGATTGATGATGCGGCAATTGCATAAAATTTGAATTAAAATATCACGTTTTTGTTGCGCTGCGCATAGCTTATTACCCTGTTCCTCCTGCACAATTGACAGATAAATGATAACGCGCAGGAGGCTCGCCTAATGGATACTACCGCATCCACTACAACCCCACTGAGTGAAGAAGATACCAAAAAAGAAGAACGCAAAGTTATTTTTGCCTCATCTCTTGGAACAGTCTTCGAATGGTACGATTTTTATCTCTATGCAACGCTGGCACCGTTCTTTGCGGCTTTGTTCTTTCCTCCGGGGAATGACACGGCAGCTTTGCTTTCGGCTTTTGCCACATATGCGGCAGGTTTCCTTGTTCGTCCGTTCGGGGCGCTCGTTTTTGGACATCTCGGTGATTTGATGGGAAGGAAATATACCTTCCTTGTGACCATTCTCGTTATGGGTATTTCAACAGCGGCAGTAGGCTTCTTGCCAACTTATGCCTCAATCGGATGGGCGGCGCCGGTCATTCTTGTGACTCTCCGTCTTCTGCAGGGGCTTGCTCTTGGTGGAGAATATGGCGGCGCGGCAACATATGTGGCCGAACATGCCCAGCCGAATAAGCGGGGTTATGCCACCAGCTGGATTCAGACGACGGCGACTGCAGGCTTCTTCCTTTCGCTCCTCGTGATTGGGTGTAGCCGGACTTTTATCGAAGAGGCAGAGTTTAAAGAATGGGGATGGCGCTTGCCGTTCATGGTGTCGATCATTCTGCTGCTCTTCTCTCTGTACATCCGTATGAAACTCAATGAATCGCCTATTTTCAAACGGATCAAATCAGAAGGTAAAGCATCAAAGTCTCCCTTGCGTGATAGCTTCTTCAAATACCCGAACAACAAATTTGTTCTGTTGGCGCTTTTGGGCGCGACGGCAGGCCAAGGTGTGATCTGGTATACGGGGCAGTTCTATGCGCTCTTCTTCCTGACCATCACACTTAAGGTCGATTTCGTAACGGCGTACTTGCTGGTGGGGATATCACTCCTCATCGCCACGCCGTTCTTTATCGTCTTTGGTGGGTTGTCAGACAAGATCGGGCGCCTGCGCATTATATTGCTAGGGTGCTTGATCGGGGCGTTTACCTATATCCCGCTCTTTCATGGTTTGACACACTTTGTAAACCCGTCACTTGAAAGCTACCGCGAAAAAACACATGTGTCGGTGGCGGCTAATGATTGTGGTTTCCACATTTTTGTGTTGCCAGGGACTAAATTTACCAAATGTGACAAGGTCAAAGACTTCCTGACCAAGGCAGGGTTGGACTTCAAAGTTCTCCCGGGTGAAGAAGGCTCAACGGTTGTCACCCATATCGGAGATGAGGTTATTTCCGAAACGGATAACGGTGATAAGCTCGACGATGCCCCTTATAAGGCAGCGCTTGAGAAAACTGGTTACCCTGCCAAATTCAACAAGGACGATCTGCAATGGATCCCGACACTGGCTATTCTGACGGTGCTCGTGCTCTTTGTGACCATGGTCTATGGTCCGATTGCGGCTTACCTTGTGGAAATGTTTCCGACCAACATCCGCTACACCTCCATGTCCTTGCCGTACCATATTGGTAACGGTTGGTTCGGGGGGATGCTGCCACTCGTGGCAACAGCGATGGTGGCGGCCTCTGGGAATATCTACCAAGGTCTCTGGTACCCGATTGTTGTTGCCTTGATGACGGTTGTAATTGGGGGATTATTCCTCAAAGAAACTGTTGGAGCAGGGTACTTCCATAAAGATTCCCATGACCATTAGGCCATAGGCCTAACACCTTAAAACGGGGCCTTAGGCCCCGTTTTTCTTATGGGGGCGGCGGGAAAGAACAGAAAATAAAAGGGAAATGAAACGTGGTAAAAAAAACGCTTGCCTTCCCCCCCTAAATTTGAATATAAAGGCGCCTACTTAGTCACAAGGTCTGTCCCCTTCGTCTAGAGGCCTAGGACACCTCCCTTTCACGGAGGCGACACGGGTTCGAATCCCGTAGGGGACGCCAATTTTTCTTCCAAAATCATCCAATAATGTCTTATACTCCTTGGGAAACCTAGGGGATTTAAGCATTTCAATGTCCTAGATTTTCCCTCGATTTCCGATAAAATCCTACGATTGTGGGGGTATCGTGTGGGGGTATGTAACTGGATAACGATTGGATACCCCCATGTCTCTCTCGGATGTAGCTTGTAGAAACGCAAAACCAAAGGAAAAAGCCTATAAATTAACTGACTCTCTCGGGCTTTATTTACTAGTCAACCCGACAGGCAGTAAATTATGGCGGATGAAATATCGCTATTTCGGGAAAGAGAAGCTTCTCTCTATAGGTCAATACCCGCTCGTTAGCCTTCAGGAGGCCAGAGAAGAGCGGGACAAGGCTAGAAAGCTACTGGCAAGCCACCAAGACCCATCCCTGACTAAACAGGATGTCAAAAGAGCGGCTGCGGAGAGTGTTTCTAATACATTTGAGTTGGTAGCTAGAGATTGGCATGAACGATATAAAGTTAGATGGTCAGAAAAACACGCCCAGACCGTTCTGCGCCGTTTAGAGATAGACTTATTCCCAACAATCGGAAAACTCCCTATAAAAGACATTTCGACCGCAAGGCTGACCTCTACAATCGAAAAAATAGAGAATCGTGGAGCATACGAAATGGCTCGGCGTTGCCTCCAATACTCAAGAGCTATCTTTGCCTATGCTAAAATAAAGGGGAAAATAGACCATAACCCAGCAGATATTAAAGCAAGAGACTTTCTAACAAATCCAGAGCAGGGGCATTTTGCGGCTATGGAAGCAAAAGACCTACCCTCATTCTTGGAAAGATTGCATCGGAATGATGGACGTCTCAACATTCAAACAAAAATCGCTATGGAATTATTACTTCTGACCTTTGTGAGAACTGGCGAATTAAGAATGGCGCGCTGGGAAGAAATCGATTTCGAAAAAGCCCAATGGGTTATTCCAGGAGAAAGAATGAAAATGGGAAGAGATCATATAGTTCCACTCTCAAATCAAGCCTTAGAGTTATTCAAACAAATGCAAGAGATGAATGGTCACAGAGAATGGATATTTACAAACCAGCGTGACCCCAGAAAACCAATGTCGGATGGTGCTATTCTCATGGCGTTAAACCGAATGGGATATAGGGGTATTCATACAGGCCATGGATTCAGAGCATTAGCAATGACCACTATCATGGAAGAATTAGGCTATCGCTACGAAATCCCAGACATTCAACTTGCCCATGCTAAAGGGGATGATATTCGTCGTGCTTATGACAGAACAAAGTTTCTCCCCGAACGCATAAAGATGATGCAAGAATGGGCTAATTATATAGACACTCAGGCGTTGAGATAGGTGAGACATGGCAAAGGCAAAATCAAACGACCTTAAACCTCTCGGAAATGAAAATTCATATACCCTAGAATTTTTTGTCAAGTTGTGTGAAAAAATAAATCTTACCGATAAAAAGAAGAAAACAGACTTAGGGCGTTCTGTCGTTCTGGCTGCTCAAAAATACATGAGTCTTTATGGTGAACACCAAAGGCAGATAGCGGCACATGAGGTCGAGAAGGAACTTAGAAGGGTTATTAATCATATCGACAAAGCTGCGGATTCCTACGTGAAAGTTTGTGCCTCAGGAAACTATGGTACTGATATCGTCAACAATCTTTATAGCATTATCGTTGAAAAATACCCCTCTATGCGTGGCACATTGAATGAAATCCGCAGAGATAGGGGGTATGCCGTCATTACTTCACCAATTAAAGCATTGGATTTCTTGGCATCCATGAGTGATGCTATAGAACAAACAGTTAAAAATTTTCCGTCAAAAAGAACGGCCACCAAAAGTATTGCTTTGTATAATTGGATAATGATTTTATCTGCTGAGCTAGAGCCAATCCTTGGGCGAAAACTAGAACAAAGCCGCTATCAAAAAACTGATAAAGGTGGGGAGTATATTTCCAAAAAGGGAATGAACGACTCTGAACTGCTTTTGTTTATTATTGCCCCTCTCGACCCTAATGTCACAGTTTCCCAAATTGAAACCGCTCTCAAGGAGACACGCAAAGAGCGCCACGAATCCCCTTGGGATGATTACTTCCCGAAATGATATTTTATAGGGCGTAGAAAAAAATCCGATTTTTTTGAAAGAAATTTTCCGACCAGCTTTCTTTGAATCCCGACGGACGCTCGACTAACAATATTTGCATGAACCAAGCCAATTTTGGAAAGGATTGCAAATGTTGGATATACAAAAGAAAGAAAGATTCTTAAGGCTCGCTGACGTTAAAGAGCGAACGGGACTAAGTCGGAGTACCATTTATCTCAATATCAGCAAAGGCACATTCCCAAGAAATATCAGTCTTGGAAATCGTTGTGTTGCATGGCTAGAAAGTGAAATTGATGCATGGATGCAAGCCAGAATAACTCATAGATCAATGGCGTTGTAACCGAGGAAACTATGGAAGATTTAACCAAGTTAGACCAATTAAAAGGTCATGTAAAAAAGCCTTTATTAAAGGTTATACGAAAAAAGTGTTTGGATTGCTGTTGTAATCAACATTCGGAAGTTCGAAAGTGTCCCATTACGGATTGCTCTTTGTGGCCTTATCGTATGGGCAAGAATCCTTTTCACCAACGCAGTATGACTGACGAACAAAAGCAGGCTGCTCCCCAGAGACTAGAAAGATCGGAAATTGATACACAATAAAAGAATTGCCGTATAATAACGGGAGCACTTTTACTTGCCAGCGTCTATTGCAGCTTCCTCAATCCGCTTTGCTAGTTTCTCATGGTCAACGTATTTGAATACTTTGTATCCGTTAGACTCTAGTTTTGAGGGCGTTGTTCCAGCAGAGTCAGTATTTCCGTTCATGTCCTTTAGCTCATGAATTTGAATACCGATTATGCCGTTCCCTCGCTTGATAGATTGTTCTATCTCATAGTTAATATATTGTCTTCCCGCAGTTTTCGCTCCAATGCAAACAACTGTTACCGAGGTGTTTGCGAGCCCATCATCAATCATCTTTTTTATGGCGGCATCACCTTTCTTTTTTGCCTCTTCCCAAAGGGAGGCATCTTGAAAACCCGCCGCAGAACAACCTGTAATATTTGGTATGCTTCTTATCTGATTTACTCTCCAGATATCTCTTTGGTAGTGAAAACTAAAAAATACTCTCCGTGCCATGTTGATCCCCTTTCCTAGGAATAAATAAAAATTAGCATAACGATTAAAATTGCAACTATTAATGCCCCATGAAATACGATTAGAGTTTTGGAAAAGGTTGCATCGCACCAAGCATCATTAACTGAGGGAATTTTCATCGAGAAATCTATATCGTCTGGTTTATGCGCCCTCACAATGTCATACAGTTTGCGATACTCCCTTTCCAATGCAAGAAAGTAGCCATCCAAACCCCAAAATACTAAAGCGGGGATGAATGCGAGAAGTATGACCTCTGTCTTTGAGTCTTTTGCCGACAAAGCAAATAAAGCAGAGATCAAAATAACGCTCCAGCCTTTAAGAAGGAAAGAATTGGTAGATAGGCGGTTGATAACCCCTTGTATAAAGTCTAAATGTTTTAGCTTTCTATCCATATTCTATTTTCACCTTTAGGTATGCATTATTACTGCATTTTGTGATAAAGAAAGCAAGAAGGATTATCTGACTAGCTTTTCCTAAGTCTAATCCCTATCCACATTGAAATCATTTAATACTAAGGAATCATGATCTCCGGCAAATGTAAAACTTGCGCTATCGTATGGAGATTGACCATATTCCCATGTTGTACAAGTCCATTGTTTGGGAGGCTTGCCGCATACGCTTACATCAATATTTTTAGGATCACCAAACATGGCGAGTATTTCCTTTGAACTCATTCCCACATGCAATTTCATTATATTCTCAGTTGTAAAGCTCATTGGTAATGTAGAACACGCGGTTATCAACAGAGATGTAAGGCTAATAAAAAACAAAATAGTAAATATGCGCATTATAATTGCTCCTCAATTTCCTCAAATAAAAAGTAAAACGACCACCAGATTTCTCTGGTAGTCGGGGAGTTTAGAACCGCTCAATGAACGGCGCAGCGTATTTGCTTGCGCTATTATATTTCGCCGCCTCCCCGACCATAGGTCGAGAAAGCAACGTCATTGGTGACGGCCTGACGTTGTCGTAGGCCGCATTGAGAGAGGTTCTAACGCCCCAGAGCTCCCAACTGGAAGTTCATGCCACAACACTAAAGGAGCGATGAGGTATCGTCAATCTTTGCGGATATGAAGTGCTTCAAAAAAACTGGCTTAATATAGGCAAAAAAACAAAGATACTCTCCGTAGGGTGTTCTTTATGAGTAAAACCCCTCATGTTTATATTTTCATGCTTGCTAAGGCAGAAAATTGAAAAAGAAAGTGTAATAGAAGTGTGTGCCTCCCCCTTGAGGGGGACGGGAGGGGGTAAAAGTAAGTTGGAACAACTGTCTCTTGTCGTATATGTTCCAACTGACACCATTTAGGTGTCTAAAAATATTGTTTTGTGAAAATTGGAAACATAAACACAAAATGCTATGTTAAGATGGTTATGATGGCTAGGGAGTGTGTAATTTCCATGTGTTCGAAATCGAGTCATTCGACACCAATTCGAAGCCAGTTTTCCATAAAGTTGGACTGATGGGTATAATTGGGGGTATCAGAATTTACGCTTCTAAATTAATAAATAAAATCAATATGATATTAAATTAGTTAGGAATCCGTAGGGCCTCCCGCGCGCGCCGATAGTCATTGAGCTTTTTCGCCGACCTGTCCGCTATCTCCCCATCGTGCATTAAGTCATGATGTTTATCGCGGATTTGCTTGACTGTCCCACGGCTCCACCCGAATTTATGTGAAATTTCGTCATCAGGAGGGTGTTGTTCGTATTCCCCCCCCAAAGGTATGTTATCCATTTGAAATAGAACGTTTTCCATTAAGTTTATCTTAAATACGATGGGATAAGATGGAAGATGAAGAGGTATAAATTCCTCACAGGATACATACAGGAGT
>JBAYVC010000004.1:0-239357 GCA_041674725.1 Pseudobdellovibrionaceae bacterium | reverse complement strand
GATACGTATCCTGCGGCTGGAAAAGTGCCGCGCAAGATCAGCGCCTGCGGGCGCCCGCGCCTGTTTTTGTTTTTTAAGGAAAACAAAGAAAGGCATAAAGCATATCCCTTTCCCCGCGCCGGAGTGTTCCGGTTCTTGAAAGCGGGAGAAGGCCAGATATCGGCTCATTTGCCCTCTATGGAGGAACCTTGCACCGGCCCGCTGGCCCCGGAAGTGCTGTGTGGGGCAACCGCTTTGGCTTCACCTAGCCTCACAACAAATCAAACGCATCAACAAACCATGTTGGGGTATAAAATTTCTTGACAGATTTCTTAAAATTATGTTAATTAATTATTAATCATTATAAAAAATTCGTTAATTTTTGGGGGATCTGCTTTCTGAGTTGATCCGTGTGGTGTGTATAAATGACTGCATCTTCTGAAGGTTTTCCTGAACGTGCCCCCGCCCCCGAACAGGACGGACTTGCCACCGACTTTAGCCTTGTTGCCGTAGGTAGCGTACCCAAGGCACGTGAATACCGCCCCTTCGAAGATCCGTTCAAGGGTAACAGCAAATACAATATGGTCGCGCGGTATATTGCCCTGAAACACAGAGTTACGCTGCTTGAGGACAGACTTGCCGAAAAAGATAGCCTTTTCGCAGAGAAAGAAGCCGCCTTAATTAAGGCGCAAGCCCGTATCAGTGCCCTCGAAGAACTTGCCTATCATGATTCTCTGACGGGTCTTTACAACCGCAGAGCCCTTGAAGATCGACTCCATCTGGCCCTTCAGCATAGTCGTTCGATTAATCCAGATGATGACGAAACCGGCATTCTTGAGCGCACGGACAGAGAAGTAGCCCTTGGTTTCATCGATCTTGATGGGTTCAAGCGCCTTAATGATATTCACGGTCATGCCGTTGGTGATCAAGCCTTGGTGACCGTTGCCAACTTTCTTTCCAAAGCCCTTCGCAGCAGTGATGATATTGTTGTTACTCCAGACGACAAGCTCGATAAGCCTATACCTGCGGATGCCGTCGGAGCCGAACAAACTGTTGCACGTCCGCATGGCGATGAATTTGTTTTGATCCTTCCCCATACAAATGCTGAAAAAATGGCGGCACGCGCGCGGATCATTGAAGATGGGCTTAACAAGCTAGTAATTGAAGGAACCAACATTCCCATTCACGGAAGTCTCGGAATTGTTTCTTGTGATCTGAACCTCTCTGCTGGCGAGAATCTTAAGCTTGCCGATGCTGCCATGTATAGGCGCAAACAAGAGCGCAAAGCTGAACAAGTAAGTGCGCCCCCAACTGCCAGCCCCACGGCTCCACGGCCTGTCTAGAAAGTTTGAATAAAACTCTCTTTAATCTTCATACTTCGCTAACGCGAATCCCGTTACGCTTAAGATGTGGGGGAAAATGAGGGGAGTGTGCGTTTATGTCTTTTAAGGAAAAATCACGCGAACTTATTTCAAAACTCAAGCATGAGCTTGATGAAGCCCGCAAAGCGGCCGAATATTGGGAATTGATGGCGACCACCGATGACCTGACGGGTCTTCACAATCGCCGCATGCTGGCCCATATCCGTGACCACTTCGATGAACGCAGCCATGCGCATCCAGACAGCGATGATGTTACATTGCTGTTTATCGACCTTGATGATTTCGGCCAACTGAATAAAAAATATGGCGACGATGTCGGCGATCAAGCCCTACAGTTGCTCGGTCATGTGATCCGTCAGAATATTCGCAGGGATGATATTGCTATCCGCAAAGGCGGTGACGAATTTGTTCTCTTTATCATGGGAGCCAGCGCCGACACCGCCGCGGCTTCTGTCGTGCAACGTCTCGCCCTGCTTCTTGATGGCGGGATTTTCCTCGAGGTTGATGACCTATCCTTGCCCCTGCGCGGCAGTATCGGCGTTTACGATTACAACCCCGATATATCCCCGCTTGAAAATCTCAAACATGCCGATACCTTGATGCGTGCCGAGAAAATGATGCGCAAGATTCATAAAGCAAAGGGCGCCGACGATGTTTCATCACCCGCGCCCTGTGCTGAAAACAATCTTTACCGCTATTAGCTGGCGACCTGAACTTTTGGTTTTGGCATATCGACTTTGATGTGCAGGTCTTTGAGTTGGTTCTCAAGCGCCTCGCATGGCGCGCCCATCATCTGGTCTTCATACGCGCCATTCATGACGAAGGCGTACACTTCGCGCAGGTTGGGTTCGTTGGCCAAGATCATCACCATGCGGTCAATCCCGAACGCGCAGCCACCGTGAGGAGGCGCGCCATATTGGAAGGCATTGAGCATCCCGCCAAACTTTTTCTCGAGCACGTCTTTTGGATAACCGGCAATGGCAAAGGCTTTTTCCATGATGTCGGCGCGGTGGTTACGAATGGCTCCCGAGCAAATCTCGAACCCGTTACACACGGCATCATACTGGTAGGCGTAAATTTCGAGCGGGTTCTTGCTGGTGAGCGCTTCCATGCCGCCTTGTGGCATCGAGAACGGGTTGTGCGCAAAATCGATCTGGCCTGTTTTCTCGTTCATCTCGTAAAACGGGAAATCAACCACCCAACAGAATTTGAAGCTATTGGTTTCACGCACGCCCATATCATCGCAGATTTTATCGCGCGCTTTACCCGCCATTTTTGCGGCTTTTTCAGCTTTGTCGCACACAAAGAAAATGGCGTCGCCATCGTTCATGCCCGTAAGATCATACATGGCCTTTTGCGCCTCAATAGGCACAAATTTGGCAATCGGGCCTTTGCCCTCGCCGGCTTCTTTGAGGATATACCCGAGGCCCGGGGCTCCTTCGCCGCGTGCCCAGTCATTGAGTTTATCAAAGAAGCTGCGCGGATGATGGCCGACATTGGGCGCGACAATTGCGCGCACCACGCCGCCTTTTTCGATCACCGATTTGAAGGCGTTGAAGGTCACATCATCGCGCTTGAAAATTTCAGTGATATCCTGAATGGACAGAGGGTTGCGCAGATCGGGTTTGTCCGAACCATATTTGAGCATGGCTTCGTCCCATGTGAGGCGCGGCCACGGCGCAGGGGTCACGCTATGTTTCGTGCCCGTCCAGCCCGAGAATTCTTCGAACATGCCGCCGACTACCTCTTGCATGGTAGCAAACACGTCTTCTTGCGTGACGAACGACATTTCGACATCGAGCTGATAAAATTCGGCCAAACGGTCGGCGCGGCCATCTTCATCACGAAAACATGGCGCCACTTGGAAATAACGGTCAAAGCCCGAGACCATCAAGAGTTGTTTGAATTGCTGCGGGGCCTGCGGCAACGCATAGAATTTTCCCGGGTGAAGGCGTGAGGGCACAAGATAATCACGTGCACCTTCAGGGCTTGAAGCGGTCAAAATCGGGGTGTTGAATTCCTGAAAGCCTTTGTCCCACATCCGGCGGCGCAGCGCCGCAATCATGTTGTTACGCAAGCGCACGCGGGAGTGCATCCCTTCGCGGCGCAAATCGAGGAATCGGTATTTGAGGCGAAGGTCTTCCCCTGCTCCGTCAATGTCGGCCACTTGCAGCGGCAGAATTTCAGCGGCCGATTGCAAGGTGGCCGCGTCAATATAAACTTCAATATCGCCCGTGGGCAATTTGCTGTTTTGGGTATTCTCGTGGCGCGCTTTGACATGGCCTGTCACGGTGATAACAGACTCAGGACGCCATTTGTCCACTTCGGCAAGCAAGGGGCTGTCTTGGTCAATCACGCATTGGGTGAGACCATAGGTATCGCGCAGGTCGATAAAGAGGACCCCTCCATGATCGCGCATACGGGCAATCCAGCCCGAGAGTTTGACGGTTTGACCAACATCGGACTGGCGCAAAGCGCCGCAGTTATGGGTGCGGTAAGCGTGCATGTTTCGTGTATTCTTTCCCAAAAATGAGTTCAGCCGCCTTTATAGCGGCTGAAACGGTGTTTTCCAATGGTTTTTTGTGAATTTAAAGCCCAGAAAGCCTCTTATCCTTGGGCCACGAGACTTTCCAGCCAAGTTTCACCTCGGATTTAGCTTTAGGATCAAGCGCCAGCGTCCATTCCATCAGCCCTTTGATATGGCGGACATCGTCCTTATAGCCCGCGGTTGTTTCCTCTTTCAGAATCTCGACGCGAATCTGATCGTTTTGCGCCACGGGCGCTGTTTCCATCACGGACACCTCAACAGGCTGCGTATGCAGGTTCTGGATTTCGGTTACAAAGCGTTTTTCGAGTACCGAGTCACGGTTAATCACACCGGCTTCGCTGCGCTCGTCTTTGAGGATTTTACGTTTGACCGACACTTGATCATCGACGCCAAAGGCGAGGTCTTGATCTTCACCCGGACGAAGGAGCGGCAAGGAACTTTGTCCGACATAGGCGCCATCGCGGAAGAGGTTGACAAGGCCTGGCAAAACAGGCGCTTCCCCTTTGAGTGTGGCACGCGACACCAGATAGGCATCGGTGCTCATTTGCGGTTTAATTTGTACCTGCATTTTACTTTCGGTTTCAAACGCACCGACCATCAACTTGCTCTCTGTTCCATCGGCCTTGACGGTGCTCGGGCCCGGAATGTGGTATTCGCTGACAAAACCGCCCGTATCGATCTGGGCCACCGCGAAGTCTGCCTTTTCCTCCATCATTTCCATGGGCGCTGCGGCTGGCATCGGGGCATTTGCAGCCCCTGCCATGACTGCGGAATCAGAGGCAGATTCAGTCATTTTTTTCCAGCGTACCATTTCAGATGACCTGAAATTTTCCGGCTCGTCCAGTAAAATCCAGAGCGGGCCAAGATCAGGCAGACCCGCGCCGCGCTGCGGTTGGGCCGTTGACAGGGTCAGGGCGATACCGTTCCAGTCTTCACCCGAATTCTGGCGCACCGCGCCATACTGGATCAGCTCCAGTTTTCCGGTTTTGGTGTCAAAGCGCGCATCATAAAGCGGTGACCATGACACCTCGGGAATCTGGTAGCTTAAATCCACCGTGAGGCGCGTGGCTGCCGCTGCCTCCAGAGGAATGGTCACTGTATAGGCATTACGTTGATCGGTGCGGAGCATATTCAGCTCCAACTGGATTTTGTTCATCTGATTATCAATGTCGCGCAGCGCCGCATCTTGGGTAATTTGCCCCTTGAGCGTTTGGGCCATTTCATCGTGAATGGTTTGGGCGGCGAGCGTCCATTGATCGGGTTTCAGATTCACATCGGAAATATTTTCGCGTGTTCTGGCGGCGGCTTGCTGGCTGAGATTGGTCAGGAAGGTTTGCTTTTCGCCGAGAGCCTGTTTCTCGGCTTCGATGCCGCGGCGCTGATCTTGTAGAATCAAAAGTTGGTCATTCAGTTCCTTTTCTTTGGGCGCGATTAAATCGGCGCCTGTCACCAGACGGTTCGAGAGGGCACCGAATGTTACTTTGGCTTGCGCGGCCCCTTCAGCCCTCAGGGAATCCGTCATCATGGCGGCGGAGAGACCTTCAAAAACCACCGTGTGCGCTCCTGCGGGAATGTCCACAATTGCTTGCCGCGTGAGAGTTGCGCGATCCATATATACTGTTGCGGCGGTCAGATGACTCTGGGCTTTAATTTCCTCGGCCTGCGCCATAGAGGGAAACACCAACGCAACAACGGAACAGGAAAGAAGAAAACGATTCATCATGGGGCCCCCTAAAGCCATTCGCCGACTTGAATTAAAAGCGTCTTCATACTAGTCTGGGTTGTCGTTTCGGGAAAGGGGCATTTTGATCATGGATAAAGTCATTTATTATGGAGCCTTCGTGTGCAACATTCTGCTTATTCTGGTGACGGGATTTATCCTGACCGAAAGTTATGGCCGCGAGATGTTTTTGGCTGCCCTGCTGGCTGTGCCTCCGGTTATTTCCATTCTGGCTCTTCTCCATGGCCCTGACCGCGAAGAACGCCGCCTCGCCAAGGAGCTGCGCAAAGCCAAGCTCAAACAAGAGCTAGCCGCCTTAACGCCTGCAAAACCATAAATATTCTGAAAAAACCCTAGACTACTGGCGTGTAATCTTGAGGGGCTATCGCGCTATTGCTTTCAAGCGCCGCGTGACGACGGGTACTCCCGCCGCGGGGAGAGTGGCCCGGCGCGACCTGATTGAAGACGGCTTTTGCCCCTTCAACCACGCCATAGCCCACCAACCCTGCACCGCCTATACAAACGGCCCCCGATGTTACAATCCCTGCAATAAAGGCGCGGCTTGTTTTAGCAAAACCGAAGGCCTTGCCGCTACTTTCCGGCGTGTCCTTCATTACGCCTGTTTTTTCAAGCTGGCGACCTGCCCAATTAAGGCCATCTACCGATTTTACAGCCAGCGTGTTACCTACATTATAGAGCCTCTTGCCCCAAACGGGGCTGTCAACATGACCCGATACCCCGACAATCATTTGCCCGATTGTCATCCCACCTAAAAACGGGCCAATTGCCGCACCAATCAAAAAGTCTCTTTTCGCATTCATCGTGAATTACCCCATTTATTATGTCATGTCATTTACCTTATCCTTTGGCTTTGTGCCATAAAAAAGTCGCGTAATCCTGTTGAATCTGGGCATTTTCCCTGTTTTCTTTCCCGTCCCTATCGTCTAAACCATTCCGATGACCTTAATTACCACCAATGCCGCCCTTAAAGACTTTTGTGCCCAGCTTCAAAACTCCCCGTATATTACGGTGGATACCGAATTTATGCGGGAAAAAACCTATTACGCAAAATTATGCCTGATTCAGGTTTCAGGCGCCGATAAGAACGCAGCTGCCATTGATGTGCTTTCCACCGAAGAAGAGCTCGACCTCACGCCGTTGTGGAACATTATTAAAGACGAGCGGATTTTGAAGGTCTTTCATGCGGCCCGTCAGGACATTGAAATTATTTACACGTTAAGCGGCGGGGTTCCGGCTCCCCTGTTTGACTCGCAAATTGCCGCCATGGTGTGCGGATATGGCGATCAGGTCGGCTATGAGGCTTTGGTCAATGATATTTGCAAACTCAAAGTGGATAAGACCAGCCAGTTTACCGACTGGTCGCGGCGCCCTTTAAGTCCAAAACAAATCACCTATGCGCTTGGTGATGTTATTCACCTCGTGGATATTTACGAGAGCCTTCATAAACGTCTTGAGAAAAAAGGCCGCTCGCACTGGGTGTTGGAAGAAACCTCCAAACTCCTTGACAAACGCCTCTATGAAGCCCCGCCCGAAGAGGCGTGGATGCGGCTTAAACTGCGCTCGCCTAAACCACGCGATCTTGCTGTCCTCAAGGAACTCGCCGCGTGGCGCGAGATTGAAGCCCAGAGAAAAGATGTGCCACGTTCACGCATTATCAAAGATGAGACTCTTCTGGATCTGACCTACCAGAAACCCTCCAGCGAAGCCGAACTTTCAGGTATTCGCGGGATTTCAGGCGAGATGGCCAAGAGTAAATTCGGTAAAGCCGTTCTTGCTGCCATTGAGCGCGGAAAAGCCATACCCGATTCCGAATGTCCACAGGTCAATATCACCCCGCCCCTTCACCAAAAATACGTGCCCGTGGTCGAAATGCTCAAGATGCTCTTGCGTATCACCTCATCCGAGAATGATGTCGCCGCGCGCCTGATTGCCTCAAGCGATGATCTTGAGTCCTTTGTCAAGGAACCGGAGGCCGATTCGCCCCTTAATTCCGGCTGGCGCCATGATGTTTTTGGGCAAGAGGCCCACGAATTACTGGAAGGCCGCATGGCCCTCACCCTTGATAAGGGAAAAATCCGCAAAATTCGTCTGTAATTTATGTTTTCTGCACTATTTTGGTACGTCTTTTTGAGGGGCTACCCCTCCTAAAAATCTACATATTTTTTATGTTTTTCCCTAAAAATACTTGATTTTTTAACCTGAAAAGAGCCATAGTTGCAGTGCAGCATTGCTGCGTTGCATATAGACATATTGCATACAACCGATGGAGATTATCATGGCTCATGCACCTTTGACGCTTTTTCCCAACACGGTATCCCCCCTCATGCTTCACCGCATTATCGGCAAGACACTGCTTATTACCTCCGGCACAGCCACCATTCAGATTGGTGAGCGCCTCCACACCCTGCGAGCGGGCCAGTCCGTAACAATTCCTCCTGCAACAGCGTTTTCTATGGCCAATCTGTCCCCGAGTTATGCGCGGATTGAAGAAACCCATAACCCCGTAACCTTTGCCCATGACGTCTCGGTCATTGCCGACGCGGCTGGTCAAATATTCTTTCCCGTACTCTCTCCAGCGCTTCAAGCCATTTATTCGGTTTATGACGGCCTGTGTGACATGCGCATTGCGGACATCGCGTTGCCCAAGGCCGCATAATCCCTCCATGATTTTTTAGGCAATTGACAATCCCCGTAAAAGCGGGGATTTTCTTTATCCGCCAGCACGGTGACGGCGGCCATTGTTTTGAGAAAATCTGGGAGTGATTATGCCTTCACCTGTACCCTGTCCTGCATGGTCTGCGCTTCGTGCCCATCACGAAAAGTTTGCCGATTTTTCTCTTCGGAAAGAACTTGCATCCCCCACGCGCTTTGACCAATTTCACCATATGTGCGACGGGGTTCTGTTCGATTTTTCAAAGCATCTGATAGACGCCTCCACTCTTCCCTTGTTTGTGCAGCTCGCCCGCGAGATGGGCTTTGAGGAAAAGCGCGCGATGCTTTTTACGGGCGGTAAAATAAATGTGAGTGAGAAGCGCCCCGCTCTTCATACCGCGCTGCGTGCCCCTCGCGACGCCACCATCATGGTGGAGGGCGAAAATGTCATTCCATTTGTCCATAGCGTCCTCGATCACATGGAAAAATTTGTGGAGGCTGTGAGATCAGGCGTGCACCGCGGCTTTAGCGGCAAGGCGATCACCGATGTGGTCAATATCGGTATTGGCGGCTCCGACCTTGGCCCGCGCTTTGTAACCTATGCCTTACAGAATTTTGCGGGGAACCTGCGCGTTCATTTTGTCTCGAACGTGGATGGCGCTGATCTCTCATCCAAGCTCGCGGTGCTTGATCCGGCAACCACTTTATTTATTGTCGCCTCAAAAACTTTTACCACCGAAGAAACCATGCTGAATGCGCAAGCAGCCAAAGACTGGTTCCTTGCCGCCGCCCCGCTTGAGGCTATCGCGCAACATTTTGTTGCCCTTTCGACCAACGAGGCCGGCGTTACGGCGTTCGGAATCGCCAAAGACAATATGTTCCCGTTTCGCGATTGGGTCGGCGGGCGTTATTCGCTGTGGTCGGCGATTGGCCTGTCGATTGCGCTCGCTGTGGGCTTCCAAAATTTCCGCAAGCTCCTTGATGGCGCCGCAGCCATGGACGCCCATTTCCGCAATGCTCCGCTCGAGCAGAATATTCCCTTTATCATGGGGACCCTCGGCATCTGGTACCGCAATTTCTGGGATTACCCTGCGCATATGCTGCTACCCTATGATAACCGCCTTGGCAAGATTGCCAAATTCATCCAGCAAATGGATATGGAATCAAATGGCAAGAGCGTTGACCGTGATGGCAACAACGTGACGTATGCCACCGCGCCCGTCATTTTTGGCGAGCCTGGTACCGACAGCCAGCATTCCTTTATGCAGCTCGTTCATCAAACCCCTCTTCCTATTCCGGCAGATTTTATCATTTGCAAAAAGCCCGCGCATACGCTCCCCTTAAATCATCTTTCACTGATGGCCAATTTTCTGGCGCAAACCCGTGCCCTTGCCATCGGCCAAACACTTGAGGAAGCGGGCGGTGATCCTTCGCGGGTCTTCAGCGGCAACCGCCCGAGCACCAGCATTATCCTGCCCGAGCTTACCCCGTATTATCTCGGGATGCTCATTGCCGCGTACGAGCATAAAATTTTTGTTCAGGGCGTATTGTGGAACCTCAACTCCTTTGACCAACCCGGCGTCGAGCTTGGCAAGAAACTCGCCAAGCCCCTCCGCACATTGCTGGAAAAAGGGCAGAATGACCCGCAGCTTGATTGCTCCACGCATGCTTTGATTGATTTTATCTACAAAAGACCATGAAGAATATTTTTCAGCTCTCTCTCACTTGTTTGTTTATATCAGGTTCTTCTTTTGCTGATACACCTTATCATTGCCCCGATAAGCCATACAGCGCCTTTCAAGAAGCCATATGCCATTCTAATATTGAGTCCTTAGATAAAGAGTATGAAAACTATCAACACAAAATTCTTTCAATTCTTGAAACACGTGAACAAAAAGAGGCCTTTGATGCTTTCCAGATTTCATGGAAAGAGTATATCGAACGTAAGTGTGAGTACGTATCTTCAGGTTTTAGTGGCTCTCAAAAAAGCAGCTTAAAGGTTGACTGTCTTGCGAAAGAAACCAAAATCCAATTAAACTTCTTAGAAGATGAATTTGATACTTTGCCTTCCAAAATAGTGCAGCCGCTGGATATTAAGGATTAGCCGCTCACACGTTTTTTCTTGCGAAATTGCAGGACTACGTTTATTTGCATAAATCAACTTTATGCGGTGCGTGCAATGTTGAGTGAAAAGTTACATCAGGCCAGTCAGAATTTCGTTCGAATGGGGGTAGTTTCCAAGGATGTCATCCCTCCGCAGTGGACGGCCCCTTCTATTCCAGATGATCCTTCAGCAGGACTTGCGGCGTTCCAGATTGCTCTTGTCCAGAATTTCGAGCGCACCTGCCGCCACAGTATTGACCAGATGCATCTGTGTTTCGGGATTGCCAAAGTTCTCCAATTTTATCGCGATGCCATTGTCCACAATGACGAATTCTGGCGGGGAAATGCCCAGATGAACGGCATCATCCTTTCCGACAGCCTTCATATTTACAATCAAGATATTAAAAACTGTAATACCTATCTGCAAGCCGCTATTGAGGGCTGGAAAGCGCGGCCTGATGCGCTCCCTGTCGAACGCGAAACATTGATCTCTCACGCCACGCAGCTCGGCCAACTGGCACAGCAGGGGCTTACGGCGTCACAGCGTGTTGTTCATTTCAATGCGCGGGTCAAAGCAGGTCAACCTTATTATGATCCGCATGAGAAGCCTGAGCTTCCGCACGGTCAGGATGCCACCTCTTTTGCTAAAGAATTTTACGCCAAAGCGGCATTTAAAGCCGAAGAACTAATCGAAGATCATGAAGATATGGTGCGGCTTGTTCTGGCCCGCGCTTATTTTGTTCAACGCACCGTTGTTCCCGCAAACCCCCAGAATCTGGAAGACTGGAGCGAAGACCTCACGGATAACCAGCGCATTATCACGCGTCTGAGCGAGCGTCTTGCTCTCCTCAAAGAACACCATGAGGGCCTTTCAGGATTCACGCGCACCGAATTTATTAGACGCGCCCCTTAAATTACGAGACAACGCGCAATTTTTCCTGCGCGCCCGCATTACCTTGCAGTTCAGGGCGACCAATCGAGACATAGTGAAAGCCACGTGTTTGCATGTCGGGCAATTTATAGATATTGCGCATATCCACGATGCATTTGGTTTTCATCAGTTCACCAACGCGGTCAAGCTGCAAGCCGCGGAATTCATTCCATTCGGTAATGATAACCAGTGCGTCGGCGTCTTGCATGACGCTGTAAGGATCGGTGCCCCATTCGACATTTTCAAGTACCTTGCGGGCATTGTCCATGGCAACGGGATCATGAGCGGCGACACGTGCCCCTGCGTTTTGTAGCGCCGGAATAATCACGAGTGACGGAGCCTCGCGAATATCATCCGTATTGGGTTTGAAGGCCACACCGAGCACAGCAATTTTTTTGCCTTTGACGTCGCCGCCACAAGCTGCAATCACGCGCTGTGCCATGTCGATATGGCGGCTCGCATTCACCTGCACCACTCGCTCAACCAGACTTTGCGGCGCTTTGAAATTTTGGCCGATCTGAACGAGCGCCAGTGTATCTTTGGGGAAGCATGACCCTCCATACCCAGGGCCGGCATGAAGAAATTTAGAACCGATACGACCATCGAGCCCCATACCGCGCGCTACGTCTTGTACGTTGGCGCCGGCTTTCTCGCACAAATTGGCAATCTCGTTGATGAAGGTAATCTTCATCGCGAGGAAGGCGTTGCTCGCGTATTTGATGATCTCCGAACTTTCAGGAGTCGTCATCACCATCGGTGTTTCGTTGATATAAAGCGGGCGATAGAGTTCACGCATGACCGCTTGGGCGCGTTCGCTTTCCGTCCCCACAATCACGCGGTCAGGGCGCATGAAATCTTCAATGGCTGCTCCTTCACGCAAAAACTCAGGGTTCGATACCACATCGAAATCGGCGTCAGAGCGCACCTTGCGAATGGCCTCTTCGACTTTGCGTGCGGTTCCTACCGGTACTGTCGATTTGTTGACGATCACGGTGTAACGGCTGATATATGTTGCAATTTCCTGTGCCGCTTCGAACACATAAGTCAGATCGGCTTGCCCGTCTTCTTCGCGTGGAGGTGTGCCAACGGCGATAAATACGGCATCAGCATCTTTCATCGCCTGCGCGAGATCAGTGGTGAAATGGAGGCGTCCGGCCTTAACCTGTTTGGCGACAAGGTCATCAAGACCGGGTTCGTAAATCGGAATCTCACCATTCTTCAAGCGATTTATTTTCGAGGCATCCTTATCAACGCATGTGACTTCAATTCCGAACTCTGCAAAACAAGTGCCTGAAACCAAACCAACATATCCGGTGCCAACTACGCCAATTTTCATGAATTAACCTCGCAAAATAGCTAAAATTTACCCTTTTCTATACCGCTTTAACGGGCTAATCTAGACAAATTGTTACCCAATCAGAGGATTCTTCGATGGCAAGCCCGAAACAGACTGAAAATCTCCCCCTTTTCTATACCAAGCCTGAACCGCTTGAAGCAACCCGTCATAAGGGCCTTGCACTTAAAAAAGATTTCGGTCTTGGTTTTGCCAAGGGTGCCAACGCTGTGCCGATCAACATGATCGAGTTCCCACAGATTTGTCATTTTTATCCCATTGCTTTCGCGCCGGATGCCAATGCCTCACCTGTTGCGATACTTGGTCTGCGCGATGGCGAAAATCTGTTTTTGAACACCAAAGGCGAATGGTTATCAGACACATATATCCCCGCCTATCTGCGCCGTTATCCGTTTATTTTTTCGGAACAATCGGGCGGTGATCAACTGACCTTGTGCATTGACGCCGTTGACTCGGTTGTCGAAAAAAATGGCGAGCAAAAATTCTTTGATGATTCAGGGGAAGCGTCCATGCTTTCCAAGAACGCCCTCGAATTTTGTAAGTCCTATCACGCAGCTGCCGGACAAACGCTCAAATTCTGCAAAGACCTTAACGATGCAGGTCTTCTGGTGGAACGCGCCGCCGAGATCGCTGTCCCCGGTGGACGCAAAATCAATTTCACAGGGTTTCGTATTATTGATGAAGAAAAGCTGGCAAATCTTGATGAGAAAACCTTTATGGATTTCCGCAAAAAAGGTTGGTTACCGTTTATCTACGCCCATCTTTTCTCGGGTGCCCAGTGGATACGCCTTACGCGCCAGCTTAACGAACGAATGAAAAAATCTGCGGCCTAGGCGTTTATCCCCCAATATTCGATAAAAAAGCCCCCTATGGGGCTTTTTATTTGACAAAACCTGCAAATGGTATTATTTTCCGTAATCACATTTTAAGGGGTTGTCATGGCTTTGCCCGTATCATCACTTTTATCCGACCTGCCGCAAGTTCCGGCCCCCCATCATGATTCCCTTACCCGCCTAATTGAGCTCTGGCGCGACGTCGCCCAACATGAAACCGTATCCACCTCATGGCATGACAACATGGCTGCTCTTTTCATGGGCTGGCGTAACAATCCCGAAACAGTTCCGTCCCTTCCCAACCTGATAAAAGCAGGAGCACATGTTTTTGTGCGAAATGCTCCTGCTTCACCCCAAGATATCTCCGAAGGTTTTGCTGACTGGGATATGGCGATGAGCGTGGCGCACCTGTGTGACCATCCGCAAGATGCCCCCTATCACAGCCATCACCATACACGTGAAGTTCTGGTCATGGGCATTTCACTGGCCTTGCATGAAGCGCGTTTAGAGGGGCTTAATTTTTCCCAGTTTCTCAAAGTCGCCACAGGTGCGTGCCTGCATGATATCGGGCATCCGGGCGGCAATAACGGCAGCGGCGAGGATCACATCCCCTTCTTGCTCGAGCACCGCTCGTTTGAAACAATTGCCTCTCAGTTACCTGAGACGTTAACTGAAGGCTTTGCCCCTTTCAAAGTGATGAACAGTTTTACCGACTTCTCGAAAGCCTATTCACGGCCCGATCTTTTTTCCCCCGCGCAGCTTTTGCGGGCGGCCTTCAACGCCAAGTCGGACGATGAGCTTTTCTTTTTGCAGCACTATCATGGCGCCAATTTCTCACTTATCAGTCCCGCGTTCAATCTTGCCTCCTTTATCAAAAGCAACTGGGGGAAACCTACCCTGCTTCTGGCAGAAGCCGATATTTCTCCCTCAGCTTCGTTGGGGATCGATTTTTCGCGCCTCATGACCCATTACGTAAGTGAAGAAGTTCCGGCTATTCCCGATTCGCCGAAATCCGCCTATGGCTTCCTCAAATTTGCCTGTAACGGTATGTTTATCAGTAAAGCCGCCCAAAGTTTGGTTGCCCCTGCCCTGAATCGTTGCATTCACAATTTGGAGCAGGTTATTGAATCTTCTCCGACAAGTGGCACTGCCCCCACCTAGACTTCTTTTCACATATAACCATTCTTGGTAAATTTATTCACAGGCTTTATTGGGAAAATGACAAGGATTGCTTGTTCCCCGAAAGAATCTTGTGCTACTCAAGCACAATCCAATAAAATTCTATAAACCTGAGGGGTTAACATGGCGAAAGTCAGTGTACAAAAAGCCGCCGAGCTTACAGGCAAGTCTGATGCAACCATCCGCCGCGGCATGAAGTCCGGCCGCATTTCCTTCGAAGTTGATGCTGCGGGTGATAAAGTCATCGACACATCGGAACTGGAGCGCGTTTATGGCGCCCTCGTGTCCAAAAGCGCCTCAGAAAGCGAAGCTATCGTCCGCGCCGAACTCCAGCGCGCTCAGGATATGCTGGATATGGAACGCGTCAAAATGCGCGTCCGCAGCCTCGAAGACCGTCTGCATATGACGGAAGAACAACTCACCGATATGCGCGAACAGCGTGACCTGTGGCAAAAACAAGCCCAGCAGCTGATGATTACCAACCAAACGTCGCAAAAACAGGCGGAAGACCTGAAACAAGAGATGCGTGAACGTGAAGCCCGTGAGCGTGCCGCCCGCCAGCGTCAATTGGAGGAACGCCTCAAGCGTCAGGCAGAGAATGAAAACCGCTATGCGCAGGAAGAACAAGCCGCAGCCGCGGACTCCCAGACCCCCATCTGGACAAAACTTCTGAATAAGCTGCGCGCTGCGTAATTTATATACTCCACCTTTAGGAAAAGCAGGCTAGACTGAAAAGGTAGCCTGCTTTTTTATTGCACACAGGATTTGCCATGGCAGAAGGCGACACAGAAGACGATTCGTCAAAAACAGAAGACCCCTCGGCCAAAAAGCTTGAGGAGGCACGAAAACGCGGACAGGTCGCCCAGTCTCGCGATCTGACTACATGGATTATGTTTCTTGCTGCCACTATTCTGGTGGGCACAGCCGCGCCAACGATGTTTGAATCGCTCTCGGATTACCTCAAAGGTTTTTTGGAGAATGCCGATTCATTCCCGACCGGAACCGGCGGCCTCATTGCTCTTTTTCAAGATTCCCTTTTTCACACCGGTGGCGCTACACTGATCTTTTTTCTGGTGCTGATTGTTGCCGCCATTTTCGGCCCGACCATGCAGATCGGTCTTTTGTATGCGCCTGAAGTCCTTAAACCTGACTTGAGTAAAATTTCTCCGCAAAAAGGATTGAAGCGGCTTTTCTCGCTTAAATCAGTTGTTGAATTTATCAAGGGGCTTCTCAAACTGATTGCAATCGGGGTTGTGGGCTATGTCATGACAGAACCCTACTTTGACGGCATGTCATTGACCATTGATCAAGATCCCAAGGATATGCTTGAGGAGATGAAATTCTTGACCATCCGTATGATGAGCGGGATTCTGGTCGCTCTTCTGGCCATTGCCCTTGCTGATTTTCTGTACCAGCGGTGGGAATATATGAAACAAATGCGCATGACCAAACAGGAGGTCAAAGAAGAATATAAGCAGACTGAAGGTGACCCCTACATCAAAGCCAAACTCAAACAAATGCGGATGCAGCGGGCGCGCCAACGCATGATGCAAAACGTACCCAAGGCCGATGTGGTCATCACCAACCCGACCCACTTTTCCGTGGCCCTCCGTTACAACCCTGACGAGGCCGAAGCCCCGATTGTTATTGCCAAAGGCGTTGATAATGTGGCGTTTCGTATCCGCGAAATCGCCAAAGAGCATGATATTATTATCTATGAAAACCCCCCACTTGCCCGCACACTCTATGATACCGTCGAAATTGACCAGATGATCCCCGAAACCCTGTATAAGGCCGTCGCCGAGATCATTACCTTTGTGTACAAGAAAAAAGGCAAATTGAAAAAATAGCCCCAGTGTGCCATGGTAGGCCATGATTGATATGGCTGATCTCGGATGGATTCTCTTTGGTGGTGTGTCGCTTTATGCGCTGTGGCGCGGCTTGCCCAACACACAATGTCACGAGCATAAGCTGCTGCGCGAAATTATAGAGTCGAGCCGCGGGGCACGTCTTGTTATTGACAAAAACAATACCACGATTTTATCCAACTCACGGTTTGATGATCTGTGCAAAATGCCGGAAAAATCGGATTACGAATGTCTGAAATCATTTCTTGGAACATCCCATCTCTCCGACCTTGAGACGCTGCGTGAAGCCGCCCTTCACGGCGTTTCCAAAAGCTGCAAAATCAAACATGAACAGACTCCGCGTGGCCCACAATGGTACAATATCGCGGCGCAGCCTATTCCCGATTGGAATGGTTATATTCACTGGCGGATCGATAATGTTACCGAAGAGCATTTGCAAAATCTGATTATCTCGGAAGAAAAACAAAAACTTTCTGATTTTACTGACAATGCACCCGTTGGATTTTTCTCGGCAGATGAAAATGGCCGTTTTGTTTTTGTCAACGCCACCTTCTGTCGCTGGGTTGGAGAGGATATAGAAACGATCCTGCGTGAACGCAATGTCCACTCGTATCTCAAAAATATCCCGCAAAATGCTGCTGCCTATGACATCAAGGATGGCGGCGGCGTACGCCAACTTACCGAAACACCGATGGTTACAAAATCGGGCCGTGAATTTCTGGCGTCAATCCGCCAGACGGTTGTCCATGAAGATGACGGGATGGTACGTACCCGCGCCATTGTGAGCGACCTCAGCGCCGAGTATGCCATCAAACAGGCTTTGGAAGATTCAGAAACGCGGTTCAAACGATTCTTTGAAGAGTCGCCGCTTGGAATTGCCATTGTCGATATTCATGAAAATGTTACCGACTGCAACGAGGCCCTTGCCAAGCTCTTGGGCAAGGAAGTGTCAGAGATCGAGAATGTTCCCTACACCGATATGGTGGATAAAAACGATTGGGCCAAGGCGGTTGCGTTTTTGACGCGTATCCGCAAGGGTGAGGTCATTGCCGATCCGGTCGAGGTACGGTTGTGGGTTGACCACCTAAACGATTCCATTGCCTGCCATATGTTTGCGCGCCTTGTCAGTGGCGGGGATAATGTGGCACTTCATTTTATTGATTTGAGCCAGCAAAAAAATCTCGAAAGCCAGTTTATCCAGTCGCAAAAAATGCAGGCGGTCGGACAACTCGCGGGCGGCATTGCCCATGACTTTAATAATTTGCTCACGGCCATTATCGGCTTTTGTGATTTGCTGCTGCTGCGTCACAAACCCGGGGATCCATCCTTTGCCGATATTCAGCAGATCAAGCAAAACTCCAACCGCGCTGCGAACCTTGTGCGCCAGCTCCTCGCTTTTTCG
Source organism: Pseudobdellovibrionaceae bacterium (assembly GCA_041674725.1). Classification (GTDB taxonomy): domain Bacteria; phylum Pseudomonadota; class Alphaproteobacteria; order Micavibrionales; family Micavibrionaceae; genus UBA1573. Next base: position 221,385 of record JBAYVC010000004.1, on the reverse strand, counting down.
CGCCAGCAAACACTGCGTCCGCAGGTTCAAGATATAACGGATATTCTTACCGAGGTCTCGCACTTGCTGCGGCGTCTCATCGGGGTGAATATCGAGCTTAAACTCATTCACGGTCACGACCTTGGTCTCGTTAAAGTCGATGGCGGGCAGATGGAACAAGTTCTGGTGAATTTGTCAGTCAACGCGCGTGATGCCATGCCGGAGCGCGGGCACCTAACCATTGAAACCCACAACTATCATAACGATGCCCCGCAAACATTTGGTGAAGATACGATGCCTGTGGGGGATTGGGTACGTATTGACGTAACCGACACGGGTACAGGCATTCCCCCCGATGTTCTTGCTCGGATATTTGAACCCTTCTTTACAACCAAGGACATCGGCAAAGGCACTGGCCTTGGCCTTTCAACTGTATATGGCATTGTGCGCCAAACGGGTGGTTACCTTGGCGTTGACAGTGTTGTCGGGCAAGGCACTACCTTCTCGATCTACCTGCCACGCGCTGTGGCGGATGACAAGTCCGAGAGCGCCGCGACCACTCCTGTCATGGAAGAGAAGGAGACCGATCTGACTGGCAGTGCCCGCATTTTGCTGGTGGAAGATGAAGATGCCGTACGCACCTTCAGTATGCGCGCCCTTACCAACAAAGGTTATGAGGTTCTGGCGGCAGAAAATGGCGACGCTGGATTGATGGTATTTCGCGAGCAGACACAGGCGATTGACCTCCTGATCACCGATGTGATGATGCCGGGCATGGATGGCCCGACGTTGGCCAAAGAAATTCTTACGGCCATGCCAAGCCTCAAAGTTATTTTCATTTCAGGGTACACGGAAGAAAAACTCAAAGATACGCTGGGCGAAAATATTTACTTTTTGCCCAAGCCCTTTACGCTCAAGCAGCTGGCGGCAAAGGTTAAAGATGTTCTCGGGGCATAACCCCTATCAAATGAAATTTATTTGAGGATAGCCAGATCAAGATACACACGATGCCCTTGATCCTTGGTCGGATTGAGTCGCGCGGTTGTAACGACTTTGGCTTTATCTTTGAGCTGGACAATTAAATGCGCCCCTGTGTCATCTGTCTGCACTTTAAAAGACGAGACAAGTGGCACAGATTTAAACACCCCTTCCATCGAAGCCGACCATGCGGCTTTGGGTATATCAACCACCAAAATATGTTCCTCATTATCGAGGTCATAGCTGATCTCAGCCGGAATGGAGGTATCGAGCACAATGCGCGTGGTGTCGCCTGTTTTGGCACCCATACGTACACCCGAGACAACAAGCACATCAGGCGCAGGGACAATTGCCTTTGCTTCCGGCTTTTTCTCTTCGGGTTTCTTTTCCGGCGCAGGCGCCACAGCCTTTGCCACAGGTTTAGTTATTGCCGTGCGCGGCAGAGGCTTATGCCCCTCGGTGTCAACGCTCTCAGCACGGGGGGGTGGCACCGTATCTGCTTTACCCTTCTTCTCCGGAATTATAGCGGGTTTGCTCTCTATGGTAGGGGAAAGCGCAGGATTCACGGCGTCCCTATACTGTGCATTTATTCTTTCGAGATCAAGGGAAAGCGATTTGAAATGGTTTTCAATCACATCCATTTTCTTGAGGGTGGGCTGGGCAGCGAGCATCTGACGCTCCAGCATATCCACCCGTTGTTCAAGATCAGACGGGGATGCTGTTTCAACTATCGGCACGGGCACAGCGGGGACTTTGTCGCCTGAGATCGCTGTTTCGGGTTTGACAGCTCCATCTTCTGCACATGCAGCCAGCAACAATGCGGAAACCGCGATTGAAGCCCATAATGTTGTTTTTATCTGTGTGCTGCGCGTCATGAATTTAAAAGTGTGGATGGAATTTTGATATCTTGCCTAGAATCTCCAGCGAATCAGGAATGGTCAAGTCCGTCTTCCTGCTCCAGACTAGTTATCCACACGGCGCGGCGCAACCTTTTGCAGGAGACGTTTAAAATTTTCCGATTTCATGGTGATAAAGATAGCGTGCCCCCACCACAATAGCACCCATAGCCACCCAAGCACTCCCTCGGGAAGGCCTATTTTTTCGCCGACAAAGCCGATGGCCCCGAGAGCAAATGCCCAGAAAAGAATAAGAGGCGTTGCGGTGCGCACAGGGAAACCGCTATCAACAAAGTGGTGATGCACATGACGGCGATCCGGCACAAAGGGCGGGCGTTTTTCTTTAAGGCGCGTTATGAGGAGTCCAAACGCATCTACAATCGGCAGCGCGATGATCCATGCAACTGAAGCCGGAGAAATCGCTGCATGGGCTCCTTGCGAGAGAGTCATCGCATACCACGCAATCATAAGGCCCAACGCCATGCTACCCGCATCGCCTAGAAAAATAATGGCTTTGGAGCGCCACGGGGTGCGCATGTTATAGACCAGAAACCCCAGCAAAGGCGCCATGAGCAGCAACATCTGGCTTGCGGCAGCAAAATTTCCGCCCAGCAGCGCCGCTAGCATCAGCCAGCCGAAAATAATCAACGCATTGCCCCCCGCAAGGCCATCAAGCCCGTCCATCATGTTGAGTGCATTTAAAATATAGACCACACAGGCCACTGAAAACGGAATGCTCATGATCCCGAGTTTCAGTTCGCCCGTTCCCAAAATATCGCCAAGACTTTGAAGCTGCGCCCCACCAAAGACCACCAAAATAATTGCAGCCAGAAAATGAATGGCAAATTTTAGCCGCGCATTCATTTCAAAGGAGTCGTCCCAGATTCCCGTCACCAAGATGAGACCGAGCGCTGCGTAGAGTGCCCACGGAACTCCACCCATGACAAGGCTGGCGATTAGAAAAACAGTGAAAATTACAAATCCACCGAGCGGCGGCACGGGCACTTCGTGTGTTTTGCGGCCACCCGGAATATCGACAAACCCATATTTGGCTGCAATGCGGCACACCAGCGGTATAGCCAACAAAGCTGCAAGAAATGAGAAAAAAGTTGCCGCTATAACTAAAGACATTGACCCAAAAATGGTTATAATGGTTGCGCCTGATTTCGTTTAGCACGAACCCCCTGTCTTTTCAATTGCATGGACATTATGGACTATATAATCTTTCTTGTTGCCTTTGGCGCGGTTTGTACCTTGACCGCCCTGATCCTCATCGACCTTAAACATATGATCTTGCCGGATTGGCTCAATGGTCTTCTGGCGTTGCTCGGGATTTGTTTTCATGCGACTCTTGGGTTTAAGACACTTGAACCTCCTGCCATGCTTTATGGCGCGCTCTTGGGCGGGGGACTCCTTCTCCTTGCCCGCTATTTTGGCAATAAATATTACAAACAAGACACATTGGGATTGGGTGATGTGAAGCTCCTCGCCGCAGGCGGGGTGTGGCTCGGGCCGGAAAATATTATCTATGCCATTACACTGGGTGCTTTCGCCGTCGTCTGCCACAGCATTGCTATTGCGTTGATCCGCGCCTCACGTGACAACACAAAACCAAATTTTCACCGGTTGCTGATTCCGGCTGGCCCCGGTTACTGCGTGGGGATATTTGCCCTGTGCGTCCGGGAATATGCATCTGTGCTTGGGAATTTATTGGGTGATTTATTATAGGAAATAAAAATGGGGACAACTAATCACTCTCGCGTTGTCCCCACTTCGGTCAATTTCGCAGATAATTATTAACAAAAAGTTAACAACCTTTAATCCTCCAGTTGGGGAGGTGCGATCAGCGTCATTTTATAGGTCTGCCCGCCTCGCAAAAAAATGACGTCGGCGGGAGCGCCCGCTTTCGCGCTTTCCATGGCATCCCATACTTCCTGCGCACTCGGGCGTTTCATGGCCCCCCATTGCAAGATGACATCACGGGGTTTAAGGCCCATCGTTTCAGCCGGTGTTTTATAATAAATCTGACTGACCCATGTTACGTCGCCACGATCCGCCACACCGACTCCCCAGCGCTGCTTTCCCGCTGGCCACGGATAGCCGTCTTTATTGAGGCGCCATTCATTGAACAAAATCAGGTGAGGCGGCGGACGATCAAAAACAAAGTGGAATTCGTTTTTATTATTAAAGCGAACGACCTCCATCATGGTCACAAAATCGAGTTTCCATTCCCCCTCTTCGAGCACCAAAAAATACGGGGCGCATTTGCGTTTTTCGACTTCGTAATAGACCACCGCGATGCCTGTCTCCATATCGGCGGGGCTACGCTGAACAATGCAATTTTTATATGTATTTAATTCTGTGCGCATCTGGGCTTTGGTGATAACCCATTTTTTGCGGAGTTCTTGCGTCGCACTGCTGAAGATATCCAAATTAGCGGCGGCATTTCCCTCGGCAAGACTCTGGTGGTAGGATTCAACCACCTGCTCAGGCGTCAGGCCTTTGGCATCCACATTACTGGTCTGCGCGGGGACAGGGGCGGTATAGCCCCCCCCGATATGCGCTGATGTTTGCGCGCCCGCACCAATAGCCAATTGCTCGGGCACTTGATCGGGAGGCATAAATTCTTCGCCATCTTCAGCCTTTTGCGTCCGCTCCACGATCAGTTCGGTGGTGGCCATGACGCCATTGGCCACTTGTCCCGCCTGAAAAAACGGTACCATCTGACGCTCCTCAAGGTAGCGCACAAAGCCGTCGGTAAAGACTGCGTCAAGGCCTGCGGAGATTTCCATGCGCACCTTGTTTTGCGCCGGATCAATCAAGAGGAGGACACCTTTGCGGGTTTTGCTGGTGCTGCCAATATCCACGCCCTTAAAAATATCACGCGCTTTTTGTGCGATGTCTCCGGCATTGTTCGTTACAATCACGCGCAAGTCGATGTCATAGTCGCGCAGCAAAGCCTCGTGATAATCGCTCACATTTCTAACCTGATCTTTGGTCATGGTTCCAGTGAAATCACACACGAGGTTATCAGGGCATGGCGGCAGAGCGGCATAAGCCTGTCCTGCTACGCCAGAGAGAAGAAGGAGGAAGAGTGAAATTTGAAATTTTTTCTTCAGTTTCATGATATATCCCTCCTTCATGGGGTCAGACTATTCAGCTTCGGGCGCTGCAAATTCAACGTGAGCCGCTTTTTCTGTTCCGGCATCGGCTTTGAAATAAGCTTTGCGCTGGAAGCCGCCCATACCCGCCACAAGGCTGCCGGGCATACGGCGAATTTCGCCGTTAAATTCATTCACACGTTCGTTAAAAGTCATGCGCGAGGCGGCGATCCGGTTTTCAGTGCCTTCGAGTTGGCCTTGAAGTTCCAAAAACTGATCAGATGCTTTGAGGTTCGGGTAGTTCTCAATATCCATCATCAAACCCCGTACGCCCTGCCCGACATCCGCCTGCGCGGCCTCCAGTTTGTGCATATACTCATCGTCACCGAGTTTGGCGGCTGCGCCTTGAGTCATATCCTTGGTCTGATTATTCTGCGCATCCAATTTGGCAATGCGTTCACGCAGGGCCGTTACATTTTCAAGTGTGGCCCCTTCATGCTCGGTATAGGCCTTGACCACATTCACAAGATTTGGGATCAAATCCGCGCGGCGCTGGTAATTGGTTTCCACCTGCGCCCACGACGAGAGAACATCCTCCTCCTTGCTCACAAGGCCGTTATAGCTGAACACAAATAACAACAAGGAGCCGATAATCGGCAGCCCGAAAAGCCCTACACTGACGAGGGATGTGACTGATTTACTCATTTCTCCAACCTTTCCTACTTGATTTAGTGATTCTGCAACATTTTGAATTGTTTGCTGGTCTGCGCCACCGCCATTCGTGGACAGATACCAATTAAGGGCCACCGCCGAGACTGCGGCAACTGATCCGACAATGATTTTAACAGGCAGCTGATGATGAAATTCAACTTCCCCTGATGCCCCCGCCCCTTGCAGGCTGCGGCGCAAAACCTCTGCCTGCTCGTATGATATTTTTCCTGCATCAAGCAGGCTGCTTATTTTCTGATCAAATTTCACCTTGAACCTCCCGAATTTTACGAATGCCTTCTTCCGATTTTAGCGTGCCTTTTTCAATGGCCTCCAAAATCGATGCCACCAATTTGTCGTCATCTTGTTTGAGCGTGCGCAGCGCAGTGATCATCTCATCAACGCGGCGGCGCAGTGTCGGGTAACTGACCCCGATCTGGGTTGCGATATCTTTCAAATTCCCCCCACAGAGAATCATTTGTTCCGCTAAAGAAATATCATGCGCACTGAGCCGCGCCAACCGCGGCAACCTTAATTCACCTTCGATATTCAAACCACACCCCCCGCAATGAAGGCGGCTGAGCGTCAATTTACTTTTGCATACTGGACAATCAATCATGGCGTCCTCCTATTTTCAGAATATCGCGTTTATTCATAAAATGCAATTTTTTATACTGTTTTTTTCATTTTATTTATAAATATATTGATTTTATTGAGTATTTTGAGGATTTTTTGTGGGTTATCTTCCGCTGGACAAACGCCCCCTGCGGAGTCATAAGCAGGGTATGACCCATATTTTTTCGCACCCCCACCTGCTTGATATTGCCCCCCTGTCCGTTGCGGATATTACGCATGTTCTCAACCGCGCCGAATTCTTCAAACAGGCGCTGCTGGGGAATTCTGTACCGCGCACGCTGGAACACAAAATTGTCCTGACCCTGTTCATGGAAAATTCAACGCGCACCCGCAATTCATTCGAGATGGCAGCACTGCGCCTTGGGGCCTCCCTCATGAACTGGGACGAAAAAGTCAGCTCTGCGGCCAAGGGCGAGAGTTTTTCGGATACCATCCGCTACCTCGCCTCGTACAATCCCGATGCGATTATCATGCGGCACAATGAATATAACGCGCCGCATTTTGTCGCAGGAATTCTCAAGTGCCCTGTCATTAATGCGGGGGATAGCTGGCGCGAACATCCGACGCAGGCGCTGCTTGATGCTTTTACCATGCGCGAGATCAAGGGTAATCTTGAAGACCTTCGTATCGCGATTATCGGCGATGTCGCCCATAGCCGCGTCGCCAATTCCAACATGAATCTCCTGCACAAGATGGGCGCCAAGGTGCATGTGATTGCCCCCGCTTCGCTCCAGCCGCAAAAAATCACGCCCAATGTAACGGTGTTTGATAACCTTAAGGACGGCCTTGCGGGCTGCGATGTGGTGATGACACTGCGCATCCAGAAAGAGCGGATGGAAGTTACCGAAATTCCCGATGATACCGCCTATTTCCACGCCTATGGTCTGACACAGGAAACACTCGCCTACGCCAAACGTGATGCGATTGTCCTACATCCGGGCCCTATGAATCGCGGCGTTGAAATTGCCGATGATGTGGCCGATGACCCCGAGCGCAGTGCCATTTTCCAACAAGGCGCGAACGGCGTTCCGGTGCGGATGGCTGTTCTCGACCTACTTATGGGCCGCAGCGTTTAACTTGTCTTCCAAGATTTTTACCGCTTCGAAAAATTTGTCGGTGGTATCTTTGACAAATGGATTGTCGCGCTGAATGGCGAGGAAGAGTTCCTCGCTGTCATAGCGCACCAGTTCCACCATGTCGTTGAGGAGCGCATAGGTTTTGGTTTGCTGGTGAATTTCCGGCACATCCAGACGCACAAACACGCGCGCGATCATATGTGTTAATCCTTGCACGTAGGCCATCTCGCGGTCATGATTTTCGGGCGTTGTTTCAAAAGTTTTGAGGCCTAGATTTTTCTGGAGGAAAGACACCACACACGGCGCACGATCACCCGCCACATTACACACCGTGACATTCAAGCCGCCAATCCCGTTTTTGCCGCTTTGCGGGCCAAAGAGCGGGTGGAGGCTGATCGCATCCACATTTTCAGGCAGAAGTCGTTTTAGAATTTCTACGGGTTTACATTTCACCGAGCATAAATCCATGACCAACTGACCCGCGCGCAAGAAGGGTACCATTGCGGCCACAGTTTTTTCAAGCTCGCCCACGGGGACAGCCAGCACCACAATGTCGCTGCGGCATACATCTTCAAACGAGACAACATCCAGATTATAAGTTGCGGCGATTTCATCGAGGGGGAGGTACGCGTCATAAACACGCACATTGAAATAGGGGGTCACAAATTTGAGCATAAATTCGCCAAAGGCGCCAACGCCGATTATGCCGCAGGTTTGTTTTGTCATGTTCATAGTGTCTTTATTCCTTATCTACGCTTCGTTTTATTTCACAACTTTCCTGTGAGCAAAAGAGATTTTGGCGCCTTCTGCCATAAAGAGGACTTGTCAAGTTGGGGAATATGGGTTTTTTATAGAGAATGGACACTATCATTAACCATATTCAATTGTCAGGCTTGCTCGGTTTACTGGGCGGCTATTTTCTTGGATCGATCCCGTTCGGGCTGGCCCTGTGTTACCTCTTCGGTTACGGCGATATCCGCAACATCGGATCAGGCAATATTGGCGCGACCAATGTTTTGCGCACAGGTAACAAGTTCCTTGCAGCCCTCACCCTTATTCTTGATTCCTCCAAAGGATTGATTGCCGTCTTGGTGGCCTCTTCTTTTTTTGATGCCCATGCGATGTTTGGCGCTGCGCTTGGCGCAGTGGTCGGTCATAATTTTCCCGTATGGCTCAAATTCAAAGGCGGCAAGGGGGTCGCTACAACGCTAGGCACACTTATCGGCCTGTCATGGCCCGTAGGTCTTGCCTGCTGCGGGATCTGGCTGGTAACTGCCTATCTGACCCGCATCTCATCCCTCTCCGCCTTGATGGCACTAGCTCTCGCGCCTCTTTTTACCGTCGGGTTTGGTAACCCGCATCAGGTGTATTTGGTGGGCACACTTTCTCTCTTGGGCTGGGCGCGGCACCACGCCAATATCAAGCGCTTGCTTGAGGGCACCGAACCCAAAATCGGCCAGAAGAAGGATGTGCCTTCGTGACATCCGCCACACCCGAACAGATGGCTCGCCTGCGTCTGGCGCGCACCGAAACGGTGGGACCAATCACTTTTCACCGCCTCGTCAAAAAATACGGCTCAGCTCTTCGGGCGCTTGAGGCCCTTCCGGTTCTCACTAAAAATAAGCCGATAAAAATAGGTGATACGGACACCGCCGCGCGCGAATATGACGCCATTACCAAACTCGGCGGGCAGATGATTTTTGCCGGAGATGCAGCCTATCCTGCCGCGCTTGCCCAGCTTGAAGACGCCCCGCCAGTCCTTAGTGTTGTGGGTAATACAACCCTTCTCGCGCGGCAAAATGTGGCGATTGTCGGCAGCCGCAATGCGTCCCTGAACGGGAGGAAACTTGCCTCCAAACTTGCACAGGATTTAGGGACAGAAAATATTGTTGTGACTTCTGGACTGGCCCGCGGGATTGATACATCTGCGCATGAAGGTGCCCTACCCACAGGCACGATTGCCGTGGTCGCAGGAGGTGTGGATGTTATCTATCCGCGCGAGAATACTGATCTTTACCGCCAGATTTGTGAACAAGGCGTTATCGTATCAGAATGTGCGTTGGGCACGCAGCCCCTCGCCCAGCATTTCCCCAAACGCAACCGCATTGTCTCGGGACTCTCGGCGGGAGTGGTTGTTGTGGAGGCCAACCTCAAATCCGGTTCGCTTATCACGGCGCGGATGGCTGGCGAACAGGGGCGTGATGTGATGGCTGTACCCGGATTTCCCCTCGACCCTCGCTCGGAAGGTACCAACGCCTTGATCCGCGATGGCGCGACACTTGTGCGCAGCGGCGCAGATATTCTTGAACAGGTGCACTCATTTTTGCGGGCCACTCCCGCCGAACAACCCTCTTTTGATGATTTTTATTTGTCAGAAGACGTTAGTAATACCCCTTATAATGCGGATGATGTCCGCACACGGCTATTTACAGAACTCTCCTCTCTTCCCGTTTATGTTGACGAAATCGTTCGGGCGTGCAATTTGAGAAGTGCACTTGTCCAAAGCGTTCTTCTGGAAATGGAGCTGGAAGGGCTTGTGCAACGTCTGCCCGGAAATCGGGTTTGCTTGGCCAGCGCCGCATAGGAACATGAAAGTATGACCGCACAAAACGTTGTAATTGTTGAGTCTCCTGCCAAGGCCAAGACAATTAATAAGTATCTCGGGAATGATTACACCGTTCTGGCTTCGTTCGGGCATGTCCGTGATTTGCTAGCCAAAGACGGGGCTGTCAATCCTGATGATGATTTTGCCATGACGTGGGAACTTTCCGAACGGGCTGGCAAAACCATGAAAGATATTACCTCGGCCATTAAAGGCGCCGACACTGTTTATCTGTGCACTGACCCTGACAGAGAAGGAGAAGCCATTTCATGGCATATCCAGCAGGTTCTGGATGAAAAAAATCTTCTTAAAGGTAAGCGCGTTGAACGCGTGACCTTTAACGAAATTACCAAAAACGCCATCAAGGCAGCTTTTGAAAAGCCGCGCGAACTTGATATGCCGTTGGTTGAGGCATACCTCGCCCGCCGTGCCCTTGATTTTCTGGTGGGTTTTACGCTATCCCCCGTTTTATGGCGCAAACTTCCGGGTTCCAAATCGGCGGGGCGCGTCCAGTCGGTCGCGCTGCGTTTGATCTGTGAGCGCGAGTCCGAAATTGAAGCGTTCAAGAGCGATGAGTTCTGGTCGATCCACACCAAGCTCCAGACACCCGAGGGTGCCACCTTTATGGCGCGCCTCACGCATATTGCGGGCAATAAACTTGAGAAACTGGACATTCCGAATGAGGAGGCAGCCCAAGCCGCCGTCAAGCGCATCCATAACAAGGCGCTGGCGATTCAAAAGCTTGAGAAGAAGCAAGTCCGCCGCAACCCTTATCCGCCCTTTATTACCTCAAGCCTCCAGATGGAGGCCTCGCGCAAGTTGCGTATCTCCGCAAGCCAGACCATGCGCCTCGCCCAGCAGCTTTATGAAGGCGTTGATATCGGCGGGGAAACTGTCGGCCTGATTACCTATATGCGTACCGATGGCATTACGCTCTCTGATGATGCTATCTTCCAAGCCCGCGCCCAGATTGAAAAAGACTTCGGCAAAAAATATCTGCCTGACTCGCCGCGCATGTATAAAAGCAAAGCCAAGAACGCGCAGGAAGCACACGAGGCCATTCGCCCCACTGACCTCTCGCGCCGTCCGCAAGATGTGCGCCATGCGCTTGATGAGAAACAATATGCGCTCTATGATCTGATCTGGAAACGCACCATGGCCTGCCAGATGGAAAACGCCATTATGGATCAGGTCACAGCCGATATTTCGGACGGCACGGATGATGTTGTTTTGCGCGCCACCGGTTCTACGGTTGCTTTTGATGGCTTCCTTGCCCTTTATAAAGAAGAAGAGGAAGACACCGAGGATACATCCACGGAGAACGAAGAAACCCGCCGCCTGCCGCCGCTGGCCGAAGGTATGAGTCTTCGCACCAACGAGATTCTGCCCGAGCAGCATTTTACCCAGCCTCCCCCGCGTTATTCCGAAGCTTCGCTGGTCAAGAGTTTGGAAGAAATGGGTATTGGCCGCCCCTCGACCTATGCCTCAATCATGCAGGTTTTGCAAGATCGCTCTTACGTGACAATTGATAAGCGCCGCTTTGTTCCTGAAGATCGGGGACGCCTTGTCACCACCTTCCTCAAACGTTTCTTTGAACGTTATGTCGATTATGATTTCACGGCGAACTTGGAAGATGAACTGGATGCCATTTCATCCGGTCAGGTCATGTGGAAAGAAGCGCTCAAACAATTCTGGAGCGGATTCAAAGCTGCCGTTGACGGCACCAAAGACCTCACCATCACGCTGGTTTTGGACGCTTTGGATGAAGAGCTTGGCCCCCACTTTTTCCCCGTCACACCTGAAAATCCTGATCCCCGCAAATGCCCGTCCTGCGCAGATGGCAAGCTTTCCCTTAAAGTCGGAAAGTTCGGCGCTTTTATCGGTTGTTCGAACTATCCCGAATGCCGCCACACGCGCCCCTTGGTTGTTCAAAGCGGCGAAGCCTTGGATGATGCTAATAACGGCGCGGGGATTGATAACGAACCCAAAGTTCTCGGGACTGATCCGGGGAGCGGGCGCACCGTGTCCTTGCGCAAAGGCCCGTATGGCCCCTATGTCCAGATTGATGTGCCGGAGGACAGCGCAGACAAAAAAGAAAAACCCAAACGCCAAGGCGTACCGCGCGGTACGCCACTTGATGCCGTCACGTTGGAGGCTGCACTTAAACTTCTGGCCCTGCCCCGCTTAGTGGGGATGCACCCTGAAACCGGTGAGAAGATCGAAGCTGGTATCGGACGCTTTGGCCCCTATATCAAGTATCAGAGCAAATTCAAATCCATCCCCAAGGACGAAGATGTCCTGACCATCGGCATGAACCGCGCGGTGGAGCTGTGTTCGCAAATGGGCGAGAAAAAAGCTTTTGTTCGTAAGGGCAAAGCTCCCGCCAAGGGCAAAAAAGCCGAGGACGCGGATAAATCTGCGGTCAAAAAGAAAGCTCCGGCAAAAAAGGCGGCTGCCAAAAAACCTGCGGCAAAAAAGACGACCACTAAGAAGGCTGCGCCTAAGAAAAAGCTGGTTGTCGAGTAACACCGCCCATTATTTGCATAAATCAATTCACACACAAGAACAGTTTGCTCCGCGCGGGCAATCCCGTTACACTGTAGGGGAGGGTTATTCGCCCTGCCTTTAACCATTTTGTTGTCCTTTTAATCCTTTATGGCCTCTTCTTCTCCGTTTTCCGGCATGACCACCAAATCCGCGATGGGTAGCCTCCTGCGCGGTGACTTTGCCTTGGCTGCGGGCATCATGATTATTTTGATGTTCATGCTGGTGCCGATGCCGCCTTTTCTGGTCGATATTGGTCTGGCCATTTCCATCACTCTGTCAGTGATGATTTTGATGATTACGCTGTTTATCCGGCGTCCGCTCGAATTCTCGACTTTTCCGACCATCCTCCTCATCACCACCGCGATGCGTCTGGGCCTTAATATTGCCTCCACCCGTTTGATTTTATCCAATGGCGATGTCGGGCATGACGCCGCCGGAAAAATCATCGAAGCCTTCGGGATTTTTATGATCCAAGGCAATTTTGTGGTGGGCGGGATTGTCTTTGCTATTCTCGTGATTGTGAATTTTATCGTTATCACCAAAGGTTCGGGACGTATCGCGGAAGTCGCGGCGCGGTTCTCGTTGGACGCCATGCCCGGCAAGCAGATGGCCATTGACTCCGACCTCTCGTCGGGCATCATCACCGAAGAGGACGCCAAACTCAAACGCGCCGAGTTGCAGCAAGAAAGCTCGTTCTTCGGGGCCATGGATGGTGCGGCGAAATTCGTGCGCGGGGATGCGATTGCGGGCCTCCTTATTACTTTTATCAACCTGCTCGGCGGGATCATTATCGGAACGGTTTCCAAAGATTTATCCTTGGCCGAAGCCGCCGGAAACTATTCGGTTCTCTCCATCGGGGATGGCCTTGTCTCACAAATTCCCGCGCTGATTATCTCAGTGGCGGCTGGTCTTCTCGTCTCCAAAGCCGGCGTTGAAGGCTCCGCCGATGAGGCCTTGATGGACCAGTTCAGCCGCTACCCGCGCGCGACCGCCATTACCTCGGGCATTATTCTTGCCATTGCCCTTGTTCCCGGCATTCCCACCCTGCCCTTTTTGGCCCTCGCTGGCGTATCGGGCGGCATTTCCTTCTTTGCCTTCAAGCAGAAAAGAATGCGCGCCGAGCAAGTTGTAATTGACCAGCGTACCAAAGCCAGCGCCGCCAAACCCGCCGAAGACCCGATTGCCAAATCACTCGCCATTGACATTATTCGCCTTGAGTTGGGTTATGCGCTGTTGCCTTTAGTACAGGGCACCGACAACACGGTAAAACTTCCCGAGCAGATCAAGGGCCTGCGGCGCCAGTTGGCCGAAGAGATGGGCTATATTCTCCCCTCGGTGCGCATTCAGGATAATTTGCAACTTCCCGCCAGCACCTATGTCGTGCGCATTAAAGAAATTGAGGCAGGACGCGGCGAAGTGCGCACCGGCATGCTTTTATGCATGGACCCGACGGGCGAACCGATTTCGCTCCCCGGCGAGAACACCACCGAGCCGACCTTTGGCCTCCCCGCCATGTGGATTGACCCGCGTTACCGCGAAGAGGCCCATTTCAAAGGCTATACCGTGGTCGATGCAGCAACGGTGGTGACCACGCATATCACCGAAATTATCAAGGACAATATGTCCGATCTTCTTTCCTACACCGAGACGCAGCGCTTGCTTGATGAACTGCCCAAAGATTACCAGAAGCTGGTGGGCGATGTGATCCCGTCACAGATTTCAGTCGGAGGGTTGCAGCGTATCCTCCAAAACCTTGTCAATGAACGGATTTCCATCCGCGATCTACCAACTATTCTGGAAGGCGTGGCAGAAGCCACCACCTACACCAAAAACGTGATGCTCATTGGCGAGCATGTCCGCTCGCGCCTTTCCCGCCAAATTTGTGATGCCAACCTCAATATGCACGGGCATGTACCGCTCCTCACCCTTTCGCCCAAGTGGGAACAGGCCTTTGCCGAGTCCCTGATTGGCGAACGCGAAGAGCGGCAACTGGCCATGGCCCCCTCGCTCCTTCAGGATTTCATTGTTGGGGTGCGCCAGATATATGATAAATTCGGGCAGACGGGCGAAACACCCGTCCTTCTCACCTCGCCAATGGTGCGGCCTTATGTACGCTCGGTGATCGAGCGGTTCCGTCCGCAAACGATGGTGATGTCACAAAACGAAATTCACCCCAAAGCCAAAATCAAAACCGTTGGGCAGGTTTAGTCCTGCTCATTTGACTTTTGGGCTTTATCCCTGTTAAGGCTAGCTCAAACAGGGTTCCGCATGAACGAAACAATTTTCAGAGAACGTTGCCGACGAGCCTGCGCAGCTCATCCTACCCTTCCGCACCTACGGACAATTGCCGCCGTGGGCGCTTATGACGCCGAGATTGGTGGTCGGGGACGTGATAGTGATCGTTTAACCGATGCTCTCGACTACCTGCTGCGTTCGGGTTTTCTCATTGATCCTGATTTTGAAATCGACATTGTTAATTTCCGCGAAGGGCGCGACTTTCTATTCGAGGATAAACAGGCCGATCTGGTTTTTGTATCCAATATCATGTCCGGCCGCCCCAGCTGCTTGCCGGTCTTTTGGAAGGCGCAGGCCGGACAACTCAGCGAGGATCAACTTATTATTACTGTCAGTCGCCGCAATGAACCGGCGTTTTGGGCCCACCGTATCGAGGAGGCCAAAACCAAGTTTGTTGTCACTTTTGGGGGCGAAATCGAAGTGAATGCCCAGACATTTTGTGACGACTACGGTCTCGACTTTGCTGTTCTGATCCCCTCACCCGAAGATGAATGTTGTAGCCGCTTTACAGCCGCGGCGGCTATAAAACCGCTTTACCCTACTCTGCCTGATATTGATTTGCCGCAAGGTTGGTTTGGTTTTGCCGCAGACAAAGGTTTTCTGGCAGCTAGTGCGCCTGCGCTCGCCTCATCGACCTGCCTCGGGCGGCAAGCCCTCACGCATATCGTTGCGAGCGCACCGCAGAATGACCCCTCACTCCCTCGCACTCATACTTTTGGGTGATTTGATGTTTTTATTCGCAAGCCCGTTTGGCGATATCCAGACGGATTCGGGCTTTTTGTAGGCCCCCCATCTCAGAAAAACCCGCAACATTCATGGCAGCGGCGTCACATGTTTTTGTAAACAGGTCGTATCGTTTTACACCTTCGGCGGCATGACTACCCCGCGCTTCGACCGCCGCCACTATATCAGGAAGATAATTATAGCAAACTGGCCCGTCCCCCTGAATTTTTTCAATGCCGTTTTTGGCGAGAACGGCGTCCAATAACGTGCCCATATCCGCGCGGATGGTACGCGCCATAATGCCAAAGGTCGTGCGGAGAAAGCCTTTTTTCCTATCCTGAATAATATCGAGCTGCCCGCGATAAAAATCGCTGAGTTTTTGAGTGACCTCATCGGCCGAGAGTACATTATAATTCTGTTTCTGGCGGTCTTTCATATTATGTCCAATAGCTGATTTTGCCTCAGCAAAGCAAGGAAATTTAAAATAAACTCCCTTTCCATCTCCACTCCTCTTTCTTTCTCAGGCTAAAAATAACTTACCACATCGCCCCTTGACATTGTAGGAATTAATACCCATATATTTCTGGTGATGGAGACATCATTTTATGGCGTTAGGGGTGTCAATTGTGAACTTCTGCGCTATAAATAAGACCATGCAAAGGTTTATGCTCGTTTTTGCGATCTAAGCCCTTGTGGGAATGGGGGTAATGCCCATCATGGGGTTACCCTGTATTTGCCAACAAAAAACAAGAGGTATTATTCATGTCTAAAATTATCGGTATTGATTTGGGAACCACCAATTCCTGCGTGGCTATTATGGATGGCCGTGACCCCCGCGTGATTGAAAACGCCGAGGGCGCCCGCACCACCCCGTCAATTATTGCCTTTACCAAAGATGGCGAACGTATCGTCGGTCAACCCGCCAAACGTCAGGCCGTTACCAACCCCGACAATACCCTGTTCGGGATCAAGCGTCTGATCGGTCGCCGCTTTAACGACCCCGATGTGCAGAAAATGAAATCACACGCGCCTTTTAAAATTATCGAGGGCGATAATGGCGATGCATGGGTTGAAGTGGACGGCGAAAAATTCGCTCCGGCGCAAATCTCTGCGATGGTTCTTAAAAAAATGAAAGAGACCGCCGAGAGCTTTTTGGGTACTACCGTATCCCAAGCGGTTATCACCGTTCCTGCTTACTTTAATGATGCGCAGCGTCAAGCCACCAAAGATGCCGGACGCATCGCTGGTCTTGAAGTGCTCCGTATCATCAACGAGCCAACTGCGGCGGCCCTTGCTTATGGGCTTGATAAGAAAAACTCCGGCACGATTGCGGTCTATGACCTTGGGGGAGGTACGTTCGACGTATCCATCCTTGAAATTGGTGATGGTGTATTCGAGGTTAAATCCACCAACGGGGACACGTTCCTTGGCGGTGAAGATTTCGACTCGCGCATTATCGACTACCTCGCCGACGAATTCAAAAAAGAACAGGGTATTGACCTGCGTCAAGACAAGCTTGCTCTTCAGCGCCTTAAAGAAGCTGCCGAGAAAGCCAAGATCGAGCTCTCTTCCACCGCGCAAACCGAAGTCAACCTGCCCTTTATCACAGCTGATGCGTCAGGCCCCAAACACCTGAATGTGAAACTTACCCGCGCGAAACTCGAGGCGCTGGTGGATGACCTTGTTCGCCGCACCATTGACCCGTGCAAAGCGGCGCTCAAAGATGCTGGCCTCAAGCCATCCGACATTGACGAAGTGGTTCTGGTCGGCGGGATGACCCGTATGCCCAAAATCATCGAGACGGTGCGCGACCTATTCGGCAAGGAGCCGCATAAAGGCGTGAACCCTGATGAAGTTGTGGCCGATGGCGCGGCTGTTCAGGGCGGCGTCCTGCAAGGCGACGTCAAGGATGTTCTCCTCCTTGATGTGACCCCACTCTCGCTCGGTATCGAAACCTTGGGCGGTGTGTTTACGCGCCTGATCGACCGCAACACCACCATCCCAACCAAAAAATCGCAGGTCTTCTCGACCGCCGAGGACAATCAAAATGCGGTAACTATCCGCGTGTTCCAAGGCGAGCGCGAGATGGCCGCCGACAATAAAATGCTCGGTCAGTTCGATCTGATGGGCATTCCGCCTGCGCCGCGCGGTGTGCCGCAAGTCGAGGTGACGTTCGATATTGATGCGAACGGTATCGTCCATGTCCACGCCAAGGACAAGGCTACAAATAAGGAGCAAAGCATCCGCATTCAGGCCTCAGGCGGTTTGTCCGATGCCGACATTCAGCAGATGGTCAAAGATGCCGAAGTTAATGCCGAAGCGGATAAAAAACGCCGCGCCTTGATAGAGGCTCGCAACGTAGCGGAATCGTCCATTCATCAAGCGGAAAAGGCCATGTCGGATCTTGGCAAAGATTTGCCGGAGGCCGAGAAAATCGCCTGTGACCGTGCGATCTTCGAACTCAAAGCCGTGATGGATAGCGAGGATAAAGAGGCGATTGAAACCAAGACTCAAGCTCTTCAGGAAGCTGCGATGAAAATTGGTGAAATTGCCTATCGCCGTGCGCAAGAGCAGACATCGGGCGATCCAGATACAGAAGCTCCTGCCGCAGATAAGGCGCAAGGATCAACATCTGGCGACTCGTCCAAAAAAGATGATGTGATCGATGCTGACTTTACCACCATGAAGTTCGACGATGATGACGGCGAAAAGAAAGAATAGCCACATATCTTGATTTAAAACACATTCCAACTTGCCCTGCCAACATGCAGGGCAAGTTATCATTGAAATACTGGATAGGCAGCGATGAGCGACGAAAAAGATTTTTATAAAACACTGGGTGTCGAAAAAAACGCGACCGAGGACGAGCTGAAAAAATCTTACCGCAAGCTCGCGATGCAATATCACCCTGACCGCAACAAGGATAATCCCGAGGCGGAGGCCAAGTTCAAAGAAATTAGCGAAGCTTATGACGTTTTGAAAGATACCGACAAACGCGCTGCTTATGACCGTTTCGGCGCGGCAGGTGTTCAAGGCGGCATGGGTGGCGGCGCGGGTGGGTTTGGCCCAGGAGGATTCTCGTCTGCCTTTACCGATATTTTCGAAGATATGTTCGGCGATATGATGGGCGGTGGGCGGCGCTCTACCGGCCCGATGCGCGGATCGGATATGCAGTTTACTATCGACATTTCGCTCGAAGATTCATTCAAAGGCAAAGACGCCAAACTCAAAATTCCTACCGTTGAAACCTGTAGCGACTGCAAAGGCACCGGATCATCGGACGGCGGCGTGGCCCAGAAATGTTCGGATTGTGGCGGATCGGGACGGGTACGCGCCACACAAGGATTCTTCACCATCGAGCGCACCTGCCCCACCTGTGGCGGTGAAGGGTCGATCATCAAATCGCCCTGTAAAACCTGTTCCGGCGCGGGGCGTGTGCGCGGGGAAAAAACCGTGCAGATTTCCATCCCCGCCGGTATCGGCGAAGGGCAACGCGTGCGCCTTGGTGGCGCCGGAGAAGCGGGTCTTCGCGGCGGGCCATCCGGTGACCTCTATGTCTTGATCAACATAAAACCGCATAAATTTTTTAAACGCGATGGCGCCAATTTACTTTGCCGCGTGCCGGTGCCGATGACTACCGCGGCACTTGGCGGCAGCCTTGAAGTTCCCACCATTGACGGATCAAAAACCACTATCAAAATCCCTGCCGGAACACAAACCGGACAGCAACTGCGCGTCAAGGGCCAAGGCATGAACATCATGAAATCCGATGTCCGCGGTGATTTGTATATCGAGATTTTTGTCGAGACTCCTGTAAACCTCGACAAAAAACAAACCGAACTCATGAAACAACTTGGCGAGACACTCGAAAAATCGGGACAAAAAAATTCACCCGAGAGCGAGGGTTTTTTCCGCAAGGTTAAAGAATTATGGGATGATTTGCGGGACTGATTTGTCCGTAGTCAAAAAAGGAGACGGCAATGAAAATAGGCATAGCAGGTTGCACGGGACGAATGGGGCGTCTTCTTTCTGCGGAAGTTTCCGCGGCCCCCGACCTTTATCTTGCGGGCGGCACTACACGCGATAAGGACATCCCCGAAAACAGCCCGCCTATTTTGCAGGACGCGGAAGATCTCTTTGCCATTGCCGACCTCGTGATTGATTTTACCGCGCCCGATGCTAGCGTACGTCATGCCCTGATCGCGGGGCGCCTCGGCAAACCGCTCGTGATTGGTACAACAGGTCTTAATGATGCGCATATGGCGAGCATTCGTGAGGCCGCCAAAACAGCGCCCATTCTCGTGACCCCGAATGCGAGCCTTGGCGTGAATGTACTCATCGAACTGGTCAAGTGCGCCGCAAAGTCTCTCGGCCCTGAATTTGCCATTGAAATTTTCGAGACCCATCACAGCAAAAAAGTGGATGCTCCTTCGGGCACCGCGCTCGCGCTTGGACGCGCCGCAGCGGAAGCGCGTGGCACCCAGATTTCAACTAAAGCCGTGTTTGACCGTCATGGCCATACGGGCGAGCGCAGCCGCGACGAAATCGGTTTTGCGTCTCTGCGCGGCGGCGATGTGGTAGGCGATCATACGGTATTCTTTTACGGTCAGGGCGAACGCCTCGAGCTTACCCACCGTGCCACTGACCGCGCTTTGTTTGCGCGCGGCGCTGTGCAGGCCGCCCGTTGGCTAGCGGCGCAACCTCCTGGCTTTTACAGCATGAAGGATATGCTGGGACTGGGCTGATTATGAGTTTTTCATCCAGCACACTTACCATCAGACCTTTTCAACAGGAAGATTTGTCCGCGTGTGTGCGGTTGTTTCAGTCAAATACTCCTGAGTTCTTTAGTGCATCGGAACTTCCCGAATTTCAAATGTATCTTGGCCGGCATGCCACAGGTTCTTATTGGGTGTGTGAATTTGAAAATAATATTATTGGCTGCGGCGGCATTCGCGTCCGGATGGATGGATATGGATCTCTTTGTTACGGGATGGTGGATACAAACTATCATGGCCAAGGCATAGGGGCTGCCCTGATGAACTTTCGTCTGCAAAAATTTCTTGAATATCCCGATGTCCAAAAAATCCGGCTGGACACAAGCCAGCATAGCTATGGATTTTTCAAGAAATTTGGCTTCTCTGTTTGCACAGTTGAACCTGACTTCTATGGTAAGGGACTTGATTGTTACCACATGGAGCGGGATATTAACCCAGACCCTGCCATTACTCCCGTACCAGAGGGATTAGGCCTTTCACCATAAAGAAAACTCAGGCTATTGCTTTCTCTGCGGTTAAAAGCTGCAGCTTCATCGCATTGCCCCAGCCGTAATTGTGGAACGACCCGTTAGATTGCACCACGCGGTGGCAGGGGATCAGCAAGGAAATGGGATTGGCCCCCACCGCTGTGCCGACTGCGCGTACCGCGGCAGGGCGACCGACCGCGGCGGCTACCGTTGCATAACTCACCACTTTGCCTTTGGGAATTTTCATCAATGATTTCCATACCGATCTTTGAAAATCAGTACCCCCGACAATAAAGGTCACGGGGTTTGTCTCTTTCCCTTCCCAGAGCCGCATCACTGTTTTGGCCATTTTTGCAGCCTGCTTGTCATCACGCGCCACCACAGCTTTGGGAAAAAATCTACATACCTTTTCAAGCGAGCGATTTTCTTCAAACCCGAGATAACACAGCGCATCATCCACGCCCACCAGAGTCATCTCGCCCAAGGGCGTTGGCACCGTGCCGAACCAGAGTTCTTCGGGTATCCCTTCTTTGAGTTTGACGGAGGAGGATGTCCAATCACTCCGGCTGAGGGCGGGGCTGCATACCAATTTATGTGTCATGTTATCTACTCCTTCGTGTTATGCGCGCAAATTTGCGCCTTTTTTGAAAGCTCCATATCTTTCACAATCACATGCACGTGATCGAGGGGATGCCGGACGCAGGATTTGGCATCATATTCAATTGCCATGACAGGCTTTCCCTGCCGCGTGAAGGCCTCGTAAGACCCGCACCATCCCTCTTCCACACATGATTCCGTGATTACCCAATCAAACAAAGGTTCCAGATCATCCGCCAATTCCGGCGCATTTTTTAGACCCACTTTGAGGCCCGCTTCATGCACTTTACGGGCAAGTTCTGCATTGAAGGTCAATTGATGTTCTTTTGTCAGCGGAAAGCCCGTATCGTTTTCGTATCCGTTCACATTGTCAAAATCGACGCCATCAAAGCCTTTGTGGCGGCACATATCAATCCGCTCTGTCATCATCGGTTCCAGCTCCTCCATCCTGCGAATATCGAGCCACCATTCCCCATCCCACCCTTCATAGGATTTGCCGATGATTTCCTTGGGGTAACGATGCGCATCAGGACGCCAATCCTCAAAACTGCCCGCATTGATGTAACATATGGCCTTCTTGCCCTGCGCGTGGAGCGCGTTTACAAACTCTGCCGGTGTTTCAAACGCATCCAGCACGATGATGTTTTTATCACTCACCTCATCTAGCTCAGGCACCCTTGATAAAAATATGTCCCACGAAAAAGAGTCTGGAAAAAAGGGAGTCTCGTTCCCCGCAGCATGTCCCCCTATGGGTAAACTCCATACACACCCGATCACCATAATGGCTAGTTTTCTCATGGTCAGTGCTCCTCCCTTCTGCTATAGCATTATCCATGCAAAAAGACAAAATTGCCGAGATGTTCCGCCGTTTTGAGGTCGCCACCCCCGAACCCAAAGGGGAGCTGCAATCCATCAACACCTATACGCTGCTGGTTGCGGTTATCCTCTCGGCGCAGGCGACTGATGCGGGGGTCAATAAAGCTACTGCGGCCCTATTCAAGATAGCCGACACGCCCACGAAGATGCTCAGGCTCGGCCTTGCGGGACTTAAAGAACACATCAAAACGATTGGCCTCTATAATGCCAAGGCGGAGAATGTCATCAAAATGTCGCGCATCCTCCTTGACCAGTATGGCGGCGAGGTGCCAAACACGATGGATGCCCTTATCGCCCTGCCGGGTGTGGGGCGCAAGACCGCCAATGTGATTTTGAATATCGCCTTTGGACATCCCACGATTGCGGTCGATACTCATGTGTTTCGCGTATCCAACCGTACAGGCCTTGCCACGGGCGATACGGTCGAGGCGGTTGAAGAAAAACTCGAGCGCGTTATCCCCGCCGCCTATAAACGCCACGCCCATCACTGGCTGATCCTGCACGGACGTTATATCTGCAAAGCCCGTAGCCCCAATTGCGCGGGGTGTTTGATCAAGGATTTGTGTCCGTCATGTCAGATTTAAGGGTTGTCATTGCCTGACCGCCTCAAGCGGTCTAAGGCAATCCATGGATTCCCCTGAATCGGCTGCGCTGACTCAAGGAATGATAGGCTTATCATGTGTTGTCTCCTGCCAGTTCTTTTCTATGAAATCTATCAGATTGTCTGTCGAAGCTTCCTTAGGTCTCGGCTTACAAAGTTCAGGCTTTGAAACAATTTTGTTTTTGCTGAAATCCTTTACATCCGTACAAAAAAGTTGTTTGGATTGAGCAAGCACACTGCAAGCTAATCGCTCTACATGCCGATAAGCTGCCGCGGTTAGCGGAATAAAACTCTTCTCATCTTGAGCGTAGCCTATGAACGTTGGCGGTGTCCCCTTCACCGACATAAGATCGTGAATCCCCCCATCTTCAGGATTCATGTATATCGTCGTCCACACCGCTAATTGGTCGCTATCTAGAGGAATCGAAAAATTGCTCTTCTTTGCAAATGAGTACATAAGTTTTATGTATAAATACCCAGAGTGCCCAGCAAGCGCATCCTCCGGACTTTGGTTTGTGATTTCAACTTTTATTCCATTCTCTTCTGCAAATTTGAGATTGTTCTTTTTGATAAAAGATAGAACCTTTTCCCAATCCACATTCTTAATATTAGGAACATCACCTTCAATTCCAAGAAGAATGGTATCTTTTTGCGTAAGAAAGGGGGAACAATAACCAAAATTCGTTGCCATTGCTAAGTGTGGCGATAAAATTAACCACCCCAAGCACACAAGAATGCACAACTCGATCTTCGCAAGATTGAACCATACCTTCATATTATCAACCACAGCAACTACTTAACAAAGGTGCAGCAAGCATTTTCCTAGCTCCATCACTTTCCACCTACACCGTCAAGGCTTCATCGACCAGTTTGGCTTGCTCTTCGGCGTGGCGTTTCATGTAACCCGTTGCAGGAGCTGCCGCCGCCATGCGGCCCACATAACGTGCACGGGTGTTTTTGAATTTGGCCAGCGCCAGAACTTCTTCAATCTCAGGATTCACAAAACTCCATGCCCCCTGATTTTTAGGCTCTTCCTGACACCAGACAATCTCGGCATGACCATATTGCGCCAGCTCTTCCGCCAAGGCTTTCGCCGGAAACGGATAGAGTTGTTCCAACCGGAGGATCATCACATTGTTGATCCCACGTTTTTCGCGCTCTTCAAACAGGTCGTAATAAACTTTACCCGAGCACAGCACAATGCGTTTCATATCTTTGGGCTTGGCCAGTTTTTCGGCGGCGCCATCCCACAGAATGCGGTGGAAGGTCGATTGATCCATAAAGTCATCGGCCTTGGAAATTGCGAGTTTATGACGCAGCAGTGATTTGGGCGACATATTGATAAGCGGCTTACGGAAGTCGCGTTTCAATTGGCGGCGCAGCGCGTGGAAATAGTTGGCGGGGGTCGTGATGTTGGTGACCTGCCAGTTATCTTCCGCGCTCAGTTGCAGGAAGCGTTCAAGACGCGCGGAGGAATGTTCCGGCCCCTGCCCTTCCATTCCGTGCGGCAAAATCATCACAAGGCCCGACATACGGAGCCATTTGGATTCTGCCGAGGCGATATATTGGTCAATGATAACCTGCGCCCCGTTCACGAAGTCGCCGAACTGACCTTCCCACAAAACGAGGGCATTGGGATCAGCCCATGTATAGCCGAATTCGTAGCCCAGCACCGCCGATTCCGAAAGCGGCGAGTTAAGGACTTCAAACTGGGCCTGATCTTTGCTGAGGTTACCCAGCGGAATATATTTCTCTTCTGTCACCTGATCGTTCAAAACCGAATGGCGGTGCGAGAAGGTGCCGCGTTCACAGTCCTGACCCGAGAGGCGTACCGGATGGCCCTCCATCAAGAGAGCGCCGAAGGCCATCGCCTCGGCTGTGCCCCAGTCAAAGCAATCATGGGTTCGAAACATTTCTTTTTTGGCCTCGAGCTGGCGCGCGATTTTGCTGTTCACATTAAAGCCTTCGGGAACAGCGGTGAGTTTATCCGCAAGGTTCATGAAGATTTCTTTGGAAATCGCCGTTGCGCCGCGACGCTCGACACCGTGCGCGGGTTTCAATCCTGCCCAGCGGCCTTCGAGCCAGTCGGCTTTATTGGGCTTATAGCTTTTGGTCGCTTCGAACGAGTCGTCCATCCGTTTCATGAAACCATCAACGACGTCTTTCGCTTCGGCCTCGCTTAGGACACCTTCGGCAACAAGCTGCTTCCCATAGAGGGTACGGGTGGTCGGGTGATCCTTGATCGCCTTGTACATGATCGGCTGGGTGAACATCGGTTCATCGCCTTCATTGTGGCCGTTGCGGCGGTAACAAATCAGGTCGATCATCACGTCTTTGCCGAATTGCTGGCGGAATTCGGTGGCGAGGCGCGCCACACTCACCACAGCTTCGATATCATCGCCGTTCACATGGAAGATCGGGCAGCCGAGCATCTTGATCAGGTCGCTGGAATAGGGCCCCGAGCGCGAGCAATCGGGGTTGGTGGTAAAGCCCACCTGATTGTTGATGATGATGTGCACGGTGCCGCCCACGGTGTAGCCTTTGAGGCCCGAGAGCATCAAGGTTTCCATGACGAGTCCCTGCCCTGCAAAAGCGGCGTCACCATGAATAAGAAGGGTGAGGACGGCTTTGCGCGCGGTATCGCCGCGCAGGTTTTGAATAGCGCGGACTTTCCCCGTGACCACCGGATTAACCACTTCAAGATGCGAGGGGTTGGGGGTCAAGGTGATATGAACATCCTGACCTTCGATCATACGGTCATTGGAATAGCCCATATGGTATTTCACGTCGCCCGACCCGGGGGTTCCATCAGGGTTCGAGGGTACACCATTAAATTCGGCCAAAAGTTTGGTGTAGGGTTTGCCGCACACATTGGTGAGAGTATTAAGACGCCCGCGGTGCGCCATACCAATGGAAACCTCACGGATCCCAAGTTTCACGCCCGTGCGCATAATTTCTTCAATCGTGGGAATATAGGCTTCGCCGCCATCAAGGCCAAAGCGTTTTGTACCCACATATTTGGTGTGCAGGAAATCTTCAAGTCCTTGCGCGGAGACAAGTTCGCCATAAATTCTTTTCTTTTCGTCCCTGCTGAAAGCAACTTTAAAGGCCCCCGTTTCAAAGCGGGACTGAAGCCATTCTTTCTCCGTGGGATCGCCAATTTGTTCGAACTCGACCCCGACTGTTCCGGCATAAACTGCGCGGAGTTTTTCAAGCAATGCGGCAAATGTCGTATTTTCAAGACCAAGGAGGCCCCCAACATACACACTGCGTCCCATATCAGCGGCGATCAAACCATAGAATGAAGGATCAAGTTCGACATGACCTGCGGGAGGTTTAAGCCCCAGCGGATCAAGATTTGCTGCGAAATGGCCATGCTGACGGTAGGCCCGCACGAGCATCAGGGCACGGAAAGTATCTTTGAGCGCATCGGCCGACACAACAGACGCCGGAGCTCCAGCTTTGTTGGCAGGCTTTGCCGATTTGAGGGCTTCATCTGCCGTGGTTACACCAAAGGGCGCGTTTGGTTTTTTGAAATCTTTGGCTGCCCAGCTTGCTCCTGAAATTTCACGCAAGAGCGCCGCCTCGTCATCGCGCAGGTCCGCAAAAAAACTGCGCCAGCTGCCATCCACATCCGCCGGATTTTTCAAAAACGCGCTGTAGAGGTTGGCGATATATTCGGCGTTAAATCCGGTTAAGACAGAGGCAAGGGCAGCAGAGCTAGGCATTGGTAATATCCTGATCCTGAAAGTTGACGAAACGCAGGGATATTAGCACGGAAAAGCCGAAGGAAAAGAGCAAGAATCAGGTTTTTTAAGCCTGAATCCCATCCTTTTTGATATTTCATAAATTTCAGGCGGGTTGTTGCCCACATTGCGGCGCAGCCTGCACCAGAGGGATGTTATTTTCATGTGCGAGCAATTTGCGGGCGAAGACGTCTAGATTGACATCCGGCTCGAGTTTATGGTGCGCCCCAGCATTAAATTTCCCGTGCGTAAGCGTCCAATGCGCCACTTTCATACCAGCATCAATTCCGGCCTGCGCACCTGACCCCGTGTCTTCAATCACAAGGCATTCGTGCGGCAAAATATCAATATGATCCGGATCAACCTCACGGATGCGGGCATTGAGTTCTTTGAGAGCATTGATATAAGGTGCGGGATGGGGTTTGGTTTTTCCGGCTTCGGCTTCATCGGCGCTGTGGGAGAAAATCAATTTAGCGTCCAGCCCTGCATGCGCGATATTGCAATCCACCTGAGAGCGCACACCGCTTGAGACAGCCGCGATAAACAAATCATTTTGCGCAAACACATCAATGGCATCAAGATAGGACGGGCGCACCGACAAGCGATCAGAATTTTTTAGGTAGTAATCTTCGCAAGCCCCTAAAAATTGTTCTTCGCTTAAAGGAAAATCTGGATTGCGTTTTGTGATCCATTCATAGACACGGTGATCGCCGATCCCTGCGAGGTCATTGGGCCAATCCGTATTGATATCAATGAACACGCCGTTCACCGGATCGACATGGCTTGTGCCCAAGGGATCAGCCGCCACCATGATGATTTTTTCCTGATGCAAATGCTCGCTCAAGACCATTACACCATCAATATCGGTAAACACCGCTTTTATTGCCATTGCCAAGCCCCTATTAAAAAGATGGCTTATATTAGAAACTTGTTTTTATTATGTCAATAATTTTCACGGCGCTCTTCCTGCCTACATCTGGCAGGACAAGCCTCGTTCACCGCCGTATTTCAGTTTCAAAGGGGCTTCTTTGGTTTGGCTGTCCGGATTTTTATCATCGTTTTTTGCCTGATCCTCGACGACCCAGCGCGCCCGAAGAGGTACAATATTTGAGCTGTCTTGATGCGTTAATTTCGGCGCTATGGGTTCGGCGTCAATGATCTCGCCCTCAATCACTTCGCCCTTATGCGCATGACCATGCGCGATTGTTTCGAAAGCTTGGGCGATCCGATCCAAAGCCCGTGCCGTGATTTTTTTCTCTTCCGCTTCGCGTCCGCGCGATTGCTGTTCCATTTGCACCTTTCTGAAAGTCAGTGCCAGTGTTCCGGCGGCGACCAGAAAATTGGCAACGCTGATAAGTGTTTCTACCGGTGCATTCATTGTGTTCTCCCTATTTCTTTTTTTCTTGTTGTTTATGCGGCAAAAGACGTCCTGTCAGCTCTCGCGCTTTCGCACGACCTGTTTTTTCCGACCAAAAATCTTGTGACAAGCCCTTTATAACGGAAAATGATTTAAATTTATTTAAAATGCTGTTTTTAGTGCTGCGCATCACACACAGGGCGTTGTCTTCGGGGTTATTTCCCCCTATCGTAACCCCATGACTTTTGCAGATATAATGATGTATGCCCCGATGGGGGCGTTTTTGTTAGCGATCGGCGCGCTCGCCGGTTTTATGGCGGGACTTTTGGGCATTGGCGGCGGACTTATTCTGGTGCCGGGCATTTACTTCGGGATGGGCCTTTTAGGATATGATTCCCCTCACCTCATGCATATCGCGATTGGCACGTCTCTCGCTTCCATTTTACCAACGGGACTTTCCTCGGCCCGCGCCCACTGGAAACGTGGCGCAGTTGACCTTGTTATTTTGCGCCAGATTGTTCCCGGGACGCTGTGCGGATCTATACTTGGTGTTCTCACCGCCGCGCAGTCTTCAGGTGAAGGGCTTAAATTTGTGTTCGGGTTTGCGGTGTTGCTGGTCGCTATTCTTATGTTTATTGATCCGAGACGTTATCAATTTATGGACGGGCTGCCGCGCCAGCCATGGACTTTTCTGGTGGGTGTCTTTATCGGTATTCTGGCCGCTCTCATGGGCATTGCAGGGGCACTTTTATGTGTACCGTTTCTGGTGCTGTGCAAGACACCTTTGCATACGTCGATCGGGACATCCTCGGCCATTGGCCTGTCTGTCTCAGCCCCTGCCGCAATCGGATTCCTGATGATCGGGTTTGCAGAAGTGACAGGTGTGCCCTTCACGTTTGGTTATATCAACCTGCTCGCATTCGCCTTTATCATTCCGCTGAGTATCCTGATGGCCCCCCTCGGGGCCAAGCTGTCACATAGCCTGAATGTCAATGTACTCCGGCGGGTCTTTGCTGTTTTTATGACGATCATCGCCTTTAAGATGCTTTACAGTGCATTAGCTATCTGAAAATAAAATTCTGGGTTTTATCGCTTGCATAGCCTTCCGTCAAAAGGGAGGAATTTCGGTTTATTTCGCGGGTGCAGCTAAGTTTTTTTTCGCAATTTTCGCCAACTTTGCTATTTCTACTGCCAGAAAACAGATTCCTTTGTAAAAGGGCGTTGACGTTCATATAATTATTATGTAAATTATAATTCTTTCTATAACGGTATGAGTACACAATAGGGTGATGCGTATGACTTCGATAAATTTTCATGGCCGCTCCATTAAAGCTGTCGCTTTTGATATGGATGGCACCATGATTGACTGCGAGCCGTCCAACCGCGCCGCTGTTCAGCGCGCCGCCGGATCGCCGTATATCATTGACTGGAACCAGTGCGCCGGAAAACCCGAAAGTGTCATCCATACTTGGCTGCGCGATACCTACCCCAATTTCACTGGACTGAAAAATGCCTTCGTCGATGCCTGCAAAGCCGGCTATAAAGAAGAGCTTCCCCATTTGAAAGCCCGCGCCGGTATTAAAGAATTGATGGCAAGTTTCCACCAACTGGGTATTCCGATGATTGTTGTTACCAACACCGAAACCCCTCTTGCTCTTAAAAAACTGAAACAATGTGGGCTGCTGGACTACGTTACCGATGTGATTGGTGTTGATAAAGTTATCGAGGCCAATCTTGAGCCAAAACCATCGGGCGATGGTTATCGTCTGGCGGCGCAAACCTTGGGTGTGGATGAAGAAAATATGGCTGGGTTCGAAGACTCTGCAGTCGGGGTCAGCGCTCTGACTTCTACCCGACTTTTGTCAGTTCATATTTACGATCACGGCATGTTGCCGGACACCCGCGCCGATATTGTCATTAATGGCACAACACGCCGCGGACTGGATGAAATGACGGCGGATATTTATCTGCAAAACCCTGACCTGATGGAAGAGCTACCGCCAGAGCCACGCTGCACCGCGTACGCCTGATGAATCGCCAAAGCGTGCCGGAACAATTTTTGTCTCGACCGTGTCCGAGAAAATATATTTTGACCAGACTCTGGGCACTTCCGTGTAAAGTTCGGCTACATTGCTCATGCCTCCACCAACCACAATAATATCGGGATCAATGATGTCGATTACGCCTGCCACCGCGCGGGCAAAGCGGTCAAAATAACGATCAAGCGCAGCCTTGGCTCCGGCGTCACCTTTTTGCGCAGCGGCTACAATATCATGGGTGGACATATCGAGTCCTGTCACCCTATTGTGATCCTGTTTGAAGGATGGCCCCGCGAGCCAGCTTTCAATGCAGCCGCGTTTGCCGCAGTAACATTGTGGCCCGGGAAATTCGGCAAGTTTGTGGTCGGCAACAAAATATTCGAGAGCATCCTTATGTGCATAAATCGGCGAAATCATCGCGCGTGGGTCAGCGCCGTTATCAAAATGATCAAGGTGAGCGTTCGGGTTTTCACTGTACACGCGCGGCAACGGTAACGGGTTATGCCCCCATTCGCCGCCGATACCATTGAGGCCAGAGAGAGGTTTGCCATCAACCACCACACCACCGCCACAACCTGTGCCTACAATAATGGCAAAGACGGTTCGGTGGCCTGCCCCCGCGCCATCCGTTGCCTCTGACACAGCAAGACAATTAGCATCATTCTGGACACGCACGGGGCGCCCGATTGCTCCTTCCATGTCCTTATCGAGCGGATGGCCATTGAGCCACACTGAATTGGCATTTTTAACAAGACCTGTGACCTTTGAAACCGTTCCCGGGATACCAATCCCCACCGTGCCGGTCTTACCCAGTTCCTCTTCCGCCTCATGGACAAGCCGCGCCATATTCTCGATGGTGTGCGTATAGTTCCCCTGTGGCGAGGGAACGCGTTTGCGATAGAGCTCTTTGCCGTTGTCGGCATTCAAACAAATGATTTCGGTCTTTGTACCACCGAGGTCAATCCCAATACGCATATGAATCTCCGGCACTCGCTTATTATCGTGTTATCTTAGGCCTTAAGGATGCCCAAAAGTTCATTAAGAGCAGAGTCTTCTGCCGGAGAGATATTCATGTCCTTGTGCGCTTCACCATCCGTAAGTGCAAGAACCACGTTGCCCGCTTTCTCTGAAAGCCATGAAAAATAGCCCTCATCTTTCTGACCATGCTCGGTGTCTTCACGCACCGCACGGGCTACTCCCGTGGCCAGCATCATCACCGCTTTACTGAACATCACGAATTCGTCACGCGTGCCTTGCGATTTGATAATGCGACAAGCTTTGCCGACCTCTTCCAGTGCATCCACATCATCGGCAGCCCAACGCGGCCAGCTCAATTTCTGGCGCAGCGCTTCCGCCGCCATTTCACACACCAAGGGGCCGGCCTTGGGCGATTTGGCAACCTTGGTCAGGATAGCAAACATCTGCTCTTCTTCAATTTTTTCGGATATTTCTTCAATATCCGTGTCGTCAATATGAATCATCCAGTGACCCACACGGTACAATATACCCGCCAGCGTATCCTGATCCACGGGTACGAAACGTTGCAGTTCCGACATATTTTTCCTCTTAAATTGTAAAAGTGATTCCGAGTTTGCCCGCGAGCGTTATCAAAGCCTGCCGCTCCAACTCGCTGATATTCAAACTGGCCTGATTGATGATATAGGACTCGCCCGATAAAAAGGCGTCAACGCGTCGCGGGATGCTTGCAACCAGTGTCTTGAATTTTTCGATCGGGGTCGGAATGTCGTCAATTTCCTGATAGGCTTGCGCCACGACCAGCGCGACTTCAAGCAGGTTGTGCTTGAACGCCACAACTTCTTTCTCTTCAATGATACCCGCGAGTAAACTGGTGAGCTGTGCGCATTCATCCGGCACCTTGGCGATGTCGTCTTTCCAGCTATCCCATTTTGGTTTCTGGTTGAGCGTTTCGGTCATCACTTCGTGCGCAAAAATTCCCTTGACTGAGTCTTCCACATAGAAGGTCACGATATTGCGCAGCGCTTCGGCTTCCGCCTCAGCCGCATCACCGCCGCCCGAATTGTCACTTTCCGAGAGGAAGTGCCCCACACGGAACGGCAAGCGGACAATCAGAGAACGCACATCAGGCGCTATTTCTTCGAGCAGTTTCATGCGGCTAGATTAGCCCAGATTTTCCTTTTCCGAAAGGGTAAAAATTAAACCCAAATCAACCCCTTGGCCCGTGGGTGCGGTAGCACGGGCCTTGGCATTTCACGTCCACGGGTGGTATCTGCCGGCAAATCCCCTTGCGGGGCCGCCTCATATTTAAGCGCAAAATGCTTTGTCCTGTCGGGAATGATAAAAGTATCTGCCCCCTCTTTGGTCTGGAAATGGCAAACAACCGCTGCGGCGACAATCGCTCCCTGCGCTACCCCTTCATTATTCAGAACATATTTAAAGCTTCCCTCCTGACATTTACCGACCGGTATGGCCGCTTGCAGGAAGGTTTGGTGCAACCGCACCGCCGCCTGCGCAAACGCTTCCTCGGTAATGGGCACCCCGAATTTCTCATTGGCCTCGCGCAGCAAGCGGTACGGGATGTACAGCTCGGCAGCAGGATAAAGTGGCAAGTCTTTTTCGGGATCTTCCGCCGTTGCTGGAGGGGTGGCGGGTGCCTCATTTGCCGCAACTTTGATGAAAGGAAAATCCGGCTTTTTCAAGCCGAGGCTTTCGTAGGAGCGTGATACGGTTACAACTGGCTTTGAGAAATGTGATACCCCATAGGTATCCGGCTCCGGTGCGGAGTGAACGTCAAGTGTCATGGTAGTCTCCCTGTTAGATATTTTTTATTATTGAGGAAATTGAACACCTTTTCAGGGCGCAGCGCAACAAAAAAAGCAGAGCCGCAGCTCTGCTTTTTCGATAATACACTATGCGTCGCTGTTAGGCGGCAATCGCCTTGAGAACCGCCTGCCCCAGATGCGCAGGGGTTTCGGCAACTACAAAGCCCGCTTCTTTCATCGCAGCGATTTTCACTTCTGCTGTATCGTTGCCGCCCGAGATAATGGCACCCGCATGGCCCATGCGTTTGCCTTTCGGGGCTGTGGCGCCCGCGATAAATCCGGCAATCGGTTTTTTCTTGGCCGCAGCTTTATAGAAGTTGACGGCGTCCACTTCTGCCGATCCACCGATTTCACCGATCATGATGATCGCTTCGGTTTCATCATCTTTCAGAAACATGTCGAGCGCATCAATAAAGTTGGTGCCGTTGACTGGATCACCGCCGATACCGATACAGGTGGACTGACCCAAACCTGCTGCCGTGGTTTGATGCACCGCCTCATAAGTGAGTGTACCAGAACGCGAGACAATGCCCACCTTGCCGCGTTTATGAATGTGGCCAGGCATGATACCGATCTTGCATTCACCAGGTGTGATGACGCCCGGGCAGTTCGGGCCAATCAGGCGGGTTTTGGAACCCGACAGCGCGCGTTTCACTTTGACCATGTCGAGCACAGGAATGCCTTCGGTGATACACACAGCCAGTTCGATCTCGGCGTCGATAGCTTCCAAAATAGCGTCCGCAGCGAAGGGTGGCGGTACGTAAATGACGGATGCGTTACATCCGGTTTCGGCTTTGGCTTGCTGAACAGTGTCAAACACTGGCAGACCAAGATGTTTGGTGCCGCCCTTGCCGGGGGTTACGCCGCCCACCATATTGGTGCCGTAAGCAATGGCCTGTTCCGAGTGGAACGTGCCTTGCGCGCCGGTGAAACCCTGACAGATCACTTTGGTGTTTTTGTTAACGAGTACTGACATCTTATAAATCCTTTTCTGGCTTAAGCCGCTTTAAGAGCTTTTTTGGTGGCGTCCACAATTTTGCGGGCGGCGTCATCCAAATTGTCGGCTGCGATAATCGGCAGGCCGGAATTGTTGAGGATGTCTTTCCCGAGCTGTACGTTGGTGCCCTCTAAACGCACAACGAGAGGAACAGAGAGCGCCACTTCTTTCGCGGCGGCGATAATGCCGTTCGCGATGATGTCACACTTCATGATGCCGCCAAAGATGTTCACGAGAACGCCTTTCACTTTCGGATCAGAGAGAATGATTTTGAAAGCTGCGGTCACGCGCTCGGTGGTGGCTCCACCGCCAACATCGAGGAAGTTTGCGGGTTCCATGCCGTAATGCTGGATGATGTCCATGGTTGCCATGGCAAGGCCTGCGCCATTGACCATACAGCCAATATTGCCGTCCATACGAACATAGGAGAGTTCCCAGTCCTTGGCGATGCGTTCGTTTTCGTCTTCTTCAGACTCATCGCGCATGTCAGCCACAACTTTTTGACGGAACAGCGCGTTGTCATCAAAGTTCATTTTGGCATCAAGCGCCACAACCTCGTTTTTGTCGGTGACGATCAAGGGGTTGATCTCAACAATTGAACAATCGAGTTCAACAAAGGCTTTATAAAGAGCCAAGAAGAATTTGGTGGCCGACTTTACCGCGTCACCTTCGAGGCCCAGACCATACGCCAATTTACGGGCATGGAACGGGAACATGCCAGACGCCGGATCAATAGCAGCCTTGAAAATTTTCTCAGGGTGTTTTTCAGCAACTTCTTCAATGTCCATGCCACCTTCGGTTGACGCCATGAAGGTCACGCGCGAAGTCGCGCGGTCAAGCACCACCGAGCAGTAATATTCTTTTTTAATATCCACGCCATCAGTCACGTACAGGCGCTGGACTTCTTTGCCTTCAGGACCGGTTTGCTTGGTGACCAACACTTGGTTCATCATCGCTTCGGCAGCGGCTTTGACTTCATCCTTTGTTTTGCACAGGCGCACGCCGCCCTTGCCAGTCGGGTTATTCTTGAATTTGCCCGCGCCACGTCCGCCCGCATGGATTTGCGACTTGACCACATAGAGAGGCCCGGGAAGCTGATCGACGGCTGCAACAGCCTCGGCAACGCTCATGGCGGCAATTCCTTTTGGAACAGCTACACCATATTTTGCCAATAATTCCTTGGCCTGATATTCGTGGATATTCATACCGTGTTCTCCATATATATACGTGATTCGCATTTGGCATTAAGAGCCACGTCTGACTTACCATTCCCGCCCCCAAATGAAAAGCCTTAGCCTGATTTTCAGGCTTTTTTTCCGGCCAGAAAGATAAAATTTGAACTATTAACCCGATATTAATTTTTTTCTGTAAAATATAGAGGCAAGAGGGTCACACATGGCAGTGAAAGATAAAGCAAGAGAAGGCATTAAAGTCGGCGGGGCCGGACAGGCTTCCCGCACTTCTTCGGGCATCTTCAAGCAAGCTGACCGCGGTGATCATGAAGCCATCAACACCGCAAATGAGACAACCAATCGCGGCATCTTGATCCGCAATGATGGCTCGATCAATTCCCTTGCACGGGAGAACCGTACCGATCTTTCCGCAGCAGAACTTCATGAACTTGAGGTCGAAGGCTCGATTGACGGTACCAGTCCCGAAGCAGAAGAAGACATCACCTTTATTCTCAAAGAGCGTGCCGAATGGCTTGAGGATACTCTCGACTATCTGGCCGAACCTATATATCAGGCCCCCCCATCCGCTTGGCACCCGCCGGTTGCGGTACGCGATGAAAAAACAGACGAAATTCTCTATTATGACGATGGCCTGACCTGTTCGGCCCCCCCGGGATGGAACAGCGAACCTGTGGCCTCCCCTGAAAATCCAGTTGAGGTGCGTGATCCAACCACTAATGAAGTGTCCTATATTGATAATGGGACGCAGTGCCTTGCCAATGAATCCGTTGATCGGTCGCAAACTCCTGTCACCGTTCTGGACAGTGAAGGTAATGTAGCCTACGTGGACAATGGTACCGAATGCCTCAACCCTGATGCCGTAGCTGCAAAAAAAGCTGAAGCCTCCGCCATCAAAACAGACCCTGTCACCGGTTTGATGGCTGACGGCCTGCCCGATTATGCCAGCCTGACGATGACGGATGATATAATTGCATCTGCCGTAGCTTCAGCATCTACGGAAAAAACAAAATCTTCAGGATCGACAGATCCGGCAGCAAATGATGCCGCTTATGATATGGATGCGCCCCCTCAACAATCCGCGACAACGGCGCCTGCCGCAGCATCTTCCGACCCGTTGACAGCTCCTGTGATCCAGTCATCTGTGCCGGTCAAGGCCGATTTTTCGACAGCTGCCGCTGCCAACGATTCCGCCTATGATTTCGATCCGCCTACACCAGAAACTACTCCAAGCCCAGCGTCTCAACTTGCCACCGATCCCAAACTGGCAACATCGGCTGCGGCACCTTCTTTCGGCTAAACAATAGCCCCGTCACGCATTGCCTTCACAAGCAAAAACCTCTATATTTGTGCTGCGGTCATTAATCAATTTGCCGCTTCTAGACGACTCACGGGTATTTCTTTTATGGGCTTTTCTTTTTTCAAATCACCATCTTCCAACAACGTTACCGTTCCCGATAAGATTGAGATTCCCGACACGACTATACGCGCTGATGTTAGCTCCCTTCTCAATGACATTGCCCTTGGCCATTATGATTCCGCTCTCGCCCTTTTGCGCGCGAAAGACCTCGGCACACTTACCGCGTCCGTCTCCCAAATCAAAACCGTCATGCAGAACATGCTGGAGGGAAATGTCGATCTTTCCATCCGCATTAACGAGTCGAGTAATATCGGGGCCAAACTCAACCGCATCTCGCTTGACATTAACGGGCGGGCGCAAGGTATGGCCGCCGCCCTTGAGGAACTTTCCACTTCCTCAAGCTCCATTCAAAATTCGACACAAAATGTTTTTGCCAGCGCACAGGACATGAAAAATCTTGTCGCGACCAGCATTTCCACGTCCCACGATCTGGAAACGGCTATCGGGCATATCAATTCCGTTGTTGGGCAAACACAAGCCCGCGTTGATGATCTGGTTAAAAGCACCGAAGAGATCAAGCGTATTCTGGGGATTATCGCCGCGATTTCCAACCAGACCAAACTTCTTTCCCTCAATGCCACGATTGAGGCGGCGCGCGCCGGAGAGGCTGGAAAAGGCTTTGCCGTCGTGGCAGGCGAAGTTAAAAAACTGGCTGAGGAAACCGCCAACTCCGCCGAAGAAATTCACGACAAAGTAACGGCCCTCTCCAACGTCACCACCGAGATCAATTCCCTGATGACCAGCGTGACAAACGCCGTACACACAGGCAATTCCCGCATTGAAGAAAGCACCTCGTGCATCCGCTCGATTGACCAAAAATCCGACAATGTTCTTGAGCAGATGCAGGAAGTCTTCGCAATTATCAAAGATCAACACGCCGCTGTTTCCGAAATTTCGCAAAGCGTATCCTCCATTGCTGTAATGACACAAGACAGCGTTGCCTTGATTGGCGATACGCTCGATGCAATTGACGCTACCGAATCATCCATCACCAAAAATCTGGCTTTCTTTGCCACGTGTGAGCTTGACCACCGGACGCTTCACCTTGCCAAATCCGACCATGTGGTCTGGAAACGCAAACTCTCCAACATGGCTGCCGGACGTCTTAAAATTAATCCTGACGAGCTTGCCGACCATAAAAATTGCCGTCTCGGCAAATGGTATTATTCGGATGCTTCGCTCCCCTACCGCAATCTCCCTGCTTTCCGCGAGATCGAACAGGCCCATATTGATGTGCACAAACACGGAATTTCCGCCGCCCGCAAATATAACGACCACGACCTTGATGGCGCGCTCGGCGAGATCGACATCGTGGAGACAAGCTCGCAAGCGGTTCTGGAGAAGCTCAGAATTCTTCATTCGGGTGCCTAAATTCTTCCCGTAGAATCGCTTTGCCTTACGCCGTTAACAATCCGTTAACCATTTTCTGGTGTCATGTGATGTTAGCATGCGAAAACTCTGGTCAGAGAGTCCCGAGTTTATTATACTGGAAGCGAATCAAATCTGGATCCCCCTTCTATGCGACTCAAGTCGTTTTATGCAAAGACAATGACCGAAGCGATGCAAATGGTACGTGACAGTCTCGGTGAGGACGCCATTATTGTCGCTACACGCGAAGAAAATGGCGGCAAATCCGTGAGGGTTACGGCTGCCATTGATGATGCGTTTCATCCTTCGGCCTCTTCTCGCCGCAGCGGAGATTCCGCGCGCGGTGATCTTTCGTTCGAACTCGGCAAAGAAGGCCGCGTGGCTGATGATTTCGACTGGCTGCAATATGATGACGAGCAGGAACAGGACTCATCCCTGACCGAGGCCATTATTGATTCCCTCCTGCGCCATGCTGCCCCCGAAGACGTAATGGATCAGATTGTGGGCTGCGCCTCGATGATGGACGTGGATGAACCCACAGTTGCCTTTGTCGGCGCCCTTGATACGCTTTTCAATTTCACGCCTCTGCCGACCAAGGCTTATAAAAAGGCCTTGATGTTTGTCGGGCAGCCCGGATCGGGCAAAACGCTCGCCACCGCCAAAATGGCCACCCGTGCCGTGATGAATGGCCTTGATGTGGCTATCATTACCGCCGACACGCTGCGCGCGGGCGCGACCGAACAGCTCAAGGCGTTTACCAAACTTCTTAAAATCGAGTTGCACGTGGCCAAGACCCCGATGGACTTGAAAAAAATTCTGCAGGATTTGGGTGATAAAGACCAAATTTTGATCGACAGCCCCGGCATTAATCCGTTCAAGACCGAGGACATGAAGCTTCTTGCCTCGTTTCTGGCGGCTGGCGATATTGAAGCCGTCATGGTACTGCCCGCCGCCGGAGATGCCACCGAATCGGGTGAGATTGCCCGTGTCTTTTCTGCCCTTGGCGTCCGCCGTTTTGTCGCCACGCGCCTTGATATGGCCCGCCGCCTTGGTGGCTTGCTGGCCGCCGCCCAGCATGGCGGCATGTCCTTTTCCGATGCGTGCACTTCTTCGGCTGTGGCGGAAGGGCTCGAACCTCTCTCCCCCCGCCGCCTTGGCAATTATTTCTTTCCGGGCCATGATAAAGCCGGAACGCCGCGCGCCACTGATTCACTTCGTACCTCTTCTTCAAAACCTTCTTCACGCAAAAAATCGACAGGATAAACACCATGGCCACAGATGTAAAAACCACACTCGATAGTTCGCAGGACACTCCAGCGTCCCCCTCTTTCCCGCGCGGGAAAAATATTCTGGCCGTGGCCTCAGGCAAAGGCGGTGTGGGAAAAACATTTTTCTCGATCTCACTCGCGCATGCGCTGGCACGGATGGGCAAGAAAGTTGTCCTGTTTGACGGCGACCTTGGCCTTGCCAACGTCGATGTGCAGCTCGGCCTTATGCCCAAGCGTGACCTTAATGATGTGATCCGCGGGAGGCTCTCCCTTGATAAAGTCGTGCAGCGTTATGAAGATGGCGAGTTCGATATTATTGCAGGGCGCTCCGGCCAAGCCTCTCTCTCCGCTCTGCCATCCCAACGTCTTGGCATGTTGCGCGACCAGTTGATTGATTTGTCCGATGCCTATGACGCCGTGATTATCGACCTTGGCGCGGGGGTTGACCGCACCGTGCGCATGTTCTCGGCATGCGCCACCCGCACGCTGCTGGTATCGACCGATGAGCCAACCTCTTTGACTGATGCCTATGCGTTTATCAAACTCGGCGCAGCGGCCGGTATGTCCAAAAATGTTTCGATTGTGGTCAATATGGCCTCCTCCACCGCCGAGGGCGAGAAAACCTATAAAACGCTACTCAAAGCGTGCGAGAATTTCCTGCGCCTCTCCCCACCGCTTGCGGGCCTCGTGCGCCAGGACCCGAAAGTCAAGGAAACCATCCGCCACCAAACACCGCTTCTCACCCGTTCACCCAATTGTGACGCCGCCGGTGATATTGAAAAAATCGCCAAATACGCCTTTCAGGAAATGCAGGAAGAAGCCCGTGCTATGGCGAAAGCGGCACGGGGATAATGACACGGAGGGCTTTTAGCCCAATGCGCATTTACCTTGATTAGTCATGATACGGTCACCTGGTTTGACTTTTTCAAGCACCTCAGGCGTCATTGTGCAACTGTTGCGGAAGGCATCCGCCAGTTTATTGACCGTCCAGTATCCCGCATAACCAATGCCAGCCGTTGATATAACCGCTGCCGCGCTCCACCCGACAATCACTGTTCCTAAATTCATGGATACCCCCTATGTAAATGCTAAAGGACGTTAAAATATTACCGTAGCCTTAGCAAGAGTCCTCATCCTCTTTTTCAGGCCTCATTCTTCCGTAGATTGACATGGAGGCCCATGATAAACTGGGACTATGTCCAGTGGATCGTCACAGCTTCCCCCGGCGGGATCCCTCCCGCCTGCCGCATCCGGCGCGTCCGGCGGTGTGGCGGTGCGTCTTGCCGAACTCCCGAACACCCTTCAGAATAATCCCGCTCCACGTGTGCTCGAAGCCGTGGTGATTGGTCAGGAACCGGATGGATCAACCCTTGCCGAAACCGAAGCCGGCCTTGTCCGCCTTGTCTTGCGTGATCGCGGGAGCCTTCCCGAAGGCGCACGGCTTGAGCTGAGTATTCCCGCAGGGCGTCCTCCTGTTCAGGCGCAGATTCGCCCCTCGTCAAACGCGTCAACTTCGCCAGCTCCGCGCGACGCGCCGCCCACTTTGGCAAATGCCCTTCAGGACGCCCAGCAGACCACGCGGCCTGATGCAACAGGAAGCTCCCGCGTATCGCTCGAGCCTAGCGCACTGGAAGCCGCCATCACAACGGGGCAACATCAAGACACAGCGGTTAAAAACGCAGCCACAATCGCGCGGACAATCCCCGTGGTGGTAGGCGATATTGTTCGTTTGATCCCGCTCATCCCTACCGCGCAAAATAGTGCACTGTTTCAAAAATTTACATCACAAAGCTCTTACACAACTCTCATCTCAACCCTTGTGAGCGCCTTACAAGCGCTGCCCGCCTCAACTGGAAATTTGCGCACTACGTTAACGTCACTTCTGGGCCGCCTTGATGCCAGCCCTCTTTTAAATGCATCCGGACCATCGCCAAATAACGTGATTCAAAATCTGCAAAGCCTTTTGCAACCACCTGTTAAAACAGGCGAAAATATTTTCGCTCCACCCCGAATCGAAACTGGAATTTCCACCCCCCTACCTGCCCTTCACCAAGAACCCCTGACGCTCTTTAACCTTTCCAAGCCCCTTGATGTGCGCATTCTGGGTTTTGCGCCAGCCCCACTACCCGACGGCACTAGCGCCCCAGCGCCCCCTTCATTCGTTAATGCGGCCCCCACCCCCCCGCAAGGCGGAAATCCCCCACCCTCTCCCTCACAATTTTTACTGTCCTATCAGGTGGTTGACGGGGAAAGTTTTACGCCCACATCACCACCGATTGCGGTTACACTTGGGCAAGTGGTCGCGCTTGATGACGCGCAGCATCCTATTCTGGCGGTACCGCTGCCGGGGTCAGGCCTCACACAGCTTTATACGCTCGCCGACCGCACGTTTCCGATTGCCGGATTCACGCCGGTCTTTCTGGGGGTTGATCCTGCGCAAGGGCTTCGTCCTTCACCTGACACAACAGCCAGTATCACGCCCCCTGCACTTTCTGCTACGCTTTCTCCTCTTTCCACGGGAGGACAAAGCCTCCCCCTATCGTTTGTTGCCGAAGAATGGGGCTCATTTGATAATCTGATGCAGGCCCTCAGGCATATAGCCCCCCAGCAGGCCCAGCACCTTGCCAACATGATTCCCTCGCCCACGCGTCCGCAAAATTTTGGCCTGCTCAGTCTCTTTTTCACGGGACTAATGCATTCTGGCGCGGCAGAAAATTTTCTGATGCCAGAGGCGGCAACCAGCCTTATGAAGGCAGGATTTGGCGAACTTGTCGCACATCTGGGGCGCGACCTCAGCGCTGCCAGCACCAATGATGCTCCGCCTTTTCTACCTCCTGACTGGAAAGCTCTGATCTTTCCCCTCTCAATTGACCCACAGATTTTTAAAATGCCTGTTTTTTACAAACAAAGCGAGGAGCAGGACGGCCCAAACAAGAACACAAAACGCCGAACGCTACGCTTCCTCTTTGACCTGCGTTTTACACGGATGGGGGCACTGCAAATTGACGGGCTAATGCGCGAAAACGCCCTCGATATGATTTTACGCTCGAAAACGCCACTTAGCCCCCCGATGCAACAGCGGATGAAGCAGATTTACGCTGGCGCTATGGAAAAATCGCGCCTGAATGGCGAGCTTTCTTTCCAGTTCAAACCCGAGCACTGGGTGGATTTTACACAAAACAACGCTACGGTTGGTCTTCGTGTGTAAAAATATGCAAAAAAACCTTGCAATCCATGGCTGGCATGGTACAAAGCCCGACATATTTTGATCCGAAAGGGGTGATTTTAGAGTGGTAACCGTATCCGTACGTGATAACAATGTTGACCAGGCACTGCGCGTCTTGAAAAAGAAAATGCAACGTGAAGGCATTTTCCGTGAAATGAAAATGCGCCGTGACTTCGAAAAACCTTCGGAAAAAAAGAAACGTGAAAAATCTGAGTCCGTTCGCCGCTGGCGTAAACTGGACCGTAAGCGCAAAGAGCGCGATGGTTTCTAGAATTTCCTAAAAGCCGCCCTTCTGGGCGGCTTTTTACTCTTTTCTTGACTTTGTTTTGTATTTTCCGTAATATTTATGCATGAAAATTGCACAGCTCGCCCATGACCTCACCCACGCTTTTGCCACGCAAGACCAAGCCTATATTAACGCCACTGTACGCCGGATAGGCCTTGACAGCCAGATTAGTGCCGAAGGGCGCGCCATCTTATTGGGAGATGCGTTGCAGGGCCTCGCCCGTCACCATCCGGATTCGGCGCGCTTGGCGATTGCCTGTATTCCGCCCTCAATTCCGATTGGCGCATTTCCTTACTAATTAAGGTTTAGGAATCAGGAAGCTGATGCCGTTATCATAGCTCGCCAGCCAGTAGAGCATCATGGCCGAAATGGACATGGAGAGCAGCAGGAAGCCGAGCACGACCTGTACCGGCACCGCCAGCATGAAAATCTGCACCTGCGGCATGATTTTGGAGAGAACGCCCATCCCCACATAGAGTACAAAAACTACGATCAGGAACGGCGCCGACATCTGGATGGCGACGGCAAATGACATGGCCACGGCTTCCCGCACAAGGGTAAAAAGATTTTCAACTGGCGGCACATCGCCCAGTGGAAAGACATCATAACTATTCACCATTCCCGCGATCATCATGTGGTGCATGTTGGTGGCAAAGAGCAGCACGACCGCCGTAAGCGTCAGGAACGACCCGATCACTGTTCCTTGCGAAGCAAAAGTCGGGTTGAAAAGCTGAGCGTTGGCAAGGGAAGACTGCGTCGCAATAAGCATCCCTGCCGTGTCAATGGCCGCCATAAAAATCCGCATGATCGTCCCGATGAAAAGGCCAATGATAAATTCCGTAAGGATGATGGTCATAAGCGGGCCAGTGGACGGCAACGGGTACGGGATTTTATCCTGAAAGAGCGGGGTGAGCACCAGCGTAAAACCCAGCGCGAAATAAAGCCGCACGTTTGCCGGAACAAATGCATTCCCTATCCCCGGCATAATCATCACAATGGTGCCGATGCGGACAAACACAATCATAAAGGCGAAAACACCCGTGGTCAGAAAAGCTTCGAGGTCAGACGGCGTCACCCCAGCCCCCTACTTGATCGCCACGATACGGTCAGCAATCAGCTGCATAAACTCGGTCATGGTTGTTGCCATAAAGGGAAACCCCACCAGAATTGCCAAAAAGATGGCAATGATTTTGGGGACGAACACCAAGGTCGTCTCCTGAATCTGGGTGAGCGCCTGAAGCAAGGCAACGGCAGTTCCCACCACAAGGCCTACCATCATCAC
The DNA here is from genome assembly GCA_041674725.1 of Pseudobdellovibrionaceae bacterium. Lineage (GTDB taxonomy): Bacteria > Pseudomonadota > Alphaproteobacteria > Micavibrionales > Micavibrionaceae > UBA1573. Next base: position 177,548 of record JBAYVC010000004.1, on the reverse strand, counting down.
AGGCGTGCTGAGTATCAGGCACAGCCGGATCGATTCACGTACCAGATCGATGATTTCAAGCTCGTTCATAGCCTCATCTTAATTGATTCCCTGCCGGATTGAAATCGGGGAAATGTGGACGCCCACCCTTGATTCAATCATTAAGGACAACAGCAGTACATTATTGATTTCATACAAAAAATTGACTTTTGTCATGCCACACCCATTCGTGTGGATATACCCTTAAAGAAGATGTCATCTGTCTAATGCTTCTTCAGAAGGAGAGTAGTTATGTTCCGAATTTCTGCCGTTATCTGGGTTATGGCCGCGCCAACGCTGATGGGTATCTTGGTCATGCTGGTTCTAATCATGCCCTCCCTTGCCGACAAACAGGCCCTTTACATTTCTGCCGCAGCCCTTGTTGGTGCACTCATTGCCGCGCCGATTAGCTACCTGATAGCCAAGGCCATCAAAAACGCGATCAAAGAGTCGGGTTCGTTGCGCTAGGGCTAGATGGGCATACCTTGGATTTTGTTGTAGGCGTCCACAGCAGCGTCGCGTACAGCGGACACAGTGTCGAGCGTCAGGCGCGCGGCGGTCACGGCCTGCGTGATCGCCAAAGGATCCATCGTGCCTGTCACGGCAGCAGCCGAGGCGGCCTCCCCTTGTTTCAGAGATGCAATCGAAGATCGTGTTGCGGATTCCAGCATGTCGCTAAACGATGCTTTGGGCGCTGCATCCGACGCGGATAAACTTTCCGTGGGTGTAGAGGCCGCCACCTTCGCCATATTGGCGTAGGCGTTTGCCGGATTAACCTGAGTTCCAAAAATTGCTGCCATTTTATTTTCTCCGCCCTTTTATCATACCACAAAAATAATTAACGCAACATATCTATGGTTTTCTGGGCCATGTCACGCGTTTGGGTGAACATCCCCATATTGGCCTCGTACGAGCGTGCCGCCTCTTTCATATCCATCATCTCTACCAAGGTGGAAACGTTAGGCATCAACACATAACCATCCGCATCGGCTGCCGGATGACCGGGCATATATTTTTTGACAAATTCGCTGGTTTTATCTTCTTCAACCTTATCCACCGTCACCAACGGCGTGCCGGTCTTTTTGTCCATATGCTGCTTAAAGGTGATAGTTTTGCGGGTATAAGGATCTTCCCCCGCCTTGGTGGGGGTTGTATCCGCGTTGGCGATATTTTGCGCAATGACGCGGGTTCGTTCGCTTTGCACCCGCATACCTGCGCCAGAGATTGCCATGGTCGAGAACATATCAGACATAATTTACCCCCTTCCCCTATTGACCTTTACCAAGCGCCGTGCGGATCATGTCCACATTATCGCGGTAAAGATTAACCATCAGACCATAATTGATTTGTACGTCGTTCGATTTAATCATTTGTTCTTCCAAAATAACCGAGTTGCCATCGGGGGAGACCTCAAACGGTTTCTTGTTTTTCAGTTCTTTAGGATTGGGCGATTGGTCGGGCGGCAATTGGTGCAGCGGGTTGGTCGTTGATGCCGTCACATGCATCCGGTTGTGGTCGATGTTTTCCACCAGTTTCGAAAAATCGACTTTGTTCAAATCTTGTCCGACATAGCCCGGGGTGTCCGCATTGGCTATATTCTGGGAAATAACCTTCTGGCGCTGGGCCAGATAGTTCATTTTTGCGTTCATAGCCTGAAAGAGGCTGAGATTTTCGGTTGTCATGTCCTTACCCTTTATGGTTTTCTCACTTTTGTGAGTATTTCCTCAGAAGGATTGCAGAAATCATGCCAGACAAGCCTCCGCCCCGCGCAGCCCATGTGGATATTGCCGAGAATGGCTTAACTGCCTCAAATATCAAGAAAATTCCTGCGCAGCAGACGGCAGTTGCCATATCATCAGGACACGCGAGCGGCGAAGGAGTTCAGGTCACCGCTGCCGGACGGGGAAAAATTGCCGAGCAAATTTTGCAACTCGCCTTTGAAAACGGCATCAAAGTCCGCGAAGACCCTGCCCTTGCCGAGATGCTCGCCAAGGTGGAGCTTGATAGTCCCATTCCGTCCGAAGCCTTTATGGCCGTTGCCGAAGTGCTTTCCTACGTCTATAAAGCCAATGGAGAGCCTCATCCGTTTGATGCGGTTCTTGATGCCACTGCCCTTGCTGCCGAACCCCCGCCAAAGGATTCATAATTCATGGACTCGCCTGACCTGCTGCGCTTTTTTCTGGCTCTCGTCTTTGTTGTCTCTTTGATGGGGGGCCTTTGGTTTGCCCTTAAAAAACTCGGCCTTGGCGGGCCGCTTGTGCTCCCTGTGGCCAGCAAACGCCGCCTCAAACTCGTTGAAGTCCTGCCCCTTGATGCACGGCGCAAAGCGATTTTGCTGAGGAGGGATCATACCGAACATCTTGTTATTCTCGGCCCCACAGGCGAAACTGTCGTAGAGACGGGAATCACCTCCCCGTCCCTCCTTTCATCCGATGAGACAGGCGCACCATGATACTTCGCTTTTTGAAAATTTTCGGGCTTTGCTTTTTGGTCTCCGGCGCGGCATTTTTCCTGTTGCCGCATGAGGCTTTTGCCCAAGTACTCTCGCTGGATATGGGCGCGGATGGTGGCACTGGCACCGTCACGGGCCGCGTTGTCCAGATGATGGCTCTTCTGACTGTTCTATCGCTGGCCCCATCTATCCTCATCATGATGACGTCCTTTACACGGATTATCGTGGTGCTGTCCTTTCTGCGCTCGGCGATCGGTTTGCAACAAACCCCGCCCAACACAGTGATGATTTCCCTCGCCCTGTTCATGACCTTTTTCATCATGGCTCCTGTATTTGAAAAATCCTACAATGAGGGGATCAAACCCCTTGTCGCCGAAGAAATTGATGAGATTGAAGCGTTCAAACGCACCACCGACCCATTCAAAGATTTTATGGTGCGGCATACACGCGAGAAAGATTTGATTTTGTTTATGGACGCCGCCAAGCAGCCCAAGGTCGATCAGATCGCCGATATTCCGCTGCAAGTGGCTATTCCCTCTTTTATGATTTCGGAACTGCGCCGCGCCTTCGAAATCGGCTTTATGCTGTTCCTGCCGTTTCTCATTATCGACATTGTGACCTCGTCGATTCTGATGTCGATGGGGATGATGATGCTGCCGCCAATTGTGATTTCACTGCCTTTCAAAATCATCTTTTTTGTGCTGGTTGATGGATGGAACTTGGTAAGCGGCTCACTTATCAAGAGTTTTAATACCGATACGGGGCTGGCCGATTCCATCTCACAGATTCAGGCAATTGTACCCTCTCCTGCCCCCGCACCATGAATTTTGGGGGCCTAATCCGCCAAAACTTCATCCATTTGGATTCCAGCGGGCGCAGATTTGAGCGCCTCAGGAAGCGGCTGCTTGGCGGCGCCAGTTGCAGGATTGATTACTTGTGGTGGTGTAGCCTCTTTTGACGGCTGCACCGTATCGGAAAAGCCCTTGAAAATTTCAATTTCATTGATGATTGAATTAACCGTATCCTTGTCCGTCAGGAGCGAAGACTGGCGCGGACGGGTGATGACTTCGAATTTTTTGGCCTTGCTGGTCTGGAGCATGGCATCGCCATAGCGTTCACGCAAATTCGCGAGCACATAGCGGTTATCGGCAAGATAAAGCGAGACGGCCCAGTTCATAATCAGGTCGGCTTGATACTCATTCAAGGGGCGGGTAAGCGATATATTTTCGGCCAGAATAAGTTGTTCGAGCGCATCAGCAGCATCTTGCCAACGCTTGGCTTTCCATGCAATTTCCGAGCGGAGTTTCAAAATGTCAAGCGATTGCGGCAGCATGGCAATCGCATTATAGGCCGTCTCGGGCTTACCAAGGGCACTGTAAGCTTTGGCGCGTAATATCCCGATATCGCGGCGCGGACCCTCAATCTCTTCATTGGTCAGCCCTTTGAGGTAGGTTTCAGCCTTACCGAGGGAGAGTAGCGCCATGTCTGGCTTCGAATCAAGCAGCTGGAGTGAGGCGAGGCGCAACGCAACGCTTGTCCCCTCAAGCCCCTTAAGCCGCCCCTCACCATCAACCTGCTGGGCCAGCATGGCAGTAGCCCGTGGGAGCAAATCTGCATCAACGAGACGTTCGGCCAATTGACGTGAAAGTTTATCTCCCTCTTCACCCGTCGGGGCCAGATCAGAAAATTCGCTATACAAAGTCATGGCATCGACAGGCGAAATTTTCTTGATATTCTCAGGTTTGAATACATTGGCAAAGACGTCATGCATGGTGGCCGAAATCATCTTCCCTTGCTCGGAATTCGGGGAGAGCATCATCGCTCCCTTCATCAAGCTCAGGGCTTTGATCGGGTCATTCTTTTCAAGATAAAGTTTAGCGAGATTGAAATTGATCGCAGTTTCAAGCAAGTCTCCGCGCCATGCGTAACGCAGCCCTTCGAGATTATCAATCGCCTTGTCAATAGTGATGTCCTTGAGTCCATATTTGAGCGTAGTCAAGGCAAAGCGCGCTTTGGAACGATAAAGATCATCATTGCTTTTTTCAAGATCCGTCCATGTTTCTTTTGCACTTTCATTATCGCCTTTTTGCCGTCCCAACTCACCTTGCAGATATTCAAGAGCGGCTTTGCGCGGGGCATCCATGGTTCTTTTTTTGGCTTCAAGTACAGCAAGATATTTCTCAGCTTTGGGGGAGTTTCCTTCACGCAACGCAATTTCCACCAAAACAACCCCCATCGCATTCCTGATGCTATCGGGGTACGATTCAAGCATAGCCGGATCGTCAGGCAATTTTTTAGCAGCTTGTTGCCAGTCATCAAGACCCGCCAGCGCAAATGCTTTCCAGTATTTTATTTCATCCACGTGTTCGAGAAGAGGAACAGAAAGATCGGTAAATGCCTCTTTATACTGGCCCGACAAAGCTTCCGCTGCGCCACGGTAACCGCGCAGCTCGGGGTTATCTTCAATGTCGGGAAGATATTGCTGCGCAAGACTGAAATATCCTAGTGCCTCGGGGGCGTAGTTATGTGCCAGCAGCATGCGCCCCAATAGAATAAGATTCTCTGCCTGATTAGATTCCGTCTGGTCTTTCAGGCCCGAGAGGATCACTCTCTGCTGCTCGGAAAGCTGTGCTATTTTGACATCGCTTGCGGCCGCAAAATCAAAAATACGCGATATTTTTCCGCCCTGTTTTGTCTCAAGCGGTTCAGGCGTCTTATCTTGCACGGGCGCGGGAATGTCCTTGGCAGGTGATATTTTAAGGCCTTGTGGACGGGTGATTTCGATTTCTTCGCCCGTGTTTTCCAAAGTGACATCATCGGTTTTAGGCACTGCAGCAAGCCCAATAGGGGCGTAGAGCAATGTGACTTCAGCAAAGTCCTGTGCATCACCAGATTTACTTTTGGCCTGATTGACCAACACGACCTTGATGATCTCACCCGTGTCGGGATCAGTAACATCGGCAACTTTATCACCGCTATGCGCTGGCCAGATTAAGGAGCCTCCGCCCGGTTTATCTGCTGGAAATTCACGTGTCAGTACAATCGAGCGTGGCTCTTCTTTGAAGTTCTCGGCCATGCGTACTTTCCACACAAGCCCCCCTCCTTCGCCGATAAAACGGTAGGACGCAGGAAGTTTGAGGCGAAAGGCGCTCACACCCTTGGCATCAACTGGTTCAAAGCCAGCAAGGTTACCGTTGGTATTGCCTTCGAGTTGTGGCGAGATCGCCACATCCTCTTTGCCTTCGACAATCCAGAGATAACCGTTACGTTCGAAGGCCGCGAGCGGCACTGTGGTCGTCGAGGTAACGCCTGCCACATAGGTCGGGGCCACAGCAGGTACCGGAGGGGAACCCTCAACAGAGAGCTTATTTTCTACTGCTGGCGGCGATACTCCTGCTGCCGGTTGCTGCGCATCTGGTGTTTCTGTTGCTTTTGCCGATTCTGGCGGTTCTTTGGCCGCTAATGCTGTGATAAGCGATTGAGGCTCTTCGGCTTTTGGTTCGTGGGGCTTTTCTTGAACCTTGGGGGCTTGAATTTGGTGCTTCGTTTCCGGCGCAGGCGGGTTACCGGTTATATCGACAATGATTTTATTACCCATTGCAAAGTGGCGCAGCGTTTGCCCTTTTGCCACATCAATCTCAACCGTGAGCGGCGATGGGCTGGAAAACGCCGCAATGCGCGGCAGCGCTGACACGGCCTCGCCTTCGGCTTTTAACTGAACAGGCTTAGGGAATGTGAGTGTCAAGGATGTCGCTGTTGCGGCTGCTTTATAGGAAGGCGTTCCCGTTCCTTCCAAAATAATGCGGGTGGAGTTTTCACGCGCACTACCGCGCAGTTTTAAAACGGCTCCTGCGTCCTCGGCAAATGCCGAAGACGAAAGAAGTGCCATAGCCATAACGGACGAGAGATAGATGTGGATTCGATCCATTCTACAAAAATGCCACAGCCGCCCCCAATCGGCAAGGCAGCGCGCGCCAAAAACAAAAAAAACCACCATTTCCGGTGGCTTTTTATATCGTTCATCCGGTGTTTCTAGAACAAATCCGCCAGAAGTTTATCAATATCACTCTGCGAGATAGCTTTATCCGGCATTTGCGGGCCATTCATCAGCTGCTCGTCGCCCTCGCGCGTGTCGGCATGAACATAATTGCTCGGCAGCCCCGGGATTTTTTCTTCCAAAATGGCCAACAGCTCGCCAATTTTGGTATCAATGATTTTCAAACTTTTGACCACTTTGGTTATACGCTGGCCCGTAATATCCTGAAACGAGCAGGATTCAAGAATTTTTGTGGCCTCGCCCGTCAAGGCGTCCTGATGTTCGCCCCCCAGTTTACCAGCATAATCCATAATCGCATCGCACGAATCCATAATGGTCGTGGTAGCTACCTCCGTCGCGGCCACTACAGCATCAAGTTCATCGGTTGCAGTGGCAATATGGTGGCCGGAAATTTCGCCGGTTTGCGTGGCGCTAATCTCGCGGCGGGTTTGTTCGATCAAATCATGAAGAGCGCGCAGCTCCTGATAGATATGTTCGCGTGACACATCTTCGGCTGCTTCGACTTTCTCAATGACCGAATTGATAATCTGGACAACCTTGTCGCGCCCAATGTCTTTTTTGTCAGCCTGCATGCTTTCCCCTGCCCTATCTAAAATTCACCCAGAACGGACGCCATTTTTGCCTTAAGTGTTTCGGCATTGAATGGTTTGACGATATAGTTGCTCACACCGGCCTGTTTAGCTGCAATCACGTTCTCGGTCTTACTCTCGGCGGTGACCATAATAAACGGTACGTTGGCGTTAGCTGGCGCCGTCCGAACATGTTTGAGCAAATCCAAGCCTGACATCGGTTCCATGTTCCAGTCGGAAATAATGAGACCATAAGATTTCATTTTGAACATATTGAGTGCCATTGACCCATCTGTTGCCTCATCGACATTGCTAAAGCCCAGCTGTTTGAGCAAATTGCCGATGATGCGCAGCATCGTTTTGTAATCGTCAACAATCAAGACGTTCATGTTCTTGTCAACACTCATCAGTTTCTCCTTAAAAGCGTCATGCGGATGGCCGAAGCAGCCAGAATTTATATTCCCACGCAAAGATTAACAAATAATGACATTCTTGCACAGCTTCCGATTGTTTCCAACAGACAAGGTTTTGCCTTCGGTCACCAGCAAACTTATGCTAAATAAATTCCTTTTATCATGGCATTTCCGGCAATTTTCTCTGCTCAGCCAGCATGATGGTGAGTGCCCGCGCCCGATCAGCCTCCATCGCGGCAATAATCAGGGACGCCTTCCCTTCTGGCATCCGGCCCACAACCTGCAACAGGATGTCTAGATCCAGCGTGTTGAAAATACGTGCTGCATCTTTTGGCTTCATACCGGAGTATATTTTGACAAGGCTTGCAATGCGGGCTTGCTCTTCAGCCGTTTGCTGCTTGAGAAGCCCCTGAATTTCAGTGCGCAACCCCTCAAGCTCGGTATATTTTTTACTGATTTCTTTCTGTGCAGCCTCAATCAAGGCTTCACGTTGCGCCAGTTTTTTCTCGCGGTCATCAAGTTCTTCGCGGCGGCGCAGGAGATCTTGATACATTTCCTTCTTAATATCGGCATATTCCGTATCATCGTCGGCGGCATCCTGCCATTTGTTTCCATTAGTCGGTTCGGTTGATGGCAGAGCCAGATCATTCGCACCTCCCTCAACAGGTTTTTCACCCTCTTGAGCGGCGGTTTCCTTTGCCTTGGCCGCATCATCCTGATTTTTGAGAGCATCTGTAGATGGTTGCGTCCCCTCAGCCTCGCCCGATACGTCTTTGGCGATAGGGGCTGTTTTTGCAACTTCCTCCTTCGGGGCTGCTGCTGCCGCATGATCTTTCGCAGCAGCCTCTTCGGTTTGTTTTGCTGCCTCTTCGGCATGGGCCGCGCCGGAGATGTGTTTGATCTCTATCAAAGTTTCGCCCACACGCACCATAAAGGCAAGGCTCGCCACAATGACCAAGATCGTCAAAAGCCGCGCTTTTTGTAGCAGCTTACGTGCGCGACTCTTTGCTGTATCAGAAAAAATCATCCCTTAATCCTCAAGGTTTCCGTTTGGTCTGTTTGATTTCCAAAGCCCGTGCAAGATCCCGTTCGGCCTGACTTAAAAATTCAGAAGAATCGTCATCTTCGCCCAAGCCACCCTCTTCTCCTTCGCCGCCAAAGTCAGGGTCACGAATAGCAAAGAACGGCTCTTTACGTGCTGGCGCGCGCGCGATCACATCTTCATCATTTTCTTTGTGGCGCAGCGTATCTTCATAACGGGCCTCGCGTCTTTGCGGTGCCAGAAATTCTGTTTCTTTTGATACCCCAGCATCACCACCCGTCCGTGTACGAGTTGCAAGGTTTTCAAGACGGGAAGCAAGAGAGTCCCCTGCATCGGTCACAAGCTGCAATTCATCAATGATCGCTTGCGCCTTATGGATGCTGCGGCGTAGCTCGTCTCCGCGCGAGGTTGCGAGGTCATCAAGCACCGAGATGCCTTCTTGCGCCCGCGTGATCTGGGACGAGAGTTCACGGATTAGATGCTCCATATCGGCGCGGTTGGAGCGGAACGTATCAAGATGTTTGGACAGTTTAATCGCATAGAAGATTGTCGCCACAAGTAGCAGCGTGATGATGACATCCATTCCGAGCGATAACCATGACATATTTTGCCCCCTTGATTTAACTCAGCATCAAGCTGTAACGTCCTCCACAGACATCACACCCTTTTTGTTATTTTTGTTGCTCCGGCGGGATATAGCGTTCGATTTTGACCGCTATTCTTCCCTCTTTCTGACCCATCGGCCCATGATACATCGGGAAGTCGCCGCAGCGCATTTCAATTTCATCGGTGGGCTTGGTGTTGAACATCACCAAAGTTCCTTTTTTCCAGTTCAGCATATCACGCAGCATCACGGTTTTCTCACCCATCACCGCCTGCAAAAATACGTCTGTTTGATACAGTTCGGCGGTCAAGTGGGTTTCCCAGATAGAGTCGCGGCCGAATTTTTCGCCCATGAACATCTGGAGCAACAGCTCACGGATCGGTTCGAGTGTCGCATAGGGGATAATAATTTCAACGCGGCCACCGCGGTCACCCATATCAATCCGCATCCGCACGAGAACGCAAGCATTCCCCGCTTGCGTGATCGCCGCAAAACGCGGGTTGGTTTCCATGTTTTCAAGTTTAAACGTCACTGGTGAGAGCGGGTCAAAAGCGGTGGACATATCATTGAGCGCCACATTGAGCATCCGCTCGACCAATTTTGTTTCAATGGTGGTATAGGGTCGGCCCTCCACGCGGATTGAGGGGGTGCCCTTGCGTCCGCCGAGCAGCACGTCCACCACGGAGTAAATCAGGGCACTATCGACAACGATCAAGCCGTTATTGTCCCATTCTTCCGCCTTGAACACGGTGAGCATAGCCGGAAGGGGAATGGAATTGAGGTAATCACCAAAACGTACTGTTGAAATCTGGTCAAGCGACACCTCGACGTTATCGGAGGTAAGGTTACGCAGCGAGGTGGACATCAACCTGACCAGACGGTCAAAGACAATATCAAGCATCGGCAAACGTTCGTAGTTCACCAGCGCTGCATTAACCAGCGCCATCACGCCCGAAGTTTCACCATCGCTGAGTTCATCATCGAACCCCAGAAGCGAGTCAATTTCCGACTGGTTGAGGATACGGGTATTACCGTCATCAGGCCCCACGACAGCATCAACACCGGGCACAGCCTCACCGCCAGCGGCAGCCGCTTCACCACCACCATCGTTACCGCCACCAGACATGGATTCCCATTCCTCCATCATCCGGCGTTCTTCGTCGCTCATTTGCTCGAGTTCTTGATTGGGCGTGTCAGCCATAAATCTACCTTTTCGGGTTCCCTTTCTTCTTTATACAAGAATCGGGCCAAGTCAGCCCTATCCGTCTTTCTTTATGGTTATTGTATCAAAATTTCCTGAAAAAGGACATCTTTGACCTCAACTGGGGCCGCCGCCGCATTCACGCGGGAAAGAAGTTCGATTTGCAGGCGGTACATGCCTTTTGACCCTCGCAAATCCTGGATACGGAGTTCCCGCAAATAGGTCTGAAACTGGTCAATCACACGCGGCATAACGGCTTCAACGGCTTTCATATCTTCCTCGCTCTTGAGTTCGAGCTGGATGGAGAGGCGCAGGTAGCGCTGTGTACCCTCACTGTTAAGGTTGACGATCAAATCAGGCACTTTGAGGAAGGACGGTCCTCCCTTGGCTCCTTCACCATGGCCTTCTCCACCTTCCCCTCCTTCTCCTTCAGGCGCTTCTTCAGCAGAATCACCATGCCCTGCAGCTTCTTTGTCCCCCGCGGTGGCTTCATGACCGCCCGCAGCGGCCTCTTTTCCCTCTTCGGGGGCATGTTCGCCTTCGGCTGACGTTTTCCCGAGCAAGCTATCGAGCATGCCGGAAAAGTAAAGTCCAGCACCTCCGCCCCCCAGCAACAGCAAAGGGATAAGAATCAACAGAAGTTTTTTCTTCTTGCCGCCACCACCTTCGGCTTCTGGAGCGGCAGCCCCCTCTTCAGACTCTTCGGGTTTTTCAGCTTTTTCGGCTTTATCAGACATATGTATAATCTCGCAGGATAAAAGTCAGGGATGATGACAACGGGATACTCCGTTCATTCTAAATCATTTTCTTTCTGAATGGAATCGCTGAAAACTTGTTCTTTTTGCTCATCTTCTGGAGTGTTTTACGGGGGCAGGAAATTATTTCCCCTTCCGCTCTTCTCAATCGCGATGCGGTACGTTTTTTGCCGCACGTTTGTAACAAGATTTTCCCACAACAATACCAACATATTGATTTTATTTTATAATTTATTTGGCACGGCCTGTGCAATGTACATGACATGAGGTGGAAACCACCCAAACATTAGGGTAAAGGAGCATAAAATGGAAAATAGTCTCTATGTTGGCTTATCACGTCAAATGGTGCTTGAGCATTCCATGACGATGGTCGCAAACAACATCGCCAACAGCCAGACCCCCGGCTACCGTGCCCAAAATCCCATGTTCGAAGAATATATTTCCGATCAAAGGTATGACAAAAATCCGCTCTCGCTGGTATATGACGCTGGTCAGTATGACAGCGTAACCCCCGGCCCCGTCACCATGACCGGTGGCACTTATGATGTGGCCCTCAACGGCCCTGGCTTTATGGGTGTTACAACGCCATCGGGCGAAACCCAATATACACGCGGCGGCAATTTTACCGTCAACAGCGAGAACCAACTGGTGACAGCATCCGGTTACGCCGTTGCAGGCGCTGGCGGTGCCGCAATTACCATCCCGACCGATGCCCGCGAAGTTGTGATTACCGATCAGGGCGAAGTAACCGCCGATGGCAACGTCGTTGGCCGGATCAGTGTTGTTGAATTTGAAAATCTGCAAGATTTGCGTCCTGAGGGCAACGGGCTTTATTCGTCCACCGCCCCCGGTGTTCCTGCCATCTCAACGGTTGTGCAGCAAGGTCATCTGGAAGGATCAAACGTCAACGCCATTCAGGAGACCACCCGCATGATAGAAATTTTGCGTACCTATCAATCCACCATGAGGATGATCCAGAATGAACAGGAACGGCAAGTCAGTGCCATCCAGAAACTGGCCCAAACCAATGGCGGCGCATAACTTTTAAAAAATAAAAAACGGACAAACGGCATAGAGAGTTAAGAATAAACAGGAGACAGAAAAATGAGATCACTTGATATTGGCGCAACAGGCATGCTCGGCCAGCAGATGAATGTGGATACGATTTCCAACAACATCGCCAACATGACCACCACGGGTTATAAACGCCAGCGCCTTGAATTTCAGGATTTGATGTACCAGCATATTCTGCGGCCCGGCTCTACTTCCTCTGCCTCGGGTACAATCGTTCCGACCGGCCTTTCCCTCGGTCTTGGTGTACGCCCTGCCGCTACATACCGTATTCAAGAGCAAGGTACCTTGCAACAAACCGATAACGACCTTGATCTTTCTGTCAGCGGTCTTGGTTTCTTTCAAGTCGAACTGCCGAACGGCGACACGGCCTATACACGGGCAGGCTCGTTCCAGCTTAATCAGGATGGCGAAATTGTAACTTCAAACGGTTATCGCCTCATCCCGGGCATTACCGTGCCGACCGATGCAATTTACGTTGAAGTGAATACCGAAGGTGAGGTGTTCGCCAAGATGCCGCAGCAAACATCCCTGCAAAGCCTTGGGCAGCTCGAAATTGCCAACTTTGTCAATCCTGCCGGACTTGAAGCCACAGGGGACACTATGTTTTTAGAAACCGATGCTTCGGGACAGGCCATTACCGGTATTCCGGGAGCTGATAATTTCGGGATTATCCGTCAGGGGATGCTGGAACAATCAAACGTGGACTCGGTCAAGGAGATTACCCTTCTGATCAGCGCCCAGCGTGCGTATGAAATGAATTCAAACGTCATCAGCACCTCGGACGAGATGCTTGATACAGTGAACCAGCTTAGATAAGTGAAACAGGATCAATTGGCATGATCATTGCTCTAATAAGTTATAGGGAAGATCGTGTCAGGAGGCAAAAATGACCATTAAATCTTGCAAAATAATGTCAGTGACCGCTTTGGGGATATTGCTCCTATGCAGTACCGCCCAAGCCGCCGCTCTCAAGAACAATGTCACGGTTGATGGCAGTGTCATTTACGCCTCTGATCTGTTTGATGGTATCGCAGAAAATCATGATGCCGTTTTGGGAAACTCCCCTGCCCCCGGCAAAACCATGATGATCGGGGCCTTGACCCTTGACCGTGTTGCCAAGCTGTATGATATTGACTGGTCTCCTTCTTCGGGGTCTGACCAAGTGATTGTTACCCGCTCGGCCCAAGTTCTTTCGGGCGATACACTTGCCAACCCTTTGCGCGAAGCTTTGGCGGCGCGCGGCGTGGTGGCTCCGTTTGATGTTCTGATCGGTAATGTCGCACCGTCCATGACACTCCCCGGTGATGCCCCTGCCACGGTGGAAGTGACCCAGCTTAACTACACCCCCGGACGCGATGTGTTTACGGCCGTTCTGGTGGCTCCTAGTGCCAGCAATGCCCTCGCCACGTTGAGCATTAGCGGCACGATTGAGAAAATTATGCAAGTTCCGGTGCTGAAATCCTCGCTCAAATCAGGCGATGTGATTGGCTCCACCGATATTGAATGGATTGATATGCCCGTACGTCAGATGGTGCGCGATACGGTTGCGGATGCAGACGTCCTGATTGGTAAAACTCCGGTGCGTTATGTGGATGCTGGCTCTCCTGTGCGCGTCCGCGACATTACAGCCCCGCAATTGGTGGCACGCGGTGATGAAGTGATGGTGCAGTTTACACAAGGAACACTGATTTTAACCACACGCGGCAAAGCAATGCAGCCAGGCGCCGAAGGCGATGTGATCCGCGTGGTCAATCTCTCGAGCAATCAATCTGTTCGTGGCCTTATTACTGGCGATAAACAGGTTCGCGTCGAGTAAATAAAAACAAAAGTGAAGGATATAAGAAAGGTGGGAATTATGACAGCAACAGGATACAGATTCAGAACGATGCTTTTGATCAGCGCAGCCCTCTCGATGAGTGCATGCAGCGCCGTTGACCGCGTCAAGAATATCGGTGAAGCTCCTCCGCAGGCTCCTATTATCAACCCGACAGCCGCCGAAGGGTACCAACCCATTAGCATGCCGATGCCGCAACCCGAGCGTTTCCCGCAACAAGCCAATTCCTTGTGGACGGGTGCGCAGCAAGGCTTTTTCAAGGATCAACGTGCCAAAACCGTGGGTGACATCATGACCGTTGTCATCAGCATCAATGATAAAGGCAAGATGGAAAATTCGAGCGACCGCACTCGCTCCTCAAGCGAGACCGCTGCCATGCCAAAACTCTGGGGAACAGAGACCAAACTGGCTCAGGTTCTTCCTGAAGCGGTTGACCCAACCAACCTTGTGGATAGCACCGCCGATTCATCCTTTAAAGGTGATGGCACAACCGACCGCAAAGAAACCATCGAGATGAAACTGGCCGCCACCATCACGCAAGTTTTGCCCAATGGCAATATGGTCATCAGAGGGTCGCAGGAAGTGCGTGTGAATTACGAGAACCGCGTGTTGCAACTGGCCGGTATTGTGCGCCCGCAAGACATTAATATCGATAATACTATCAGTTACGATCAAGTCGCCGAAGCCCGTATCGGGTATGGCGGTAACGGCCAGATTACCGACGTCCAGCAGCCCCGTTATGGCCAGCAGCTCTACGACGTCATCTTCCCGTTCTGATTTATTCCCTTATCCTTACCCACCCACTTGACCGGCTTGCTTTACCGCAGCCGGTCTCTTTTTACGTAAAATTAAATTTTTCCCCTTAGTCTATGACGATGGACGATCTGATTTCATTTGCGTACTCATTACTGCCCCTCGTCAATAGCTGGGCCTATTTGCCGCAAGCGGTTCGTCTTTTTACCTGCGAGCGTGAAAGCTTGAAATCCATGTCTCTCTGGTCTTGGATGACGTGGCTCTGTTGTTCGGTCATCACGCTGCTCTATGGTGTGTTCAAACTCCATGATCCCCTCTTTATTCTGGTGGCGAGTGTGAGCGTTTTCTGGAACGTTCTGATTGTCGGCATTACTTTGTGGCGGACACGACCCAACTTCCAAAATTTATCGCCGCTCCCCTCCGGCACTGACTCGCTCGCCCCGTAAATTCACCTTTGCAGTTTTTTTTCTTTGTTTATGATGGGGATATGAACGATACCGCTCCGCTCAAAAATTTCTGGATTGGGACAGCTCTTTGCCTTGCTGCGGCTTTTCTTGCGTTTTCCGAGGCCGGACAAACCGGCATGCTGGCCTTTCTCAATCATGGCCTGACCTATATGGGAGTCTTTTTTCACGAGATCGGCCATGCGGTATTCGGCTGGTTCTTCGGTTATGTGTCGATGCCAACCTTTGATTTTCAAAATGGCGGGGGGATGGCGTGGCATCTTGACCGTTCGTGGCCCTTGCAAATTATCATGGGACTGGCTGGCGCTTATGGTCTCTACCACCTTAAAAATTCGGACGCCGTATTTTTCTTCTGGCCGCTGGTTATTCTTTACCTGTTGCTGGTGGCAGTAAGCCTGACCAGATACCATGAAGCCATGATCCTGTTTATGGGGCACGGGAGCGAGGCGATTATCGGCGGGTTTTTACTCGCGCGCGGCTTTCTCAATATTTTACTCACGCGCCCGCAAGAGCGCTGGCTCAATGTGTTTATAGGGGCGTTCTTTATTTTCAATCTCGAGAATTTCTGCTGGCAGCTTCTCTATGACGCCGATTTTCAGGCAATGTATGAGGCACAAAAAGGATCACACGGGTTTGGTGATTTGAGCCGCATTGCCGAGTTTTCATTCCACTGGAGTCAAAACGGTGTCGCCATTTTCCTGATGATTTATACAGTTTTTATGGCGGTGGGAATTCCGCTGCTGCTGCGCTATTTGAAGAGTTTGTAAAAGATAGACAAATTTTAGCGCTCTATTTTTTTACACTCATGTAGTACTGTATAAACTTAAGTATTGTCTCCAAATCTTCATTTTTGGGTAACATCACAGAATTGATGTGCAGAATTCCACAGTTATGGTATACCCACAAGGATTTTCCGACTTGCAGCTTTCTTAATTCAAGCTTTTTAATTGAGTCCAGTCTGGTTGTTTTGATGTCTCGTGTTATCCAGCTTGGAACCTTTAATTGATCTCTCGTAACTTCGAGATTTCGTTTTGGAGATAAGATGTAAGCTATAACTGCCAAAATAAAGACACTGGCAGAAAGAGCCGTAACAAATGCTGCTCCCCACCAAAAAATATCTGCTGCCTCCTTACCCAGAGTAAAAATACGCCCAAAAACAATTCCACCCTGATTGGCTGATGCTTTAGTATAACAAAAATATGCCAACAGAGGCGACAGAACAGCAAGCATGATGAGAGGAATCATCTTAGGGCCGTAGGGATATTTTAGACCACCCCTAATATCTTGGTTATCACTCATCCCGATGCGTGCGTTCCATGCGTTCGTGGCGTTCCTGCGCTTCGAGCGAGAGGGTCGCAATCGGGCGGGCGTCCAGACGGCCCACGGTGATCGGTTCGCCCGTTTCTTCGCAATAGCCGTAGCTGTCATCATCGATACGCAGCAGCGCTTCGTTGATTTTGGTGATAAGCTTGCGTTCGCGGTCGCGGGTGCGAAGTTCCAAAGCGTGGTCGGTTTCTGCCGAGGCGCGGTCAGCCAGATCCGGCTTTTGCAATTCGGTGCTTTGCAGCGTGTTGTGAATGGTTTCTTCCGATTCGCGCAGGAGCTCTTCGCGCCACGCAATCAATTTCTGGCGGAAATATTCCTTCATAATCGGGTTCATAAACGCTTCCTTATCGGAGGGTTTATAATTGGGGGGAACGATAACACTTCCAGCTTTGGACATTTCCGCAATTTCCTTTTACAGATTACATTTAGAATGACGCGTGGTTAACGGTAGAAAAGAGTGCGTCATATTTCAAGGGGGTAACGGGTTTCATCCACGTCATTTTCAGAAATATATGAAAAAATTAGAGAAATTTGGCGGCATCAAGTGCCATTCGCATTTTGGCGATCTCGATCTGGGCGCGCAGATCAATCTCGTCAAGGAGGCTGGAGAGCTGGGGATCGTTGATCCGCTCCCTGTGGCTGGCCACCACATCGGCCACATCAATCAGGTTCCCCACCGATAGCGTCCCCGTAAGCATCCCGAGGCGCACTTTGTCGAGTTCCTTCAAAATATCCATCGCGCGGCGGCGCATGCGGCCTTTGGAGGCCCGCGTGGCGGGATCATCCGTTTCCTGAGCCGCCAGTAATGAGTCGATTCCGGCAATCACGCCCGCCGCAGCCGCGTGCGCCGGCGCCTCGGATTCGTCTGCTCCGACCAAAGAGCCAAACTCCGTACTGCCCGTTTTAGATCCCGCGCCAGCTTTTTTTGTCCCACCAATTTTCTGGCTTTGGTCTGATCCTTGAATTTTCATGATCGTCAAACCTTGTTGTGCTTTCTGTTTTTAGTATAGCAAATTTTACCTCCTCTTTCATTGGGCAAGTTTTTCCTACTGATCGCCACCCGCAAGCCTTTGATTTTCAATATATTTTACTTTGGCATGACTCTTGCGAGTTCCCCCGCAGGGCATAAGACCCTTTTAAAGACATAATTCAGGTGGAGTATGACATGGCAACACGCGAAGGCCTTATTATGAGACGCACAACGTCCCGTTCCTTTTTAACACTTATCAGCACGCTTGGCGCGCTGATTGCGGTGTTGTCTGCCCCGCTCCCCGCGCACAGCGCAACCACCCGTATTAAAGACATCGTCAATTTTGAAGGCGTACGTGATAACGCCCTGATCGGTTACGGCCTTGTCGTGGGCCTTAACGGCACAGGCGATAAACTCAATAACTCGCCTTTTACCGGACAATCCCTCACCGCGATGCTTGAGCGTTTGGGTGTGAATGTGAAGGGACAAAACCTCAATACCGGTAACGTGGCCGCCGTGATGGTGACGGCGACAATGGGTCCGTTCCAGACCCAAGGGTCACATCTTGATGTGACCGTCTCTACCCTTGGCGATTCCAAAAGTTTGCAAGGCGGAACACTTCTGGTCACACCTCTTTTGGGCGCGGATGGTGAAGTTTATGCTGTCTCGCAAGGGCCGGTATCGATCTCCGGATTCTCGGCAGAAGGCAAAGGCCAATCGGTTACCAAAAACATTCCCACACGCGGACGCATTGCGGCAGGTGCCACCGTTGAACGCGAGATCAAATTTGCGCTCAATGATTTGCCTGAAATTCGCCTCGCGCTTAAAAACCCCGACTTTACCACGGCGCGCCGCATTGCCCGTGCGATTAACGGCTACACATCTTCCGACCTTGCATCGGCCAGCAATGACGCCACGGTCTTACTTAAAAAACCTTTCTCTTATCCCGGTACGCTTACCGACCTGATTACCGATGTCGAGCAGTTGCCGGTTGAACCCGACCAAGTGGCCCGCGTGGTGATTGATGAAAATTCAGGCACGATTGTGATGGGCGCTGATGTGCGGGTAAGCACCGTGGCAATTGCCCAAGGAAACCTCACCATCAAGGTCAATGAAACCCCGCAGGTCTCCCAGCCCAACCCGTTTGCCGAACAAGGAGAAACAACCGTGGTTGACCGCACCGATATTGACGTCAATCAAGGCGAGGATACACGGCTGGCAGTTCTTGAGAGCGGCGTGACCCTTCAAGACCTTGTCACGGGTCTCAATAAACTCGGCGTTGGCCCGCGCGATATCATTACCATCTTGCAAGCCATTAAAGCTGCTGGCGCCTTGCAGGCCGAAATTGAAACAATGTAGGGATCAACAAATATGGCCGATATGACCTCCTCTCTTGCCGATAGCCTGATCCAGAATGCCAGTGTGCAGACCGGCCAGAACGCCCTCGCCAAGGTTACGGGCCAGCTTGCCTCGGCTGGCAGAACGCGTGCGGCGCAGGCAGCGCAAGACTTTGAAGCAGTCTTTATTGCCGAGATGCTTAAACCCGTTTTTGATAGCGTCGAGGTTGATCCGCTGTTTGGTGGCGGCAAGGGCGAGGAAGTTTTTCGCGGCCTTTTGGAACAGGAATACGCCAAGATCATTGCCAAGCAAGGCGGAATCGGCCTTGCCGATGACGTGATGCGTGATCTTATCAAGGCGCAAGAATCGTCACAAGCTTCGACATCTACTACTTTAACAACAACAGGAGAGTCAGTATGAATATTGCCCCCCAAAACACGGTCGCCACACCATCCGACATCGCCAATATATCCTTGAATAATATGCTCGGTTATCTTGACGAGCTTACGTCCTTGTATCAGGTTGAACTTCAGGCCCTCAAAGGTTATGACATGAAGGCTTTTTCCGATATTCAGCCGCGCAAGTTCGAGTTGGTGCATGAATGCGAAGTGCAGGTGCGCGAATTTCGTGCGCGGCAAACCCAGCTCAAGGAGGCTGACGCTTCTCTGAAAGAACGCGTGATTGCTGCGCAGGAGAGCCTGAATATTCTTGCCAGTGAATCCCAACGTCTGTGTAAAATCCGCGCGAGCAGCATGGCCCGTATCCAAAAGCGCCTGCTTGATGCCGCCCGCGATGTGGTGATGCGTGATAAACAACATTATAACAGCAAGGGCAAAAAAACGACGAACACCAAAACACGTCCAGTCGCTACTGCTCTTAACGAAGCTATTTAATTAACGCTAGAAAGGCTCCATCATGTCCAGCGCAGCTCTCTCTCTTGTCCCCACCATATCCGGCGCAGGAGCTTCATCCGGCTCGACCGCCCTTTCCATCCTCTCTGGTGACGGGACGATGGAGGCTGGTGAAAATTCGCTATTTTTTAGTCTGCTCTCGCTGCAAAATACGGGGATTCAATCCTCATCATCCGATGCTGCCTTATCGGTATCTGAGCAGGATTTCGGGAAGAGTGGATTCAGCTTTGATCCCGCTCTTCTTGTTCTTCCCTCCGGCCTTAACCAACTAAGCATTGAGGACTTACAGAGTTTTTTATCCCAGCATTCAAATTTGCTCTCCAATCCTGATTTTCTGGCATCACTTACCCCCGGGACACCGCAAGTTGCCGCACCCGTCGATCAACAAGACTTGCTGGTTGTTACGGCAGATGCCGCCACTGCCCTTACCGATGCCTTGGGCTTTTCTGTTTCGGATGAATCGTCTCTTACAGTGACAAAGAGTGATGCCGCCCAGACCAACCCTTTGCTGGTAGCCAGCAATCTTACACCGCAAGACATTGAAAATCTGAAAGCCGCCTTGGAAAAAGTTGCAGCAATCAATGAAGATATTCAACATGGTCTTGATGATGATGCAGCAGCCGCTCTTGCGCTTATTTCGCTTGTGCCACCTCCTGCTGCGTCGGTCACTGCTGTGGATGCTGCGGATACAGCAGCGATTGATGCCAATGTTCAAGGCGCGGCTTATTTACAACAATCCGAAGCCACGCGCACCCAGTCCCTGCTTGACGATCTCGCGCTTACGGGCGAAGCATCTGACATATCGCCTGCAGAGACATCCGAAAAGATGCCTTCATCTCAAGCTTCAATTTTTGCCGCGTCCGGCGATAAGTCCGGCACAACAAAATCTCTCAAATCCTTTGAGGTCAGGCAATTGAGTAACCTTCTGGCGCTTCAGGCCGATCAATCCAGCAAAGAGGGAGTCTATCAGGCGCTTATCTCTGAAGGTGAAGCGAAGGGCGCCGCTGTATCAGGGACGCTGGATGACGCCGTAGCATCAGGACTTGGTTCAAACGGTCTCTTCCTTAGCGAAGCGCAAAAACAGATGGGCAATTTTGATCCTTCACTGACGGCCGCCAGTTACGCTATGCCGCAAACCCATACACAAAGCACAATCGCCAACCCTGTCCTTTATAACAGCGCAGCGGGATCAACGCACCCTGCCACACAAACCGTAGCCAGTGAGATCAAGGCCTCCGTTTCAAAATCGGGAGATGAGCAAACCTTGAGTGTCCAGCTTGACCCGCCGGAACTTGGCCGTGTGCAAATTCAACTAAGTTATGAAAAGGGCGAACCGCTTCGCCTCCATGTCGTGGCTGAGAAAAAGGAAACACTTGCTATCCTTGAACGCGATGCTGGTGTACTTAAAACAACCCTTGAGCAGGCTGGCATTCAGGCTGATACTTCGTCGATGAGCTTTGACCTTGCCAGCGGGGACCAGCAATTCGATCAGTTCTTACAAAATTCTGGCCATAACGGACAGGACAACAGCGCGGCCTCCTTCAATCTCGGTAGCGACATCACCGGTTTTGACGCCAACGGCACGCTTACCACTGAGGTCAGTTGGGGGGGCATTGATGCCAGCGGAAGTGTCAGATACACTATGCTCGTGTAGGGTATTCCTCGCGCGGCATTTTTAATATCTCGATAAATTTAACTTTTGGTTAAATTTTCTATACTAGAGTATGAGATGTGCTTTGGCGCAGGATGCGCCCGTTGAAGACGACCCCAGAAAGGAGGATGCACATTTCATGACTCAGGTTTCTTTTTCCTCCACACCCGTGCTGTCTTTGCACCTCAAGAAAATTTCACAAGATACCGCTCCCGCAGCGCCGACAGCCCTAATACGGCAGGCGCTTGATGATGAGGGTGTTCTTTTCACTGCCCTTTGCCGCGACCTTGATAAAAATCTCTACCTTCTCGACCAACTTCTTGTCGGCGTTACGCAGGTTGTAGTCATTCTGGAGGAGCTGGGCGGCATCACGGTTCAGGCTCGCCATATTCTCTCACCCTCCCTGTTCGACGAAGAGATGACAGAAGCTGCAACGGATCATACGCCACTCAAAGAGCTGGAAGCCCGTTTCCGGCGCACTCTTATTAAACTCGACAAGTTCGTCATGGACGAAGTAAAAGTGACCCCCAATCTTTTGCTTGGCGAGTCCCTTTCTACCTCTTTTGTGGCACAGGATCGTCACCCCCTTGTCACGCAAGGCGCCGACCTTAGGGCCTCCAGTCTGGGATTCCGCACGGCCGACTTTTCCGATCTGATGTCTATCCAGAACGCGCGGATTGATGTCATGAACGCCATGGATATGGCCGTTACCATCCGTAATATCATTTCGGCCGACATCGCCCTGATTACCGTGCGGCGCAGCTTTGCCGAACAAGCCCTTGCCGCCTCCTGTCAGGATGTTTCCTTCGTAACAGATAATTTTATCCTTGATACGGGAGCTTATCACTCCCTTTTTTCCATTCCCCTTTTTATGGACGCAGAGGAAGAAAAATCCTGCGCGCCGCATACCTCGATTATTGCCCAGTTCGCGGTACCTTCCGGTACAATTACGGATTCAGGAGACATTTAAGATGGCATTGATTATCGACCTTAAACCGCAAGAAAAAATACTCATCGGCAGCGCCGTCATCACCAATGACAGCCAGCGTACACGCCTTCATATCTCGGGTGACACCCCGATCCTGCGCGAAAAAGACATTATGCAGCAAGATGATGCAATCAGTCCTTGCCGCAAGGTTTATTACCTGCTGCAATGCATGTATCTCTCGCGCAACCCCAAGGAATATTACCCCAAGTTTTTTGAATTTGTCCGCCTGATCCAGAAGGCCGCGCCCAGCACATCAATCTTCTTCATGAAAATCAACGCACAGGTGGTTCAGGGAAATTTTTACAAAGCCTTGAGGGAAGCGCGTGAACTGATCGCGCATGAGGACGAACTGATTGTTCTTACCGCCGAGGCTGTTCAAAATAAGGCCAATTAGGGATTTATAAGGATTCACGGGGGATAAGAGCCTCAATTATTATTTTCTATAATGTTTGCAATTGCAATTTCTTTCATTTCCCTTTAGAAAGGGCCGGATTTACTAAACCAAAGAGGATTCATGTCCAAAGAAGATTTGATTGAGTTCAAAGGCACCATCACCGAAATTCTGCCCAATGCGATGTTTCGAGTGAAGCTGGAGAATGACCACGAGATATTGGCCCACACCGCCGGTAAAATGCGCAAAAACAGAATTCGCGTCCTGCAAGGCGATAGGGTTGTTGTCGAGATGACGCCCTATGACCTGACCAAAGGCCGTATCATTTTCCGCGAGAAATAGATTTATTTTCCCCTCTCGTTTAAGGCCTCTGCCATTTTTGCCTTAGTAACACAAGCTTCAGTGTGATGTTTCTTTGCTCCCATGTTGCGGATAAGGCTGTGGCTTTTTAATAGTTCCTTTTGACATACGATCATATTTCAGGAAAAGTGGTGTCCTTCGATCAACTTCTGGGATAGCACTATGGACGCGCCGCACCGCACGGCTTTCATCTGTGTCATGGGATTATTAAGTTTGCACGGAGCGATCCTCTTCTCGCCGTG
This sequence comes from Pseudobdellovibrionaceae bacterium, assembly GCA_041674725.1. Lineage (GTDB taxonomy): Bacteria > Pseudomonadota > Alphaproteobacteria > Micavibrionales > Micavibrionaceae > UBA1573. Next base: position 154,135 of record JBAYVC010000004.1, on the reverse strand, counting down.
CGCCCTTGCCGATTCCTCTTCCCTCTTTGGCGGTTCTTTAGGTCTCAATACAATTCCCACTGCGCGCATGGATGTCGCCGGAACGGGACGGATGAGTGTCGCGCGTAGTGCGCCTTATACACATGTGGCTGCGGGCATTCAACTTACCCCGTCTCTTTTTGTGGGGCTTCGCCAGACTTATGAGGCAGAGAATTTTAATGACACCGCCACGCATCTTTATCCGGGAATTGATGCGAAACTCCTTCTCGTTAAAGAAAAGAAATTTAGACCCGCGATTGCTGCTGGTGTTCAGTCAGCCTTCGGCCATAAACGCATGGCGGGCGAATATATTACCCTGTCCAAACGCTATCATGCGTTTGATATGACGGTGGGCGGCGGATGGGGCCGCATGGGCACACGGCAGGTGTTTGGCAATCCCCTCCTTACCCAGCATCTGGGAGCCTCGTCAGACCGCACGCTTGACGGTGACGACCCGCAACGCCTCTCCGATTTCTTTAAGGGCCACATGGGCGTTTTTGCGGGGATGTCCTATGACACACAGCTTGACGGATTAACCCTGAAATTCGATTGGAGCAGCGACGACTGGGACGCCGAGAAAAACGCCGACACTAACTTTGATGCGCCCGCGCCGTGGGCACTCGGGTTTTCGTATCGTCCGCTTGGATGGCTTGATGTGGGACTCGCTTGGGCGGGGGGCGATCATATCATGTCCCGTGTCAGCGTCAGCCAAAACCTCGCTCATTGGCCCTTAACAGCCAGCACCCCGCTTACGGCGCAGACCCACCCGCCCCTCTTTCGCAAAAAAAATACAACCGACCTGATGATGTCATCCGATGTGGCTCTGCTTGAGGGGCATTCGGCCCCCGAACAACTGGGGATCGCGGCCCGTTTGACTGAACCAAAGGCCGCCAAATCAGTCCATCAACTAGCCTTCCAGTTGCGGCGCTATGGCCTTAAAGGCCCTGAAATTGCGTTGAGTCGCCGCGATGTCCAGCTTGGCGTCTCGCCTGAGGAAGTGTGGGAGAATGCCGTATTCCCAGATCGCCTTGCTGTGCGCGGTTTGTTCCGTACGCTACAAGGGCTACGTCTTGATCTGGTAAATGAGGCCTCTTTGTCCGAGGAGGATAACGGTATCCTTTACCGCAGCGGCCTTATTCCCACTTACTTTAAACATTTCAAAAAATATTTTTTGAGTGAACAAGCCTTGCGGATCAATCTTGCGGATAATCTTGAATCCCTCAATGATTTTCGGGGACTGACCCTCCTGCCGGTACGTTCCAACCTTGATGCGTTTGCGGCCAAGCGGTTCACACTCGAGCGCAATCTCATTACGGCGATGGGAACGCCGCTTGATGATGTTCATGTGGCGTTAAGTTCAGGATATTTTGAGGAGATGTATGGCGGGATGGGTGGGGAAATTCTCTATCGCCCCTTTGGCAAAGCGTGGGCGGTGGGGGTGGACGCCACCATTGCCATGAAGCGCGATCCAGCAACATCCCTCGCCCTCGGGTTCAACGGCGATCATATTCTGACCGGTCATATCACGGGGTACTATGAATTACCGGGAACATCGACAACCGCCTCCCTTGCGGTGGGACGCTATCTGGCCGGAGATACTGGCGGCACGTTGGGGCTTGATAGCGCTTTGCCCAATGGGCTTCAAATCGGCGGCAAGATGACAGTCACCAATGCGCAGGACACCGATATTTATGGTGACAAGACGAACGTCTATGCCGGACTTGAACTCTCGCTGCCCTTGGGAAGTCTTTCGTTCCTGCCGGATGGCAGCCGCGCGCGGATTAAATCTTATCCACTCGGGCGCGATACGGGACAGATGCTAGAGCGTCCGCACCGTCTGTATGACTTAAGCGAGCCTTTATCCTACCGCGCAATTATGCAGCACTGGACACAGTGGCAACGCCGCTCCCCTTGAAGATTTCTTCGGCCAACATGTTGGCGGCTTCGCCCGTTCCGATATTACGGTTAAGCGCAAAGATGAAGACATGCTTCAGAACATCCTCAATACGCTCGACATGCTGCATCATATGACTGTGATCCAGTGGATGGTGATAGGGGTTGCGGCCCGTACGAGCAAAATATTCATAGCCCACACTGGTAATGCCGCCGGAGTTAACAGCATAATCCGGCGCATAAAGTATGCCATGGTTCTTGATCATGTCATCGTGGCACGGCTGCGCCAATTGATTGTTGGCCGCACCAGCTATAATTTTGGCGCGGATTTGCGGGATAGTCGTATCATTGAGGCCCGCCCCCAAGGCACAGGGCGCAAAAATATCGACGTCTGCTGCATGAATGACGGCGCTATCGGTAACAACAATGTTTTCACCGAATTCGATTTTGGCACGGGCAATCGCGTCCTCGTTAATATCGGCAACGGTAATTTTTGCCCCTTCTTTAACCACATAACGCGCCAGCGCATAGCCCACGGCGCCCAATCCCTGAATGGCAATATTGCGTCCTTCGAGAGATGGTTCATCCCAGAGAAAATTACACGCGGCCTTAATGCCATGATAGACACCATACGCCGTTACGGGTGAGGGATTGCCATTTACTGTACCATCGGCCTCCTGTTCGGGAAGGCCCGCGACGTAACTGGTCTTGCGGGCAATCGCCAGCATATCCTCTTCTGTTGAACCTACATCTTCCGCCGTAATGTAGGCCCCCTTGAGACTCTCAATCGCTTCACCGAAACGTTCCATAAACTGCGCCGACTTGATGGTTTTGGGATTGCCGATAATCACGGCTTTGCCGCCTCCCAAAGGAAGACCCGCCAACGCCGACTTATAGGTCATCCCGCGTGAGAGACGCAGTACATCATTGATCGCATCATCTTGATGAGCGTAAGGATAAATACGACACCCCCCTAGGGCTGGCCCCAGATTGGTATTGTGAACCGCAATGATGGCTTTAAGGCCAAGCGCTTCATCCTCGAAAGCCACAACCTGTTCATGGGCATCGAAACTGGGATGATTGGAAACATCAAGGGTGGTCGATTTCAACATATTTTTGTATCCTTTACTTGCTTGGCTTTGCAGGGCCATTTGTCTTTTGTCAATTTTTTACAAAAAACTCCTAATATTGCACTGCGTCAAGAAAAACCGTCACAGAACCCACATTTACTGACTTTTTAGGCAAAAAAAATCCGCCCTAAGGCGGATCAAGTCACGGGTACCAGAAAAGAAAACTCAAAAAAATCGTCTTACTATCGCAGGATGCACACCATCCTCGCTCACTTAACCTATTGTCTCAGCCCCCACTGAATTTGTCCCCATCTCCGCAGTTCGCCGCTTCCGGCTCGTTTTTTGCCCTTACTACTACTCCACCATTTGACCGTACTTTCACTAACCACTGGCCCTAAAGCCCGTTTACTTCCTCAATTTACGTCCCCTGTACTACTTACTACTTACGTTCCCCTCATTCTTTTAATTTACATAAAATTTTAGATAATGTCAAACTAAATTGTTTCTATATTTTCCTCCACCTCTTTTTGGAGCAAAAACACGCGGAATCATTGCGAAAAATGTGGAAGGCGGGCTATGAATTGTGTATGGTCTGCCACCAGACTTTCCTGTTTTATGAATAAAGGTTTTGCAATGTCTCTGAACGAGGATCAAACTTCCCTTCAGTCCGCACGCCAGCGCGCCCTTCTGGATCAGCGCGCGGCGGCGCTGCGCGCCAATCTCAAGCGCCGCAAAGACCAGACCTCCGAACGGAAAGACTCTCAACCATCTGATACACAACAAGAAATTACGACCTTAGCACAGGAAGGAACTGCGTTATGATCCCCGCCACAACCATGCACCGCCTCGAATCACAGATTGAACTGACACCTGACTTCCCCGAGGATGGCGTTCTGTTTCGCAATATTTCGCCCCTGCTTGAGCGAGATTTTACCCTTGTAACCGATGTTTTGGGCAAAATTCTGGCGATCAACCATGACCTTGATGAAATCGATATGTTTGGCGGTCTGGATGCGCGCGGTTTTATCTTGGCGGGTGCCTTGTCGCAAAAATTCAACAAAGGGATGCTGATGATCCGCAAGGACGGCAAACTTCCACCGCCCGTTCACACCGAATCTTTTGACACCGAATATGCCCCACGCCGCATTGCTCTTCAATCCGGTGAGGGCCGCGTGTTCGTGGTGGATGATGTTCTGGCCACAGGAGGAACCCTCAAAGCTGCTGGAAATTTGTGTGAAAAAGCCGGCTATAATGTTGCCGGGTTTATGACACTGATTGATCTTGCCTTTCTCAATGACTTCAGATGGAACGGCCATAAGTGCCTGAGCGCGCTGCGCTATGAAGAGCCCGCGCAAGTTCTTTACCCACAATCCGCTGTTGAAAAAATTCCGGCCTTCAAATAACGCCTGAAAGGATCACGATGTCTTCGCCGCTGCCCAAACCTGACACTGCCCCCCTCGCCCTTCCCGGGATCATGCCCGATCACTGGATTCGTGAGAAGGCCTTGAGCCACGGCATGATCGAGCCTTTTGCCGAAAAGCAAAACCGCGAAGTAAATGGCGAGAAAATTATCTCCTATGGGCTCTCGTCCTACGGCTATGACGCGCGCTGCTCGAACGAGTTTATGATTTTTACCAATGTCGATAACGCGCTGGTTGACCCCAAGAATTTTTCAAACCAGAGTTTTGTAGAACGTTCAGGAGATGTGTGCATCATTCCGCCCAATTCATTCGTTTTGACCCGTACGGTTGAATATTTCCGCATCCCCAAAGATGTGCTGGTGGTGTGCCTTGGCAAATCCACCTATGCGCGCTGCGGACTGATCGTCAATGTCACGCCGCTCGAGCCCGGCTGGGAAGGTCATGTGACGCTGGAGCTGTCTAACACAACTCCGCTCCCTGCCAAAGTTTACGCCAACGAAGGCATTGCGCAGTTCCTGTTCTTCAAGGGCTCCAGCCCTTGTGAAGTAAGTTATGCCGACCGTGCGGGCAAATACATGTCCCAACGCGGCGTCACGTTACCGCGCATTTAAAAAAACAAAAAAAACAGGGAGATTTAACATGCGTAGTTTGGTCACAATTTTTCTAACCACCACCGGAGCCGGAACCGGCTATCTAATCGGCGAGGAGCTGGGCGCTGTTATTGGCGCAGCAGCAGGCATTACCCTTGATATCGCAGGCCAGTATGTTTTTATGAACATGATGGCCCCTTCTTCTTATGATTATACTTTCCCATCCCCAACACCAAAGGATCCGCGTTAATGAGCATTTCATCCGCCCAGAAACCCCTCTTTGCCGAACAACCCGAATTTGTGGCGATTGACCCCAACGCGGTTATCCGCGCGTCGGAGCTTGATAAAATCCGCGTGCAGGGCGGCACTGTCCTTAATGGTACAATTCCCATCAGCGGCGCGAAGAATGCCGCGCTCAAGCATTTGTGCGCCTCCATGCTCACGGGCGAGAGTGTGCATCTGGGCAATATGCCCTGCGCGCTGCAAGACATCCGTACACTGGCCGCCCTTTTAAAAGAAATGGGCGTCTCTGTGGGACTGCGTAGTGATGGCGTTGCTATTATCAATGCTTCCAACATTACATCAACCGAAGCGCCCTATGATCTTGTGCGTAAAATGCGCGCGAGCATCCTCGTGATGGGGCCACTTCTCGGCCGCATGGGTGAGGCCACAGTTTCTCTTCCCGGCGGCTGCTCCATTGGGACCCGTCCGATTGATATGCATCTGGATGGTTTCCGCGCGATGGGCGCTGAGATTATTCTGGAAGAAGGCTACGTCAAAGCCAAAGCGCCTGCGGGTGGCCTTCGCGGCGCACGTATCATTTTTCCCAAAGTCTCAGTTGGTGCCACCGAAAACGTGATGATGGCCGCAACGCTCGCCAAAGGCGAGACCATCCTGATTAACGCCGCACGCGAGCCGGAGATTGTCGATCAGGGCGAGGCTCTCATTAAAATGGGTGCAAAAATTACCGGACTTGGAACGTCGGAAATCCATATTGAAGGTGTGCCTTATCTTCACGGCATGACACATGATGTGCTCGCCGACCGGATTGAAACTGGCACCTTTATGATTGCGGTTGCCTTGACTGGCGGCACGGTTCGCCTCCAGAAAACCCGTACCGATTTTCTAACCTCGCTCATTCTGCCACTCGAGCGCGCAGGACTGACCATCGAGCAAGACGGCGCGGATGTGATGGTTCACCGCAACGGGCGTCCGCTTATCGGCACCGACATCATGACCGAGCCTTACCCGGGTTTTGCCACCGACCTGCAAGCCCAGTTTATGACCATGCTGACCTTGTGTGAAGGCGCGGGGATGGTCACAGAAACCATCTTTGAAAACCGCTTTATGCACGTGCCGGAACTGCGCCGCATGGGCGCCGATATTACGGTGCATGGCAGTTCGGCGATTGTCCGCGGGGTGAAAAAACTCAAAGGCGCGGAAGTGATGGCAACTGACCTGCGGGCTTCGGTTTCCTTGGTTCTGGCCGGACTTGTTGCCGAGGGCGAGACCACCATTGACCGTATTTACCATCTTGACCGCGGCTATGAAAATTTGGCCGGAAAACTCGAGGCGTGCGGTGCTAAAATTGAGCGACTCGAATCCTAATCTGCCACACGGGGCTTATGGCATTGCCTCGTTTCATCTGGTGACACCCGAGCGACTGCACAGTGATGCTTTCCTTATTCAGGAGCGCGACACTGCTATTAGGGACTTGCTGGAAGCCAATGATTTCAAGCTGCTCAAATTTCCCGACGAGCTTTATCACGTTACACTTTCTTTATGCGACTCGCGCCTTGTGTTCCGTTTTGATGCAGCCAATGGCGAGGAGCTTCAAACACTTGCTATTTCGCCCTCCCCGTACCGTAAACTGGTGCAGGATTATTTCATGATGGTTGAAAGTTATGAGAGCATTCGCGCGGAAGGTAACCATTTCCGTCTTGAGGCCGTGGATATGGCCCGCCGCGCCATCCATAACGAAGCCGCCGAACTGGTGGTCGCGCGTTTCAAGGACAAGGCCGAAATGGATTTTAATACCGCGCGGCGTTTCTTTACGCTTATTTGCGCGGTTCAGGCTTGAGCCTTTCCTTCAAAAACGCTAAGCTTGCGCTATGAGCCAAGCTGCCCTTTTGCCCGAGGATGAACCTCATTATACCGGACACCGTGATCGGTTGCGCGCGCGTTTTATCAAAGGCGGTATTGAGGCCTTGGCCGAGTACGAAATTCTGGAACTGATCCTCTTCACCGCTATTCCGCGGCGCGATGTCAAACCGCTTGCCAAAGACCTGATTAAAAATTTTGGCTCGTTCCATAGTGTTTTTCGCGCAAGTGTTGCCGAGCTTGTGGCGTTTGGCCTCTCCGAAAATACCGCTATTGCGCTTAAGATGATCGAGGCTTCGGCCTTTCATTTTCTCAAATGCTCGCATATCGGTCAGCCCATTCTCAATAGCTGGAATAATCTCCTCTCCTATCTCCAAGCCGATATGGGATTTGAGCCACGCGAGAATTTCCGCCTGCTGTTTCTCAACAAAAAAAACGAACTGATTGCCGATGAGATTCAGCAATCGGGCACTGTCGATCATACCCCTGCTTATCCACGCGAGATTGTCAAACGTGCACTCGAGCTTGGCGCGACCGCCGTTATTCTGGTTCACAACCACCCGAGCGGCGACTCCACACCCAGCAAGGCCGATATCGAGATGACGCAGGCAATCATTGCTGCCGCCAAACCCTTGGGCATAATTATCCACGACCATCTGGTGGTTTCAAAAACAGGTGTGTCGTCAATGCGGAATAAAGGACTGATGTAGTTCCATTTCTATCTCCTGTTTATTTTTGATTATTTTTCTTGCAACGCAAAAAATCGGGGCGTATGGTGCCGCCAAAGTTGAGAAATTGGCATGCGCCAGTTTTAAAAATACAGGAGGCTAATATGGCCTGCAGAGAAGCTCTGATTCCGAATGTTGTGACCGCTCGACCGGATATGACAGTTGAGGAAACCCTCGAGATAATTTCACAGAACGGCATACGCTCTGTCCCTGTCGTCGATAATCACGGTAAATTTTTGGGAATGTTCGGACTCCATGCACTTATGGACGACTTGCTCCCGACTGCCGCACGTGTAGAGGGGGGCATTACCGATCTCGGCTTTGTTATCGGTGGAGCCCCAGGCGCCGCCAAGCGTATCCGCAAACTGGCTCCTCAAAGCGTCGCCCATCACGTTGTTGTCAACCCCAGCGAAGCTATCCTATCTCCAGATTTGTCAATGCTCGAAACTATTCGTCGCATTTCAAAGCATGGCAGTCCACTGCCTGTTGTTGGTGATGATGGGGAGTTTGTGGGTCTTGTTTCCGAACAATCCTGCCTGTCTTATCTTCATCGTGTTCTGGATGACGTTGAAGCTGAAGAAAGCGCCCAATCGATTTCATCCTAGTTTTCTGCGTAACCCGCCATCAGGCGGAGGAGTTGTGTCATGCATGATCTTATTTTTGGAATCCCTGCTTCCTATATATCTCTAGCCATTATGGGTATGGTTTATGCCGTTTTGATTGCGGAAAAAATGAACCAAGCTGTCATTGCCTTAGTTGCCTCATCGCTGACTATCATGGTGGGGCTTCTGGATCAGGAACAAGCAATCAATGCCATCGATTTTGATACTCTTTTTCTTCTGATCGGCATGATGGTGATTGTCGGCATCATGAAGGAAAGCGGCATCTTTCAGTATGTGGCGATTATTTCTGCCAAGTCTGTGCGTGCCAGTCCACGGGGACTTCTTATCGTTATGTCGGTGATAACAGGGATATTTTCGGCTTTCCTGAATAACGTTACGACCGTAATGCTGATTGTCCCTATTGTTTTGCTTCTCACTGAACAACTCAAACTCAAACCTTTTCCTTTCCTTCTGGCTCAAATTCTTTTCTCCAATATTGCAGGAACCGGCACGCTGATTGGAGATCCGCCCAACATCATGATTGGCTCTGCCGTCGGCCTCGATTTTATGGATTTCATCTACAACATGACACCCGTTGTCCTGATTATCATGGTTGCGCTCCTTGCTGTTTTTGATTTTTTCTGGGGGCGTCACATGACTACGTCGATGCGTGCACGCGCTCACTTGCTCCGCTATGATGCCTCCAAAGCCATCAAGGACAAAACTCTTCTTTTTAAATCATTGACTGTACTCTTACTTGTCCTCCTCGGGTTTGTGTTTTGGAATGTCGGCACAGGAACGTTAGCACTTGCCGGAGCTGCTCTCCTCATGTTTCTTGATGGTTTTGGCCGCCCGATGTCTGAAAAAAACAAAAAGGTTCTGACCGCTTTCCACGAAGTTGAGTGGGATACCATCTTCTTCTTCCTTGGTCTTTTTGTTGTTGTTGCAGGACTTGAGCATACGGGGCTGCTCTCCCTTGCGGCACAAAAGGTTATCGAAATGACACATGGCGACATGAAAGAGACTGGCATCGTCATCCTGTGGGCTTCCACGTTCATATCGGCCTTTATTAACAATATCCCGTTTGTCGCCACACTCATTCCCATTATTCAAAGTATGAGCGATACATTCGGCCAAGGCGATGCCCTCAACCCTTTGTGGTGGAGCTTGGTTATGGGAGCCTGCCTTGGTGGAAACGGGACTCTGATCGGGGCCAGCGCCAACGTGATGGTTGCCTCGTTCGCTGATCGCGCTGGAAGCCCCATTTCCTTTATGAAATATCTGGCCTATGGCTTTCCTCTGACAATTCTTACTATCGCCATCTGCCACATTTATCTGATCGTTCGGTATTTCTAGAAATAGGCAGCCTTGATTCTGGTGAAGGGTTATCGTATCACTTGGAGGCTTAACACCAAGGATGTAACATGATACCCCGCTATACCCGCCCCGACATGGCTGCCATTTGGGAAGCCGACAATAAATTCCGCATTATGCTGGAAGTGGAAACACTGGCTGCCGAAATTCAGGAGCAGATCGGGATGATTCCTCAGGGTGTTTCCAAGGCCCTGCGCGAACGCGGGAATTTCAATGCGGCGCGCATTGACGAGATCGAGCGCGAGGTCAAGCATGACGTGATTGCCTTCCTCACCAGCGTTGCCGAATTTGTCGGGGACGAAGCCCGCTTCATGCATCAGGGCATGACCTCCTCCGATGTTCTTGATACAACTTTTGCCGTGCAGATGACCCAATCGATTGATATTTTGCTTGGTGATCTTGATAAGGTTTTGGCTGCACTTAAAAAACGTGCACTTGAGCATCAACACACGATCACCATCGGCCGCAGCCACGGTATCCATGCCGAGCCCACGACCTTTGGCGTGAAACTTGCGGGCCATTATGCGGCGTTCGCCCGCGCCAAAAAACGCCTGACTCTGGCCCGCGCCGAAGTGGCTGTGTGCGCTATATCAGGAGCCGTTGGAACATTTGCCACTGTCCCGCCCGAGGTTGAATCGTACGTTGCAGACAAACTTGGCCTTGTTCCCGAAGCCGTGTCCACACAGGTTATTCCGCGTGACCGCCATGCGATGCTCTTTGCCACGATGGGCGTGATTGCCTCCTCAATTGAGAATATCGCCATTGAAATCCGCCATTTGCAGCGGACTGAAGTGCGCGAGGCCGAAGAATTTTTCTCACCCGGGCAAAAAGGGTCATCAGCCATGCCGCACAAGCGCAATCCCGTTCTCACCGAGAACCTGACGGGCCTTGCCCGCGTGGTGCGCGCCGCCGTTGTTCCGGCTCTTGAAAATGTGGCGCTGTGGCACGAACGCGATATATCGCACTCTGCAGTGGAACGCTTTATTGCGCCCGATACCTTTGTGACCCTTGATTTTGCACTCAACCGCCTTGCGAATGTGGTTGAAAATCTGCTGATTTATCCCGAACGCATGATGGCAAATTTAGAGCGCATGGGTGGGCTTGTTTTCTCGCAGCGCACGCTTCTGGCTTTGACCCAAGCCGGCATTGCCCGCGAAGATGCTTACCGGATTGTGCAACGCGCGGCAATGAAAGTATGGGAGAGCGATGGCACATCCTCCCTGCGCGACATGCTCGAGAGTGACAGTGACGTCACGGCCAAACTCGATAAAGCCGCGTTTGATTCCATCTTTACGTTTGCGCCTTATACCAAACATGCACAGACGATTATCGCGCGAGCCCTCGCGGCATAAAAAAGCTGCCCCTTGAGAGGGCAGCAATCGCGCGCTTAAAACACATGGCCGAAATGATTAGATTTCGAGTTTTGCGGCAGGTATGACGGCAGCAGGTGTTTCTGCTACGCTGGTTACTGCAGGCTCGACTGCTTTAGGTTCAACTTCTTTTTCGAATTTAACATTCAGTTTTGTCATCTTACACTCCTCTTGTTAAAGTTGACGAACAAAGGTACCTGAAGCGTTCGCCGTTTGTCAAAGTTTGCGGCTTCAGCAAATCCCTCTGAAATCTTGACTTTTTCTGTACTTTGCCATATTCTCCAAAAAACAAAAAATACAGGGGACCTTCATGGACTTTTCGCATATCGAACTGCCCGACTATCTGCCTATCCGCGCTATTTTCGATCTTGTCCCACATAGCCCTCGCCATATCCAGAAAAGGGCCATTGACCCTGTGAACGGTATTCCCCAGCAACTGTACCGCTTATTTCCCGAAACTGATCCTGATTTTCTGGCTGCCGTCTTTTTGGATGATCTGAACCTGACCCCGATTTTTTGCGAACGCGATTACTACAGCTTTGTTGTCCCTGCGCCTGTCCTTGATCATCTCGATACGCTGCGCGAAGCCGCGCAGTCGGGTCTTCGTGATGATAGCTCCCTCCTCTTGCGCCGTTATATGATGCTGCGTCATACCAAAATACTCGAGCAGGACAATGCCGTCCCCGTGACTGATGATTTCTTCAAAGCCTCGCATGTACTGTCCAAACGTGAGCGCGATATTGATCATATTGTCGGTGTTACCGGAAACGAGACATGTGAAATCCGTCTTATTGAGGCCTTTGCCGCTGCACGCACCACCCTTGAACCTCTTGAAAAGACCGTGCCTGACCGGCTTAAGGATTTTGTCTATTCCGGCCTTCGTGATTCTGCTCCCATCAGGTCGGCCTACCAAGTGATGATTCACCTGACCGCCGATGATCCGGCGAGTGACACAATTGACATGTGCGGACGCCAGCTTGATTTTGCTCTGGATGTACAGAATAACTGGGGCGATGAGGATAGTCTTGTGGCCGCCGCCCTACTCCATGATCCCTATCGCCGTAAATTCATGACTCGCGAGTGGCCCGGCACACCCGATGGCGTAAGCGGTGATGTGTGCGAATTTTTAAAAGAGAAATTCGACCGCCGCCACAGGAAGCCAAAAACATCCCCCTCTTCTCATCTCCGGATTCTTGATGCCGCCGAAGCTCTCGAACAACTGGAGCGCTCAAATACGCGAGTAAAGGATGTCAGCGAGGACCAACTGCGCGAGATTATTCTCAACGGTGAGGGTTATAGTTTCTTTGAGGGTCAGGTGCTTTACTGGAATGATGATGACCACGGCGCGGCTCGGTTGGTAGAGGCGTTTCTTGCCGATCCGGTTCTGGCATCCCACATTAAGCCTGCAACAATCGCGCGGGCCAGCGAGGCAGTCTCCACCAAACGGGTTTTTCTTGACCGCTGCACCGAACTTCAGGCCCTTCATCAGCCGCGCTCTGATTCAGGATCAGCTCAACCTGCTTTTGTTTAAGGTTTTATCCTGTTCAAGCGCGAGGAGTTCGTCAACGCGCTGGCGGCGGCGAATGAGTGTTGCCTGATCCCCCTCGACCAAAACTTCAGCGCATAAAGGACGCGTGTTGTAATTCGACGACATCGAGGCTCCGTAGGCCCCTGCCGTGTGGATCAAAAGAAAATCACCAACCTGAACCGGAGGAAGATCGCGCGGCGCAAGAACACCGCCTTCTTCTTGGGTGAACACATCGCCCGACTCGCACAGCGGCCCCGCGACAATGGTCGGCCGACACTCACCTGTGATTATCATCCCATCATGAGCGGTTACGCTCATGCGATGATACGATCCATACATCGCAGGACGCACCAGTTCGGTAAATCCGGCATCCACCAGCACATAATGCCGCGCCCCCATATCCTTGACAGCGCGTACCTCCGTAATGAGTGTGCCGCTTTCCGCCACAAGGTAGCGACCCGGTTCTATCTCAAGCGTTACGGCATGACCCAGATGACGTTCAATATCTTGACGCGCTTTATCCCACAACGAAAAATAATGGGCCGTATCCACAGGCTCTTCACCCGTTTGATACGGGACAGAAAGCCCACCCCCCGCAGAGATGGACGGGACATCAATGTTTTCACGTTTGATAAGATCAACCATCGCCGTGCATACTTGCTCCAGATGCCCGTAATCCACGCCTGATCCGATATGCATATGCACACCGACAAGATCCAAATTATATTTTTTGATTTCAGCCAAAGCGCACGGCACATCCGTATGCCAAATACCATGTTTGCTATTTTCCCCGCCCGTATTTGTTTTGGGCGAGTGTCCATGACCGAAGCCAGGATTGATACGCAGCCAGACTTTGTGGCCTGCGCTCCGTTCGCCAAGCTGCGTCAACATATCAATTGATCCGGCATTGACAGTGATTTTGTGCTTCATCATATAAGCCAGTGTCTCGCGGTCCATCAGATCGGCGGTAAAGACTATTTCTTCGCCTGAATATCCCGCAGCCTCCGCCCGCTTGATCTCGCCCAGCGATACAGCATCAACCATCACGCCCGATTCGCGCATTAACTTAAGAATATGGATGTTTGAACAGGCCTTCTGGGCGAAGCGGATCACATCGAAACTTTTGAGGTTTCTAACCCGCGCACGGATTAGAGTGGCATCATATACCCAGAGCGGGGTTCCATAAGTCAAGGCGAGTTGCGCGTACATAATTTCCTGTTGCATGAGGTGCGTTAAAACCATAATCTTCCCTCCGGTATAGCATGTTTTTGGAAAGGATAAACCATGCGTAAATTTTTACTTCTTTTAAGCTGTTTCATGATGATGGCTGTTACCTCTACGGCACGCGCCGATGATTTGAAACTCGATCCGGAGAATACTCTGGTTCTGGATTTGAGTTACGGGCGCGTACTGATTAAGTTGATGCCCGAGGTTGCGCCCAAGCACGTTGCCCAGATCAAGACTCTGGTGCGTCAGGGCTTTTATGACGGACTGATCTGGCACCGCGTGATTGACGGATTCATGGCGCAAACCGGCGATCCGACGGGTACTGGCACCAGCGGATCAACCCTGCCGGACATTTCGGCGGAATTCAGTTCAGTCAATTACATTCGCGGTACCGTGGGTATGGCACGCTCGAATGATCCGGACTCTGCCAACTCACAGTTTTTCATCTGCTTTGACAACACCGGATGCAGCAGCCTGCAAGGGCAGTACACGGTCTGGGGGCAAGTTGTGGAAGGTATGCAATTTGTTGACCAAATTCAGCGCGGCGAGCCTCCTGCCACACCGGACAAAATCGTCTCCCTTAAAGTTCTGGCAGATGTGAAACAATAATTCGCTTTAGCTTCTTAAAACCCGCCTAATCTGGCGGGTTTTTTATGCCTCCCTTACAGAAGTTACGTAAAAAGATGTCCATTTTCCTCGTTTTCTGTTGCATGACAGGCCATTAATCCCTACTGTCCCGACCCATATCAATGATTCATTTTGGAGCTTTTTTGATGATGGCAACTTCTGCAACACCTGATGCCGCAGGCACACCCCAACTCGACCCAGAAAATACCCTTTACCTCGATTTGAGCTATGGCCGTGTGGTCATTAAACTCCGTCCCGATGTAGCACCGAAACATGTCGAGCAAATCAAAACACTGGTGCGCAAGGGTTTTTATGACGGGATTATCTGGCACCGTGTGATTGACGGTTTTATGGCCCAAACCGGCGACCCTACCGGCACCGGCATGGGACGGTCTGACCTGCCCAATATTCCTTACGAGTTCAACAAAACCAATTTCGGACGCGGTACCGTCGGTATGGCGCGTTCACAAGACCCGAACTCGGCTAACTCCCAGTTCTTTATCTGTTTTGATGATGCCAGCTTCCTCAACCGTCAATACACCGTCTGGGGTGAAGTTATTTCAGGTATGGAATTTGTCGATCAGATTAAGCGCGGCGAACCTCCTGCTGATCCTGACAAAATCATCTCTTTTAAAGTAATGGCAGATGTGAAGGCCTAGGCTTTTAGCATCAACATAGATACCCGCAGGCTTCCTCGTGGGTATCTCTTTTATGCAGAAAATAGCTTCCAGATCATAATGAGGCACACTTGTATCGAGGCCATCAATACAAAGGCCATGATGTTCATATATACCGCGCGGCGCAGATGTTCTTGCTCAAGACGCGCCGAACTTGAAGGCGGCCCCACCCATGCGCGTTTGAGGACGCTGCCGTCCTTATCTTCAATCGGGCCGCCAAGCGATACGCCCAGCGCCCACGCCATGACTGTTAAAGGAAGGCCTCCTTCCGCGTAGGGTGCTCTTTTCCCAAAAGTGAAAAGACCGCGTACACCGCGTAGCATTGAGGCATCCGGTGTAAACAAGGCTGCCAGAACGATGAGTGGCGTTGAGACAATTTGCGGTAAAAATCCAGCCAGTGTTTCAAGGCGCAGGGCGAGGGTTCCAATCCCCTTGGCAAAGCCATCTTTAGAGAGAGACCAGCGCGCTGCGGCGATGCCACTATAGATATAAGCCCCCGGAAGACCCGCGATTAGATACCAGAATAAAGGGGCAATCAGCCCCTTATCGTAAGATGTTGCCAGAAAACCAATCGCCACGCGAATAATACCATGATCGTCTGTTGTATTAAGGTTCGAACGGGTTGAAACGGCCACTTCATAGAAACTTCCCCGTTCCGGTTTTTTGGATTTTCCCAAAGCCTTGGCAAGGGCGTGGTGTAACTTGACCATCCCGTGCCACGTCGCCCCCCCACATAATGTGCAGGAGAGCAGAAGTGGGTCTGTGAAACCCGCCAGATGAAAACGCATTTCTGCGACAACCGCGAGCGCAGCTATTATGCAGGTTATAATGACATAAAGCCCCAGCAAAAGCATCCCACGAAACTGGAGAGTTGTTTCCGAGCGCGCTGTATTATAGGAACGGCGGATCAATCCACCACATATCTTGTCAAGCACCACCCATAGGCAGGGATTCGAATTTCCGAAACAGGGGCCAAACATCATCCCCAGCAGCGCGACCAAAATCAGCGCGACCATTGATGATCCAAGCCTCTCCGGCGAGGCTATGTCGGTCAGGATATTGTCAAGCACGTTAAATTCACGAAAGCTCTGGTCAGAAATGAAAAATGCGTTATCCTTATCTTAACACATTTTTGTGTAGCTTGGTACATGTAGCAAAAGGATTTCATTGTGCTTTATCACTTTTATGATTTGCAGCATGCCCTCATCACACCAGGACGCATTGCAGCAGAACTCATCCGCACCTCGTTTCAAAACCCTTTGAACCCCCTCTCCTATTATCCGCTGGGCCGAACAATTGCCGCTGGTGCCGAGGTGTTTGAACGGGTAACACGGCGTTTTGGAAAGCCAAGCTTCGAGCTTCCCCACACTATGATAGGGGAAGAACAGGTTCTAATTACCGAAGAATTCATTGTCGAAAAGCCGTTTTGCAACCTCCTTCATTTCAAACGTCATACCAAACGCAAAGACCCTAAGGTTTTGATCGTGGCGCCAATGTCCGGTCACTATGCCACCTTGCTGCGCGGTACGGTCGAAGCCCTTCTGCCGCACCATGATGTGTATATCACGGACTGGGTTGATGCGCGGATGATTCCGCTCAAGGAAGGTCAATTTAATCTTGATGATTACATCAACTATGTGCGTCACTTCCTAAGTCTGCTTGGGCCCAAAACGCACGTCATTGCCGTGTGCCAACCTGCGGTGCCAACACTTGCTGCTGTTTCCTTGATGGCCGCCGAAAACGACCCCAACCAGCCTTTGGGCATGATCCTGATGGGCGGGCCGATTGATACCCGCGTCTCCAAAACACAAGTGACCCAGACTGCCGAAGAGCGTCCGTTATCATGGTTTAAAAGAACTGTGATTGCCGATGTGCCAATGTATTATCCGGGGGCTTACCGCCGCGTGTATCCGGGCTTTGTCCAGCTCGGTGGATTCATGTCAATGAATCTTGACCGCCATGTTGGCCAACATATGAATTTTTACAAACATCTGGTGCAAGGGGATGGCGACTCCGCTGACTCCCACCGCAAATTCTATAACGAATATCTCGCCGTGATGGATTTACCAGCCGAGTTTTATCTGCAAACAGTTGATGTTGTTTTCCAGCGTCACCTGCTGCCGAAAAACCAGATGAAGTGGCGCGACCCACTCACCGATCATCTGCATGATGTACTTCCGGGTAAAATTAAAAAAACCGCGCTGCTCACCATTGAAGGCGAATTGGATGATATTTCCGCGCGCGGCCAGACAACCGCCGCGCATGATTTGTGCATCTCTATTCCGCAAGCCAAACAGTTCCATCATTTCCAATTGGCCTGCGGCCACTACGGTATTTTTAACGGCAGTAAATGGCGTCATGAAATTATGCCGCGTATCCGCCATTTTATCCGCCTGAATGATACGGATTGTAGCCCCATTCCTGAGGCCGATCTCCTCAAAACACCCGATCTGGCGCCTGAGCGCTACAACCGTGACAAGCACGGCATCGCTGCTATCCGCCGCTGGATGAAGGAACGCGACAAGCCTAAGGCTCACGAAGACGCCTAATCGTCCCCTTTCCACCTAAAGCATGATTAAAAATGGCCCAAATCGCAGGATTTAGGCCATTTTTTGCACTGCGTAATTACTTTTGAAAAAGAATCAGCAATGATAAAAGTCAATTAAACAAAAAGAGTTCTTTTATGAACACGCTGAACAGAGAGTTTAACCCCCATATCACGCCCGTTGACGAAGACGTTTTACGCCCACGTTTTGCGCTTGGCTTGCAGGGCGGTGGTTCGTGGGGCGCATGGACGGCTGGTGTTATCAAAGTTCTTATTCCAGCCTTGTGTGCCCGTGGTACAATCACCGCTGTTTCAGGAACAAGTGCTGGCGCGATGAATGGTGCCGCGCTGGTGGCTGGCCTCAACACAGACGGCCCTTATGATGGTGTCCGCCGTGTTGAAGAATTGTGGAATAACGTCAAAGGATACGGACAGCTCTTTGGCATTCACCCTAGTCTCACGCAAATTTTTGCAGACAGCGCTTCACCGTGGCCCAATCTCCCCAAAACCTATTTCAATATGGCCGCCGCTTTTGGAGCCATCTCCCCTGTTCCTCTTATCGGCGGGACAACACATATTTTGTCGAATATCTTGCGCAAGGTTGTGCCGGATATTTCTGCCGTACAAAAAGGTGAAACCAAACTTTTTACCAACACTGTGCGCACTCATATTTTTACCGGTGCATCCGACCATGTCGTTCACACCGGCAGAAATCTGACATGGGATAGCATTGCCTGTTCGGCTGCCCTCAAAGAAATTGGCGCACATGTGATCCGCGACCGTGCCGATCTGCTCGCGCAATACTCCGAGATGTTCTACATTTACCATGATGGCGCTTATAAGATTAATCCAGCGATTACGCCGCTACTTGATACAAACCCGACCGATTTGATTGTCATTTCGCTTCATTCACCCAAGTCAGCAGAACAGGCGCTTGCTACACGCGATAAATTGTATCAAGGCGAAATTCATATGGATATGGCCACACTCACTCTTGATGACGGGGCACGCCTCAACGTCCACCTCATTGATATGGATGCGCCAGACTCGTGGGATAATACCAGCCGCCTTAATTCATCACCGGCCTTTATTGACCTCCTGATGAAACAGGGCGAGGCTTTTGCTCACGAATGGCTGGCTTCAAACGGGGACAGCTTGGGCGTTCAATCTTCACATCGCCCCCGTCAGGAAACACTCAATCGTCTAGCCGAGATTGGTGTCCGTTACTAGGTTTTGTCCGCGCGCCATTGCAAAAGCGAAGCGCACGCCCATTCGAGCATTTTGTAAACTTCCTCGAATTCTTGGGCAGCCCCATAATAAGGATCAGGAACATCATAGCTATCAAAAGGGTACACTCGCCCTTTCTGTGCAAAAGGCATTAGCAGATGAATTTTGGGATAATACTCGGGGGAAGCCAAGGCAAGAAGCGACTCAACATGCCCTTGATCGAGTCCCAAGATGACATCATGAGCCTCAAAATCACGCACCGTAAATTTTTTGGCCCTCAATCCTTGCGTTTCAATTCCTCTTTGCTTCAGAAGCGCGAGAGTTCGTGGATCTGGCCTCTCCCCCACATGGTAGCCGTGCGTTCCCGCAGAAGTAAAATGCAAACCCCCTATGTTATTTTTCGTAATTATGTATCGCGCCAGTGCTTCGGCCATGGGGGAGCGACAAATATTCCCCGTGCACACAAAAGCAGCGCTAAATGTCCCGTTTTGGTCCCGTATCATCTGTTACCTCACCTTTCGTGACTTTGAAATTGAATTTAAGGGATAACTGAACGACCATAAAAGAGTTTAC
This sequence comes from Pseudobdellovibrionaceae bacterium, assembly GCA_041674725.1. GTDB lineage: Bacteria > Pseudomonadota > Alphaproteobacteria > Micavibrionales > Micavibrionaceae > UBA1573. The sequence goes on along the minus strand of JBAYVC010000004.1, from coordinate 134,565 downwards.
TTGACGAAAACCACAGGATTCTTAGGATGGCGAGACTTGTCACTGGCGATACCCAAAAGCGTGAAACGTGAAAACAGATATTGATCCCCACCCCCTTGCCGCCGCACCCGAAAAGGCCCCGATGGGAGAGACCGAGTCCGCAGATCTTGACAGTTCAATTGTGCTGCGACTTGCCGAATCTGATGACGAGGTTATCGCCGCCCAGCGCCTGCGCTATAATGTTTTCTATGAAGAGTTCGGAGCCAAGCCTTCTGCCGAAGTTCTTGCGCAAAAACGGGATTTCGACGATTACGACCAGTACGCCGATCACTTGATCGTTTTTGATACGTCACGCAGCGCAGAGCTTGGGCAGATCGTCGGCACCTACCGCCTTTTCCGCGCCGAGCGTATGCCCGCCGATCTCCCTTTCTATACGACGCATGAATTTGACATCAGTCCGCTTCTGTCATGCGGCGGGAAACTCCTTGAGCTTGGACGCTCCTGCGTGTTACCGGAATACCGCACTAAATATGTGATGCAGCGCCTGTGGCAAGGTATTGCCGGCTATCTTTCCACCCATGAAATTGACCTGATGTTTGGCTGTGCCAGTTTTCAAGGGACTGACCCCAAGGCCATTGAAGATCAACTCGCCTACCTGCATTATTACCACCAGCCTCCTGAAAATTTGTACCCCAAAGCGAGTCCCGACTGCACCGTGGGCCTGAACTTTAAGCCTAAGGAAGAGCTTGACGTAAAGCGCGTTTTTTCGGATCTCCCCCCTTTAGTCAAAGGCTACTTACGTCTTGGTGCCTATATTGGCCAAGGCGCTTACCTTGATACCGATTTCAATTCGATTGATGTCTGCATTGTGTTGCCCACCCATAAAGTTACGTCCAAATATATGCGCCATTACGAGCGCAAACTGCAAAAAGATGTGGTACGCGATTCCGACTTTTCCAAAAATTTTAAATCTTCCGACTAGGTTCTTCGTATGCCCGCCCTGATCGCCGTATTAAAAATCGCGCTTATTTTGCTGTGGACGCTTCCCTTGCTGATTATTCAGTTGGTCATTTTCAATCTGACCAAAGGGGACGCCTCCTATATTATCCCGCGCCTGTGGCATAAGGGGGTGTGCAAAATTATCGGCATCACGATGGAAGTGGTGGGGGAGCCTGTGGAAGGCACCCAGCTTATTTATGTCAGTAACCACCTGTCCTATCTCGATATTCCGGTGATTGGCGCTGTCCTGAAAGCCTCATTCGTTGCCAAGGAAGACATTGCCGGATGGCCGGTAATCGGGTATCTCGCTCGCATCCAGCAAACCGCTTTTATCAGCCGCTCATCCGCCAAGGCCAAAAAAGTGGCCGGAGCACTTGATGATATGCTCAAAGCCGGAAAAAGCCTTGTTCTTTTTCCTGAAGGGACATCATCTCCCGGGACGGAGGTTTTGCCTTTCAAATCAAGCCTTTTTTCGCTGGCCCTACCCAAGGAAGGTGGTGCCATACCCATTCAACCTTTTGTTGTGGATTTGATCCGCGTTAATGGCCACACCCCCACAATTGCCGAACGTGACCTGTATGCATGGTATGCCGACATGGATTTTGCTCCCCATATATGGGAATTTATGCAAAACAAAGGAGCAACTGTTCGCCTTACCTTCCTTCCAGTCGCAACCCCCCAAGCGGATACAGATCGCAAAAGTCTATGCCGTGTGGTAGAAGATCATATCGCCACCCATTTGACGGCGCCCCAACGTGTTTCTTTAGAAAGAAAGGATAGCTAATGCCCTTCCAAAGCGCAGAAATCGCCAAATTACAAAAATACCTGCAAACCAAATTCGGCCAACCTGGGTTGGCCCTCAAAGACCGCAAATCAGGAGATTCCCTCGAAGTAATCCTGAATGGCGAGTTTATCGGGGTTATTTACCGCGATGACGAAGATGGCGAAGTTTCGTATGACTTTAATATGGCCATTCTCGATATTGATCTGGAAACGGCCTAGTTCATCCCTGTTTTTTGGGATTTTTTTCACGATTGCTTTGCCAAGCCCCCCTATCCTGTTGTAAACTATTAAAGTGGTGGCTTTAAATATGGAGTTTGTGGTCAATGGTGTCTTTTAAGAAGTCCTTGTTCTCGCTGGGCATCGCAGTGGCGGCCCTTGCTGTTCTTCCCTGTCAACCTTCCCACGCCGATCCGGCCTGTGATGCAACCTTCCTGACCGACATGGAGAATCGCGCATGGGCTGAAGCCCAGCGCGAAATCATGATTGCCGAATCAACCATTGCTAAGCCGGACAGTGTGTTCGAGCTGACCTGTTTTAACGGACTGCTTGGTCAAATCCCGGGAAGTGCCTTCTCAGGCTCGTCATGGAGCAGTGACCTTTCCGATATACAAAGTACCGTCTCAAGTTATGTTGGAGGTGCGTTTGTTAATACCTTCGGAGAGGGGCACGATACAGCCGTGACCAATAGCCTTGGTGCCTTTGCTTGTGATAAGATCAGAGCCCTTTGGAATGATGCGCGCTGCGCCAACCTTGCGACCGCTACCATCCGAACCCTCGCCGACATGGATTCTTATGATCGTGGCGCTTATCCTACAGCCTGCGGATCTGTTACCCTAACCACAGCGACAACCTTGACATCTACATATGATGCGATGAACCTCTTTCTTGGCGTAACAGCGCCCTTGAGCGAAACCTCCGGCACCAAATGCAGTGCTGGTATTAAGACTGGTGTGACCGTTGGCACAGGCACCGACCCTGAAATTGTCTGCCCCAACCCGGGCTGTTCGCCAACGGGTGGTGCAGCGCCTAAATGTTGTCAGACAGGCACAACGGCAGGAGCCACCTGCTCGTAACAGGTTATAATTTACTTGGTGATTCTCCCTTCAGGCCCTATAAAGGGCCCGAATCTTTTTATGATGGAATTCTTTTATGCCCTTGTTCTGGCTTTATAAAAACACGATGACAGTAGCCAAGCCTTTGGCCCACCATATCCTCATGCGGCGCATGAGAATTGGCAAGGAAGACCCTGAACGAATTGCTGAACGCTGCGGTATTGATAACCGCCCTCGCCCTGCTGGTACCCTGCTGTGGGTGCATGTTGCCAGTGTCGGCGAAGCTCAGTCCATGCTCCGCTTGATCGAGATGTTTCTGGCGCAGCACCCCGATGCATCGGCCCTCGTTACATCCATTACAGCCACAAGCGCCAAGCTTCTTGCGCAACGCCTCCCACCGCGCGCCTTTCATGCTTTTTTTCCGGTTGATCGGCCCTCGTGGGTGCGGCGTTTTCTTGACCACTGGAAGCCTGACATTATTTTCTGGGCGGAGTCCGAGTTATGGCCCTGCATGATCAACGAAATAGGCCGCCGCCATGTTCCGATGGCCCTAATTAATGCCCGCATGTCACCGCGCTCCTTCCGGCACTGGAAAATGGCGGGCGGTTTTATCGGAGAGATTTTGAACCCTTTTAGTGTTATCCTGACCCAGTCGTCGCAGGATAAACACTATTTTGAGGAGCTGGGCGGGCGATGCGTGGTGGTAGCGGGCAATATCAAATTTGCCGCATCCCCCCTTCCGTGTGATGCAGAAAAACTGGCGGAGCTTAAAGCTGCCGTGACTGCGCGCCCTGTTTGGGTGTATGCAAGCACCCATGACAGGGAAGAGGAACTGGCTATTGGTGTCCACCGCGACCTCCGAACCCGTTTTCCTGATCTCTTAACTATTATTATTCCGCGTCACCCCGAGCGGCGAGACAGTTTGATCCCGCTTTTTGAGGCCTCCGGCCTTTCCACCGCGGTGCGCTCCATGGCAGAGATACCCGACGCGGCAACCGACATTTATCTGGTGGATACGCTGGGAGAAATGGGCCTCTTTTACCGCCTTGCTCCCTTGAGTGTTGTTGGACGCAGTTTCAGCCGTGATGGTGGGGGTGGACATAATCCGCTTGAACCCGCTTTACTCTCCTGCGCCGTGCTCCACGGGCCTCATGTCCAAAATCTTCAGGACATCTATGCACCGATGGATCAGGAAGGCGCCGCCTGCTGCGTTTCTGATTCCGCTAACCTCGCGGACGTTATTGGCACCTATCTTTCCGCGCCAGAGGAGCTTAACAAGCTCCGCCAGAAAGGGTATGATTTTGCCAAAGCGCGCTCGGGTGTCCTTCATACCGTCGCCGAAGAACTTGAACCCTTGTTTATACTGGCGGGACTTCCCGTCCTGACGCCGACATCATGAAAACGCCTACCCACTGGTACAGTTCTCCCTTTTATGGCCCTCTCGCCGCGTGGGCCCTCTCGCCTTTCGCCTTCCTTTATGCTTTTGGCGCGCGGCATCACCGTGCGCAGGCCAGCCCACGTCCTGTTGAAATTCCTGTCCTGTGCCTTGGCAATCTGGTGGCAGGGGGCAGTGGTAAGACACCCACCGCCATTGCCCTGCGCAAGATCTTGGATCAATCGAAAATTTCGCTCTCGCCGACCTTTGTCACGCGCGGGTATAAGGGTAGCATTACGGGCCCCGAACGTGTGGATGGCAGCCACGATCCCTGCCTATGGGGTGATGAAGCCCTCCTGCTTGCCCGTCATGCTCCGACGTTTGTGGCACGCAACCGTTATGACGGCGCCGTCGCGGCGCTCTCTGCTGGGGCAGATTGCATTATCCTTGATGATGGGTTTCAGAATTACAGCCTGCATAAGACGCTGAGTTTTTGCGTGATTGATGGGCAGATGGGATTCGGTAACGGACAGGTCATTCCCTCCGGCCCCTTGCGCGAACCTTTGCAAGACGGGCTTGACCGCGCGGATGCTTTTATCCTGATCGGCGACGATACGCGGGATGTCCGCGCAGTTTTGCCGCCAGACAAACCTGTTTTTACCGCACAAATTACCCCCTGCGCCAAGGATGCCCTGCCCAACGTACCCTATATCGGATTTTGCGGGATCGGCTTTCCCGACAAGTTCAAAAGTACGCTGGAAAAAGCTGGCGTCACCCTCGCCGGATGGCGCAGTTTTGCCGATCATCATGTCTATACAATTGACGACATGACACGCCTTGTGGGAGACGCCCTCGCCCACGATGCGCGCCTTGTTACAACCGAAAAAGACTATGTCCGCCTGCCTGACTTTGCCAAAAAATCACTTATCGATGTTCTTCCGGTCGAGGTTGTGTTTGATGACCCTGCCGCTTTCATCGCCTTTCTTAAAAAATACATCCCAGCGTCATCATGAAAAAACTTCGTTATCTGGCAGAAGCATTTCTTGTCTATAGTCTTTTTGCCGTCTTCCACGCCCTCACGCCGCAGGCCGCATCGCGTCTGGGTGGCTTTATCGGAGGACGTATCGGCCCTTTGCTCTCGGCCTCACGCAAAGCGCGCCGCCATATCCAGCTTTCCCTCCATACCAATAACAATGATACGAATCGTATCGCTTCGGGTATGTGGGAAAATTTGGGCAGCGTATTTGCCGAATATCCGCACCTACGCGAACTTTATATGAACCGGTCGGAACTGGTGGGCGCGGCACATCTGGGTAGCCTCCCCACATCACCGGATAGCCCCGCGATATTTTTCTCCGGCCATCTGGCCAACTGGGAAGTCTCGGCACCCTCGCTCCGGCAAAAAAATATTGATGTCGATCTGATTTACCGTCCTCCCAATAACCCGTACGTGAAGGATATTCTCGATAAGTGCCGCAGTATGGATGGTACGCTCAAGACTTATCCCAAATCATCTTACGGGATGCGGCAGGTGATGAGTGCGCTCAAGCAAGGGCGGCGCATCGGCATCCTCATCGACCAGAAATACAACCAAGGGGTCGCAGCCAATTTTTTCGGACGCCCCGCCATGACCAGCACCGCCTTTATTCAACTCGCCAAAAAATTTAATTGCCCGCTTATTCCGGTACAGGTGGAACGACTTGAGGGTGCCAATTTCCGCGTGACCCTGCACAAGCCACTTGATCTGACCAAGAGTGATGATGACCTTTTGCGTGAGGCTCATGCTTTGCTGGAAGGGTGGATCAGGCAGCATCCCGCGCAATGGCTCTGGATTCACCGCCGCTGGCGGGAAGAAAAAACGTCCGATCAAGCCAAAGAGTAATAATGGTGCGCCCGGAGGGACTCGAACCCCCGACCAAGCCGTTATGAGCGGCTCGCTCTAACCAACTGAGCTACAGGCGCTTAACCAGAGGGGTAATTAAGCCCAAATAAACCTAGAAATCAAGTTGTTCGGGTAATTTAATCCTAAAAGTAATTCGAATATACGCTTCCGAATTGCGTATCGTCAGCTATGCTGGCTGGTGTTACAATTGTGCCTTCAAGGATTTTTTCCCAGCACTCGGGAAAATTTTGGATTTTTTGCGCGTGACATGCAGGGTATTTCTTCCAGCGCTGCTCAATCACTTTCTTGACTGGCATAGAATTTAGCGCCAAATCCCCGACTTTTTCAATCTTCCCGACCTTTATACCTGCCTCCTTAAAAGCCAACCACACAAGTTCACTGCAATATATACGGTCAGTGCCCATAGAAAAATACGGATCATACAGCCTCCCCACATAGGATGCGGCATGCGATACAACTTCATCAGCCTTTTGCGGTGATAATTCCTTTTTACGCAGTATAGTCAGTCGCCCCCATCTTCCACGCTTAATCCAGTCCTTAAGCGGCGTCTGCATCACAACCGATGCAGCTTCGACAATAACCGGCCCATGCCGCGTGATGTGTACAATCCCCATATGTGTATAAAGGCTGCGGGTGGCCATCAGGATTGCCAACGACTGCCCCGACCCCGATGTATGGAGGACAACATCACCATCACGCAGCTCTGGTATATTTTCAGGAGTTGCCCGCGTAAGCTCCAGCCATACCATGCAAGAGCCAATAGCCAAGGCAAGAAAAATGGCCGTCATGACAACGGCCTTTTTCCATTTTGAATGCGTTACACTCAAGCCAATCCTCCGCCATTACGTATCAAGGAAGCTGCGGAGTTTGCGCGAGCGGGATGGGTGTTTGAGTTTACGGAGAGCCTTGGCTTCGATCTGGCGGATACGCTCGCGCGTTACGTTGAACTGTTGCCCAACTTCCTCGAGCGTGTGGTCGGTGTTCATGCCGATCCCGAAACGCATCCTGAGGACGCGCTCTTCACGCGGGGTGAGCGTGGCCAGCACGCGGGTTGTCGTTTCGCGCAGGTTCGACTGTATCGCGCTTTCCACGGGGAGAATCGCGTTTTTGTCCTCGATGAAATCACCCAAGGACGAGTCTTCTTCATCCCCGATCGGGGTTTCAAGCGAGACGGGTTCTTTGGCAATCTTCAAGACTTTGCGCACTTTATCGAGCGGCATATGGAGACGCTCTGCCAATTCTTCCGGTGTCGGCTCACGCCCGATCTCGTGCATCATCTGGCGCGAGGTGCGCACCAGTTTGTTGATGGTTTCGATCATGTGCACCGGAATACGGATCGTGCGGGCCTGATCCGCGATAGAGCGGGTAATGGCCTGACGGATCCACCATGTCGCATAGGTCGAGAATTTATAGCCGCGGCGGTATTCGAATTTATCAACCGCTTTCATCAGACCAATGTTCCCTTCCTGAATCAAGTCAAGAAACTGGAGACCGCGGTTGGTGTATTTTTTGGCAATGGAAATCACAAGGCGCAGGTTCGCCTCAATCATTTCTTTTTTCGCGCGATTGGACTCGCGGTCACCCTTTTGCACTGTGCTTACAATACGTTTAAACTCGAAGAGCGGCAAGCCGGACTCGCCCGCAATCGCGTCAATCTGGTCACGGATGGCACCGACATCATTTTCATGTTTATCAGTAAACTTTACCCAGCCTTTGCCGGTAAGTTTTTTGAGTCTTTCGCGCCATTTGGCGTGGAGCAAGTTCTCTTCATAAAGAGAGAGAAACTCTTCGCGTTTAACGCCGCAATCAATGGCAAGGCGCATCATGCGACCTTCGAGTGACACAAGGTCGCGGTTCATTTTATAGAGGCGATCAATGAGCTGGTCGATACGCGCGGCGTTGAGTTTGACTTCATTCATGAAGCCCACCATTTCCGCCTTAACCGTATCATATTTTTTCATGATCGCAGGCGTGACCGCTTTACCAGCCTCAATTTTTTCCTGCTGGGCTTTTTGCAATTTTTTATAAGTCTTTTTGATGCCTTCAAAAATTGGATATACTTTCGGCGCAAGCTCCGCTTCCATCGCAGCAAGAGAGAGTGAGTTTTCATCCACTTCATCTGCGCCTTCTCCACCTTCACCTTCAGTCGCTTCGCCTTCGGGCGCTTCGACCTTTGGTGCGGGTGGCGCCGCAGGAACAGCCGGAACTTCACCCGTAAATTCGGCGTCACCGCCGTAGGTGGCTTCAAGGTCGATCACTTCGCGTAAGAGAATGTCACCTTTTTGCAAGGCTTCGTACCAAGCGATAATTGATTCAATAGCAAGAGGCGCTTCGCAGATACCACCAATCATGGTTTCGCGGCCTGCCTCAATCCGTTTGGCAATGGCAATCTCGCCTTCGCGCGAAAGAAGTTCCACCGATCCCATTTCGCGCAAGTACATGCGCACAGGGTCATCGGTACGGCCCGTATCATCGTCGGAAATATTTCCGCCGCTTTCGTAATCCTCTTCTTTTTCGGCAGCAGGTGCTTCGGCCTCGTCTGTTCCTTCATCCGTACCATCGACAAGCTGGACACCTGCGTCAGAAATGGTTGACATCGCGTCTTCGATCTGGTCAGACGAAAATTCTTCGGCGGGCAATGCGTTGTTAAGCTCATCATAAGTGATGACGCCACGTTCCTTGCCGCGCGTAATCAAACGTTTGATGATCTTTTCAAGGTTACCTTTTTGCCCCGTGGTCAAACCGGCCTCAGGCGGCGGCGTTTTCTCGTCCCCCTTCTTGTCTTTGGGGGCTTTCACAGGCGGTAGTTTTTTAGTGGCTGTTTTTGCAGTCATCTTACTCTGATCAGATTTCGTTTTATCGGTTGTTGTCTTTTGGGGCGTCTCTGCCGAGGAGGTCACTTTACGTGGTTCTTCCTTTGCAGTTTTTGCGGGCATTTTACTTTCAGGCAATTTCTGCGGTGCCTTTCCCGTCTTCTGCGTGGCCTCTTTAGCCTGTTTGGGCAGAGATTTCAAACCTTTTTCACTTTTCTGTGGGACTGGAGCCATTTTCTTTGAGGCTTTTTCTTTCACTGCTTTTTCTGGTACCGCCTTTTTGGGCGCAGCAGCTTTGGCTTTCGGCTTCACAGCCGATTTTGCCGCAACTTTCGTCACAGCCTTCGCCGCTGGCTTGGCCTTGGCCGCAGGTTTATTCGCGGATTTGCTCTGCGCTTTCGCTGGTGTCTTTACCTTGGACGGCGCAGCCTTACTTGAAGTTTTCGCCTTTGCCGGAGTGGGCTTGGTTGCCTTAACTGGTTTTTTTACCGCCATACTTGCTGCCTGTATCAAAAAATTTCAAATTTGCAAACCGTCTGATTCGATTCGCCCATTAAACCTGATTCTCTATAAAAAACAAAGAGCTAACCGATTCGCTCTGTTTCGTTACGATTCGCTGCGTTTGAGCCGCTGCAGCTCCAGCAATCGCTCCTCATTTTGCGGGGTCATCGCCATAACCAAAGCCTCCCGCGCCACATGCAGGTCTTTTTCAAAAGATTTATCCCATTGATTCCATAGTGATTTCCATCCTTCGAGTACATTTTTCGGATCGCTTCCACGGCGGGCAAACCCTGCATGGGTTAAAAGCGATTCACGCGATAAAATATTATGGATAATTTTACCCATGCCGTTGGCAGTGATATGGCCTATCAAATCATCTGCTTCAAGGTCCGGTCCTTCATCATGAAAAATCTGGATTATCAGGTTAGCAAGCTCTGCATTGCCCGAATCCACAAAGTGAAGGCGGCTGAATTCCGCCTCAATCTCCGAATAAATATGCGGATGATTAACTACACATACAAGCATGATGTCAGGTGCCAGCGTATTTGCCTTGGTCTTGCCTGGAAGCGGGAGAGAAACAGCAGGGCCTGCCGGTTGTTTCTGCCGCGGACCAAAGTTCCCGCCAAAAGCCGTGCGTAGTCGTTCACGGAAATTCTGTTTGTAATAATATTGGAGCTGCGCATCCGGAATTTTTGCGGCGTAACCTTCCAGTATTGCCGAGAGTCCTGCGCGCGATTCAGGCGTTGTAAAAATTTTTCCGGCGGTTGTATGGTTCCATATAAAATCAACAAGCGGCATAGCACGTTCGATGAGCGCCTTAAAACCTGCCACACCACTGGCACGAATGTAAGTGTCAGGATCATCGCCTTCGGGCAAAAACGCAAAACGCACACTCTGGTTTGGTTTTAAAAGGGGAAGAATTTTATCAGCTACACGGGTTGCAGCGCGGTAACCCGCTTCATCTCCATCAAAACACAAAACAGGCTCTTTCACATCGTGCGGAATCATCTTCCACAAGATCATGATCTGCTCTTCGGTAAGGGCGGTGCCAAGTGGCGCAACCGCCCCCTTGAACCCTGCCTGATGACAAGCGATCACATCCATGTAACCTTCGACCACGATCAAAGTCTGATCATTTGCGGCGGTACGCGCGTGCTGCCCTGCGTAGAGCACACGCCCCTTATGAAAGAGCGGCGTATCCGCCGAATTGATATATTTGGGCGGCTTGAAATTACTGCGTGAGGGCGGGCGCATCTGGTCGGGTAAAATACGTCCCCCGAAAGCGACAACACGGCCACGCGCGTCGGTTACCGGAAAAATCACGCGGTCACGAAAGAAGGCATAGGGCTGTGTTCCTTTGGTTGAGGATTTGAGGACACCCGCTTCAATCATCTGAGCATCGGTAAAGCCTTGTGCTTTGAGGTGCGTGCGCAAGGCTTGTTCTTCCGCTGGCGCAAACCCGAGGCGAAAGGCGTTCATAATGTCGGGGTCAATACCACGCCCTGTGACATAGTCCAAAACATCGCGATTGGCAGGGGCGTGAAGTTGCGCTTCAAACCATGCACACGCGGCCTCGCACAAGCCGTATAAATTCTTTTCCTGATGCGCGCGCTCGACATCTTCACGCGAGGGGCGTGGCACTTCCATACCCGCTTGCTGCGCCAGTGTTTCAATGGCCTCGGTGAAAGCCAGATTGTCATGGCGCATGACAAAGCCGAGCACATCCCCGTGTGCACCGCATCCAAAGCAGTGAAAAAATTGTTTGTCGTCATTCACGTAAAAGGACGGCGATTTTTCGCGGTGAAACGGGCAGCATCCCTTAAACTCGCGCCCCGCCCGCGTCAGTTTGACACGGCGGTTAATGACCTCGGACAGAGTGAGGCGATCACGCAGATCCTGTATAAAACGCGGCGATATGGACATTCCCTCCTTATAACAGGATCACCGCGCAAAATGCACCCGTGAAATATTTTTCATAATATAAGGGGCTTTTCTTTTCGGGAGGCCCTGCTATATGTGCGGCATGAAACATGTTCTCTCGATCCAGTCCCATGTGGCTTATGGGTATGTTGGCAACCGCGCCGCCGTATTTCCTTTGCAGCGTATGGGGTTTGACGTATCGGCAGTACATACAGTTCAGTTTTCCAACCATACAGGATACGGCAGCTGGACCGGCGATGTTTTTGATCCGGCGCATGTGCGCCATATTATTCACGGTCTTAAAGACCTCGGCGTATTAGGGCGGATTGATGCCTTGCTGACAGGGTATGCAGGATCACCCGAGACATGCGACATTATTCTGGATACACTTGATCTTCTTCCTCCCTCGACGCCGTGGTTTTGTGATCCGGTGATGGGGGACATGGATCGCGGTTTTTTTGTGCATGAGGGTATTCCCGATTTTTTCAAAAATAGCGCCGCACCCCGCGCATTTGTGATGACACCCAACCTCTTTGAGCTTGAAACATTGACGGGAACAAAAATTTCCACAATCACCGAGGCACGCACGGCTTGCCGGATGCTCCATGACAAGGGCGTTGGCACTGTTCTGGTAACATCATTGGTAACAGACGACACACCCGCCAATTCGATTTCTCTTCTGGCCAGCCATCACAATGGCGCATGTTTTCACGTCACAACGCCGCATCTTGACCTCTCCCCTGCCCCGAATGGCGCAGGTGATTTTACGGCGGCTGTATTTACGGGTCATCTTCTCAAAGGCGCTGCGCTTGACGCTGCGTTAGAAGCTACTGCTGCCAGCATTTATGGTGTGTTTGACGCCACACACAAAGCCGGATCGCGCGAACTGATGCTTATCGCCGCACAAGATGAAATTATTGCGCCCCGTCATCATTTTACCGCCCATAAATTGCAGCAATAAAATTTCTTCAAATGTCATTTATTGAAATATTATTTATATAATTGCTGCGTAGGCGCATTTAAAAACCCAATTCTGTCTGCTGCCCTGCAGCGCTTGACGCCTCCCTTTGCCATTGTTTAGGGTCTGGCTACCTGCATAAGACAGGACGGGGAAAGACTTTTAATTATAATGCTTAACGATATTTATCAAACCCAGCTTTTGCTTGACCTCAAGCGAGGGTTGCCATTGCGTGCACCTAAAGTCTATACGACCAAAGAGAATGTTACTGTCATTGACGACAGATCGTTTTTGCGAATTGCTGCTGCGACCATGCGCGATCCTCAACATGAGCAGTTTATTGTCTCCGCGCATGATTATACCCCCCATCTTGATACACTCGTGCGAATTGCCAAGGTTCTTGACCGCCCCATGACTGTTTATGTCCCCCTGCAGGATCCGCATAAATTTGCACAGATGCAGGGGCGGATCAAAGCATTCAATGCCCAAGCCATCCATACGGCTTACCCTGATTTTCAGGATGTTGAATCTTTGGCGTATCATCAGGCACAAAAAAAAGGGACTCTCTATACGGCCTTTAATCACCGCACTTCCGCACACACTCTGGGGCAAGAGTTGGAGCAACTTAACCTCCATCACGGCGCTGTGTGGGTCGCGGAAGGTTCGGGCATTGCCAGCACCGCCCTGCGTCATGCCTTTGGAAAAAATATCGAGCTTTATATTGTTGATGTTGCCCGCCATTTCCGCGCCCAATTCAACGGATCGGCAGCGCAGATTATTGCCTGTGATACCCCCTTTGCCCAATCTGCAACCATCACTCCTCCCTTCCTTTGCAATCCCTTTTTCGAAGGCAAAGCGTGGAACACCATGAACGATCACTACGCCCTGCGCAAAAAACCCGAGGGCGGCGTTTATTTTTACAATTCGGCGTTTCAGTGAATTTTAGTCGTGGTTAGGGTTAGTAATGAGGGGGCTTATTGAGCGCGGCGATTTCAATGCCAGTTAAGCCTTCTTCCGACTTGTCATTTTTTCCGGCCCCAATATCTTCAATTTTCTGTTTGGCAAATTCAAGCTGGCGCTTGAGGCGCTCGATTTCTGTCCATTGCTGGGCGGTCATCTCGCTCAAATCCTCGATCTGGCGCGCTTGATCCGCAAGGATGGTTTCAATTTTGGTTAGGCGGTCTTCACTCATATTATCGTTCATATTTTATATCCATGTTACCCTTTACCCTAGCATATAAAAAACTGCCTGACCATGGATCAGGCAGTTTTGGTAGGTGTTTTAACTAGCGGGTTTCTGGCACGGGGTACTGATAGATCGGCACAGGCTGCGGCACCACGTTTTGCTGACCATAAGGCTGCGCTTCCAGACCCGAGGCGGTTTTGGCCTTGCGCACAAGGTTGATAAACTCGGCGCGGTAACCAAACGGATCCTGCCCTTTGCTGTTTTCTGCAAGACGCAGCACATCATCATAGGTCATGGTACCAGTATAAGTACCTCCTTTAAGTATCTGCGCAAAACTAGCTACGGCTACTGCCCAGTTAGTTTCTTGGATGGCTGTTGCCGTCGCCTCATCCTTGGCTTGCGTCACAGGCGTGGTGATGAGTTTGCTTTCGCTTTCATTCGGAAGTTTATAGCGCAGCTTGACAAAGGCGAGTTCGCCCGAGACCGTCATATTTTTTTCATCCAGCTTATCAGGCGCGTAGCGGCTGGGATCTACCGACGGTTTGGCACCCTTCGGCGTTACCTCGTAAATCGCAGTGACTTCTGCGCCTGCACCAATGTCCCCTGCATCGACTTTATCATTGTTGAAGTCTTCGGTTCTGAGAGCACGGGTTTCGTAGCCCACAAGGCGGTATTCCGCAACTGTTGCCGGATTAAATTCAACCTGAATTTTTACATCCTTGGCAATGGGGAACAAGGTTTTAGTGGCTTCATCAACAAGGACTTTGCGGCCTTCATTGATATTGTCGATATAGGCCGCAATCCCGTTACCGTTTTGCGCGAGTTCCTGCATCATCAGGTCATTATAGTTGCCGCGTCCAAAGCCAAGCACCGAGAGGAAAATCCCCTTATCCTTTTCACGGGACACAAAGTCTTTGAGCTCTTCGGGGTTGGTGATGCCCACGTTAAAGTCGCCGTCCGTGGCCAAAATCACGCGGTTAACCGCGTTCTTGTTAAAATTAACCTCGGCAAGAGTGTAGGCCTGCCGGATGCCTTCGGCTCCGGCTGTGCTGCCCCCTGGCTGCAAGGTCTGGATCGCATTGAGGATGATCACCTTATCTGCCACTTTCGTAGGCGCAAGCACCGTTCCAGCGGCACCTGCATAGACCACAATCGATACAGTATCGGTGGGTTTAAGCGTATCGAGAAGCATCGCAATCGATTGTTTGAGAAGCGGCAATTTAGCCGGCTCATTCATCGACCCCGACACATCGAGCAGAAACACAATATTACTGTTGGGCATCTCGGTTTTGGGAATATCATAGCCCTTGATGCCAATCGTGAGGAGTTGTTTGCCATTGCTCCACGGCGAGGGTTTCAAAATAACATTGGTGCTGAAGGGTTCCGCTTTTTGGGTCGGCAGAGGATAATCATAATCAAAATAATTGATCATTTCCTCCACGCGTACGGCGTCTTTTTGCGGCAAAACTCCGTTATCAAGGCTGCCGCGCACGAAGGAATAGGACGCGGTATCAACATCAATCGAAAAGGTCGAGACAGGTTCTTGCGCCACTTGTTTGACGGGGCTTTCCTCGACATGTTTGAAATTGTCGCGGCCAAAATCTTGTTGTTGTTTCTGAAGCTCATCAACAGGCATCGGCGCGGAAGGCATAACCATCAGGCCCCCCATGACTGCCCCATTGCTTGCACCAACTGCCATTTGCGCTGGTGATGGAACGGATGAGGATGGTTCGGCCATCATTTCAGATGATGCGACTGCGCGTTCTTTTTTAGCAGGCATGGCGGCATCAGATTCGGCGGCGCGTCTGTAGTCCGCGATATCCGCGCGCTTGGCTTTTGCTTCCGCGCGGCCTTCATCGGCTTTCATCCTGCCTTCCACCACTGCCTGATTCATTGAAACTGTCACATTTTCAGAATCTTTATCAGTCAGATTCTTGGCGGCAGGCATTGCCGACACATCAAGAGCTAGACTATTAACACTCGCCCCGCTCTCGGTACGGGTTAACGAATTTTGGACGACACTTGGCGCGATGGCAAAAATCATCAAGGAGCAGCACGCGGTGGCAAGGCCACCATAAACTAATTTCTTATGGGTAAAAGACATGGATTCACTCCTCTTATCAGGTTGTTTCCCGATAAGACGCGCCCAAAATCCATTTCCTTGGGTGGTTTTCTGATTTTTTTTGCTTTCTTCAAACGCCGCAAGCGCAAGGTTCAGATTTTCCTTGCGGCGGTTCTCATCAAAAGACGGGATATCCCCGCCAAACAGCTCACGGAGAGCCTGATTATCTTCGTCCTGCGACATGGCTTCCTCCTTCTTCACTTAAGAGTTTCTTGCGGGCCTCATGGATGCGCCACGACACGGTACTTTCAGCGCAGCCCAGCACCACCGCCGCTTCCTTGTGCGAGAGCCCCTCGGCAAAGACTAGAATAACCGCTTCAAATTCTGCTTCCGGCAAATTTTTAAGGCATTCCATCTGTTCACTCAGCATTGCCTTTTTTTCGGGGTTTTCACCGTCTTCAAGATGGGCCCCTGCGGTTTCAATATCGCTTTCGGCGCGTTGTTTCTTGCCGCTGCTACGCAGCCAGTCACGGTACACATTGAGGACAACCGTATAGAGCCATGTGGTGAAGGCAGATTCGCCACGGTATTGGGTGATTGATTGGGCGAGTTTCATACAGGTCATTTGGGTAATGTCCTCGGCATTTTCACGGTGGCCGCAAAAACGGTACGCCATGCGGAATATCGTCGCGTAATGACGATCAAGCAGGTTATGAAACGCGCGAACCTCACCTGCGGCGGCGCGGCGCGCCAAATCCTTGTCGTCTTGGTTGTCTGAACCCACTGTGTCATTACCTGTATGACGGTTGAATATGCTCTATCCTTGGTGAAAATGACCAAAAAATCAAGCACTCCCGTCATTTTCATCAAGACGATGCACAGTTCCGCTGTGCGGATCAACGCGCACCCAGAGCGTAGCGCCGTTCTGGGTCAATTTTTCGGCATGGCGGACAAAGTCGCTCCCTAGCGCCGTGATACAGGGCAAATTCATCTCCCGCGCGATGGTGGTGGCGTGGGAGAGTGCGCCCCCTTCACCATAGAGCGCCGCCGCTATCTGCGGGAAAATTTCAACCGTTTCGGGGCGGGCGCGGGCAAAGACCGCAATGATCGGCGCGTGATCTCCCTTATCGCGCAGATCAAGATTTTTGAGCGCGGTTATCACGCGGCATTTGCCGACAATCTCATCCCCAGCCACACGAAGACCCTTCCAGCTTTTGGGGATTATATCAGCTTCGCTGTGCTCATTGCCACTCTGAAGAACGGGTGGCGTATTCCAATAATGCGGCGGCACATGGGTAAGCCCATCAATTCCCGTGCAAAAATTCAGCCATGCGGGAGAAAGCCGCGTACGGCGGCGCTGAAGCGCTTCGATCTGATCGAGCGTTTTCTGCTGCCCCCGCGGCCTGTTTTCCTTTCTACTGAGGCTTACATCCAATTTGTCGTCCTGCTTCCCTTTCAGCCGCGCGGTGAGCGCCACGATGCACAAGCCGAGAGCCAGACTTTCGGTGACTGCTTCCTGCGGATTGTTAGGAATAATTGAACCTTGGGCAAGTTTTTGAGCCGTATAGAGTGATATGTCCCATTGACGTTTTATCATCTTCATATAGCCGCGCAGCGACGGTGTGGGGAGATGTTTTGCGCCGCCGTTTTCATCGGGAACAAGAGTGATCAATCCTCCTGTCAAAATCTGCGTCATATAACTCCAGTTCATATAGGGGCTAGCCCCCACCCATGAGATCACAGGCGCAGAGCTTTGCGGTTTGATATGGAGAAACGCAAGCGCCTGTGACCACGGCGACCCCGCATCTTTCTCGTCAAAAATATGATTAAGACGTAGCTGGCTAGCCGCATCACACTGGTCAGGAATGCCGGAATCTTCAGAAAATTTAACCCAGAATATATCCATCATATGACCTGCCTAATGAATGGAGAGTGCATAAATATTATGATGCGTCGTGATATAAAGAACGCCTTCTTTCACCACGGGCGCCGCGTAACTTCCTGATTCAAATTTGAGTTTTTGTTTGGTATTCCCTGTACGGGCATCCAGAACATGCACATAGCCGTCCGTTGTTTGCGCGATAGCAAGGGCCTCACGTGGCGTTTCAAACAGCGCGAGGTCGGATTTGAATTCGCCCCCCAGTTTTTGACTCCATTGGATTTGCCCCGTTGCCGTATTGATAGCAACCAGCGATCCATCTTTCACCGTAAAGAAGGCCAGTGATTTATCCGCAAGGATTTGGCCCTCGGGCAGCGCCATGGTTGAAAGATTCTGGCTCCATCGGATTTTTTTGGTGTGGTTTAGATCAATCATATAGACCCAGCCTTTATCGGTGGTTTTATTAAGCCCCACTTGGCCGACAGCGGTGCTTACCAGAAATTTTCCTTGGCCGAGTTCCATGATTTTTCCCATCGGGTTGCCCTCGAGGGCCACTTGCTCGATCACATCGCCGTTTTCAGGATCAATTTCGAAAAAGGAGCAGCCATCTGTTTCCTCTTTCAATTTGGCGGCGGCAAAAAGACGTCCTTCGGTATAGAGGGGCGATACATCGATATGGCCTATTTTCGCCCACCAGATTTTTGAACCGTCCTGCGTATCCAGCGCCCAGAGGCCAAGGCTTCCCGCGCCCATCCAAAGGCGGTTATGATCATCATCAATGGCGGGCGGCGCTTCAAGATGACTTGCAAATTTACGCTCCCACAGCGGTTTCCCATCGGGGAAAGAAAGAGCGGTGAGCCCTGACATATCGGCCGTATGCAGCCCCTCGCCGATATAGATTTTGCCGTTTGAAATCACGGGCGAAGTAAAAATGGGCTGCCCTTTTTTGAGCGACCAGAGCGGCGCGCCGTTCGTCACGTTATACGCCTCAAGGGTTGAAGCAAATGTCCCGATCAGCACGGCGCCGTCTTGTACAAGCGGTGTGCCCAAAAGTTCTTCTTTTACATTCTTGGCCCAGAGTTGTTGCGGGGCTTTTTGTTTCCATGCCGTCCCCGGCAACGGCACAATACGGCTATTGATGCTATAAGGGGGATTTATCTGCGTCAATACAGGAAGATCAGCGTTCTTGGTGAGAACCGATCCCACATCGCTATCTGGTACACGGAGCTCTTCCCAGACATAAAGCCCTGCCGCAGAAACAAGCCCGAGCGCGCAGGTTATTTGCAGGGCGCGTTTTATACTTTTCTTTTCCTGCCAATAGGCCGAGAAAGCCTGTGTTCCGCCCGCCAGCGCGCCAATGGCCCCTAGCACCCACGGCAAAATTTCAATCAGAGGAATAAGCGCCGGAAAAATGCCGAATGTTGACCTGTACCGACAGTAGAAAGAAAAACCACGCATGCCTAATCCCCTGAATTTCCGCTTGTTTCAAGGTTAGACGCAAGGTTTTCCCTTTTCCTTGGACAATATCTTACCGTGCTCCGCACTTATTTTTGCATCTTGCGAAGGATTAGCCTGCGAGTTTTTGTTTGACGACAGCGCCGGCTTTGGCCATATCCAGTTGACCTGCATATTTGGCTTTGAGTTCCGCCATGACTTTACCCATGTCCTTAATGCCGCTCGCGCCCGTTGCAGTGATAAGTCCGGCAACCGCATTCTCAACTTCCGTTTCAGAGAGCTGTGCGGGTAGGAATTTTTCAATGACAACAATCTCGGCGTCTTCTTTTGCCGCAAGTTCAGGGCGTCCGCCTTCGCGGTACACTTTTGCCGATTCCTGACGTTGCTTAATCATGCCCTGCATCAGGGAAAGAATTTCACCATCGCTAATACCGTCCATGTTCCCTTTGACACGCGCTTCAATATCTTGCTCTTTCATTTTGGAGATAATCATGCGCACAGTATTCAAAGTCAGTTCTTCCTTGGCCCTCATAGCGTCTTTCATGGCATTGGTAAGTTCGGTGCGTTTTTCAGACATAATCAATTCCTTTTGCTTGTATGCGTGCAGTTTAGCTCTTTCCGCCAAGAGCGGCAAGCCCCCTATCCGCTTTGGCTTACTTAACTTCCAGACTATCGGGAAGGAACCCTCCAGCTTGCAAATTCCACAAATGGGCGAAATGCCCGCCTTTGCGGATCAACTCTTCAAGCGTCCCGTCTTCGACAATTTTTCCCTTATCAAGGACGATTAAACGATCCATATGCGCGAGGGTCGAGAGGCGGTGCGCGACCACAATGGTGGTGCGTCCCTCCATTGCGGTATCGAGGGCTTTCTGGATACGTTTTTCGGTTTCGGAATCAAGCGCTGACGTTGCTTCATCCAAAATGAGAATAGGCGCATTTTTAAGGATGGCACGTGCAATCGCAATGCGCTGGCGTTGCCCTCCTGAGAGTTTGACGCCGCGCTCACCCACTGTGGTTTCATAACCATGAGGTGTTGCCATGATAAAATCATGGGCCTGCGCCGCATCGACCGCAGCGCGGAGTTCAAAGTCCGAGGCTTCAGGGCGACCATAGAGAATATTTTCGCGAAGACTGCGATGGAATAAGGTTGGGTCTTGCGGAATAACTGCAATCTTGTGGCGCAGGCTTTCCTGTGTGACGTCCGTAATATTTAAGCCTCCAACTTCGATGACACCTTTTTGCACATCATAGTTACGGAGCAAAAGCTGGCAGAGTGTTGTTTTTCCAGCGCCCGAGAGTCCCACCAAGCCCACTTTCTGGGAAGGCGGAATGACTAAATTAAAATCATCAAACACAACATGGCCTGAATCGTGCATGAAACTGACGTGATGGAAGGCAATCTCGCCGGATTGCGGCATAAAATCTCCCGCGCCTTCTTTATCCGCCACAGTGACGGGGCGCACAAATTCACTCAGGGCGCTTTGGATGCGGCCCAGATCGCCCGAGAGCTGGGTCAGCTGCCATGAGAGACCCGAGAGGCGCCACCACATATCCCATGCGATCATCGTGCAGACGGCCACATCGCCTGCGCTGTAACGGTTATTCGCCCAGCTTTCAATCAAGTAATACACAAAACCGATAACCAGCGAACTAATCAAAAGATCAAAGGCGCCCCAGAAAATAATTTCCTGACCCACAAAGCGGCGATAAGCCCGCACATAGGGTGCTTGCGTTTTTTCAAGTAGGCGGATTTCGTGTTTCTGGTTGGCATAGTTATTCACACTTGAGATATTCGAGAGCGTATCCACCAACTGGCCCGAAATATCGGACTCGCGGTCAGCAAGATTGGCCGAAGCTTTACCCAACGTCATGCCGAAAATAGCGCACGAGATACATAGCCCTACGACAACGCCCATCAATATGAGCGGCAGAGTCATGTCAACCGCGCCTAGCAAAACACACGAGGCTGCAATTGAGAAAAAAGCCGGAATGACACCATGCAAAATGCGTTCCCACAGCAGGTTACGATACGCCATGCTGGTATTGCCGATTTTATTGACCATTTCACCCGAAAAGCGGTTGTGAAAAAATTCCTGCGCATGCTTCATGATATTCTTCATGATCATGCCGCGCATATCGTTTAAAACATACGGCATAGAAAACATATCGAACAAGTCGCGCACACGGTACATCACCGTATGGAACAAGCAGCAGGCAGCAATAATCGCAAAGGGAGTGGCAAGTGTCTCCCATGGATGACCGACCTCGGCCAACGGCATCCGATCAACCAGCAGTTTAAACCCGTACATCATGATACTGTTTGAAATCACCACCAATGCGGTAACCAACATCATCATGCTGATCGCCAATTTTTGCCACGGGGTGAGGCTTTTTACAAAATAGGCAAGGAAGGAGCTTGCTCTTCCGGGAAACTCAATTTGGCTCATTTTCTACCTTCTTATATAATTTTGGGGAATATTTAACTTTCTTATTGTTTTTATGCAATTTTCCACCTATAGACTCGTTTTCTAGTGCCGTAACATTTTTTGGAGCGCTAGATATGTCTGCAAAAGCCCCTCTTTCTATCCCACCCCGCCCTGCAAATGCAACAGCCGTTCTTGTTTTGGCGGACGGATCTGTGTTTTGGGGACGCGGAATCGGTGCCCCAACCAAAGCTTTGGGCGAAGTCTGCTTCAACACATCAATCACCGGTTATCAGGAAATTTTAACGGACCCCAGCTATGCGGGTCAGATCATCACCTTCACCTTCCCGCATATCGGCAATACCGGTACCAATAACGAGGACATTGAGACCCTTAATCCTGCGGCGCGCGGTTTGATCGTGCGCGAAGATATTACCACCCCTTCCAACTGGCGCATGATCCAGCATTTGAATGACTGGCTGATTGCTCATAGCATTCCTGGCATCTGTGGCATCGATACACGCGCCATGACACGGCGCATCCGTGATAACGGCGCCCCCAACGGCGTGATCGCCCACGCCCAAGACGGTGTGTTTGATATTGAGGCCCTCCATGCTCAGGCAGTTTCATGGTCAGGCCTTAACGGCCTTGATCTGGCCAAAGATGTGACGTGCGCGCAGCGTTATGAATGGAATGAGACACTTTGGAATTTGCGCGAAGGCTACGGGGCCCAGAACGCACCGCGCTTTCATGTCGTGGCGGTTGATTACGGCGCCAAACGCAATATTCTGCGCTGCCTTGCGGCATCCGGTTGCCGCGTAAGCGTTGTTCCGGCAACCACGTCTGCCGATGACATTCTGGCCTTGCAGCCTGATGGCGTGTTTCTCTCGAACGGGCCAGGTGACCCCGCCGCAACGGGCACCTATGCCGTGCCTGTTATTCGCACTCTGCTTGATAAAAATATGCCTCTATTCGGTATTTGTCTCGGGCATCAACTTCTGGCTTTGGCTCTGGGCGGCGCGACCACCAAAATGCAGCTGGGTCACCGCGGCGCCAACCATCCGGTTCAGGATCTACAAACGGGACGCGTGGAGATTACCTCGCAAAATCACGGATTCCATGTTTTGCCGGAATCTCTTCCAACCAACGCCGTTCCGACCCATATTAGCCTTTTTGATAAAACCAACGAGGGCCTGCGTGTTCTTGATAAGCCCGCTTTCAGTGTCCAGTATCACCCCGAAGCCTCACCCGGTCCGGAAGACAGCCACTATCTCTTTGGACGTTTTATGGAGATGATTGAAGAGAGCAAAGCGGCGCGGCAAGCGGCCTAGTTAAATTCTTTTTTGTAGAGAAAAAATACGCCGCCGCGTTTGATCCCGACCGAAAGCTCCGGCGTAAGTTTGAGCCGCGGCGACAGACCCATCAGGTCATAACGATGTGGCGAGTGACGGCTAAAATCAAGCGCCAGCTTTTCTGGCTTTGCTTCAAAATTTTCGGAACTGTATCCCCCGCGCAAGTTGGGACATGTGGCATAAGCCAAGGCATTTCCCGCCACATCATATCCCATATCTTTCCACGAAGGGTCGCCACGTTTGCCGTTTATTTTGACGCGGTCATACACAAGCTCTTTAAAAACGCCTACGCCCAGCGAAACTGCCGCAGCCTGATTATCGGATAAATCAAATGCATTCTTGCTGCCGCAATAAAGAAGATAAGACGCCCCCATATGTAATTTTACATCAGGATCGAGGGCCTTCGCCTCTTGAGGAGCCGTTCCTACCGCTGCTGCCACGAACAAAGTACGCAGTGCCTTCCAAGCCGTATTTGACACGTTGGTATCTCTCGCAGTTCTTGAATAATGCTGCTTCGCACACTACATGATTTTCAGTTGCCGGTCAAATCTTCCCCGTTACTTTTAGGCCTGTTTCAATCTTGTAAATTTTTCCCCAAAAAAACTGCGTATGGCTTGTGGTTTTTAACAAAAAAAGCTTGCATACATTAGCGTTGCACGTTATTTGAATGGCTTCAGTGCCTCCATAATCCCAACCGCTCTAAAGGTCATAAAAATGCCAAAACGCACTGATATCCACTCCATCCTTATTATCGGCGCTGGTCCCATTATTATCGGGCAAGCCTGCGAGTTTGACTATTCCGGTACACAGGCTTGTAAAGCCCTGAAGGAAGAGGGATACCGCGTTATCTTGGTCAATTCCAATCCGGCCACGATCATGACCGACCCTGGCCTTGCCGATGCCACCTATGTCGAGCCGATCACGCCAGAGGTTGTTGCCAAGATCATCGCGAAGGAACGCCCTGATGCGCTCCTCCCGACCATGGGCGGACAGACGGCGCTCAATACGGCACTTGCCCTTTCTAAGGACGGCACACTTGCCAAATATAATGTCGAGCTGATTGGCGCGAATGAAGATGCCATCGAGAAAGCCGAAGACCGCCAGAAATTCCGCGACATCATGGACCAGATCGGCCTTGAAAGCCCCAAGAGCGAAGTCGTGAAAACTCTCACCGAAGCGATGGAGGCCCTCCCTAAAATCGGATTGCCCTCCATCATTCGTCCGTCCTTTACGCTCGGGGGAACCGGCGGCGGGATTGCCTATAACCGCGACGAGTACGAAAAGATTGTTCGCGAAGGGTTGGAAGCCTCCCCCATTCATGAAGTTCTGGTCGAGGAATCGGTTCTCGGCTGGAAAGAGTACGAGATGGAAGTGGTGAGAGACAAAAACGATAACGCCATTATCATCTGCTCAATTGAAAATATCGACCCGATGGGTGTGCACACGGGCGATTCAATTACTGTGGCCCCCGCCCTCACCTTGACCGATAAAGAATACCAGATCATGCGCAATGCTTCGCTGGCGGTGCTGCGCGCCATTGGCGTTGAAACAGGTGGATCAAACGTCCAGTTCGGGATCGATCCTGCAACAGGCCGCATGGTTGTGATCGAGATGAACCCGCGTGTGAGCCGCTCCTCGGCTCTTGCCTCTAAAGCGACCGGATTCCCGATTGCCAAAGTTGCCGCGAAACTGGCCGTTGGCTATACCCTTGATGAACTGGGCAATGATATTACGGGCGGTAAAACTCCGGCCTCGTTCGAGCCCACCATTGATTATGTGGTCACTAAAATACCACGTTTTGCGTTCGAGAAATTCCGCGGGACGGATAACCGCCTGACCACCGCCATGAAATCGGTAGGTGAAGCGATGGCCATTGGCCGCAATTTCGAAGAGTCGCTGCAAAAAGCGCTTCGTTCTCTTGAAAAAGGCCTCACCGGATTTGACGAGCAGATTTCCACGTCGGGCGAGAATGTCGAAAGCGATCATATCCGCGCGGCTCTTTCCAAACCGACACCACAACGTCTTTTGTTTGTAGCCGATGCCATTCGTTTCGGCATGAGTTTGGAGGATATCCACACCATCACCAAATTTGACCCGTGGTTTTTGGAACGTATCGCCCATATCGTCCGCATGGAGAACGATGTGAAATCCCATGGCCTTCCGGTCAATGGTGAAGGGTGGATGAAACTCAAATCGATGGGATTTTCAGACGCGCGTCTTGCCAAGCTTGTGGGCGTTAAAGAAGAGTCGGTGACCAAGGCACGCCACAAACATAATGTGCGCCCTGTCTATAAACGCGTTGATTCCTGCGCGGGCGAAATTCCTTCTGATACGCCGTATATGTACTCCACCTATGAGGGGGATGGCCTCACCCCTGCCGAATGCGAGATGGCCCCGACCGATAAGAAAAAAGTGATCATTCTGGGGGGCGGCCCCAACCGTATCGGGCAGGGAATCGAGTTTGATTATTGCTGCGTTCATGCGGCCTACGCCTTGAAGGAAGCCGGATATGAGACCATCATGGTCAATTGCAATCCAGAAACCGTCTCAACCGACTATGATACGTCTGACCGTTTGTATTTCGAGCCGCTGACCGCCGAAGATGTGATTGAACTGATTAAGGCCGAAAGCAAAAACGGCGAAGTGCTCGGCGCGATCGTCCAGCTGGGCGGACAAACCCCGCTTATGCTGACCAAAAAACTGATGGCGGCAGGCATTAAAATTCTCGGCACCGATCCTGACTCAATTGATATTGCCGAAGATCGCGAGCGGTTCCAAAAACTTCTTAAATCGCTCAAACTCCGCCAGCCGGAAAACGCGCTTGCCAAATCGGTGAAGGATGCCTACGAGAAAGCCGAAATTCTCGGGTTCCCGATTGTCATTCGCCCCTCGTACGTGCTGGGCGGTCAAGGCATGGAAATTGTCCAGACCATGGAAGAGCTTCAGCGTTATATCGGAGCCGCGGTCAAAGTCTCGGGCGACTCGCCTGTTTTGCTGGATCGTTATCTCTCGGGCGCCATTGAAGTTGATGTCGATGTCTTGTCCGATGGTGAAGATGTTTATGTCGCGGGCGTTATGGAACATATCGAGGAAGCTGGTATTCACTCCGGTGACAGCGCCTGTGTTCTGCCCCCCCATTCGCTCTCTTATAAAACGGTGCGCGATATCGAGAAACAATCGGAGCAACTGGCGCGCGCACTTAAAGTCAAAGGATTGATGAACGTGCAATTTGCCGTCAAACATAATCCGGATACAGGCGAGAACGAAATTTATATTATCGAAGTCAATCCCCGCGCCTCGCGTACAGTTCCGTTTGTGGCCAAAGCGACCGGCGTTCCCGTTGCCAAGATTGCCGCGCGCGTCATGGCAGGCGAGAAACTTTCCTACTTCCGTATGCAAGCTTTGCTGCGCGGCATGACACCAGATCATATTGCCGTTAAAGCTCCCGTGTTTCCTTTCTCGCGCTTTCCGGGGGTTGACCCTGTGCTCGGCCCCGAGATGAAATCAACGGGCGAGGTAATCGGCCTTGACCGCGAGATCGGTCATGCGTTTGCCAAATCACAAATCGGCGCGGGCGTTAAAATTCCCGCATCCGGCACCGTCTTTTTGTCGGTCAAGGATTCCGATAAGGAAGGGCTCGTCCCCCTTGCCAAAGAACTCCAAGCGATGGGGTTCAAGCTGGTTGCAACAGGCGGCACATGCACATTCCTTAAAGATTATGGTCTCAATGTCACACGCATCAACAAGGTGATGGAGGGACAACCCCATATTGCCGATGCCATCATCAATGGCGAGATTGATTTGATTATCAACACCACCAAAGGTTCACAGACTGTTGTGGATGCGTTTTCCATCCGGAGGCTTGCTCTCATGAACAAGATTCCGTATTACACACTCCTGACCTCTGCCAAGGCGGCTGTCATGGCGATTCGAGCGCTAAAAGCCAAAGATTTAACGGTAGAGCCCCTGCAGGCCTATTTTTAGGGTCTTTATTGACGAAAAGCGTTTAAGGTTCTAATATCCTCATCGTTCCCGCCGCGTGTTACGCCCCTTGGCGGGTTCGTTATTTATATAAAAGGAATGGATAATGGACAAAATTCCAATTACGCAAAGTGGATTTGACGCTCTGGAAAAAGAGCTCAAGAATCTCAAGTCCGTCGAGCGTCCCGCGGTGATCGAGGCGATTGCCGAAGCACGCGCGCATGGTGATTTGTCCGAGAACGCCGAATATTCGGCAGCGCGGGAACGCCAGAGCTTTATTGAAGGCCGCATTCAAGAGCTTGAAGCCGTAATTTCTGCTGCGCAGATTATCGACATTGCGTCACTTTCGGGCGATATGGTCAAGTTTGGTGCGACCGTCGTGCTGTATGAAGAAGAGGCCGATGAAGAAATGAAAATCCAGATCGTCGGACAATATGAGTCGGACGCCGACCACGGCAAGATTTCGATTACCGCACCGATTGCCCGCGCTCTGATTGGCAAAAGTGTCGGTGATGTGGTGGAGGTTAACTCACCCAAAGGCCGCCGCCACTATGAAATCTTGATGGTGATGTTTGTATGACGCGGCGCATTCTTGCGATACGCCATATGTACTCGGCGAGTCTTTTCACGCTTGAAACTTTTTTCAAGGAGAAAGGTTTTGAGGTCACGTACGCCGAAGGTTTTGACACCGATATTTCCGCCCTTGATCCGCTTGCCTATGACGCTGTGATCGTGTTGGGTGGGGCTATGGGTGTTTATGAAGCGAACCTGTATCCCTTCCTTCATGACGAGATTAAACTTATTCAAAAATGTCTTGCTGCCGACCACCCGCTGCTCGGGATATGCCTCGGGGCGCAACTGATTGCGGCGGCGTCAGGCAAGAAAGTTTATAAGGGCGGCAACGGCCCCGAGATCGGGTTTATGGACATTGACTTAACGCCGGCCGGTGAGGCCTCGATCCTGTCGTGTTTTGCGAAAGACAAGACCAAAATTATGCAGTGGCACGGTGATACATTTGATTTGCCGGATAACGCCGTTTTGCTCGCCAGCTCACTAAAATATGTCAATCAAGCCTATAAGATCGGTAAAAACTGCTACGCAACGCAGTTCCATCCTGAATTCAATCGATCCGGTTTTGAGAATGCCCTCGTCGAAACCTGCGCGAATATCGACATCCTTCATTTGCGCGCGGAATCGCACAAATACCTAAATTCTATGGAAAAACAGATGCGGGTTTTTGCTCGGGATCTTATCGATTTGTGGAACGTATAAATTATTGATACCCCGTATCTTTCGGGTTAGACTTTCTGGTTCATTCGTACTAGTCTGGTACATTCTTCTCTGCGTTGAACTGGTGTGGGGTATTCCTTGTGAGCTACAAACACGATATTCAGCAACGTCTGGCCTTTGTCCAACTCGATGCCGATTCTATTACAGCCCTGCGCTCTTTTAAAAAAGAACTTGCGCGTGTGCTTCCTCCTGTTCTTGATGAATTTTATGCGCATATTTCCTCATGGCCTCAACTCGCTGCCATGTTTAAGGGACAAGGACGTATGGAGCAGGCAAAAAAAGCCCAGCTCAACCACTGGATGCGCCTATTTGATGGCAGTTTTGATGATGATTATGTGCGTTCTGTCGAAAATATAGGTCTCGTCCATAGCCGTGTTGGTCTTGATCCCAGTTGGTATATCGGTGCCTACTCCTTTGTTCTCAGCCGCTTGTATGTTTACATCACCACATCCTACCAACCCGCCTTCGTGCGCCTCTTTACCTGCAGAAAGACGGCACGCCTTCTGCGCGCCATCAACCAGTGCGCGTTAATCGACATGGATTTAGCTATCGGTGTTTACCTTAAAGAGAATACGCAAAATTTCGAACAAAGCCTCAGAGAAATCGCCAACCGCTTTGAAAATCAGATATCCAGTGTCGTCGATGGTGTTTCGGCAACATCAACCGAGCTGGAAATGAGTGCGCATAATCTTACCAGTATGGCTAGACAAACTTCCAGTGCTGTTGACTATGTGTCCCAAGCATCCGAAGAAGCTGTCAAAACAAGCTCCAACTCTGTCCAGATTATGCTGGAGCTACAAGACACCCTCGATGCCATCAGCGAATTTACCGATATGATTGCCGATGTTGCCGAAAAAACAAATCTTCTGGCGCTGAATGCAACGATCGAAGCCGCACGCGCGGGAGAGGCAGGGAAGGGATTCTCTGTTGTTGCTAGTGAAGTCAAGTCACTGGCAACCCAAACAGGCCAAGCCACCGATAACATCCGTGTTCAGGTTGACCAAATTCTGGCAAAAAGCCATGAAGCTGTCCAATCCATTTCCTCGGTTCAGGATACTGTCAATAAAATGAGCGGAAACGGAACACTCTCTACCTCCGGATCCTCATCCACCCGCAGTATGTCGGATATAAATCATGCTGCCCATGAAACAGGGTCGGCATCTGCGCAGGTTCATGCGGCGGCAGCGGAACTCGCCAAACAAGGAACCTTGCTTAAGGAAACAGTAAGAAGCTTTCTTGATAGTCTCAGAGGAAAAACTCTCTCTTGATTTTTATCAGGCTGCAAGCCCGCGCGCCATGAAATCCGCCATACGCCGTGCGAACGAGGCGGGATCACTCACTGGCTCCCCCTGAATAATTCGCGCCTGATCAAGCAGTAATTCCGCTGCATCTTTCAAATTTTGATCGGAGCTGTCGGTCTGCGCTATGGCGTCCAGACGCGCAATCAATTTATGGCGGGGATTGATCTCCAAAATCGGTTTGGATGGGACTTTATAATTCTGGTGGATTTTCAGCACACGAGACACATTAAGGTCGGCGTCTTTTTCCGAAGCCACAAGGCATACCGGCGATTCCGTCAGGCGCTGGGAGATGCGCACATCACTTACCCATTCCTCGAGCTGTTTTTTGAGATACGCCACGAGGTCTTGGCGGGCCTCTGGCTGTGGAGGCTCCTCAATCTTGCCGTTGGCGTCAGCCTCTTTCTTCTCGGACGAAAATTTCGAGAAATCAATGGTGCCCTGTGTGGCCGAAGTAAATTTCTTACCCTTGTAATCCATGACCACAGGCAACCAGAAATCATCAATTGTGTCTTTGAACAACAGCACCTCAATGCCGCGGCTTTTCAAGCCTTCGATTTGCGGCGAATGGCGCAGATTATCGACACTTTCACCACTGATATAATAAATCTCGTTCTGGCCTTCCGGCATCCGCGCGAGATAATCGTCAAGGCTGGTGAGTTTATTATCCGCGTGGTGAGTGGTGAAAAAGCGCGCGACTTTAAAAATATCCTCGCGGTGATCCGGCGCATCGTAAAGCCCCTCTTTGACGACCGAGCCAAATTGCAACCAGAACGCATCGAACGCGGTAATGTCTGTGCGCGAGAGTTTATCAATATCACCCAGAATATGTTTGGCCACACTTGAGC
This sequence comes from Pseudobdellovibrionaceae bacterium, assembly GCA_041674725.1. Lineage (GTDB taxonomy): Bacteria > Pseudomonadota > Alphaproteobacteria > Micavibrionales > Micavibrionaceae > UBA1573. The sequence goes on along the minus strand of JBAYVC010000004.1, from coordinate 104,508 downwards.
GAATCCGTTGCACCACCTGATTATGCTGGAGCATTTCGCGACTGATATTGAGCGGCAAATCTTCACTGTCAATCACACCGCGCACAAAGCGTAGCCACGGGTACATAAGACCTTCGCACCCTTCAGTGATAAAGACGCGGCGCACATATAGACGGATCGCGTGGCGGCGGGTTGGGTCGTACAAATCCCATGGACGCAGAGACGGCACAAAGAGAAGCGCCGTATATTCGATCTTGCCTTCGGCGCGCCAATGGGCGGTGACCAACGGTTTATCAAGTTCGTAAGAACCTGCGCACATCGCAAAAAATTCCTGATATTCGTCTTCCGATATTTCGGATTTCGGTTTCATCCACAGCGCCGAGGCGGAGTTAGCAGGCTCGCTATCTTCACCAATATAGATCGGGAGGCTGATATGGTTGGAGTAGAGTCCCACCACCATCTTGATTTTTTCTTCAAACAAAAACTCGCTGCAATCATCTTTGATATGAAGCACAATGGTTGTGCCTGATGTCGTCAGAAGTTGGCCCGCTTCCTCTGCGGTGGCTTCGCGCAGTGTATAGCCCGCGGCGCCGTCGGACTCCCAGTGCCAGACTTCAGTGCTTCCGGCATAGCGGCTGATGACCTCCACTTTTGTGGCGACCATAAAGGCTGCGTAGAAGCCCACACCAAATTGTCCGATGAGGGACATGCCCTGTCCGGCGCCCTTCTGTTTGAGTTGTTCCATCAAGGTACGTGTACCGGACTTGGCAATGGTGCCGAGATTTTCGGCGAGCTCGTCCTTGCTCATCCCGATGCCCGTATCCTGTACGGTCAGAAGACGTGCTTTGGCGTCAGTTGTGATTTTAATTTTAAACCCGTCGTGATCTTTGGCCAAATCAGGCTTCTGGATGGCCTCATAACGGAGCCGATCACAGGCATCCGCCGCATTCGAGATGAGCTCGCGCAAGAACACATCACGGTTCGAGTAAAGGGCGTGGGTTACGATCTCAAGGAGGCGCGAAACATCGGCTTCAAAATTCATATGTTGTGTTGTCATGGTTTTTATTTAGCAGGTGGGGCGAATTTGTCCAGAGGCAAGAGCCAATTTCCGCCTAAAATCCCCTGTTTTCCAGGCATGACGGGTTAGGCCAGAGCTGGCGGCTTTTGCCCTGATGATGAGATGCCCTGAGAGGCGGAACGCGCCTCCAGAACAGCTTTGAGATCAGGATATTTTGCCGCGACCTGCCGCAACAGAGCACCATGGTCGGGTGTTTTAGCGATAGCCTCGTCCAGATGCCCGCCAAAAGTTTCAACCAAAGCAGGCCATAAATGCGTTTTGTCCCGCGCAACCGATTTTGCAAATTTATCAAAATAATGCGCGGGATTTGTTGTCATGAGTGCCCTACAGCACAACGCAACATGTTCCGGTTCGTAGTTTTTAAGTTCGGCGGCCGTGTCGGCGCTTGCAATCATATTGCCCAGATAAAACGCGCCGTTTTCCATCGCCAAAAGTGAGGGAACATAAGTTCGCAAATAAGCGCGGTCACGAAATTCGTCTTGCATTGTAAAACTTAAATTTTTCCAGAAGGGCCTTGCTGCGTTAACCCTGCAGCACTGACTTTGGCATTGGTTCCGGTAGCCAAGAATACGGCCTGATTCGCGGCTTCGGTAACCACCTCGTCATTGGCAGCCATGGCCAGTGAAAATCCACTTTGTCCTGTCACGTGCACACTGGCTTGCAGCGGGGTATCTAGCACATCACGCATCTTGGCAGATGCCAAGCTGTACGCCACCGGTTCTCCGGCAATCTGGCCCTTATCGGCCAACGATAAAACTTTGAGCGCATCGGGTAAAAGACGCGCGACTGATTCACGCGAGTTCGCATATATTTCCATTGTTCCGCCAGTTGTCATTTTCTTCTCCTCACAACTGGCTTTTACACCAGCTCTATTCGCGAATAACCAAATACACCATGTGGGCTACGGGGCGTCCCTCAAACCGTGTGGAGAGATAGACGCTACGTGTGTCCCTGAACATCTGAAGTTTTTCGGGGGGGATGACACTGCCTATTTCGGCAACAGCACCACCCACCTGAGCAACCCCAATGACGTTTCGCGGGACATCCCACTCAACCCATTCCGGCCTGTCCGTGAAATCATGGTCGACAACCAACACGACCTTGTTTTCCTGTTTCAGAACCAGAACATCGCAAGCCAATGCACCATTCGTGCCAACCAGAGGTTTCTCGGGTTCGAACGGCACACGAGGCACAGAAACCTGCGGTGGTTTCTTCCCCAAAATATACCTGCAATATGTTAATATTTGATTGATTATACCCATGATTGTCCAACTTGGCAAAAAAATAGAGTGCAGAGGCGAATTAACGCAAAGAGCGCCCAGAACGAGCTTTGAGCCTAGCCTAGCATATTTAAGCCCCCGCGTCAGCCGCGAAGTCCTATTTCACCTCATAAATTGGAAATTATGATGCCGAACGGCCAATGCGCCGAATTTCCCAGCGCAGCGTGATGCCTGTTTGATCCAAAACACGGCGGCGAATTTCTTCGCCCAGATTTTCAAGGTCGGCAGCTTTTGCCCCGCCGGTATTTATCATAAAATTTGCGTGCATTTCGGACATCTGCGCCCCGCCGATGATCAAACCCCGTCCGCCGACCCTGTCCACCAATTGCCATGCCTTGGTGGTCTCTGGAAGACCTGTGGCCTCCAATTCTTGCGGTAGCGGGTTAGCAAAGGTCGAGCCGCCTGTTTGCGAACGGATGGGCTGGGTGGCCGCGCGGCGGGTACGGATGTCGGTCATATGCGCCGTGATGTCGGCAGTATTTCCGCGCTCCCCTCTCAATAAGGCCTCAAGCGCAATCCAGCCTTGCGGTATGTCCGCGTGGCGGTAGGACATATGGAGTTGATCCGGCGTGACAGTATGAAGATTGCCGCTGCGGTCCATAAAGGTGGCTTCGACCAGAACGTCTTTGATCTCGCGCCCATAGGCGCCTGCATTCATCATCAGCGCGCCACCGATTGACCCGGGGATCCCGCAGAGAAATTCAAGTCCGGCTATTCCGGCGGTGGCTGCAAATTCAGCCGCATTGACATCAAGGGCAGCAGACCCCACCCGCACGAGGTTTTCCTCGATCTGCGTCATATCCGCAAACTCGCGGCCGAGACGCATCGTGATGCCCTCCACACCACCATCACGGATAATGGTGTTGGAGAGAACACCCAAAACAGTCACGGGAGCTACAGCTTCTTGCACCAAAAAGTCCTGCAAATCATCACGGTCAGCAGGACGGAACAAGAGATCAGCTGCCCCGCCCGCGCGGAACCAGCCCACTTGCCCTAGGGGAGCATTCTCATTCAGCCGCCCGCGCACATTCAGGGAAGGGCTATGAAACTCATTTGGACGCATAAACCGTATCTTCCTTCACCTGATGTGCAAAGAGAGTTTCAAGTTGCGCGGGCAACACCTGCGCCCAATAGGTAATGTTTCCAGCGCCAAGGCAAATTACAATATCGCCCGATTCTGCAAGTCCTGCAATCTGGCGCGGCAAATCATTGTCAGAGGCCAGCACGTCAACATGACGGTGACCATGAGCCTTGATACCCTCGACCAGATGTTCCTTGTCGATGCCTTCGATCGGCGCTTCACCTGCAGCGTACACATCGGCAACGACCACGCAATCGGCTTCATCAAAGCAGGTGCAGAATTCTTCAAAGAGACTGTGAAGACGCGAATAACGGTGCGGCTGCACCACGGCAATGATTTTTCCTTTTTGCTCGCCATTCGTATCGCTGAGTGCCTGCCGCCCTGCTTTCAGAACTGCATTAATTTCAACCGGATGGTGACCGTAATCGTCCACAACCAAAATGCCGCGCGCCATTCCGGTACGGGTAAAGCGGCGCTTGACGCCTTCAAAGTTTGACAAAGCGGTTTTGATTTGGGTCGGAGAGATATTCAGCTTGTGCCCTACGGCAATGGCGGCCAATGCATTCTGGACGTTATGCGCGCCCATCATCGGCAGGAACATATCGGTAATCTCGATTGTTTCGTCGTTTTCGCTCAAGCGTCCATCAATGGTGACATCAAAGGTTGACCCGAGTGCATTGGCACGGATATTGGTCACACGAACATCGGCCTGTTTGTTAAATCCGTAGGTCACCACCGCGCGGTTTTTGACTTCCGGAATAAGCCCCTGCACCACAGGGTGATCAAGACACAGCACCGCAAAACCGTAGAACGGTATTTGTTCGACAAAACGCAAATAGGCACTGCGCACGTTATCGAAGTCGCCGTAATGCTCCATATGCTCGGGATCAATGTTGGTGACAACCGCAACCGTCGCAGGCAAGCGCATAAAGGAGCCATCACTCTCATCGGCCTCGACCACCATCCAGTCACCTTGTCCCAGGCGGGCATTGGTGCCATAAGCATTGACGATCCCGCCATTAATCACGGTGGGGTCAAGCTGCCCTGCTTCAAGCATCGCGCCAATCAGAGAAGTGGTTGTGGTTTTACCGTGTGTGCCGGAGATTGCTACAGTCCATTTGAGGCGCATCAGCTCTGCGAGCATTTCGGCGCGCTGAACCACCGGAATCTTTTGCGCCCGCGCTTCCAAAAGCTCGGGATTATCGGCTTTGATTGCGGAGGAAACCACCACCGCGCCAATTTTTTGCTCTGTCTCTGTGATATGCGCCCGCTCGTGGCCGATATGAACTGTGATGCCGCGCGCACGCAGACGATCCACATTATAATTATCGGCAATGTCACTGCCCTGCACCTGATAACCCATGACAACGAGGGCTTCGGCGATACCGCTCATGCCGATGCCGCCAATGCCGATAAAATGGAGCACGCCAATATTGGCTGGAATATGATTCATGCTGTTGCTTTCGTTCTTTGACTATAGGATTTCATAGCGAGAAGCGGGGCAAAATGCAAAAGTTAATGACGGGACGCGGCTATTTCCTCAACCAGATCGGCTAGACGCAGCGCAGCATCCGGTTTTCCGAGCGTTTTGGCGGCGCGGGCAGCATTTTCGAGACTTTGCGGATAGCTAAGAACCTGCTCCAGAAGGCTGGAAAGTGTCTCTTGGGTTAAATTTTTTTCCTCAATCATCCAGCCGCCCCCCGCCTTTTCAACCTGAGCGGCATTAAAGACTTGCTGTAAATCGCGGTTCCATGGAAACGGCACGTAGAGGGCAGGCCTTCCTGCCGCTGTCAATTCGGCCACAGTGCTGGCTCCCGAACGGGTGATGAGCAGGTGCGAGGCGGCGATAATTTCGGGCATATTGTCAAAAAAAGGACGGATATCGACCTCAAGGCCTGATCCTTCATAAATGTGTCTAACCTGCGCGTCATCTTCGGGGCGGGCTTGCTGATAAATCTTGAGGCGGGTTTTGCAATCGGCAGGCAACGCAGCCAATGTTTGCGGCACAAGCGTGCTGAATATTTTTGCGCCTTGCGACCCGCCCACAACAGTCATGACGGTCTTTTTATCCGGCAGGGGATAATCGCTGGCGGCCAGTGCGGCAATTGCCTGCCGCACCGGATTTCCGGTAACGCGGGTTTTCGTTGCCTCAGGCACATCTTTTGTCTCATCGTAGCTCAAGGCCAAGGCCGAGGCCAAAGGCCGCAGCAATTTATTGGCAAGACCCAAAATCGCGTTTTGTTCATGCAATATGGTTGGGATCAAACGATGCTGAGCGGCGAACAAAGGCGGGGCCGAAGGGTAGCCGCCAAAGCCAACAACTGCAGCAGGCTTCAAGCGGAAGATAAGTTTATGCGCCTGCATATAACCTTTGAGTAAAACAAACGCCGCATCAATTTTGCCGCGCAACCCCGCTTTGTAGGTTCCTGAGTCAATCACGTAATGAGGGATTTGCGGGCAATCGAGCAGGTATTTCTCGCCACGTGTATCGGTGGCGAAGGCAACGCGGTAACCACGTGAGAGAAGAACTTCGGCCAAGGCTTTGGCGGGAAAGACGTGGCCCCCTGTACCGCCGCCCGAGAGTAAAATCAGTTTTCCCTCTTGTGTCATGCCGTGTCCCTTTTACGCTTTTTTGCGGTTCCAGAAAAATTTGCGGCCCCGCGAGATGAGAGTTTTTACTTCGCGGCGCGTGAGGCCCAGCACAACCCCCATCGAAAATCCCATGGCGAGGATGGATGACCCCCCATAACTGATGAAAGGCAGTGTCATGCCCTTGGTGGGCAAGATACTCAAGCATGAGCCAATATGGATGAAGGCCTGCAGGCCAAACATCGCCAATATACCGATCGAGGCGAGAATCACAAACATGTCATTGCTGTCCATCAGGCGATTAAAGCCTACAAAAAGAATATAGGCATAAAGGCCAATGATACCGAATGACGCGATGAGCCCGAGCTCTTCCCCTGCCACCGAGAAAATAAAATCGGCATGCGCATCGGGAATGGTATTTTTAACAGTCCCCTGCCCTGCGCCTTTGCCGAAAATTCCGCCTTCAGCAAAAGCTTCAAGCGAGCGATCAACCTGATAGGTATCTGCTGTTCCTTCGGGCGCCAAGAATTTATCCACACGGGTTTTGACGTGATCGAAGGTCGAGTAAATGGTGAGTGCGCCGACAATTAACATGAGCGCGAGCGGGATAATATAGCGGAACGGAAGACCTGCCACCACCACCTGCACTCCGAACATAAAAGTCAGGACAAAGGTCATGCCAAAGTCCGGCTGAAGGAGGAGCAAAAAAGCCGTCAGGATATAAAGGCAGGCCGCAATGATATACCCTCTAAAGGTCGATTGCTGCTGGAACTGCGTCATCATCCATGCCGACATGATGGCAAAACCAGGCTTAACAAACTCGCTGGGCTGGAGAGCAAAAAAGCCGAATGAAATCCAGCGGTGTGCGCCCTTGATCTCTGATCCCACAAAAGGAACAAGGACCATGAGGAAGATTGCCGCCGCAAAAACAATACTGCCCAGTCTTCTGATCCAGCGGTGATCAAGGAGTGATACTCCAAGCATCACAACAAGCGAGGGGATCACAAAAATAATATGGCGGATGATAAAATGAGAGTGCCCTGCTTCGATACGCGTTGCCACGGCGGGCGAGGCCGAAGCCACCAGTGTGATACCGAGCGTCATCAGCACAAGAATGGCGAGCAACATCCCCTTATCGACAGTCCACCACCACCGCGCGATGATGGAGGTATCTGTCCTTGAAAAAAATCGGTTAAGGGTTGCCGCCATGAGGTTTTATCTCAGCTTCAGGGTTGAAAGGCCAATAAGTGCAAAGACCATGGCCATGATCCAGAACCTGATCACCACGGTTGATTCCGACCACCCTTTTTTCTCGAAATGGTGATGGATAGGCGCCATCAGAAACACCCTTTTGCCACGAATTTTAAACGAGAGAACCTGCACGATCACCGAGACAGTCTCCATGACGAACACCCCGCCAATGATTGCCAGCACCAGTTCGTGTTTGACAATAATCGCAATGGTTCCGAGCACTCCCCCCATCGAGAGCGACCCTGTATCGCCCATAAAAATCATGGCGGGTGGGGCGTTAAACCAGAGGAATCCCATCGCGCCGCCAACTAGGGCACCGCAGATAATCGCCAGTTCCGACGTGCCGCTGACAAAAGGGATTTGCAGATATTCGGCAAAATCAACACGGCCGACAAGATAAGCAATAAGCCCAAAACACGCAGCGGTAATGGCCACTGGCACAATCGCGAGGCCATCAAGGCCATCGGTGAGATTGACCGCATTCGATGCCCCGATCATCACAACGCTTGACCAGACAAAAAACAAAATACCCAGCGGGATAAAGAAATGTTTAAAAAACGGGATCGCGACGGACGTGCTGATCTCGGCGGGCAAGAAAGTAGTGATCCCCCATGTGGCGGCGATGGAAATGATAGCTTGCCCCACCAGCTTGAGGCGGCTCGAGAGTCCGGCGGTGTTGCGTTTGGTGAGCTTTAGAAAGTCATCGACAAAACCGAGCGATCCAAACCCTACCATGACAAGAAGGCACAGCCAGATGAACGGATTGGCGGGGTTCGCCCACAAGATGGTACTGACCGAAACGCTTAACAAAATCATCAAGCCGCCCATGGTCGGTGTCCCGACTTTTTTGAAATGGGTTTCCGGCCCATCAGTGCGGATCGGCTGCCCTTGTCCTTGCAAGGATTTGAGCCATGCAATCATGGGGGGGCCCATCATGAGTGACATGACAAACGCGGTCATGATCGCACCGCCCGTCCTGAAAGACACATAATTAAAGAGGTTAAAGATGATCGATATATCTTTAAGTTCACCAAGGAGCGAAAGCATTTTTTATGACCCTTTCTTATGCGCAGCATTAGCCACATTCTTGTTGTTTGGTATGGCACGCAGCGCTTCGACAATCACCTGCATACGCGGTTTATCGCCACCTCCCCGCGAACCTTTGACAAGGACGACATCACCCGGTGCCAAAACATCCGGCACGATTTTGGCCAGTTCAGGGCTTTCATCACGGTGGGCGCCACGGTTTTGCTCCGGCAGAGCCTCATAGAGATTTTTCATGAGTGTTCCGCAGGTATAAACCAGATCAATTCCTGCCGCCTTGAGGGGAAGCGCCAGATCACGGTGGAGATTTGCCGATTTTTCGCCCAGTTCATACATATCTCCTAAAATGGCAATACGGCGTCCGCCGCGGCCCGGGTCGATAAGCGCCATCACTTTAAAGGCGGCCTGCATGGCGGTGGGTGAGGCGTTATAACTTTCGTCAATCAATGTCACCGGATTTTCAGGATCGCCAATATCAATGAGTTCACGTCTACCGCGTCCAGCCATGGGTTCCATTTCTCGCAAGACGTGCGCAGCCGTCTGCATATCGCCGCCAATCAATTTGACAGCGAGAAGAACGGCAAGAGCATTCATGGCATGATGCGGCCCCGCATCCTTAAGAGTAAAAGTTATATCCTCGCCCATGATACACGCATCAATCCGTGTACCGTTGCGGGCAACGAGGCAATCTTTAAGGCGTGCATCTGCCTTTTCATGCACACCGAAAGTGAAAATTTTGTGGAGGCCAACTCCGCGCGCCGCTTTTTCAACAACATCAAACTCGGCCATGTCGCGGTTGATTACGGCAATGCCGTGCACATCCATGCTGCTAAAAATCTCGGCTTTGGCGCGAGCAATACCGGTGGTGCCATCGGCAAAATGTTCGATATGGGCGGGGGCAACGGTGGTGATAATCGCCACATGAGGCTTGACCATCGCGGTCAATTTTTTAATTTCGCCCGCGTGGTTCATCCCCATTTCAAAAATGCCGTAATCGCATCCTGCGTGCATCCGCGCGAGGGAGAGCGGAACGCCCCAATGATTGTTCAAGCTTTTCTCGCTGTAATGGGTTTGACCCAGTGCAGAAAAAGCATGACCTAGCATTTCCTTGGTTCCGGTCTTGCCAACACTGCCTGTGATGCCGATAATTTTTGCAGCACTGCGCGTCCGTGATGCCCTCCCTATATCTTCAAGGGCTTTGAATGTATCAGCCACTCGTACCAGTTTATCGGCAGGAACAGCGCCCATGTCCTGATCTACAATCGCCGCCACAGCGCCGTTTTTGAGCGCCTGCTCCACATAGCGATGTCCATCTGTATTATCCCCGCGAATGGCAATAAACAGATCACCCGTCACCACCGTGCGGCTATCGATTGAAATGCCACTGGCGACCCATGATCCATGGACAGTACCCTGTGTAACCGCAGCAATATCGGCGGCACTCCAGAGGGGCTGTGATCCGGAATCAAAGAATGAGGCTGCTTGAGTCATAAAATGTGCTTTCTGTATAACAAGTGGTGTTTGGCGAGGTACGCAGGACGCGCGGGAAATTTATTTGAGGAGGAAGAGGAAGCAGAAGAGAGAGGTAAAAACTTTAAAATTATGTATTAGAGTGCCCCTTTCATGGCAGCGGCAAGCTCCGCCGCATCATCAAAGGGTTCGGTATGGTCTTTAAAAATCTGGCCGTGTTCGTGGCCTTTTCCGGCAATCACCAGAATGTCACCTTGCGTGCACAAACTGACGGCATGCGCGATGGCAGCGCGGCGACCGCCAATATTGAGGACGGAATCCCCCGCTCCGCGCAGAATTTCCGCACGGATAGCGGCAGGATCTTCAGAGCGCGGGTTATCATCGGTGACTATGGCTATATCGGCGAGGCGCGCGGCAATTGCGCCCATCAGCGGGCGTTTGGTACGGTCACGATCTCCGCCGCAGCCAAAAACACAGATCAAACGTTTTTGTGTGTGCGGACGCAGAGCCTTGAGAATATTCTCGAGCGCATCCGGTGTGTGGGCATAATCGATATATGACGTTCTGACCCCTTGAGGATCATCTACGCGTTGCATCCGGCCTGAAATGACAGGGAGCTTTTCAAGAATGGGGCTAATTTTTTCAAACGATACACCTCCTGCCATCACGCACGCCGCCGCGCACAGGACATTCATCGCCTGAAATTCACCGACCAAGGGGATATACATGTTGTATTCTTTGCCGAAAACACTCAAGGTAAGGCGCTGCCCTCTTGCATCCGGCGCGCGCGCGCGAATACATACATCGTGTCCAGCCTTGCCGTAAGTCCACACGCGCAGGCCACGCTTGCGGGTGATGTCTTCGTAATAGCTTGATGCCGGATCATCGGCGTTTAAAATGACCGTTCCGTTTTCTTCAACCACGTCGGAGAAAAGTCGCGCTTTGGCATCGCGGTACGCCTCCATATCACCGTGATAATCAAGGTGATCTTGCGTCAGGTTGGTAAAGGCCGCCACATGAATATGCGCGCCATCCAGCCGGTACTGGTCAAGACCGATGCTCGAGGCCTCCATGGCCGCATGGGTTACGCCGTGCTGGGAGATGCTCTGCAAAACCTGATGGAGTTTTACGGGGTCGGGGGTGGTCATGCCGTCATAGCCGGAAATACCTTGGCCGATTACACCCAATGTTCCGATCGAGGCGGCATGAACCCCGAGATATTCCCAGATGATGCGGGTAAAATTGACGGTTGATGTTTTTCCGTTTGTTCCCGTAACAGCTATCATATGTGCGGGCTGGCCTGCATAGAATTTTGCGGCCTCATGGGCAAAGCGCAGGCGCGGATTTTCTTCTTCCATCCACATAGCTTGCGTATCGGGCTTTGGCGTTCCGATGTGGGTCAGGATGGCGCTGGCCCCTTTTTGTAGGGCCTCCACGATAAAGGCGCGGCCATCATGGGTATGTCCTTTGAGCGCCGCAAACAGAAATCCTTTGTCCACAGCGCGACTGTCTGATGTAAGACCCGTGAATTTTTTATCCTGCGTCACGATCAATGTTCCCCCTTGCTGGTTGAAACAAATTGACGCAGCGGCTCGGAAATATCTTCACTCTCCTTATCCGGTACCATGCCGATGAGCGGGCCTATCCCCGATATAATGCGGCCTGTGGCAGGAACAGCAACCCAGCCCGCCGTGGCGTAGCCGTAACTATCTTTATTGGGCTTGGGTTCATCGACCATGACAAACACGGCATATTGCGGATCGTTGACCGGAAAGATGCCCACAAAAGCGGCAATACGTTTATCGGCAACGTAACGCCCATGCACGTTCTTTTGCGCCGTTCCGGTTTTTCCGCCAATCATGTAACCCGGCACATCCGCCTTGCGCGCGGTGCCACTTGCCACCACCAAACGCAGGAGCTGGCGCATTTTGAGCGAGGTTTCCTTGGAGACAACCTGAATTTTTTCCGAATTCTGACTTGCAGATTCGCCTGTACGCCTTACCAAAATAGGTTTTACTTTTATGCCGCCATTGACGACGGTACTCACCGCCGCGACCATCTGCAAGGGCGTTACCGCGATGCCATGCCCGTAAGACGCGGTGAGCGTATTGATATTCGACCATGGCCGCGGAATAATTGGTCCGCCCACTTCTTCAATTTCAAATTCAGGTTTTGACATGAGACCGAGGTCAGCAAAGAATTTTTTAAGCCCCTCGGTACCAATATCCTGCGCCATGTGCGCCGTCCCGATGTTAGAAGACACCATGAAAATTTCGGGGATCGTCAGAGGCCTGTTTTCCGGATGATAATCATGGATGATGTGATTGCCTTCATGGATCGGTGATGATGCGTCATAACGTTTATTGAAAGAGGGATGCACGCGGTCTAAAAGAGCGGCGGTAGTAAAAATTTTGAAAGTTGACCCGAGTTCATAAACGCCCGAAGTGTTGCGGTTAAACATGACGGAGGACGATGGGTCGTCAATTTTTCCATTCGGATCAAAATCAGGCAGGGATGTGGCGGCGAGAACTTCGCCGCTGCGCACATCCATAATGATGCCTGATCCGGCGATGCCATTGAAATCCGTCATGGCTTTTTTAACTTCACGGCGCAAAACATGCTGGAAGCGCATATCCAGTGTAAGCTCCAGTGTGTCCTGCGATGTTTCGAGAAGTTTATTAAAGCTCCGCTCCACCCCCCCCAGACCTTTGCCGTCTATATCGGTGTAACCGACCATATGGCCCGAGAGCGACCCTTGCGGGTAGATGCGACGGTAGCTGTAATCAAAGACAAGGCCAGGTTCGCCCAGTTCGAGAATCTTTTTTTGTTCATTCGGGGTGAGATTGCGCCGGATCCAGACAAATCTTTTGTCCGACTGAAGTTTCTTGAGCGTCTCGCCATAGGTCATGTCGGGAAAAATATGCGTAAGGCCTTTGGCCGTTTCGGCCGCGTCCAGAATCAGTTTTGGATCAGCATGGAGGGAGGCCGTTTTCAGTGATGTGGCCAGTAGTACGCCGTTGCGGTCAACAATATCGGCACGGCGTGGCGCTTTTTCATTATCCTGCCCGAAAAGAGTACCGGATGATTTATCATCCAGCACGGCTTCTTTCTTCTGTTCGCTACCCTCCTGATGTTGCCGCCAGTATCCTTCAATCAGGATGGCATCAACAAGACGTCCTGCGATCAACACATAGAACAAAAGGAACAAGGTTGCGACCAGTACAATCCGTCCGCGCGCAAAGGTGAGCGTGCCCGATTTTTCGCCCATAATGCGCATGGAAAGATTGGAGAAAGGCGATTTACGGCTCATCTTTCTCTCCTGCGGTTATCGTATCGAGGACATGATTAAATTCATCCGCGCCGTTTGATTGCTTGTCTTCAATTGGCCTGGCCGGAGATGTATCTATGATTTTTTTCTTTGCAGGTTTAGTGGCTTTTGAAGATGTTTCCGTGGAGACCATCACAGGCTGTGGATTTTCATCTTCCTCAAGTGCAGGTTCAGGGACAGCTTTGGCATCATAAAGAAGATCTTCGGGTTTTGTTTGCTCGAGTGTACGCAGATGACGGGAAACTAATGTTTCAAGACGGTCAGGGCGATTCAAATAATCCCATTCGGCATTCAAAACTCTGATCCCCTCTTCCTCGTTTGTTTTTTCGGCTATCAAATTATTTTTCGCGCGTTCAAGCTGCTGTACCTGCTGCGAAACCCAGAACAAAGCCGACCCGAGGAGGATGGCAAGTATAAAGGCCAACAGCGAAGGAAGGCGGATGGTAAATTTTTTCATGCGTCCCCCTTCCTGATGATGGCACGCAGTTTTGCCGAGCGCGAACGCGGATTAATTTTGAGTTCGGATTCAGAAGGGAGAACAGGTTTTTTGGTGAGGAGCGAAAAGCTCAACCTGTTGCTGCGCGCAGCGTCATGCTGCGGCAGATGGCGGGAGGGTGATGATGCCGGTTTTGACTTGGCATTCATGAAATTTTTGACAATGCGGTCTTCGAGAGAATGGAAGGTCACCACCACAAGGCGTCCGCCTTCGTAGAGCACATCTTCGGCGGCCTCGAGGACATCCTCAAGCTCTTGCAGCTCGCTGTTGACCGCAATGCGGATTGCTTGAAAGCTGCGCGTCGCAGGATCAATTTTATCTTTGGGCGAGACATGCACCACCGAGCGGATTATCTCGGCAAGTTTTCCGGTTGTGGTAATTTTCTCAAGCGTGCGGGCCTTGACGATGGCCGCCGCAATGCGGCGGGAATGGCGCTCTTCGCCATAAAGATAAATGAGATCGGCAAGTTCCTCTTGCGGCAAGTTGTTAACCAAATCTGCTGCGGTCTGCCCGCTCGTGCGATCCATGCGCATATCCAGCGGCGCATCGAAGCGGAACGAGAAACCGCGCGCGCCCTCATCAAGCTGCATAGAGGATACACCGAGGTCGAGCACAATGCCGTGTACGCGCGGGACGCCCACATCGCGTAAAATATCTTTGAGTTGACCAAAACTATTTTTAACAAAGGTGATGCGCCCCGCATAAGCCTCTGCCCAGCCTTTGGCCATGTCGTGCGCTGTGTCATCACGGTCAATGGCAATGACTTTGCACGCTGGATTGGCATCAAGAATGGCGCGGGTGTAGCCGCCTGCACCCATGGTGCCATCGACATAAATTTCCTGTGCGGCAGGCGCGAGCGCCACCAACACCTCAGGGAGCATCACGGGGAAATGAGGAGAGGGCGCATTCATCATACCGCCCCCTTTCCACTTTGGAGGCTCGGCAAGGTCAAGCCTTCCTTCACCACATTGGCGCGCGCTTTTTCACGGCGTTTATCAAATTCAGCCGGATTCCAGATTTGGAATTTGCGGCCCAAGCCGACAAAGACCGCCGCCTCATCAAGGCCAGCATAGTCGAGCAGGTTTTGTGCAAGACCGATCCGCCCTTCACTGTCAAAGGGACATTGGAGCGCTTCGGCAAAAATGGCGGTGGCCAAATCATCTTGCTGGTTCGAGAACAAATCAAAATGGTCAAGGCGACTGGAAAGTTCTTCCATGGCCGCAAAATCAAAGCCTTCAAGGCAGGGGTGCGCGGTAGCGCGAAACAGAACAACCCCTTGGAAATTTTGCGCTGCCAAGGCCGCACGAAAGGGAGCTGGCACCGAAACTCGGCCCTTTTTATCCACTTTATTGGCATATGTTGACAGGAACAGGGGCATCAGGATTTTTTCGCGCGCGGTATGGGAATTAACCTTTCTTTAATGGGATACCATGGGAAATCATGGGAGGTCAAACAAAACAAAGGGTTTCCCGCGAAAAATATCTGGAAAAGTCTGTGGATAAGATGTGGAAAGATCGGCAAAAACCTCGTCAATTACCATATTTCATATTTCGGGGATTAAAAAAATGCCAGTTGGTCTATAAGCCGGATTCTGTACGCCTCTTTGCAGACACGCGAGAACCATTCCTCTCCGATATGTGTTACCACATACCTCTAGCAACCTACCCGGGGCACAGCGCGGAAACACGCCATGTGCACCCCCTATTTGGTCTTGCTTCGGATGGGGTTTGCCATACCTGTCTGTTGCCAGACGAGTGGTGCGCTCTTACCGCACCGTTTCACCCTTACCGTCCCTTATCCTAAGACTCGGGACGGCGGTTTGCTTTCTGTTGCACTTTCCGTCAAAACGCCCTTGAAGACGTCCCGCCCGGGCGTTACCCGGCATCCTGTTTCCGTGAAGTCCGGACTTTCCTCACCTGCCCTGCGGCAAGCGCGGTCCTCCGACCAACTGGCGGGGCCACTGTTGCAGGTTTTAACCTGAAAAGTCAAATAGATGCTTGCGCGATCAATGACTGAAGCGCGGCAGCATCCTCGGAATCAAGGCTCTTGCCAGACACTTTATGCGGCAAAAAGTGGCGGCGGAACTCGCGCAAGAGCACGTCCGTATCCTCCGTGTAGGTGTAGCCGTAACGCGCGAGTTTCACAAAAAAATCAGCCCCTGCCACCGGATGCGGCTGGTGGATTTTGGGCATCAATCCAATGCCTTTTTCCGCGAGTTCATGCCACGGGAATTTTTCGCCCGGGTCGATTTTTCGCCCCGGCGCAATGTCGGAGTGGCCTAGAATATTTTGTTGCGGAATTGCCCAGCGCGTTCTTATATCGCGGATCAATTCGATCAACGCCGTGATCTGGGGGGGCAAGAAATTTTCAAAGTCAAACTCGTGGCCCGTATTCCAGATTTCAATGCCGATGGAGAGAGAATTGAGATCGTTCTCGCATTTCCATGCGGATGCTCCGGCATGCCATGCCCGTTTTTCCTCGTCCACAAACTGGTAAACATGTGCCTGCCCATCAATCATATAATGGGGTGCAATGCGACCAATCTCATCGTTGGGACTACTCTCGCAAAAGCGCGCGCGGGCTTCTTCGGCGGTGCGTGTTCCAGTATAATGAAGGATGATATAGGAAGGCGCGGCAACGCCGCGGCGATCATCAAAGTTGAGCGAAGGCGATGGAGTCACGGAAAGAGTCACGCGGGATCACCAGTTTTCCTTGAGCCAAAAATTGACCTTTTGCCACCAGTTTTCCGGCTCGACATTAGCGAGAATTTCAGACGGCATTTCTGCGCCGCGCTCAGTCACGTAATGGAGAAGGCCCGCAGTAGTTGAAAAGGCAGGGCCGCTCACCGCATCGGGGAGACCAGGCATACGGATAGGCCTGCCAAGACGCACCTGCTTTTCAAGATATTTCTGTGCGAGTTCTCGAAGACCCGGAATCTGGCTTGCGCCGCCCGTAAGCACCACACGTTTTCCGGCAATGGCGCCAAGACCGCTGTCATGGAGGCGCGCGCGCACCAGTTCCAATGTTTCCTCCAAACGGGGGGCAACAATACTGACAAGGATCGAGCGCGGGACATGGTTGGGCGCGATATGGTCTTCCTCACCCAAGGGTGGGACATCGATAAGATCCTTATCATCTGTTGCCGTGGCAATCGCACTGCCATAGAGGGTTTTCATGCGCTCAGCAGCCTGCAAGGTGGTGGTGAGGCCGCGCGCAATGTCGTTCGTCACATGGTTGCCGCCTACTGGAATGGAGTCGGTATAAATCAGTTCCTTACCGAAAAAGACGGCAATCGAGGTAGTGCCCCCACCCATATCGACCACGGTGCAGCCCATCTCCATCTCGTCTTCGACAAGGCATGCAAGGCCTGAAGCATACGGAGCAGAGCACAGCGCCGTAATATCAAGATGCGAGCTTTCGATGCACATCGCCATGTTGCGAAGAGGCGCAATTGCGCCCGTGACCACATGCACATCGACATCGAGATGCTGGCCAAACAGCCCGCGTGGGTCTTTGATGCCATCATGCCCGTCAATGCGGTAAGCGGTGGGGATGGTATGGATAAATTCCTGATCGGGAAACGTATTTTGTTCCTGCGCTTTGGCAAGGGCGCGGCGCATATCATTCTCGGTGACGGCAGAGCCCATGATCTGCACACCCATATTCATGAGGGATGACCGCGTGTGGACGGCAGGGACATTCACCACAACTTCGCGCAAAGGATAACCGCGCGTCACATCGGCGGCCATATTTTCGGCAGCGTGAACGGCTTGACGAATAGCATTTTCGGCGGCGTCAATATCGACCACAGCGCCCGACTTGATACCTTGCGAGGCTTGATGCCCAATCCCGATCACATCGATGTTGCCGCTGTCATCGCGAATACGCGCAATAAAGCAGGCAATCTTGCTCGACCCCACATCAAGGGCGGCAATCATAGAACCTCGGGGCTGGAAGGATTTACTCATTGCCTTCCTCTCCCTATATATTTTTTTGCGGGGTATAGGCAGCTTGATATTCTTCGGCGTCGCCAGGGATGGTCTTCACAATAATGCGCGATCCATCCCGCAGATCAATTGATTCCACATGACGATCCATCAGGCCCGCTTCATCCTGCACTTTGGCGAGGCGGCGCAGCGCTGCGCCAAAATCATCTTCGGGGAGCTTGATGGTAACACCGTTCTTAAGATACAGATCCCAGCGGCGTCCGCCGATCCATTTGGCCGACTCGATGCGCGCTTTAAGCTCCGGCTCGGCCTCAACCATACCCACCAGCTCATAAGCCCCTGTGGGAGCCTCTTCACCGACCAGAATCATCAGGTCGCGGAAATGCCCGATGTTATCACGGGTAAGCACCTTGCCGGTTTTATCAATCACCGCAACGGCGCCGCGATGCTGCCAGAGAGCAATGGGCTTGCGCTCGGAAATATGAACATAAAGAACATTGGGGAGATAACGCTCCACGGTTGCTGTTTCAACCCATGGTTCGAGTTCGAGTTGTTCTTTTATTTTTTCAAGATCGGCTTCAAAAATGGACTGGCCTTTTTCCATGCCGATAATCTGGCGCATCTTGGCCTTGTCGAAATTATTGCGGCCTTCGATCATGATGTTTTCAAGACCAAAACCGGAGGTCGCCATGCCCAGATGAAACCGCGAAGAAAGGCGGCGTTCCGATTGATCAACATAGCCACTATTGATCGCGTAGAGAGATGCGCCGCCCACCACCGCGAGGCCCAGCGTAACAAACCCGACCCGTTTGAGCCAAAAGCCAAGCAGCGCTTTGCTGCCCGAGCGGCGGGCAAGAATAGATGTTCGGCGAGTTCCTTTGATGGGCGGCATGTCTTGAAAAAGTATGGAAAATGAAAAGTTGATTTGCACTCTATTTTAATTGGAATGCTCCGTCAATCCAAGCGAATTATATTGGTCATTATCTCGGGATTTTCCAATTCTCTTTTGGCACTCCCCATGGCATACTGTGGTTATGTCCAGACCTGATTCCTCCCTTTCTGTTGCTGTTCTGTGTGGCGGCCCCTCGCTCGAGCGAGGTATTTCCCTCAATTCTGCACGCTCGGTGATTGATCACTTGAGCGATGAGGCAGTGCGTGTGACACCCTTTTATGTTGATCCGTTTCTTAACTTTTACGAACTCTTGCCGGCTCAGATTTATTCGAACACGCCGAGCGATTTCGATTTCAAGCTGGCTCAGACCCATACGCGCCTAAGTGAAGATGCCATCTGCCAGCGCCTTCAGGAATTTGACCTGGTATTTCCGGCCATTCATGGTGCCTTTGGCGAAGACGGTACATTGCAAGAGCTTCTCGAAGATTACGGCATTCCCTATGCTGGCTCGCCGTCTTTATGTTGCCGTAAGATGTTCAACAAAGACCGCGCGGCTTTTCTATTAAAGCAAGCCGGATTTGAAACCTTACCGTCCATTACCCTCCGGCGCGGCAACCCGCATAACCGCGTAATGATTGCGGATTTTTTTGCCGAGAACCAACTGGATCGCGCGATCATCAAGCCATCAGCGGGGGGATCTAGCATTGGCGTGTTCTCTGTCCATACACCGGAGGAAGCGCTTGATAAACTTGAGCGCCATATTTTTGCCGCCAATATTGACAGCAGCGGCCTGCTCGAGCCGTTCTGCCGAGGCCGTGAATTTACGATCATGGTGCTTGAGAATGACAGCAGCGAGCCAGTTGCCCTGATCCCGACCGAGATAGCCATGAGTTATGACGGGAATGCGATTTTCGATTTCCGCCGCAAATACCTGCCCACCAATATGGTGGCGTATCACAGCCCGCCGCGTTTTTCTGATGCGCAGATTACAGACATTCAAGGCAAGGCCGAGGCTATTTTCCGTTTACTGGGGATGCGGGATTTTGCACGTCTTGACGGCTGGCTCATGGATGACGGGCGCATTATATTTTCGGATTTCAATCCCGTGTCGGGGATGGAGCAAAATAGTTTTATGTTCCAGCAAGGGGCGCGGATTGGTTTATCCCACGCCGATATGATCCGCCGCGTGGTGGCCTCGAGCTGCCGACGTTATGGCCTCGCGATGCCCGAACCAAAAGCGGCTCCTGCGCAGATGGCTCCTGTGCGTGTCCTGTTTGGCGGTACGTCCGCCGAGCGTCAGGTGTCCTTGATGAGCGGCACCAATGTCTGGCTTAAACTCCGTAAGAGCGGGCGCTATGATGCGGCCCCCTATTTTATGGATGAGGCGCAGCGCATCTGGAATATCCCTTATATGTTTTGCCTCTTTCATACGGTTGAAGAAATTGCGCTCGCGTGCGCCCATGCGCCGGAGATGATTGCGCGTCTTCAGGTGCTTGCGCCGCAGGTGCGGCAGCGCCTTGGTCTCTCGCCTGAGGTAACCTATACCCAACCGCGTGCGCAAAGCCTTGATGAATTTATTGCCGAAAGCCGCGCGGCGGGGGCCTTTGTGTTTCTGGGCCTCCATGGCGGGATCGGTGAGGACGGTACGCTTCAAGGCCTGCTTGATCAAGCGGGCGTTCTTTACAACGGATCAGGGGCTGCGGCCTCGCGTCTGTGCATGGATAAAAATGAAACCGGCGCGGCGCTGATGGCGGCGCATATTCCATCCGTTATCACCGCGCCCAAACGGCCGGTGCGGATGCCCGATGACTTTAATGCCTTTGGCGCCGATGATTTTCGCACCTTCTGGGAGAGTCTGTGCCGTGACCTTGGCACCACCAGCTTTATTATCAAGCCGCAAAATGACGGATGCTCGGCGGGTGTGATCCGCCTTCGGAGCGTCTCTGATCTGGCAAATTATGTGGCACTCGTTCGGGATCATGCCCCTCATGTGCCCGCCGGAACCTTTGCTGGCCAGAGCGAGATTGTCGAGATGTCACGCTCGGGCGATGGGTGTTACCTGATTGAATCCTTTATCGAGACTGACCGCATCCGCGTCAAAGGCACCGAGCTGATCCATCAGGACACGAGCGGCTGGGTGGAGCTTACCATTGGCGTGCTCGCAACGGCACGCACGGGCGAATATCATGCCCTTAGTCCCAGCATCACGGTGGCCGAAGGCGATATGCTCTCCCTCGAGGAAAAATTCCAAGGCGGCACTGGGATCAATATTACCCCCCCTCCTGCTTCCATTTTGACGACGGCGCAATACACCCACCTGAAAGAGGCCCTCGAACAGGTGGCCCGCGTGTTGGGCATCGATAATTACGCGCGAATTGACCTGTTTTATAACCGCAAAAGCGACCAGATTATTATTATCGAGGCAAATTCTCTGCCCGGATTGACCCCCGCAACGGTTATTTACCATCAGGCTTTGGCGGAGCAGCCCCCCCTATTCCCCGCGGATTTCCTTGATCTCCTGATCCGCATGAAGGCCGGCACAGGGAAACTTGCCCAAAAAGCCGCCTAATTAAGAATCATTCCTATTTGTTATTGACAATCATTCTCATCTTGCTATGGTGCTGCCATTGCGCCCCATGCCGCCTTTGCCGGTTGGCAAAAGATGATGATAAATATGATGAAAGAAACAAGTATGCCCACTGCGTCCGCTTCGCCCCTCAGTAAGATTTATTCCCGCCTTATTTATCGGCCTTTACCTCAAGATATTTTGTCCCATTCAAGCGCCGCAAAACCTTTATATCTGATAACTGGCGCATCCCTTACGCTTTATGATCCCCAAAAACATGGAGATGAGCCAACCCACGCCACACTTCATGGTGGCGGCGAGCGTAGAAACCAAACATACCTGATGAATAATGGCGCCGCGACAGCCTTGGAGCTTATTAAAGGCGGTGAAAATGTGCTCTTACACAGCCGCGACTCTCTAGCTCTGAGAAAAGCCCTTGGAGAAGTTGCCAACTCACGCAACTTGTCCATCGTAGGCGGAGATATATCCGTTGATCAGGATGCCGCGCGCCTTATAACCTCCATCACTGATTTCGCAGGCAACCGTTCTGTCAGTGAGGTCAGGATGATGGCTTATCAGTCATTCGCCCAAAGTTCTGGGCAACCTTTCAAGACCATGATCAATGAAGAATCTTGCGAGGCAGAGAGAGCCTCCTCTCGCCGGATCCGTTTTGTTTACAACATGGCGGCTATAGGTTATTGGCTCCTTGAGGAGCAGAATCAGTCGGCACTGAGGGTCGTTAGCCTTTCCGCCCTCGCCGCTCACCGCCCTTCATTTGGACTTATGGCGGATACATCGGACAAAGTAATGAACGAAGCATGCTGGAGAACCTTTCACTTAGAAGCCAATCATCTCACTGGGAAACCTATCAATGTTGTCCAGATTAATCCCGGAATTACTACAGCTTGTGACGTCTATCGTGGTGAGAATATGCGGTCATTTCTTCTTGAGGAGGCGGAGGCTGACGGTTTTCCGATGGATAGAGGAATTGCCTCCATTCCGCAACTTTCAGCGCATGATATTGCGGAAGTGGC
The DNA here is from genome assembly GCA_041674725.1 of Pseudobdellovibrionaceae bacterium. Taxonomy (GTDB): domain Bacteria; phylum Pseudomonadota; class Alphaproteobacteria; order Micavibrionales; family Micavibrionaceae; genus UBA1573. Next base: position 82,473 of record JBAYVC010000004.1, on the reverse strand, counting down.
TTCACGCATGATCAGGGGAGATGTAGGAGACGACCCCAATCATAAGCTTCCAGAGCGCATTAAAATGGCCTTGTACGGGGGCTATTCTCCTGATCAACTGAAGAGCATATTTAAACATCACGTTCAGTGTAATGAGGATGGAACTATTGAGTTTGGTATGGCACGTAAAGGGCCGGATCACTTGTACGCAGCCTACACCACCTACGGAAAACTCCCCATCATCTCCGGTAACGGGTACCAGCGAATTTCACTGACACCCCAAGGTCAAACTTTTTAAACCAATAACCGTAAAAGGCTACAAAATGACTCAAAATAATGCACCACAAGCCGTGCTGACCGAAAGATGGGACTCCCTTGAAGGAGAACAAGCGATGGAAAGTGGTCACCTTCCCGCGTGGAGAGCCATGATAAAACAAATGACCGAAAGTAACATCCGGTCTGCAAAAGTTTTGGACTTCGGGTGTAACCGCGGCGGATTTCTTAGAAAACTATACGCGGAGAAGCCTTTCGCTGAAGGTGTTGGTATTGACATTGCAACAGAAGCCCTCAACGATGCACGCCTTCTCAAAAAAGATTTGCCGTTGCACTTCGGAACCATGGACGATCTGCAAGAGATGGGCAATAGTTTTGATTTCGTGTTTTCTCATGAGGTTATATATCTGCTTCCAGATCTAGCTTCCCATGCCAAAGACATACACTCTTGGCTCAAGTCGGGTGGCGTTTACTACCTTGCCATCGGAGAATACACAGAAAACCCCTTATGGCCCAGATGGGATAGCATCATACGTAAGTTTTCACCCGTAAAACCACAAACATATAGTTTGCAGCATATCGCGAAGACTTTTCAGGCAGAAGGGTTCACCGTAAGTGTTTCAAAACTGAATTGTGAAGGCTTTTTTGAATACGATGTTAATGACGATAAATATCTCCAGTCCCCTATGGAACTGGTCGAATTTATGACACGGTATATGATGTATTTCCGTTTTCAGAAGCCGTAGAGTGTATTCCCGCTCCCCCGCGGGGATTTTTCTTTGCAATCCCATAATTGTTATGGTAATATCTTGCGCAATTAAACTCTTGAACTGAGGATGTGTGTGATGACGAGGATGAATCAAAGCCTGAAACTAGTTTTTGCCTTGAGCGAAGCGCTGACTCATACCGCGCCTCAGGACATTGAAATTCATTTCCGCGCGGATGAAAATGAAGCACTTCAACCTTCTCACCTCACACATAACGGCATGCAACTCGGTAAAGATTTTTCTTTTTACGCGCATTACCCTCGCGCGATTATCTCCACTAAATTGATTGACGATATTGTTCTGCCGCTCAAGGACGTTCAGCCGAATGCCTATCATGCAGGCATGGATGCCATCCGCACCAATACGCCTGAATTTGCAAATGTTCCCGCCGCTGTTTTCGAAAATTCGGTGCTGCGCGCCCTTAAAGCGGCATAAGTCTTTTACTCGGGAAAACATATATCAAGCAGATTCTGGAAGTCCTCGGGCATGGGGACTTCAAAATCCATTTCTTCATCCGTTTTGGGGTGAATAAATGAGATCGCCGCCGCATGGAGAGCTTGGCGCGGAAAACTCTGAATGTGCGCAATAGCATCATCTTCAAATCCGGCTTTGCGTAATTTCGAGAGCAGCGCATTGGGCTGCGGCCCGTAGAGCGGATCACCAATGAGCGGATGCTTGATCGATTCCATATGGACGCGGATTTGGTGGGTGCGGCCTGTCTCCAAGCGACATTCAACCAATGAGAGGGCTTCGCCGCGTGTCTCATGCACCAGATAGTTGGTGGCGGCTTCCCTCCCCGTGCGCGGCAGAACAGCCATTTTGAGGCGATGCGATGGATGGCGGCCAATCAAGGTTTCCACACGTCCCTTCACGGGCGTGGGGACGCCCATCACCAGCGCAAAATAGATGCGCGTGAGGGTGCGGTCTTGGAGTTGGTCAGCGAGCGCGCGATGCGCCTTATCATTTTTGGCAACCATCATCAGGCCTGATGTATCCTTATCAAGACGATGGACAATACCAGGGCGGCGCACGCCGCCGATCCCTGAAAGCGTATCACCGCAATGATATAAAAGAGCATTGACCAACGTACCGCTTGCATGCCCTGCTGCGGGATGCACCACCATGCCCGCGGGCTTGTTGAGCACCAGAACATCATCATCCTCGAACAGGACATCAAGGGGAATATTTTCAGGCTGCGGGTCGGCGTCTTCAAGAGGCGGTAGCGTGATTTTAATAATATCGCCCGCGGCAACACGGCGCGAGGGCGTTGTACAGGGAGCCTCCCCCAACATACATTCGCCACTATCAATTAGGTTTTGGAGGCGCGTGCGCGAAAACCCCTGCGCAAGCTGCACCAGAGCCTTATCAAGACGCGCCTCATCCAGCTCAGGCGGGATGATAAAATGCAACGACTCGGGTGCGTCATCCTCATCGGCGCTCACGGGCGGCTCCTGCGGTATGTGTGTCATGGAAGCGTGTCCAGTTCCTGTGGTTTTACGGATTTGCACTCATACGCGCTTGGCGGGGTCTCTGCAAGTCCCATCACCCACAAATCGAACGCCGCGTATTTCTGGTCGTCCTCAACATTATTGTCGGTAAAGCCTGTCTCGGTCATCCCGAGGATGGTGCGTTTATCGTTCTGGTTGATCAGGCGCAGCGGCAAGGTGTGTGTTCCTTCGACAAAGGATTCATCGGCAACAACTAAACCCGGAGGCGAGAGTGTTACAACGCGGGCATGATCGCGGCCCCCGTCACGGCTGACCTGCCCTGCAAGAAGCACACTCACGCGGCCATCGGATAATTCAATGACATCACGCGCGCCGTATATATATTTTCCGGTCAGATATTTTTGCCAGACCAGATTGCCCTCGCGGTCAATCTTGGCAACCCATGCTGCTTTATCTTGTCCATCACTCGGGATCGCATCACCTACGGCAATGATGTGTCCGTCTTTGGTCTGAATAGCACTGCGGAAGGTTGAATCCATCCCCCGTGCATAAGGGCGCTGGAACATAATGTCCCCGCTCTTCGAGAGTTTCATGATCCATCCAGCTTCGCGCCCGTCTTCGGTTTTGATGCGGCCGATCACCAGCAATGTATCATCGGGCAGGCGCCCTACCCATTCCGGCTGGGAGGGGATACCCGGCAGATATTCTTTGCGCGATATAATACGCCCGCTTTTATCCAGCCACATGATAACGGTGTAGTAATCCTCTGGATGGTTGGGCGCGGCGGCACGCGCGACCACCACCAAGGTCTCGCCGCCCCGCAATGTGGTCATGGCCACAGGGGTGAGCGTGGTGCGGTCAGGGATATTATATTCTTCCTTGAGTTCACCGGCGCCGTTGAGGTTGATTAACGCCATGTCATTATTGTCATCTTTCTCGGCCAGAATAATCACACGATCTTTGACCAAAACAGCGTCACGCACATGGCGCAGATTTTTGACGGGCACCCAAACCTCGGCGACAACCTTGCCATCACGGTTGGTACGCATCATGCGGATCAGAGGTTTTCCGATTTTTTTCTGGTCATTGAGGATACGGGCTTCGCCAATGGCAATTTGCCCCCCATCACGTACCGCGAGAAGCGCTCGGGCAATATCCTCGCCATCGAGGCCTGATACTTTTTTCCACAAGGCCGCTTGATCAAAATCCGGCAGGCGCAGCGGGATTATTTCCTCGCGCGTCACAAGGCACGGGTCGATCTTGCGAATCACTTTTTGGCCATCCGGCCCCCGCTCCATAGACAGCTCTTGCGCATAGGAAGGGGTTTCCACGGCAGAATGCGCCAAAATCATAAAAAGAGCTGTGTATAGGCTCAGGAAAGGTCTTGTCATATCATAGCCCCGTTTTCTACACTCCAAGCATAGCGGAAGTTGGTGCGTCTGGAAATCCCAACTTCACAGCCCCATAAGGCAGGAACCGATATACATGAAAATTCTTATCATCAGCGATGCATGGCTGCCTCAGGTCAACGGGGTGGTGCGCACTTACCAGCATCTGATGCCGGAACTTGAGGCACTCGGCCATGACGTCACGGTCATCGGCCCGCATGATTTCCCTTATCATTTTCCCCTGCCCTTTTACCGCGAGATTGATGTGGCGGTTTTTACAAAGCAACTGATGCGGCGCAAAATTTCTGCCTACGGGCCGGATCTTGTGCATATCGCTACTGAAGGGCCACTCGGCAAATCGGCGCGGCAATTTTGTATGGCGCGGGGGCAACCTTTCACCACCTGTTACCACACACATTTTCCCGACTATGTCGCCAAGCGGATGAAAGGCCCCCTGCGGCCCTTTGCCAAGCCGGCGCGCGCCATGACGTACAATCACCTGCGCAAGTTCCATGCGCCCTCGCGGGGGTTGTTTGTCGCCACCCCTACCTTGCAATCGCATTTGCAGGAAAAAGGATTTTCGGCGCCCTTTTACCCCATGACACGCGGGATTGATGCACGGATTTTTCATGAGGGCGAGAAGACCTTGTTTGAGGATTTGAAAAAGCCTGTGGCCTTGTTTGTCGGGCGCGTAGCAACCGAGAAAAATATCGAAGCATTTCTGGATACCCCATGGGAGGGAACAAAGGTCGTGGTTGGGTCAGGGCCCGACCTTGAGGAACTGCGCGCGGCCTATCCCGATACTGTTTTCATGGGCCGCAAAGAAGGCAGGGAACTTGCCGATTGTTACCGCTCGGCAGATGTCTTTGTTTTTCCCTCGCGCACCGATACGTTCGGCATGGTGATTGTCGAGGCGCTCTCATGCGGGTTGCCTGTGGCCGGATACCCTGTGCAAGGCCCGATTGATATTATTACCGCCCCGATGCTTGGCGCGGTCCATGATTCGCTTGAAACAGCGATGCGCACAGCGCTTGCCTCCTCCGGCACACGGGAGGAGCGCGCCGCTTACGCGCGGAATACCTATTCCTGGCAGGAAGCCGCCAATCAATTTTTAGCTGTCTGTGACAGTACTTGGCAGAAGTGAGGAAAAAGTTTTATGATAAGCAGAGCACCACGTTTTAACAGAAAGTCCGCCTTTATGTCCCATATTCTTCTGGCTGAAGATGATGATTCGATGCGCCAGTTTCTGACACTGGCCCTCGAAAAAGCCGGACATAAAGTCACGCCCTGCGCCGACGGGTTTGCGGCCTATAAAGCCGCCGAAGATTTGGGACATTCGGTTGACCTTTTGCTCGCCGATATTGTGATGCCCGGCATGGATGGGATCGAGCTGTCCCAGCGCGTGAGCACGCTGTATCCGGCGATCAAAATCCTTTTTATCACCGGTTTTTCGGCGGTGGCGATGAGCGATAAAGCCCCCTCCAATGCGCCTGCGCGCGTGCTGTCCAAGCCGTTTCACCTCAATGATCTGGTCGCCCAGATCGAGGAAATTCTGGCGCAAAAGGCTGCGGATTCGCCAGATTCAGGGGCTTCCCAGCCGCCCCAAGCGTGAGGCAATAAGTAGGGCTTGCAATTTGAGGCTTTTCCCGCTAGAAAATCGACCATTCCTTGGCAAACAGTGTTTATGCGTGACTAGGAAGATAAGGCGATGTGTATAAATATACATGAGCTAAAATCTGACGCAGATCACGCAAAAACAATGGACGCCAAAATGCGCAATTAGCTCAGCGGTAGAGCACTATGTTGACATCGTAGGGGTCACAGGTTCAATCCCTGTATTGCGCACCATTTTTTAAACTGTGGCCTTTTTTCTCTTAATTAAGCCGCAGGAGTTTTCCCTTCCCCCAGACACTCTTCCAGATCATGGAAAAGTTCGTGAGGGATGAGTGCGACTTTTGGCGGCTGCTCGCTGCCATGGTGATGGTCGAATGTCGGATCGAATATCATTTTTGCATCCTGCAAACGCGCCAACAAATCCGCTTTACATGGTCCCGTACATAACCTTGTGTGATTTACTTCCTGACAGAGCAGAGCTTCGTGATAATTGGCCGCAACCTGCTGCCGGAGAGAGGCGGCAGATACAGGGTCGGAGCAAACCCGCGTTGTGTGAACCGGTTTGTGGTCATCATCAATTCCCACAATGAAAAAAACTTGGCGTGACATTTTCTGTTTCCTCTCGCTACGCAAACTTTTTACGAATTTCAAGACATCTTCAAAAAGCGGAAGCGGGACAAAGGCCGTTTTGACAGGACGCGCTGTTTCCAGATTTTCGCAGGCGCAAGGGTCGTAATCTACTTCCACCGCCTCCAGCTTCTTTAGCAACTCCTTATATTCGGACAATTTCCACCTCACTTTTGGATATACCCTTAATATACTATTTTGTGGGTATAAAAGCAACAAATGTAGTCTTAATAACTAAGGCCAAATCACTTATTTATCAATATAATCACCCTGATGAGAGAACTCGATTTGATTGCCCACAATGTGCGCAAATACCGGAAACTGGCCAAAATGACCCAAGAGGATTTATCTGAAAAGACGGGTCTTGACCGCAAATTCCTGTCTGAAGTTGAAAATGCCAAGAAAAATCTGACGGTGGGGTCACTCGCCAAAATTACCGCGGCCCTTCATATCAAGGTCAGGGATTTGTTTTCTGAAGAGATATAAATGACCACACGTTACAAACTCATCGTCAATGTTCCCCTCACCCATGCTGACGCGGTACGCGCAGCCTTGGGGGATGCGGGAGCCGGAGAGGTGGGCAACTATTCCCATTGCTCTTTTTCTGTGCGCGGGACAGGGCGTTTTATGCCGAATGATCAGGCCCGCCCCTATATCGGCCACGCAGGGCAAATGGAAGCCACAGACGAAGAGCAAATTCAAGTTGATGTGCGCGCCGACCGCCTCAAAGCTGTGCTTGCCGCCCTACGTGCCGCGCACCCTTATGAGGAAATCGGCTATGACCTTTACGAAAAAACCGATATATCCGCCTTTTTATAGGGTAAAAAGCCGATAGACCTGTGGCTGATAACGGGTTATAATTTGGCCTGTTTGATTTCAGCTTTCAGGATGCCCCATGACCGCGCCCGTACCCCCGACGACTCATTTTTACAGTAATTTCCGTAAGAAATTTCTCCTGCCGCTTGCCTATTGCGGCATTGTCGCCTTGGCCATCTGGAGCGGGGACAGCATGATTTCCCATTTCAAAACCGACAGCTCTTACGCTGTGATTGCGCCAGCCGCGGGCGAAAGCGCCGAGGCCGTGCCGGAAGGCGCTATGACCGCCGCAGGGCCTGTTATCGCGCCGGTTGATGCCTCAGTTCTGACCGATGCACCAACGGTCCTTGAACTGCCCCAAACCGATGCGCCCGAGGAAGCCCCCTTGCGCATCTCGTTCGACAAGCCTGAAATCGTGACGCTCAAAGGTGACGCCGTGAATGTGATCGTGGGCAGCGAAGAAACTCTCCGCGCTGTTCCCGATACCAACAGTACCATTATTCTCATTCCCAAGAAACCCGGCGCGACTTATTTCAAAGCAATTGATGCCAATGGCCGTGTCTTGATGCAGCGTCATGTGATTGTGGGAGCCTCTAAACCACAATATCTCCGTATCCGCCGTTCCTGCGCCAATGGTGAGGAAGGCTGCAAACAATACAGCGTTTATTACTGCCCTGATATGTGTCACGAAGTGAACGTCATACAGGATGAAAAGGCGGCGGCAGCAAGCGAAGCCCCCAAAGATGTTGCCTCGGGCACGCCTCCTGCCGACGCTCAAAATGGTAATGTCAACGAACCTGTTACCGACCCCGCCACCCCAGAAAATACGGCCCAATAATATGCTTTCTCTTTTTTCGCCCTCCTCTTCCCTCTCTGTTTCAAAAATGGCGTTGCTGCTCGCTACGTGCAGTGTGCTCTCGGCCTGCGGCACCACCACTCCTCCGGTCATCGGGCCGGATGGAACACCGATCAAAGCCGCGCAGACCTCGACCACCGATCAGGTTCTTTATGGCGAAGTGCATGACAGTTTGAGCAGTATCGAGGGCCAGTATAAGAGCGATTCCGATGATCCGGTTGTAGCGGTTCGTTATGCCAAGGCACTGCGCGAGTCAGGTGATTTGAAGGGCGCGAAATCTGTTTTACTGCCGCTCGCCAAAAACGATAAGGTTGGCACCTTTGCCAATATGGAACTTTCGGCGGTTTATCTGTCGGAAGGAAAATTCGACAGCTCGGAAGATGCCGCGCGCCGCGCGATCAAGTTTGATAATCTGAATTACCGTGCATGGCGCAACCTTGGGAACGCCCTTGATGCGCAGGAAAAATATAAGGAAGGCGAAAGCGCATTCCGCCGCTCACTCGAGCTGTGGGGAACGGAAGATAAAGTTCCGGTCATGAATAACCTTGCCCTCAATCTTGCCGCACAAGGTTATACAGACCGCGCTTTGACCATGCTCTATGACGCGCAAAAAATTGATCCGAGCCGCGTAGAGATCGAACGCAATATCCGCATCATCCGCACACTCAATGAACCGATTGCGTTTAATGGCGAGAAAAAGCCGTTCCCGAAAACGAAAGTTCCTGACTAAATAATTTGCGCCCCGTTGGTCAGCTTAGTTGGCCGCCTCCATGCGGGCCACTACGGCCTCCACATAGGACCGATAATGATGTAAGGCCACCGCACGCAAGCGGCGCCGCTCTGCCTGACCGATACGCAAGCCGTTATTGTCATCCCACCGCGCAAGGATACAATCATAGATCCACTTCACGTGGCCCTGCGCCGCATCTTCGATTGATGCCTTAATATCACTCTCGGAAAACCCTGGGTCAGACAGCACCCCGAATTCACCGTTCCTGTCATTCCTATTACTCACACTCACCTTATCCTCCTTGCCTTCCGGCTGTTTGCCCCCATTGCGAAAAACGTACTTATCCTGCGCCCCTGAGGCTCTCCAGAGCATGTCTGAGCACCGTCACCCGTTGCAACACAAGTGACACACATGGAAAGGCCTTTTTCAGCCCACCCATTTTTCCTCTACGACAACGCTCTGGAGATATCCCCCCCATGGGAACTGCTCCACCTTCCCTCCAGATATCCCCGCGGCTACTTACGCGTAACCGCAGGGTTTCTTCTGGGGAGAAAGAAACTTTCAAAAATTTCACCCTCTGCCGCTTGTCCAAGCGAACAGAAAATTTACTCAATTCATTTGTTATTTCTGAGGAAAGCCCAAACTGTTCGTGCCTTCATGGTTATTCCAGCAAGAGGAAGCTATTAATTTGCTGTCACCCTGCTATATTATATTAACCCACCCTCAAATTGCATTTTTAATGCAATATAATTGATTTTTATATCAATTTAATGAGTTCTGTCAATGCAAATTTAATATTTTATTTGACTTTTTTACTCTTTAGTTGTAACCGTGTAATTCACAAAATTAAACATAATAAATTCTCAATTTGCGAAACAAAATGGTATATCAGGGCATTCAAATTCATCAAATCAGGGCAGCGAGAAGCCTTCTCGACTGGACACAAGATGACTTGGCTACGCGCACTGGCCTCTCCAAATTCTCAATTGCGAATTTGGAAGGCTCAAAAACCGCCCCCCAGAGAAGCACAACCGAGAAAGTGATTAGTGCTCTTGAGCTCGCAGGTATAGAGTTCATCGAAGATGGTGTGCGCCTAAAAAGGAATACGGTGACAATTATTGACGGAGATAACTGGTACCTAAGACTTCTCGATGACGTGCATCACTCGCTTCTGGATCAGGACAATCCGGAATTAATTCTGGAATTTGCAGATGAAAGTCAATCACCAATTGAAGTCGTAGAAAAAGTAAAGGCTATGAGAGCCGATGGCATAAAAATGAGACTTATGATCTGTGAGGCCGATACCCATATTATGGGGCCACTTACAGAATACAGGTACATCCCGAAAAATAAATTCAGAAACTATGTAACCTTAATTTATGCTGACAAACTTGCGGTGACTACCGAAAATCAAACTCGGGCTCTTGTTATCAAGGATGAACTTTTAGCGGAAACAAGAAGAAATATGTACAACATTCTATGGGACCTGCTTAAACAACCCGAGAGAACAACCTCAGAAGTAAGATACGTATGAAAGCGTCTTGCGAATATAAAGTGAAGATTTTAAAAAATTCCTCTCGAGGATGCACATCATCTTGTGCTCACATAGGAATAAGCCTGAACAACGCAAAGCATGTTGGGAGAAAGCTTAATGAATTATTGTCGTGGGCATCACAAACATACAAACAAGTCCAATTGGACATTTACGATGATATCCACGCTTACAATATTCAATTGGAGAAGAATTTGGATAATACTGAAGCTCTAAGCCGAGCACGAAAAATGGGTGATCAATGGGTAGAAAAAAATTACCCCGTTTTGTCACAATTCCCTCATATACAGCATTATAGATTTTCTGATTTATCCGACTCTCTTCCACTTGAAGGGCGCATTCAACACCTGCAAGACCTCTATACTGAAAACACTGTTTTCAGCAATTTGATAAACAAAGATATTTATAGTTATATTACGCGATTAGAAACTCGCGGGTCAAAAATTTTACAAGAAAAGCGAAATCACATCTTAAATCTGTCCCGGAAATATATTCTCGATGAACTGGCATTAATGTCCCTTCTCAATGAAACGAAGGATTTTGTTGAAATCTATGCGGGGGAATTTCTTGGTATATTAACAGCCCCTCAAAGACTGGGAATAAAGGGCCTTCCGGAAGGTCTAAAGAACTATCACATCATAGAAGTTGACTTCATCCGCAGAACAAAGGAAAGCGAACTTAAGGATGTAGTCTAGCAACAATCTCAACGTGAAGAGCCCTGCCAATGAACGTTACTAGATTACAATTTCCTACCCAAACAGGTTCTTACGCAATCAAGGTCAAAGAGGGCGATAAGTGGCATGATTACGACACCATCCGTTTAGAAATCAGCGTTGGTCAAAATTACCATGAAGGTGATAAATTCTTATGCACTGTCAGTTGGGCAAAATCACGTTTTAAAACACCGTTGTTCTGTGCAATGACACACTTCAGAGATACAATCTCGCCCTTCATAATTTCGGCTCGCCTAACAACTATCTTGAACAAACCAATGTCATGGGCACCGAGTGGATTGAGCGCAACAGCGAGGCTCTTACGGGTGTAACAGTCGCACGGTGGGACGACTGGAGAAACTTGCCGCGTTTTGAAAGCGCCACAGAAGAGGCTCGCAACTTATATCGCAACAACACCCAATTTAACGCTGCCGTCAATGCGTCAATCATGAGTGTGTTCACGCGCAGACTCGCCAAAGGTCTTGTCTCTGCCGAGCAACTGGAATCATTCAAATCCCTGTCCCTTGATTATTTGATGGAAGAAACAGCAGGACTTGCCATCGCCTACGAAACATTCCCCGGCATATCGGCCTATCCGGGTACATTCCTTGAGATGTGGAGGATGTTCGTGAGCAAACCTCTCGAAGGTGAGTTTAAAGGGTTATCCAATGCGCACTGCATCCGCGTTGATTTTGACAGGAAAAACCCTTCCCAACATTCATCACATCAGGAAACCGCTACAACCTGCAAAGCTCTATAACTTTTCACTCTTGTAATTTTTAAATCACCCATGAAACGTCCAAGCTAGCATTACTGAGTGGTACACTCAGTTCATGATGCGGGCGGGATTCTGATCTGCGAAAAACGCATAACTTATAAAAATAATAACTAATATTTAAGTAAAACATAATTTCGATACGCACCGCATTGAATCTTTGCAAAGTTCCCCCAAAAGGCGTATATTCCTTAGGAATTCATTAATATTTTTGGGGGTTTATCATGTCTCTCTCATCCACTTTACGCCGTGCCGCCGCACCCGCCGCGCTCGCATTTATGACTGCGTTTGCTGCTGCCAATGATGCCCATGCTGATGTTGCCTTTGGGTGTCGCAAGCCAGATGCTGTCCCCGCCCTTCAACAACAAGTTCTTAAAGACGAGGGAATGGTTCCGGTCGCATCGCGTTTTACTGCTCTTAGTGAAACTGAATTTGTTCAAGAAACGATTATGATGAACCCTCAGACACGCAAAGGGTTGGAATGGACAAAGTTAAAAGATGGCACTGTCTGCACCATGGCTCGTTATTCTGAAATGGAAATATATGATAACAAAAAATTTGATGGGCGAGCTCTCATGGTTATATCAGGAAAAGCCCCGGCAGAAGTGACCGTGAATTCGCAACTGGCCAATGCTAGTATGAAAGATGGTGAGAACCCTATGATGAAGGCTACTGTCTATGCCCCAACTAATGCTTCAAATGGCCAGCCTACACGTTATGTGGAATATATGCTGGGCAATCCAAAAACAACTAGGGGATCTTTGCTGGCTGTAGATTTTGAGGGAAAAATCATCCCCCACTTTGGTAAAGTGTTTCCTACACCGCAAGAAAAACCTGTTAAATACGGAGCCATTTATACCCCCGTTGGTGAAGACCTTCTTAAAGGAGGACGACTTGCAAATGCAGGCTCATCAACTACTTTGGCTTTGAACAACAATAAGTAGTTAATAATCACATGAAAGCTGCGGCGGCGGCTTCAACTTTTGCTGTTGTTATGGTTGGGGTAGGTTTGCTTTTTTCTACAGCTGGAGCGGAGGTTGGCTCACTACCAACAGAGGTTAGCAAGGCAACCTTGTCAAATTCCTCCCTAACATGCGGAGCAGTCGTAAAAGTATTGTACGCTTCGGAAGCAGAACCCCCATTAGCTTTCACTTCTCTGAGAGGATCTCTAGAATCCTTATAAGCATTTTCTATGAATGAATTGGTCGTTGAAACTGAGGAGTTGCTTTTCAATTCATTAAGACGTTTCTCATCTTCATCAGTTAGAATTTTTCCTTCGCGTTGGGATCTTGCTAATCTAGAATATTCAGATGTGGCCTCGGCAATATTCTGCCGTACATTTTCTCTCTCAAAATTCTGACTCTTCTCAGCTTCCATTTTCTCTTTTTGTTTTTTGTCCGCCAAGATAACATCTTTATCTTTGTTGAGAGCATCCAACCGCACCTGCTCTTGGGGTGTCAATGGAGGTTTTCCATCACGCTGCCGCTTCAGAAGCTCATCGCGCTCTTTTTTCTTCGCGATAATCTCGTCAGCTTCTTTGTCAGATTTGCCATCCTTAATTAATTCCTGGCGAACCTTTTCCTGATTTTCTTTTTTCGAAAACCAATCAATACGCTCCATAATTTCTTTACCACTCAGCCGCTCGCCACCATAATCATGGAAATCCTGATCCCATTTTTTCTGGTGGGCCGCCATGCGTTCGTTCATGTCCTCGTGGGCTTCGCGCGCGGCATCCAGCAACTTACGCTCGCGCGCAGCGCGCCCTTTGGGACTCTTGGGATCAGGACTTTCTTCCAGTTCCTCCTCCGACATAAAGGCTTCGGCCATCACCGCCTGCGCTTCTTCGATTGTTCCGATATTGATCCCCGAACTATTGACACCGCTCGCCAGATAATCCGGCAGACGCGCCATAATCTCGTCATCGCTCATCTCGGTAAATGTCTTGATACGACCATCCTCGGCCGTGGGCGGGATTGATGCGGGAGAACCCGCAACAAAATCTTCCAGAAGGACGCGCGCATCGGATGCAGCGAGATTCATCCGCTCATCTGGATGTCCAAGATTATGGGTGACAACGCTCTCAAGATTTTCGAAAGCAGAGCGCACCATATCGGGTGCTTGCTGCTCCGCCGCATGATCTGCGGTGGGCGCGCCCTGTTCACTGGCGGATTCCGCCATTGCAGCGGTATCGTCATACGTATCTAACATTCTCAATTCCCCCAAAAGAACCAAAACCGACCGGCTTTGAACTTAAGATCGGGATTCTCTCCCGATGTAGCCATAATATATCTTGGGGGTTAATATATAGTTATGGATAATATTGGATTTGATTAAAATTTTATGGGCCAGCCCCTGTGCGGGGAAGCCCTGATAAATCAATGATTTTACGAACTTGGAAAGGCCCATTCGGGGGTTAGAATGGCAGACAACCTTTCCTTACACTTCCAGTGTATCAAGTATTTTGACATAATGCAAACTGGAGAGATTCTCGCAATTGTGGGATCCCCTTCTTTGCCGTTACTGCATGCCGCTGGGGCCTTTGATGAAATTAACGCCCCCTGTCAGGATGGACACATCGAAGTCGCTCAGGTCATCAAGTGTCCCTGATGTCCCTTTGGCGAGATCGGGATTGCGCATTTCCATGTAGCGAAAAACTTGCTCTTCGGTAAGGCCGGATTGCGCGGCGGTACGCCGTAGGTCATCTGCCATATTGTGCGTTTGCTTGCGGACGCTGGTAATAAAAGCGGCGGTCACGTCAACAGGCACATCGCTGGTTTTAGCCCGCTCTTCAATGGAAACGCGCGTCAATCTCAACATCATCGGATCCATCAAATTGCCAAAATCTTCGTAAATGGCATTGAGCGCCTGCGCCTGATCCACGCGTTTAAACTCGTCCCGCGTCACGCCTAAAAAAGTGAGCACCCCATCCGATTGCGGATCAATATCGATCTCGCCGATACGGGCATGGAAGGCCAGATAATAACTGGCATCCGGCGTGTGTTCGGTCTCAACCATTTTCTGCCACGCATTTTTGGCAGCGAATGGAATGATTTTGGAGCCTGCCGCGTACAATTCATCAAGTGTGGGGGCATCATGCCCCAAGGCGGCCGCCAGGGCGTCATTTTGCTCGGGGGTGGGCGGGGTGCGGTAATAAGCCCCTTCCGTATCAAATCCGGCGCTTCTTACAATATGGAGGACATCACACAGATCGTAATCGAAATAATCACTGGGTTCGACGGGGGTTGCGGTTCCCGCATCAATTTTTGCGGCCAGATCAACCATATTTTGCGCAATCTCGCGGGCTGCCGCCAATTTTTCATCGGTTGTTAACGTCATCACACATATCCTCTTTTTGTTATTATGGCAATAATATAGGGGTATATATGATTTTCTGCAAGCTTTTTGTGAGAGGGTCTAGAGTCCGGCGTCTTTGGCAGCCAGAAAGGCAGGCACCAGAATGACGATAAACAAGGCGGGCAGGAAGAAAAGGATCATCGGGACAGTGAGTTTAGGTGGGAGCGAGGCTGCTTTTTGTTCGGCGGCGGCCATCCGCGCTTCGCGCAGTTCATCGGCAATCACGCGCATGGCGTTTGATACCGATGTCCCGTATTGCTCGGCCTGAATGAGAGCGGTAGCGAAAGAGCGGGCAGCGCCGCTTCCGACACGTTTGGCAAATTCCTGCAGCGCGCCGCGGCGGTCGTTGAGCATTCCCATTTCGGCGCTGAGGATGCCCAGTTCTTCGGCCAAAGTGGGCGCATGTTCCGAGATTTCATCAGCGATCCGGTCAATAGTCTGTTCGAGACCGATCCCGCCTTGCACACAAATGAGCATCATGTCGAGCGCATCGGGGAAGGTCAGGCCGATTTCTTGCTGGCGTTTGATAATATGGTTTTTAATCAAAAGGCGCGGGAGAAAGAATCCGGCGCCAGCCATTCCCACCAGCACCATAAATACAACACCACGCGAGATTTCACGTTCACTCGAGGCCAACACAATCCACGCAATGGTGACCAAAAGAAAAGGGATCAGTGTTCGCGCGACCAAGTAATAAATGGGCGCTTTAGGATTGCGAATACCGGCTTGGAGCATAGTTACACGGGCTTTTTCGCCCATGCTGCCGAAGAGTTGCTGGACTTTATAGAAGAAGACAAGGGATTCTTTAGCCGATACTTGCTTATCACCCCCTCCCCCTTTTTTGAGCGATGCTTCACGCGTCTGGATGAACAGGTCTTTGCGCTTTTTCTCGATGACGTTTTGATAGCGTTCTTTCTTTTCGGTACGGTTAAGGAGCGGCAGGGCGACAGAAACAAAGGTAGCCATTGCCACGAAAGATGCAACGCCGATGATGATCATCTGGTCAATTTCTTCGGAGAAGACAGCCATGATTTCCCCCTAAATCCTAAAGTTAATCATCTGGCGCATAATGAGCGATCCAGCGCACATCATCCCGATGGCACCACCCAGCCAAAATTTACCCCTGAGTGTGTTGAACAAAGGGTCCATATAATCGGGGTTAATCAGGGTCAATCCAATAGCGACGATGACTGGCAATGACCCGATGATCATTGCCGATGCTTTTGCTTCGGATGAAAGAGCTTGTACCTTGCGCTTCAAGCGAAACCGTGCGCGGATAACCTTGGCAAGGTTGGTGAGGATTTCGGATAGGCTTGATCCGGTCTGCTGCTGGATAGCAATACCGGTGGCAAACATCTGCATCTCGGTGATCGGCATACGCTGCGCTGCGTGGAGGCACGCCTCGGCCATTGAGACACCGATTTTCTGCTCGTCATATACCTTGGACATTTCTTCACCCACTGGCCCTACGAATTCACGCGAAACCATCGAAATTGCCTCGCCCACCGGCATACCGGCCTTAAGGAGGCGTACCATCGATTCAAGTGCATCAGGAAATTCTTCGAGAAATTTTTTCTGGCGGTGCGCCGCAATTTTTTTGAGGATCAGACGCGGCAGACCAAGGCCCGCAATCACTCCCACAAAGCCTACGATCGGAACAGGCTGGCCTATCAATTTAGTAATCAGGACAAAAATAATCGCAAGGGCCACCGACCCTATCCAGAAGAGTTTAACGGGCTTGTCAGAGAAACCCGCCTCATTCATCATTTTGCGGATGACGCGTTTTTTGGGTTTGGTGCTGTTATTTTGTTCAAGCTTTTTGGTCAAACTTGATCGGCGCTTCTCGGCGCCGCTCTTATCGCCTTTACCCAGATCGTCTGGCGATTTACCTGCGATAATGGCCAGAGTCCGGCGTTTTTGTTCCCTGTTATTGAGAATAACAAGCAGGGCCGTCAGTGCAATCCCCACACCAACCACCAAAGCAATCATTATATACATGACCGGCTGTGACATTTATTTCCTTTACCGCAGGCTAACCGTAGGCTTCTTCCATCGCATCAAGCACCAGTTGCTCAACACCAAAGGCACGGGCTTTATCATAGAATTTGGGGCGCAATCCGGTTGATTTCTGACGGGTTATCAATTTTCCGTTCTCGTCCTCACCCAGAATATCAAGTACAAACAAATCCTGCATGGTGACAACTTCACCTTCCATACCGGTAATCTCTGATACGTGCGTGACTTTACGCGAGCCATCACGCAGGCGCTGCACCTGAATAATCACGTTGACGGCCGAGGCAATCTGTTCGCGCACCGCCATGGTCGGGATATTGAGATTCCCCATCGCAATCATGTTCTCCATCCGCGAGAGAGCTTCACGCGGATTGTTGGCGTGGACGGTTCCCATTGATCCGTCATGACCGGTGTTCATGGCTTGAAGCAAGTCAAAGGCTTCCGGCCCCCTCACCTCACCCACAATAATCCGTTCGGGACGCATCCGCAGGCAGTTCTTCACAAGGTCGCGCATGGTAACCTCCCCCACGCCTTCGAGGTTGGCGGGACGTGTCTCTAGGCGCACGACGTGCGGTTGCTGGAGCTGAAGCTCGCACGCATCCTCACAGGTAATAATGCGCTCGCCTGCCTCGATATAGCGGGTCAGGCAGTTGAGCATGGTGGTTTTTCCAGATCCTGTACCCCCCGATACCAGAACATTCACGCGGGAGCGCCCGACCGCCATAATCAGTTTGGCGCAGCTTGGCGTCATGGCTCCGAATTCCATGAGTTTCTCCAAGGTGAGTTTATCCTTGGTAAATTTACGGATGGTCATGCAGGCGCCATCGACGGAAAGAGGCGGAATAATCACGTTCACGCGCGAGCCATCGGGCAGACGCGCATCGCATATCGGCGAGGCTTCATCGACGCGGCGACCGATTGCGCCCACAATACGTTGACAGATTGTGACGAGGTGCTGGTTATCGCGGAATTTAATTTCGGTGCGTTGGATTTTTCCCTTGCGCTCAACATAGACCACGTCGGGCCCATTGATCATAATATCAGCGATGCCGTCTTCAGCCAGCAAAATCTCAAGCGGCCCATAACCGAGCATATCGTCGGCGCATTCTTTGGCGATCTGCCCCATTTCCATGGGGGTTAAATCAAGATTCCGAAAGCGCGCGATTTCTTCTACGGCAGTGCGGACTTCCTCGCGTGCGGCTTTGCCGTCCATACGGGCGAGCGCTTTGAGGTCAATCCCGTCACGCAGGTCAGCCCAGACGCGGGCACGGGCGCGCTGGAGGCGCAAAGCGGTAAGCGAATCTGTTTCGGTGGGAGCTGGTGCTTCCTGATGATCCTTTGACAGATTTCCCTCGGGAAACCCTGCATCATGCGGCTTGCGCGCTTCAGCCTTTGGTGGCTCTGGCACCACTGGGGCGGACTGTAGTTCCATTTTCGGCACCGCAGGTTTTATCTCCATGGGAGCAGGTTGCTGCTGCACCGGCTGGGGGGCCTGAGCGGGTGATGATCCGGGTGTCTTCTTACCGAACGCCATGTCCTTGCCCTCTTTTTCCTTCCCCTACTTTGTTTTGAGTTTTCCGAGAATACCGCCCAGCAACGAGGAAGAACCTTGCGCCGTGTTTTCGGTCGTCCCGATCATTTCTGTTTGCGCTGGAACGTAATGCAATGTCTGTTTTATAAAATCGAGAATCTGGTTCATTATATCCTTGCCTCCCGCAATGGTTGCCAAAGATTTCCCGCCCGTTTCCGCGATGCCAAATATTTTGGGCTGAAAGGCAAGACTCAGATCAGGTTTAAGCCCAACGGAAAGCTTGATGTCACTATCCGAAATTTCATTGCCGCTATTCAAACCACGCTGATTCACAATCAGATGAAGCTGCGCTACTGCTCCGCCACGCAGCATCTTGATTTCTTCCGTCAGGCTGCGCGCTGCGCGCAGAGCAGGCAGAGTCGGGGTTGTCACCAGCACGACATGATTGGCCCGCGAGAGAACAGAGCGACGAATGGCCAGCGGCGCACCTGAGAGATCAACCACCACATGCGGGTAGGAAATCATCAGTTTATTGAGCAGGCTTTCATATTGCTCGGCGGTAATAAGTTCATCAAGTAGTGCTTCGGCACCAGTCGCCAGAAAAGTGAGTTTGTCCGTCACAGAAAGGAGCATGCGGCGGAAAGAGTCGCCATCGGTTGAGGCTGAAGCGCGAGCTGCTTCGTGCAGGTTGGTCACCGATTCCGCGCCCATGGCCACGCTGAGATACGACCAGCCACCAGCGGCATCGAGAATAATTGTTTTCTGTCCCATGTCATCGGCAAGGCCGCGCGCCAGTGCGTAAGCAAGAGTCGATGTTCCCACTCCACCCTTAGCGCCCATAATGGCTGTCAGATTGCTGCCTTGCGCCCCGAGCCGATCAATGAGTATTTTGGCCAGAACATTGCCGAGTATCTTCTGGTCGAGTGGCTTGACCAGATAATCGCTCACGCCCATATCGATGAGTTTGCGGTAGAGATAGACATCATTGACCGGCCCGATAACGACGGCAGCGGTATCTTCCGAGCACTGGCCCGCGAGGACCTCAAGGCGTCCAGTAAATTCTTCGCTGATTTCAAGTGTTTCAACAAGGAGGACATCGGGTGAGGCTTTACCGGCAAAATGAGCAATCGCCGCTTCAACATCGCCCTCTTGCACATCAATATTGACACGGGCAAAGCGCCAATCACTCCGCAATGCCTGCGCAGCCTGCGCTATGTCCTTGTCTTTGACAAACAAAGCAACGCGCGCAGCCGGAAGGAGGACCGAAAAAGATGACCCGAGAGTGTCACTCATAATGATTAGACCTGATAGACCCGTTTAGACGTTATATTTCTTCAGCATCCATTATAAGAGTGGAATATAAACCGGAGGTTAACCGAAGAAGCTTTCTATTCTTTTGTCGCCTGCTCGCCGTCAAGATCTTCATTGGGCTTGTCCCCATAATAGCCGCGGGTGGAAAGAACCCTTTCCTGACGTGCGCCATCGGCGTTGGTTTCAAACCCGGGCTTGCCGAGTAGATCGGATGGGCGGGAGACTTGCTGGGCGAGAATTGACTCAACACTGCAGCCGAAACGGTAATCCGGCGTCACGCCACCCGATTTGGGCAGATCGCCCGGTTTTTCGAGGCCCGGCATCAGGCCGCAGCCTGTGGGCGCTTTGGCGACAATTGCCGGAAAGGTAATAAGGGTTGTCGAGGTATCCCCCACTCCCGGAGCAGAAGTTACTGTGATGTGCGGATTTTTTACGCCCCCTGCGGCCAGCTCTTTGGCAATATTTTGGGCGGCTTGCTCGGCTTTAGCGCGCGTATTCGTTTTGGAAGCAGGATCAAAGGACACGACTCCCTGAAGTGGCCCGTTACCATAGCGGTAATAATAGGTACTGATCGCGTGGAGCATCCCGCTATCCAGTTTGGCTGTTTCGAACGTGTCGGTAAATTCGTCATCGTGAACTTCGAGCCGTGCTTCGTTCATCCAGCTTTCCGATTCCACCGAGCAACCGCCAAGGGCAAGAGGCGACACCAGAGCGGTACACACCAGAAGAGCACGGAGATGCTGCGTTATCGTCATTTTTTCCTCTTAATCCAACATATAGCCAAAGGCTTGGTCTTTCGGAATATTCTTCAGGCGGTTGCCGTAAATTTTTTGCATATTCGTGGTGAAGACTTTGCTCATGGGTGAGTTTTCAATTTTCACAGGAGAGAGCTGTTCTTTCTCGACATCTACTACAGCTTCCTTTTGGGTATAGAGAGCTTGGGGTTTCCCTTTGTCGGCAGGCGACATGGCTGTAGTTGGCGGTGGGGGCGGTAGCACGAAACCTTCACGCGAGAAAACCGGTTTGGCCTGCGTTACATCGGCAAAGGGTTGCACGAGGTACGGCGTGACCAATACAACCAGCTCGGTTTCCTGACGCTCGAAACTTTTGGAAGATACGAGATCGCCCAGAACCGGCGTATCCTTGACCCCCGGCAGACCGGAAAGCCCTCTGAGATTTTCTGACTTGAGGAGGCCTGCCATCATCAGGCTGCCGCCACTGTTGATCTGTACGGTGGTCGAAGCACGGCGTACATCAAGGCCTGGAATTTCAATATCGGAGAGCGTAATGCCGTTTCCGGTATCGAGCGAGGAGACTTCCGTGTCCAGTTGCAAGGAAATTCGGTCTTCGGAGAGCACAATCGGTTTGAAGTTGAGTGAGACACCGAATTGTTTGTATTCGATGACAATATTACCTTCACGGTCACGGCCAATCGGCACGGGGAATTCGCCACCAGCGAGAAAGCCGGCTTTCTCACCCGATACCGCCGTCAGGTTCGGCTCGGCCAGTACGTTGGCAAGATTGTCGCGCTCAAGGGCATTAATGAGAAACTCAATATCCCCGAGGCCGTTGATGGTTGAGTCAAGAATAAGGCTGGTCACAGCAAACGGGTCTTCGGTCAGGCCGGTACGGGTATTGATGGTTGTTGACCCCATCGCCCCGTTGAGAGCGCTTTGCGGTTTGTGGTTAAACAGGCTGCTCGCCGATGTTTCATTCAGGTCATTGGCGCTGGTTTCAAGCCCCAGTTCCTTGAGGGTAGAGCGAGAGACTTCCAGAATTCGCACACGCAGCGTCACCTGTTGTTCGCCACGTACTTCGAGCAGGTTTTGAATCATTTCATCAGGGTTGGTCGCTCTGTCCTTGCGCACTTCGCCCATGTGGGCCGCAACCAGTTTGGCCATACGCTGGGCGACCGAAGGATTGGCCACCGTGCCGCTTAAAGCAATCTGGCTACCAATCATGTGCACGCGCACATTTTTCTCGTTCGGGAAAATTTCACGGATCATATTCTCGATAATTTTGGTATCAACACGGACATGGACTTCCAGTTTTTTAAGGACGTTTCCGGCTTCATCGAGCGCGATGATGTTCGTGTCGCCCAGACTGCTGCCGACAATATAGAGTTTGTCACTTTGCAGGGCTGAGACATCGGCAATTTTCGGGTCAGCCACCATAATATCGGCAACCGCATGACCAACATCGACCACTTCAGCCTTACCCATGGTAATCTTGATAAAGTCAGGTTCACCTGCGCTGGCGGGCAAACCCAGCACGCACACAGCCGCCATAACCGCACCAAGCCGTACGACGACATGCCGCAGCGATGTGGATAAATCTGTGAACATCATAATTTTACCTTTTAACAGATCGACTTACAGAGCTTCCCGAATGGGAATAAAGAAGAAACGCAGATGACTTATTGACGTACGGTCACGTTCTCAATGGTTTGACCATTATAGACTCGCACAATATTTGATTTTCCGCCAGAACTCTTTTTTATTTTTCCTAATTCCTGAAGGATCGAACTGACCTCGACATCGGTCGTAAATTCTTTTGTTTTGGCGTTTGCAACTTCCTCGTCGCCGAACGCACGGAGCACGAGGGAAAGATCCCCCATCTGTCCGGCCAGCGCCATTCTTTCAGCGCCCGCCCGATTAACTTCGAGTGTGACGGTGCGGCCAACCTTGGCTTTATCATCCTCGCGGCGAGCGGACTGGTCGATTGCCAGAATTTTTACATTTTCCAGAACGGTTTGTGAGGCGTGACGGCTTACTTTGTCGGCAGCCTCGGTCTGGGCATCGCCCGAGAGTTTAATCTGATAGGTCAATATGACATCCACGCGGTCACCCGGTGAAATAAAGCCCCCGACCATGGATTCAGGTTTTACCTTAATCGCAATGGCCCGCATCCCCGGCTCCATCGCCGTTGCGAGAATATTTCCTTTTCCGGCCACCATCACGTAGGCTTGCATCAACGGCTCACCCGCATTGAGGTCACGGCGGATTTTTCCCTCTGCCATTTCGGTGATTTTCTTTTTGCTTTCGCGCACAACAACGCCTTCATAGACGGCGTCCTTGGGCCATTCCGCCCATTTAAAATTGGAATCAGACACATCGTCGCCCGTTTTGAGCGCTTTGGTCGCAACAGCCACTTCGACCATGCCCTCTTTTTTTGATGAAAAGCTGGCCTGAACGATGATAGCCACGATCAAGGCCACGATAAAGCCCCCACCCATGACAATCAAAATATTTCTGTTCATGATTAACCTTCTTCCTGCTTGCGCCATCGTGCCTGTTAAGGCTTAACAATTCCTGAATGTGTTTTTCAGAACATTTTTTCCCATAGAGCGGGGTTGAAATATCCTTTGAATAGAACCATTGCCAAAGCTCCCGCTGCAATGGCCATGCCGTAAGGCACAACCCCTGCCCCGTTTTGCGCCTTGTTGATCCATGACCCTTCCGGTGCATTTGCGAAAAGTTTCTTTTTACGCAGCACCAGCGAAAAGGCGGCAATCAGCCCTCCTGCAAGCGCCATATAAAAGAGGAACGGCACAAGGCCTTGCATACCGGCCCAAAGGGCAATGGCTGTTGCAAATTTTGAATCACCTGCCCCGAGCTGCTTTAAGACAAACAGTCCTCCTGTAACCACCAACACGATTCCGGCAGCGGCCACATGCCCCATAATGCCGGTAAAAACAATGTCACGCTGTTCTGTTAATGTGACGACGCCATAGGCGCAGACAAAAGCCCCGACAATGGTCAGCGGAATGATGTTGGGAATTTTAAATCCGCGAAAATCGGTATAAGCCGCCATACCGGACATGCCCAGCATGGTGAGAAGACCAAAGAAAAAGAATAAGAAACCGACCATAGCTGAATGATATTACACGAGATTTGTGAGTTTGTGGAGCGCATAAAGCCCACCCTGTGCGGGCGGGCTTTCGCGATAATACGATTCGGATCGTTTGTAACGATTATGGGGCGCCTGCAAGCGATGCCGACATGTCTTGGAACAAAGCGTCCAAATCAGCACCAAACGCCCAGACCGAACCGGCGATGAACAGAGCAATACCGGCAGCAATCAGGCCGTACTCAATCGCGGTCGCGCCATCTTCTTCTTTTTTGTAGGTTTGGATCAATGCAAAAAGTTTTACCATAGTCAGTCTCCTTGTTTTTTGAATTTTCGGTTCCAGCAATTTTTTCCGTAAGCTCAATCCTTACAACTCCAGAATATATCGGAGGGCCTTAACAGCCCTTTAAGCATTGCTAAAGTTTCATCTAAATGTTTCTTAAATTTTGAACTAATTTTTCGGGCATTTTTGAAAGCATAAAAAAGGCCGGATATCCGGCCTTTTGCAACGATTCGATTCGCTTCGTTTCAGGGTTAGCCGCGACGCGGGCCGCCAAAGCCTTTGAAAATATCACCAAATCCAAATGGGTCAGCATCCATGTCTGCAAAAGGATCAGGACGTGCAGCGCGCCCAAATTTGGCGGTATTGGCCTCATCAGCGCGCACGAGTTTCATGTCATTTGCGGATTTAAAAACCAGTCCTGCATCCCGCGCCTGATTGGCGGCGTCTTGGGCAGTGTCAGCTGCAACTTCCATATAATTGGTAAGGCCTGGCATGATCGGTTGGATGCGGCTGTCGTCATTCTCGTTAATATAGGTGGCGATGGCCAACTGGATATCCTGCGCGGTCTGGGTGTAATCAATTTCAAGAACGGTATAAACCGTGTTCTTTCCAGCCTTGGGGGCACGCATCACGAAAACGGCAAAACTTTTTTGTTCGGGCACAATAACTCTCCTCATCTCTCAGGTTGAGTGGGTTATATGAAATCTCCGGCAAAAAAGCAAACTTTACAGCTAATAATTACCCAGCAACACGTTGCGGTAATTTTCCTCCTCAAGAGCATGACCCGTTCCCAAGGCAACGCAGCACAGCGGGTCATCGGCCACCGTGATGGGCAGACCCGTCGCATAACGAAGCAGATGGTCAAGATTTTTGAGGAGAGCGCCACCACCGGTCAGCACAATCCCGCGCTCGGCAATGTCGGACGCCAGTTCCGGCGGGGTATGCTCAAGAGCGATCTTGACCCCTTCGATAATCTGGCTGATCGGCTCCACCAAGGCTTCGGAGATTTGGCGTTCGGTGACGACCACTTCCTTGGGGACGCCGTTGAGCAAATCGCGCCCTTTGATCTGCATGGTGCGGCCCGGACCTTCGGCAGGCGGGAGAGCCGAGCCGATTTCTTTTTTGATACGTTCGGCGGTTGTTTCACCGATAAGCAAATTATGCACACGGCGCACATAGTTGATAATAGCTTCATCCATTTTGTCGCCAGCGCAGCGCACCGACTTGGCATAGACGATACCGCCGAGGGAAATCACAGCCACTTCAGATGTGCCGCCGCCAATATCCACGACCATCGAGCCTGAGGCTTCATTGACCGGAAGACCTGCGCCAATGGCAGCCGCCATCGGTTCGGCAATCAGATAGACTTCGGAAGCTCCGGCGCTCTCGGCTGCATCAATAATGGCACGCTGCTCCACAGTGGTCGCGCCCGCGGGAATACAGATCATCATTTTAGGGGAAACGAAGGAGCGGCGGTTATGCACTTTACGAATGAAATGCTTAATCATGGCTTCGGTGACTTCAAAGTCGGCAATCACGCCATCACGGAGCGGACGGATCGCCTGAATATTGCCCGGGGTACGCCCTAACATCTGTTTGGCCTCAAGCCCCACGGCCTTGACCGTTTTACGGCCCATTTCGGTGGAAATTGCCACCACCGAGGGTTCGTTAAGCACAATGCCGCGATCGCGGACATAGACCAGCGTATTGGCTGTTCCGAGATCAATCGCCATATCGGCAGACATCATGCTGAATAAACGGGCAAACATACAGGTTCCTGAATCGGCACTATAGCAATCTTCCCGCGTAGGGCTACGTGGGAAGCGCAAAGAGGTACTACGAGATGTACACGAGGCGGCGACTTCGCGCAACGGGTTTTAAACTCGCTACGCCCGAATGGTGCCTAGCCCTGACGTGCTTTCATACGTGGATTTTTTTTGTTAATCACGTACACGCGGCCTTTACGGCGCACAACGCGGCAGTTACGGTCACGCGTTTTGAGGGTTTTGAGTGAGTTGACGACTTTCATCGCATAAATCCTTGTAATTTATTTTTTAATCTATTTTCAAATTCTTCGAGCAGAGCCGGACATTACAGGGGCACACGCCTTCCTGTCAAGAATAAATGGTATAATTTCCAAAGCGCATGGCGCTAATATTTATGTAAATTATTTCCCTTCTTTTTCTGGGGGTTTTCTCTGTTTAATTGGAATAGTCCCTTTCCAAGCCTGCCCTGCTTTGACACATTAACGCACATATCATGATCTTATATATTAAGAATTGGAGACTCGCCCGTGCCTGTCAAAATTGCTGTCCTGAAAGAAAGCGCTGAAAGCGAACTGCGCGTTGCCGCCACCCCCGAAACCATCAAAAAGTATGTGGCGAAAGGATATAGCGTGACTGTTGCCGAAGGCGCAGGACTTGCCGCCGCCTACCGTGATGCCGATTATACGGCGGCGGGCGCTCAGATGGCCTCCAGCAATGACAAGGCGGCCAGCGACGCTGACATTATACTCTGTGTGCAAACACCTTCTCTGCCGCTTAAAGCAAAAACAGGTGCCCTGCTCGTTGGACTTCTCTCGCCCCACAATGCGGGCGATAAATTGAAATCACTCGCCGCGCAAGGCCTCACGGCTCTGGCGATGGAACTCGTGCCGCGCACGACGCGCGCGCAAGCGATGGATGTTCTCTCGTCCCAATCCAACCTTGCGGGATATAAAGCTGTTTTAGAGGCTGCGGCGTATTTTCCTCGCGCCTTTCCGATGATGATGACGGCAGCGGGAACGGTGCCTCCTGCCCGTGTCTTTGTGATGGGCGCAGGTGTGGCGGGTCTTCAGGCCATTGCCACCGCGCGGCGCTTGGGAGCGATTGTGTCGGCAACCGATGTGCGCCCTGCCGCCAAGGAGCAAGTGCAATCGCTCGGTGCCTCCTTTGTCATGGTGGAAAGCGACGAGACCAAACAAGCTGAAACCGCAGGCGGTTATGCCAAGGAAATGTCTGATGATTTCAAACAGAAACAAGCCAAGCTCGTGGCCGAGACACTTGTCAAACAAGATATTGTGATTACCACGGCGCTGATCCCCGGGCGGCCTGCCCCACGCCTGATTACCGAAGAGATGGTTTCCCTCATGAAAGCTGGCTCAGTCATTCTTGATATGGCGGTGGAGCACGGCGGAAACTGCGCCCTCTCGCGCCCGGGTGAAATCGTTGAAGTGAACGGAGTTAAAATTGTGGGCATCCGCAATTTGCCTTCGCGTATTGCGACTGATTCTTCGGCGCTTTATGCCCGTAACCTTCTGAACCTGCTTGGCATCCTGATTGATAAGGACGGTCAAATTGCCCTCAATTTAGAAGATGATATTTTAAAGGCGATTACCTTGACCAAAGACGGGCAGATCATTCACCCCAACTTCCAGCCCGTATAAACGGATATTTGCGACAAGAGGATTTATCATGTCAACATCTCAAACCTCCCTTACAGAAAACGCCGATGCGCTGTCGGCACAAGCCCAAACTTTGGCCGAACAAACGCATCAGCTGGCCCTTGATATTGCCGCAGCGTCTTTCTCGGCGGGTGACGGCGGATCGTTCTTTACCATGGGATTGACCGTTTTCGTACTCGCCTGCTTCGTCGGGTACTATGTGGTGTGGCGCGTGACGCCTGCGCTCCATTCGCCGCTGATGGCCATCACCAATGCTATTTCCTCGGTGATTATAGTGGGGGCTTTGATCGCAGCAGGCCCAGCTGATTTTACCTTCTCCAAAATCTGCGGATTTGTCGCGGTCATTTTGGCTTCCATCAATATTTTCGGCGGCTTTATTGTGACGCGCCGCATGCTCGCCATGTTCAAGAAAAAAGGATAGATCACCATGTCTGTTACCATCGCTTCCCTTCTTTATCTGGTTTCATCTGTTCTTTTTATTCTGGCGCTGCGGGGGCTCTCTCACCCTGTATCGGCCAACCGCGGCCTCACCTACGGCATGATGGGGATGGGGATTGCGATTCTCACTACTCTCGCCACGCCCGATGTTGAAACTTATGGCCTGATTATTCTGGGCGTGATGATCGGCGGCCTGATCGGTACCGTGACGGCGCTCAAGATCAAGATGACGGCCTTGCCGCAACTTGTAGCGGCGTTTCACTCGCTGGTCGGTCTTGCAGCGGTCTGCGTGGCGGTCGCTGCCTTTCACAATCCTGAAGCTTACCGGATCGGCAACGCAGGCGACATTCACCTCAGCAGCCTGATCGAGATGGCACTCGGTGTTGCCATCGGCGCGATCACCTTTACCGGATCAATTATCGCGTGGGGAAAATTGCAAGGCGTTATTTCTGGAAAGCCTCTCGCTTTTGCAGGCCAACACATCATGAATGCGGGGCTGGGCCTTGGTCTTCTGGCGCTGGTCATTCTTTTGTGCCTGAGCGGCAGCACGCTGATCTTCTGGGCAATTATCGCGGTGGCGCTAATTTTGGGCGTGACGCTCATCGTGCCGATTGGCGGCGCGGATATGCCGGTGATTGTGTCGATGCTCAACTCCTATTCGGGATGGGCAGCAGCGGGCATCGGCTTTACGCTGCAAAATCCCCTGCTGATTATCACGGGGGCGCTAGTGGGCGCATCGGGCGCTATTCTCTCTTATATCATGTGCAAAGGGATGAACCGTTCGTTCCTCTCGGTTATTCTGGGCGGCTTTGGCGGGGACGCTGCGCAGACGACGGCTTATTCCAGCGGTGATAAATCCGCCAAGATCGGATCGGCAGAAGACGCCGCCTTTATCATGAAAAATGCCGCGCGTGTGATTATCGTCCCCGGTTACGGGATGGCGGTCGCACAAGCCCAGCATGTCCTGAGAGAGATGGCCGATACGCTCAAATCGCACGGCGTAGATGTTAAATATGCTATTCACCCTGTGGCAGGGCGTATGCCCGGTCATATGAACGTGCTCCTCGCCGAGGCCAACGTGCCGTATGATGAAGTGTTCGAGCTCGAGAATATCAACCGTGATTTTGCGCAGGCCGATGTAGCGTACGTGATTGGCGCAAACGACATTACCAATCCGGCGGCAAAAAACGATTCCTCCTCGCCGATTTACGGGATGCCGGTTCTGGATGTTGAAAAAGCCAAAACGGTTTTGTTCGTCAAACGCTCGATGGGGTCGGGTTATGCTGGAATTGACAACCCGCTGTTCTTTGGCGACAACACCTTGATGCTTTTGGGAGACGCCAAAAAAATGACCGAAGACATTGTGAAGGCGATGGAGGCTTAATCTCCTCGCTGTCATTCCCCATGGATCGCCTTAGAATTTTTATGCAAAAATTCAGGCGATGATAAAAAGGTTAATCGCCACCCCCGTCATTCCCCGAATTTCTGAAAGAAATTCTAGGGGAATCCATTGATAGAATGGCTTTAAACAATGCATCATTCATTGTTGCCTCCCCGTTGAAAATGATCCAGAACTCATACTATTTGCCACAGCATTTTTTGCATTAATTGTATTGAATCTTGCGCCATCAAACAAATACTCCCCTGTCGGGTCGTCCGTTCCACGATATGAAATCACCGTGTCCGTTATATTTCCGTTCGTATCCTTGATTTGGTACGCTATTCCATAGAAACTTGATAATTGGTCATTCCTGTACGTTTCTCCTAGAATGGTCGTTTCTCCGAGGACAAAAGAATCCTTTATTATAGTCGCATTCCCTATCACACTTCCAGAAATACTAATCCCTGGATCATAACCTCTGTTATATGCATCCATTGACAAAATGGCTTTTAAAATACTGTCATTCATAATGTAAGCTCCTATTTGAAGTCAGATTCACCAATTCTAAGCGGATCACCATAAGGCAGCTGCTCTACCCATTTCCAGTATCCAGTCTCTTCACCAAAAGACGGCAGATACCTGCTTACCTCTCTAGTCACCGGATCGTCCGTCATTTCGACGGTGACCTCTTTGAGTTTGACGCCTTTGCCAAACAGCTCTTCGAGGTGGTCGTCATAGTCGTACTGGTTTTCCGCCTGATTGGGCACGGACGTCATCTTGACTCCATAGGCCAGCGTGACCGTTTTGGGGTCACCCATATCTTTGAACATCACCATCGTAGGCCGGAATTTCGGATCGAGCGATGTCTTTGCGTCTTTTAAATGGCTGTAATATTTAAGCCCCTCTAGGGTGAGTCCGGCAGGGCCGTCAAAGGCATAAAAGACAATATCGCTGCCATGATTAACACCCAGATTGCCGCTCGAAAGGAGAGAGAACAGCACGCCGCGTTTTCCGAGATCAATCACTACCGCCTCACCTTTCAAATGAACTTTGGTGCGGTAAGGGCGGCGCGTGTCAATCGGGTAGGGTTTCACGTTTACAATGACCTCGCGCACCGCCGATCCGGTTTTCTCACCTTCGGGCGTCTCAAGCGTCACCGTGGTCTTATACCGCCATGTATAGGTCTCATGCCCATCCATCGCCCAAGCCGTACCGATAGCCAGAATAATAACTGCCGCCACGCTTAAAATTTTATGTGCTTTAATAAAACCTAAAATCTTGTCCATGACATTTCCCCTTCGGTAACGGGTTTAATATACACCGTTACAGCGTGGGGCCAAAACACCTAGTTCATCTGGCGTTGAGGTGCCCATGGGGTTTGGACGGCGCTTTGGGGGGTGCGGGTCAAATCACTGGCACTGGCTTGAAGGACAGGTTCGGTGAGGAGGCTTGCGAGAGCGTGATAGCCATCTGTGTCTTCAGGAATCTCCGCCAACATCTGTTTGACTTGTTCCGCATCGGCCTGATGGCACATCACCTGAACACGGATATTTCCGAAGTCCCTACTCAGGAGACTTTCATTCTTCTTCTCACTCATCACACACTCTCTTTTTTGCTTTTTATTTTATTGCTATGCAAAAAAGGTACCGAAGATCGGTACCTTTTGTCAATTATTCTTAATTCTCGCTTGAGAATTAACCGACGATTTCGGTACCGCTGAAGAAATAGGCGATTTCAATCGCGGCGTTCTCAAGGCTGTCCGACCCGTGCACCGAGTTAGCTTCGATGCTTTCGGCGAAATCTTTGCGGATGGTGCCGTCTGCTGCGTTCGCAGGGTTGGTTGCGCCCATGATTTCACGGTTTTTAAGAACGGCATTTTCGCCCTCTAAAACCTGAACAACAACGGGGCCCGAGGTCATGAACTTCACGAGGTCGCCATAGAAAGGGCGCTCTTTGTGGACTTCATAGAATTTGCCAGCCTGAGCCTCGGACATCCAGATACGTTTCTGGGCCACGATCCGCAGACCATTGTCTTCAAAACGGGCATTGATTTTGCCGGTCAGGTTGCGGCGGGTAGCATCGGGCTTGATAATCGAAAAAGTGCGTTCTAAGGCCATATTGTATTCCTCTGGTCTTTTGTGTTTGGTCGTAAAAAAACTTATGGCACGCTTATAGGGATTGCACTGCAAAATGGCAAGGCGAAAGGAGTTATGCAATTTTAGCATGTCTGTAAATGACAAAAATCATGTGGTGGCTATTTTTATAAGTTTTTCTTATGATTTTTTTGTCAAAAAACTTCATTTTCCACTTGATCTTCGTGAAAAATGGCGTCATGCTCCTTAGATAAATAAGAAAAATAATAATTTTAAATACATACAGGACAGGTATGAGTAATGAAGTTTCAAAATCCGGCTCGTTACGGTTAGCTTATTCTGAAAACCGTGGAGTCATCGAGATAAAGCGCCTGAGCTTGGATGAAGCTTTCGCGCGCGCCGTCTCGGGCGATGTTCCCCACCAGCCCCATAGTTTTGCCCGCGAGCTTCAATCGGAAGCCCTGATTGGCGCGGAAGTCTTTAACCGTGACATTCGTCCGTTGATCAAGGCGGTTATCAACTCCACCGCTCAATATAGTCAAGGCCCTGTCAAGGATTTGGCACGCGCTGCCCAGAAAAAAGCCAATTTGGGTGAAAACTGCGATTATGCACGCGGGATGTTTTTCCTTAAAGACATGGACGTTGTGCAAAAAGCCGTTGATATTTTTTCACGCCGCGGCACTGTCAACCTTAGCGCTCCGGGCGCCGCGAACACCTATCCCGTTCACATTCTGGATGTTGATAATTCATTTTCGACGCCAAGCGCCAAAAAACCAGGCTTTCATAACCTCGACATCAAGATTGCCGTCCCCATTTCGGTTGATGGCGTTGAAAGCTACCACATCATGGAAGTCCAGTTCCGCTTGAAAAGTTCGGCCAAGGCGTATGAGGCGTCTGAAGAAGCTTATAAAAAATCGCGTTATCATGCCCATATGTCAGACCTGTATGCCTACAGCGCAGGGCGCGTGGGTGATGATGTGGATGTATGCCGCCGCCTGAGCAAGCGCACCACGTCCCATGCCGCCAAAGCTGATTTCTATTTGGGTGAGCGGGCGCGCATCAATAGACAGGATGAATTGCTCAATGGTACAGACTCGTTGGTGGGCTACACGCCCGCCGCGCTATCTGGCAAAGGCTGGTCATATACGCCCTTTGCCGATGCTGCCAATCTTGAACAGTATGCGGCAGAAGAGTCCGTTACTGCCGAAGCAGTCCTTAAATAATCTTTCTCCCCTTGCCATAGGCAGGGGGGACTTTTAAACTCCCCCTATGGCTGTTGATTCTGCGCTTTCCCCTTTGTCTCCCCTCCTCGAGGTTCGTGATCTTGCCGTGCGTTTTCGCACGGGCGAAGGAAATTTTGATGCCGTGAAAGGGGTGAGTTTTTCGCTCAAGCGCGGCGAAACGCTGGCACTGGTCGGCGAATCAGGATCGGGAAAATCGGTGACCGCGCTTTCCCTGCTCCAGCTCTTACCTTATCCGGCGGCCTCTCACCCGAGCGGGTCTATTTTGCTCGAAGGACAAGAACTTGTCGGGGCCACGCCGAG
The DNA here is from genome assembly GCA_041674725.1 of Pseudobdellovibrionaceae bacterium. GTDB lineage: Bacteria > Pseudomonadota > Alphaproteobacteria > Micavibrionales > Micavibrionaceae > UBA1573. Next base: position 49,696 of record JBAYVC010000004.1, on the reverse strand, counting down.
CACGATGAGCCATATTCGCGGGCAGCGCATCAGTATGATTTTTCAGGAACCGTTAACCTCGCTCAATCCCTTGCACACTATTTCAAAACAAATCGGTGAGGTGATCGAACTTCACCAGCCTTTGCTGGGCAAGACTCAGGTGGCGATGCGTATTCTCGAACTGATGGATCTTGTGGGGCTTTCAAATCTTAAAGACCGGTTGGGTGCCTATCCGCACGAACTCTCGGGCGGGCAGCGCCAGCGGGTGATGATTGCCATGGCGCTCGCCAACACGCCTGACATCCTGATTGCCGATGAACCCACCACGGCGCTGGATGTCACCATTCAGGCGCAGATTCTCGAACTCCTGCAAAGCCTGCGTGATAAACTCGGCATGGCGCTCATCCTCATCAGTCATGATCTTAAAGTCGTTGAGAAAATGTGCGATCGCATTTGCGTGATGAAGCACGGTGAAATTGTCGAGCAATCCACCACGGCGCAGCTATTCTCGGCCCCCCAGCATCCCTATACCAAGATGCTGTTGTCCTCGCAGCTGCGCCCTTTGAGCGTTCCGGCCAACACCAATGCGCCGGTTGTCTTATCCTGCACGGATTTATGCGTGTCGTTTCCGGTCACAAAAAATTTCTGGGGCAAGACAACACGCTCGGTTACGGCGGTTGATCATATCTCGCTTGCTCTTCGCGAATGCCAGACCCTTGGTATTGTCGGGGAATCCGGTTCAGGCAAAACCACCCTCGCCTTGGCGCTTTTGCGCCTGATTGCGGCGCAAGGCAGCGTCCGTTTTGAAGATGCGGATATTACCGATGTGCGCGGCAATCAATTGCGGGCCTTGCGCGCGCGGATGCAGATTGTTTTTCAAGATCCGTTTGGCTCGCTCTCCCCGCGCATGAGTATCCGCGATATTATCGGCGAAGGGCTTGCCATCCACCAGTCCCATCTTTCTTCTGCCGAGCGTGACGATCTTGTGGTGCGGGCGCTTGAGAGCGTACAGCTTGATCCTGCAACGCGTCACCGCTACCCGCATGAATTTTCAGGCGGACAGCGCCAGAGAGTTTCAATTGCCCGCGCGCTGGTGCTCCGCCCCCGTGTGATTGTACTTGATGAACCAACTTCAGCGCTCGATGTATCGGTGCAGGCGCAAATTGTCGAGCTGCTGCAGAAACTTCAGGAAGAGTTTCGCCTGTCTTATCTGTTTATCAGTCATGATTTGCGTGTGGTGCGGGCGCTTGCCCACCATATCCTCGTCATGAAGAACGGCAAGATGGTGGAGTTTGGGGCGGCAGCCGATGTTTTCGATGCGCCCCGCGATCCCTATACGCAGGCCCTTATGGAAGCAGCTCTCCATCTGCGGACGCGCAAGGCTTAAATCAACTTACTCGACATGCGGAAAGAGTGTGGGCTGGAAGAGTTTATACTTATCGCCTTCCAGCATAAAGAGGGTGATTTTTAAAATCAGCAAATGGATAATATAATATTCCAGCGTGTACCGTCCCCCCATGCGGATCATCCATGAAACGGGGCGTCCCATCATACGGGTAAGTTCGGGAAAGGATGCGGGAGAGAATCCAGCCATCATCATCGTTGTCAGGATCATGATGCCTACAGCGCAGACGGCTTGCGCGGTATGAAAATCAAACATGATAATATTCGCGGCGATAAACACGCCGCACAAGGTGGCAATCGACAAACCCCGCGATAATTTGGCCAGCTTCATCTCGCTCCCGTGCCGCAATATGTACCCTACGAGTACCATGGGGAAGGCAAAAGTGCCGTATTCCACTAGATAATTCGTGGGAATACCCACCAGAAAAAAGGTCAAGAGTCCAACGGCCATGCTTTCCGAATTTTTGAAGTAAATACGAACGACATGGTCGATACTGAACCGAATAAAGAGCATGGTAAAAAGAATATTGAGGGGGAGAATGTAGAGTCCGAGCATAATATTCACCGCCACCAGTATAAATCCTCCCACCCAGAAGGATAGCGGCAATTCGCGGGTGTTGGCATAGCCGATCAAGCCAAACCAGATCGGCAGGCAGCCGCGGCCAATGGCGCGGTACCATTGATTGTCGGGGAAGAAATAAAACCCGATATGATCGATGGTCATCAGGATCAACGCGAGGCACTTAAGCAAATCATAGCTGGTGATATTTTCACCGAGTTTTGCCTTGTCTTTAAAAAACATCATCCTAAACATCCATGAACAGGGTAGGCATAAAAAGTTCACCTGCTTTGGTACCGAGGATAAAACCCAGCACCTTGAGGATAGCCAGATGGATCACGTAAATCTCGAGGGAATAGCGCCCTCCCCATTGAATAACTTTCACAAGAGGCGGCGGCAACCTTTGGGTAAGTGTCGGGTATTGCGCGGGGCGGAAGGCAAAGAGCGCACCGCCAACCAGTAACATGCCGGCGCTGCACGCAATAGCCTGCACGATAGTAAAGGGCATGGTAAAGATTTCATAGCCGATCAAAATAGCAACCACGCTCACGCCGAAGGTGACAATGCCGCGCCGCGAGAGATTAATTTCGTCCTGATGACGTAGGGCATAACCGAAAAGCCCCGTGAGGAGCGCAAGTGATCCATATTCAAACAGATACCCTGTAGGGTACGCGGCGCAGATGGCGATCACGCTGACATAGAGCAATATTTCCCATGAGCGGAAAGCGAGTTTTGCCAGCGGATCGATAAGCAATCTGATTGCGACAATACTCCCTAAGGCGCTCAGGGGTAAAAGGGGAAGACCCGCAACGACATTCATCCCCACGATAATCAACATCCCTGCGATCAATTCTTTGGAGAGGGCGCGGGTGTGGGCGTAACCCGCCAGAAAAAACCACACCATAAAGCCCCAGCGCCCGACGACACGCAGCCACGGTTCGCCATAATAGATATAGGCCCCGAGGTGATCGGCCACCATAGTGAGGATGGTCAGGAATTTGAGAAGATCATAGCTGGTGATATTCAGGGGCAGTTCGGGACGGGGGCGGAAAAACATCGGGATGGCACTCGTATACGTTGTTCGGCCCATTATCTTACAAGAAGCTGTAAGGGTCAATGTCAATGGTCAGGCGGACTTTGGAGGGAAGCTTGACCGCGCTGATCCAGTCGGCCAAGACTTTCTGGAGCGCCACATTCTTTTCGGCAATGACCAGCAGCCTTTGGCGGAAATTTCCGCGGATTCTGTACATCTGGGCGGGGGCTGGCCCCAAGACCTGAACTCCTTGCAGGCGCGGGGCGGCGCGGCCCAGCATGAGGGCAGCGCTTTGGGTTTGATCTTCATCGGGGCCTGCCAGAATAATGGCTGCAAGGCGGGTGAAAGGCGGCATATGGGCGCGCTCGCGCTCGTTCATTTCGGCGCGCAAAAATCCGTCGCGATCATCCTTGCCCAGCATCTGGATCACGCGCTGGTCGGTGTTATAGGTCTGGAGGAAGACCGTTCCCTTGAAGGCTTCGCGGCCCGCGCGGCCTGCTACCTGATGAAGAAGCTGGAAGGTGCGCTCGCCTGCGCGCAAATCGCCGCCCGAGAGGCCAAGATCGGCATCAATCACACCTACGCAGGTGATATTGGGGAAATGGTGCCCTTTGGCAATGATCTGCGTGCCGATGATAATGTCAACTTCACCGCTGCGAATTTTCTCGAGCGCCGTGGTGAGTTTGTCGTGCGTATCGGTCACATCACTGGCGAGGATCAGGCTGCGCGCGGTAGGAAAAGCTTCGGCGACTTCTTCGGCAATACGCTCCACACCCGGCCCGCAGGCGACAAAGGAATCCGTGTCGGTGCAAGATGGACATTTTTCGGGTTCTTTCATATGAAAGCCGCAATGATGGCAATGAAGGTGCCCGGTGCGGCGGTGCTCGACAAGCCACGCGGTGCATTTGGGGCATTCCATACGGTGACCGCAACTGCGGCATAAGGTGAGCGGCGCAAAGCCGCGGCGGTTAAGAAAGAGTAGCGCCTGATGGTTGTCCGCAATAGTAGCGGCGATCTGGTCACGCAAGAGAGGCGCGATAAATTTGCCGCGTTCGGGTTTCTCGATGCGCAAATCAACAATCCGTATATCGGGCTTGCTCGCGCCGCCATAACGATCAGGAAGTTCCAGATGCACCGAGCGCCCGCTCCATGCATTCTGGATGGTTTCAAGCGCAGGCGTCGCCGAGACCAGTGCAATGGGAATCTGTCCCTGATGCGCGCGCACGATCGCCATATCACGCGCATTATAGATGAGGATTTCTTCTTGCTTGAAGGCGCTGTCATGTTCTTCATCGACAATGATAAGACTCAAATTGGCAAAGGGCAGAAAGAGCGCGGAGCGTGCGCCCACCACGACTTTACTCTCACCCAGCGCCACGCCGCGCCACGTGCGGCGACGAAGTGCGGGCGAGAGCGAGGAATGCCACAACGCTGGCTTTTCGCCAAAGCGCTCTGCAAAGCGCGTCATAAAGGCGTTCGAGAGGGCAATCTCCGGCATGAGGATCAAGACTTGGCGACCGCCGCGCAGTGCCTGCGCCACCGCTTCGAAATAGACTTCGGTTTTGCCCGAGCCCGTAACCCCATCGAGCAAAAAAGCTTCATAGCCGCCATTCCTTACACGGCTGACTATTTTTTGCGCGGCCTCGTGCTGCGCGCCGGATAATGTCTTGATATTATGATCAGGATCAGGATGGCTACAAGGCGCATCGGCTTTGAGCATCACCGCCCTGACAATGCCCTGTTTAACAAGCGTCTTGACCACAGACGATGTCACCCCTGCCGCTTTTTCAAGAGCCGCCATACGCTGCGGATGACCATTGGCAAGAGCCGCCACCACGCTTTGCGCTTTGGGCGAGAGGGAGAGCGCGGCAGGCGAAGGAGAGGCCAACGCATAAGCCACTGTCCCTTCCGCTTCATCCAAGGCCGCCGGAACAGAAAGCGCCATTTTAAGGACTCCTCCGCGCGGCTCCATGGTGTAGGCAGCGACCCAATCGATAAAGCCGCGCATGATCTCGGTCATGGGGGGAATGTCATGTTTGACCAGAACGGTTTTGATTTTTTCGGGCGGGGCGTCCGCGTGGGCGGGCAACTCCCATACAACCCCGGGCAGTGCGCGGGATCCCAGCGGCACTGTGACATAATCACCGACCCCGACCTCCATTCCGTCGGGAACGGCGTAATCATAGGCTTTTGGTACGGCGGATGCGACCAGAACCCTGCAAAACCTCATTTTAAAGTCCTATCTTGCAAACCTAAAAATCCGAAGGCATGATACGGGCGCAAACGACTTTAGACAAGACTTAGACCGATTAGGAATAGATAAAGGATAAAAACCATGAAATTTTTTGTTGATACCGCCGATATAGACGAAATTAAGGATATGGCCGCAACGGGCCTGCTTGATGGCGTAACAACCAACCCCTCCTTGATCCTTAAATCCGGCAAGGCCTTTATTCCCCTGATTGAAGAAATTTGCGGGATCGTGTCCGGCCCCGTGAGCGCAGAAGTGGCCTCCACCGATTTTGACACGATGTGGAAAGAAGCCGACAGACTGCGCCAGATCGCCGATAACGTCGCGGTTAAAGTGCCCCTCACCCCTGCGGGCCTTAAAGTGTGCAAACGGTTGTCGGATGAAGGCACCATGGTCAATGTGACATTGTGTTTCTCGCCTGCGCAAGCGATCCTTGCCGCCAAAGCGGGAGCCGCATTTATCTCGCCTTTTGTGGGCCGCCTTGATGACATCGGGTCGGATGGCCTCACCCTCATTCAGGATATTGTCGGGATTTACAGCAACTATCCCGATTTCCAGACCGAAGTGCTGGTAGCCTCGGTGCGCAACCCGATGCATATTGTCGAGAGTGCCAAAATCGGTGCCCATGTGGTCACCTGCCCCGCCAATGTCATCAAGCAACTCTATGGTCATCCTTTGACCGACAAAGGCCTTGCGGCCTTTGTTGATGACTGGAAAAAAACCGGACAATCCATCCTTTAGCATCTTCTAACCTGAAAGGTTGTTATCATGACCCACTTACTTCGTACTGCTCTTCTTTCCCTTCTGGTGGTTTCAAGTCTTGGACTTGCCGCGTGTAACAACACCATTCAAGGGGCGGGAGAAGACATTGAGCGTGCCGGTTCTGCGATTAAAAAATCAGCGGAATAATGCGCCAGCTTAAAAAAAGACCCCGCCATGTGCGGGGTTTTTTACGCTATCGCTTTCACCACTAAACCATGGTGCGTTTGGGCTCAGGTTGGGAGTTTTGCGGCACGATATAAGGAACTGATTGCACCCCCCTATCGGTTTCACGAGGACAGGATTGCGGCAGATGCGCAGGCGCCGTCTTTACATCAGGATGGAGAATCACATCACGGACAACGGCCGTTGTAAACGCGGTACACAACGCCCCATAACCGACGCCGACAACCACAGCCAGTTTCCCGAGCGATGACCGATTACCCCAGAAATCGCGCACATCATCCAAAAATTCTCTCATGTTTTTTTACCCTTTTAAAAAGCTCCGTCATTCCCCGAATTGGCGTAGCCAATTCTAGGGGAATCCAAGGATCTCGTGGATTGCCTTAGAATCGTCTGCGCCGATTCAGGCGATGACATGATCCCTATAAATTGTTGCGGCCATATTACCAAAATTTATAAATATGTCAAATACTGGGGTGCCGAAGGTAATTCTTGACAAATTAGGATTTAGTTCCTAATATGTCTTTATGACTGAGCGTGACGCCACCACCCCCGCCCCCCTTCCCCCGCTTTCGCGGGGCGAGATTTCCGCGCAGCAGGCCACACGTTTTATTTTTAATCTTGGCGAGCGGATGGGCCAACCCATGCCGCTTAGCCTTCTGGCCTGTCATCTTGAGCCTGACCTGCGCCCGCCCGAAACCTTGCGTGAGCTTGAATCCATGCTGATCAGCCAGTTCAGTGTCATGGACGGGGCGTTTCACTTTCTCACAGAGGGGCGCATGCATCCCGAAACACTTAAACTCGCGCTCCAAGCCCAGCGGCAATGTCGCAATACCTTTGCCACTCTCGCACGGGTGAGCAAGTCTCCTTCTGCACCTCTTCCCCTTACTCCTCTTGATCCCTCTGCCTCATAAGATGAGACACTGGACGCCCGAAGCCCGCGCACGCCAAGCCGCCTTGATCCGCTCGGTTCGTCCGTGGGCGCGCTCCACTGGCCCGCGCACCGCTTTGGGCAAAGCCATCTCATCGCGCAATGCCCTTAAACATGGCGCCTATGCGCGCGAGATGAAGATGATCCGCGCCTATCTTATTGCCCAGCGTTCATTTTTGCGGCAGGTGCGCTGGTCATCCAAGAAAATTTTATTTTCATCAAACGAACTATTATGCGCCGCCCCGCAAAAAGATGCTTTTTCGAGCCGAGGCGGTCTCCACCCGCCTGATTTTGTGCTAGAATCATCTCATGATGACTGATTCTGCGCCTCCCTCCCCGTCTTCCGCCCCCCTTGATGCCCCTGCGATCATCGCGTGGCTTAAAGCTCACCCTGATTTTCTGCACGCGCATCCCGAGCTGTGCGATGTGCTGCTGCCGCCCAAACAGACCACTGGCAAAGGTGTGGTTGATTTTCAATCCTATATGATTGAACGTCTCAAGGCCGACAAATCCGAAGCGGTGGCCACGGCGCAGGAAATTGCCCAGAATGCGCGGCACAACATGAATAACCAGACGCGGATTCACCGCGCGGTTTTGCAATTGCTTGAGGCCGAGAGTTTCGAGAGTTTTATTGAAGCAATTACCCTTGATCTTACCACTATTCTTGATGTGGATATCACAGCGCTCATTATCGAAGCCGAAGGCGAGAAGATTCCGCATATCACCACGCCCGGCCTGCGCATGGTTCCTGAAAAAACAATCACGCACTGGCTGGCGGGGAAAACCATTTTGCACCAATCCGATATTGGCGGGATTGAAGCGATTTACGGCTCGGCTGCGGGCCTTGTCAAATCACAGGTTTTGATCAAGCTCGAAATTGGCGATTATGCCCCGCCCGCCTTGCTGGCGTTTGGTTCGCGCGATCCGCATATGTTTCATCCCGCGCAAGGCACCGAGCAAATTTTGTTTCTCGCCCATGTGGTTGAGCGTCTGTTCCGTGCGTGGCTGCATGTGCGGTTTGTGTAGATCATGACGGCGGCGCGCGATCAGGACATCCAGCTTGATATGCAGCCTGACTTGCAGGATGCCTTTGCGGCGTGGACAGGATGGCTCCAGTTCGAGAAGAACATGTCGCCCCATACGTTGAGAGCCTATATCGCGGATACCTCGCAGTTTATCCGTTTCCTGCGGGATCACTATGACGCTCCGGTCAGTTTGAATGCTCTCTCGGGCACCTCGCTGCCGGATTTCCGGTCATGGTTATCGCGTAAAAGCATGGATGGTCTTGCCGCAAGTTCGCGGGCGCGTTCACTTTCGGGCGTAAAAAATTTTCTGCGCTGGATGGACAAAAACGGCCTCATGCACAATGCGGCCCTTGGCAATGTCAGGTCACCCAAGCTTCCCCACAAATTGCCGCGCCCGATGGAGCGGCCTCAAGCCTTCCGTCTGATTGAAGACCAATCCGGCGACTGGGTAGGGGTGCGCAATCACGCTCTGTTCACGCTTCTTTATGCCTGTGGCCTACGAATTGGCGAAGCACTCGCCCTCAATATTTCCGATATGCCGCGTGAGGGGTTTTTGCGCGTGATGGGAAAGGGCCGCAAAGAGCGTCAGGTTCCGGTCTTGAAGATTGCGGAAGAGGCTTTGAGCGCGTACCGTGCGCTCTGTCCTTTTGCCGAGACGGCGGATCGTCCTTTGTTTATGGGGGAACGCGGCGGCCGCCTTGCGCAAGGCGTGGTGCAGAAAGCCTTGCGTGATTTGCGCGTCGCGCTCAACTTGCCGGACACGGCAACGCCCCATGCCCTCAGGCACAGTTTTGCGACGCACCTCTTGGAGAATGGCGCGAATTTGCGCGAGATTCAGGAGCTCTTGGGACATGCCTCCCTCTCTACAACACAGCGTTATACAGAGGTCAATGCGGACGAGTTGATCCGCATTTACAAAGGCGCGCATCCGCGCTCACACTCGTAACTAGATATGAATGGGGCGGCCCAGAACGGCAAGTGCCGCTTCTTTGACGACTTCTTCCAAAGTCGGGTGGGCATGGCAGGTGCGGGCAATATCCTCGCTTGATCCGCCAAATTCCATGGCCAGTGTGACCTCGGAAATCAAGGTGCCGGCTTCGGGGCCAATAATGTGGCACCCCAAAACACGGTCAGTTTTGGCATCCGAGAGGATCTTCACAAAGCCGTCAATCGCATTCATTGCGCGCGCGCGTCCATTGGCCATGAAGGGGAACTTGCCTGATTTGTAGGTCACACCTTCGGCCTTCAATTGCTCTTCAGTTTTACCGACGCTTGCCACTTCCGGCCATGTATAGACCACACCCGGAATAAGGTTGTAATCGATATGACCTGTTTGACCCGCGAGCATTTCGGCAAGGATTACGCCTTCATCTTCTGCCTTGTGCGCGAGCATCGGCCCTGCGATCACATCGCCAATGGCGTAGATGCCGGAGATATTGGATTGGAAATGGCTGTCTGTTTTAATGCGGCCGCGTTCATCACGCTCCACGCCTACGCTCTCAAGGCCCAGGCCATCGGTATAGGCTTTGCGCCCGACAGCAACCAGCACAATATCCGCCGCAAGGGTTTCCTGTGCGCCGCCTTTCGCTGGCTCGAGGGTAAGCGTCACACCTTTCTTGTCAGCCTTGGTCGAGGTGACTTTGGTACCGAGTTTGAAGGTCATGCCTTGTTTAGTGAAAATCTTTTGCGCTTCTTTGGAAATCTCGCCATCCATGGTGCCCAGAATTTTGTCCATAAATTCAATGACCGTGACTTCGGTGCCAAGACGCATCCAGACAGCGCCCAGTTCAAGGCCGATCACGCCGCCGCCAATCACGACCAGTTTCTTCGGGACTTCGGTGAGTTCAAGGGCTCCGGTTGAGGAGACAATCTGTTTTTCATCAAGGGTAATGCCGGGGGGAACCGCGACATCCGAGCCTGTTGCAATGACAATATGCTTGGCGCTGTACACCGTTCCGGCGACATCTACTTGGCCTGCTGCGACAATCTTGCCCGCGCCTTTGAGCCAATCGACCTTGTTCTTTTTAAAGAGGAATTCAATACCTTTAGTATTGGAGTCAATGACGGCATTTTTGTGGCCCATCATGCCCGGCAGATCGAGCGCCACACCCGAAATCTTGATGCCCATTTTGCCGAGATTATCCTTGGCGTCATGGTATTTTTCAGAGGCAGCAAGGAGCGCTTTGGGAATGCATCCGACATTGAGGCATGTACCGCCGAGCGTTGCGCGTTTTTCAACGCAGGCAACTTTAAGGCCAAGCTGCGCCGCGCGGATCGCGCATACATAGCCGCCGGGGCCTGCACCGATAACAATAAGGTCGTATGATTGGGTTGCTGCCATAATGAATCCTCCGCTAGCCCCGCTAGACTATTCAAAGAGGTTTGCCTTGGCAAGAGGACAGATCAAAGTACTGCTTTTCTAGGCCTGCAGCTGTTGCAAGACATTGAGTTCAGACCTTATCCCGCTATTGGGGGGCAAGCCGCCCTCTTCGCCTGTGTACACCGCAAATTGAGGGCGAAACCATTTTATGCGCTGCGCGAGGGCCGGATTAGCCGCATCTTGTAAATGGTCACGCAAGGTATGAAGTGGAATCGTATGCGTTTCAGCCATCTGCATCTTGCCACGATGGATCGCGGCTTGAGAGACAATTTCCTCGGGCGTGAGCGCCATTTTGGCATTCATTTTTGCAAGGAACTCATTGCCGAAAATCTGCGGGTACGGGTCATAAACTCCAACTGGCCCATTCACGGTGGCGGCTTGCTGATTGAACAGCATCATCGGTGAGGCTTCGGGATCAACAAGCCCCATCATCCGGCTTAAGAACTCATCGACGGCTTCTTCATCCGTTCCTGAACCGCCAGCACCTGCAACCTTGAAATCACCCATTTGCAAATCGGCGCGGCGGGGTTCGATTTCAGGGTGGGAGCGGTGAACACCTTCACCTTTATATTCTTTCTCAATCGCTTTGGTATCTTCGCACTGGATCAAGATCAGCTGGTTGGGGAAGTCATAGCCCTTGTCGAGGAGTTCCTGTTTCCCGCGGGTAAAGCCATCGGCGACCGCTTTCATCAGGCCATCGTTCCCGCCACCAACTTTCATCGTGAAGCCGTTGACCGCCAGCAAATAACCGAGCCGTTCGGCCTGATTGACCCATGTCTCGTTGCGGTTGGTGGCAGAGAAATAGGCCGTCACCACGACGCAATCATTGTTTTCGGTCTGGCCGTGCGCATGGAAGCGCCGCTGGACGCCGGTGCAGCGCTGCGTTGTGCGCACTTTATCAATAATCGCTTTGGCAGCTTCGGCTTCGCCATCCACTTTGGTAAAAAGATGTTCGGCTTTTTGTCCGATAAGCCCCAGTTGCTGTTTATGCTCGATCAGGCGCAGCCATTTTGCAGCCGCCCCCCCCTTATCGACCACAATCGGAATAGGATTGAGCACTTGGTTGCGAACAACGGCACTCAAGAACGTCAAGCCGAGCTGAAGGTTGGCAACGGTGCGTGCTTGCGCGCTGGCCGAGTGAGGCAAAGGATCGTCACGCCCGACATACAGAACACGCGCGTGATCCAGAAGATTGCGGATATTGCGGCAATGTTCGGAGTTACTGACGCCGCCATTGCCTGCTTGTTCAAGAACAGATTCCCGATCAAGTTTATAACGCTTCCAGTAATCATGACCTTGTTGTGTCGAAATGCTTTCGCGCCCCAACATCGCGTGAATGCGGCGGAAGCTGCTGGTGGGGCCACGGGCATAAAGCGCCTCAGGCGTTGCCAGAATGCCCATACGCAATTTTCTGAGATTTTGGGGTTCCCGATCCGCGCGCGGCGTGCTGATACCGGCAAACCGTTGGAGCATTTTAAAGCTGTTCGCGTTCGGGCCATCCAGAACCCAATCGGGCATCTGGTCGCGCGTTTCTGTTTCATCGGGAACCAGCAGGTAATGCTCAGTCTGCGCGACCTCGACAGGTTTATTTGCAAGATATTTTGGTACTTGCGTCATTTTCAGGCGCTGCACAGAGCCTACGCACACCGCGTGTGTGTCCACAATTTCTTCGGCTGACTTACATGCCGCCAGTTCAGCAATCACCGTTTGAAGAGGCACAAACATCTGGAGCGCGGTATCGTAAGCGCGCAGGTCACGTTCATCAAAACGTTTGTCTTTGGCGCAGACGTCTTCGACCTTTTTGAACATTTGCGCCATGGCAATTTCAAGTCCGGTCGTGGTTTTCAAATGCGCCAGCTCAACCCCCGGATCCATCTGCATGGGATTCATTTTCTTGTAGGTGTCGGGAAAGAAAGCAGGGTCGGAGAATAATCCGGTGTAGCGTTCCCCTGCGCTGTTTTCAAGGCAGGTGCCAAGGCCACCATCATTGGTCATCATGACCACTTGGGAGATGTCTTCTACTCCGTGCATGCGGTAATAATGTTTGACGTTAGAGATACCAAGATATTCCATACGCTTGATCAGCTCGACCATCTTGATATAGGCGTTTCCTTCAAAGGAATACTGCTCTTCGTCGGGAATCTCGTACGGGCCGATAATACTTGTTGCCTGACGGATTTCACCCGCAAGACCTGACTCTTTCAGAGCCGTTTCGTTATGGCCGAATTTGATTTTGTCCGACGTGGCAAAGGTGAGAAAAGGGTCGGTCAAGCCACTGAAACAGGCCAGATCGAAATTGATATTCCGAGGATCGACCTTTTTTCCCCAATTTGACTTGGTCAGCAGGTCGGTTGTTTCTACTTGATCGTCCGAGATAAAAATCTTCATCCGGCTGAGATTTCCCACCAGTCCGGCATCTTGGGATTCGTCACCAATCAGCTCCTGCCAGAAATCAGTATTCTGGATCACGAATGGTTTTTGGTGAATGACGTTGGGATTGGCGAGCCGCTCTTCAAGCAGCACACACGCTTTGTAAAGGCTCGCGATGTCACCGGGAAGAAGAACCGGTATTTTTCCTGCATCCAGATCAGAGGATGAAAAATCAATATCTTTTCGGCCCTGCCATTCCAGTCCCAGAACTTCAAAATCGCTGATCGGATTTCCTTTTTGGGCTGCGATTGCTTTGAGGTACTCGGCTTCATTAAGCTGGGATTCCATGAGCGGGTGAATGTCGGTGCGGCCCATATATTTTGGATCAAGATGAGCATATTCACCTGTCTTGATATAGCTTTGCGGCTCGGCAGATATAAAAAAACCCGCGTGCATGCGGGTTAAAAGACGATAAAATGACGGAACAAAGTCGGCAGGATAAAGCGCAGGATCGATTTTTTGACCGGCAAGAAGCGCCGCAGAAGCATTTTTGAATAGAGTCACCTTTTGTAAAAGTTTGTCCATTTCCCTACCCTTTCCCTGTAACCTGTTACGCAAACTTGACATTCTTATAAGTTTATATGGTTAATATGTCAAGTGTTTTTCATATATACTAAAGGTTGATCGGGGTGGTTTCGCCGCCCCAATCCTCGAGCCACAAATCAGGTTTTTCCTCACGGAACTTTTTCACGAGAGCAATACAATCCGGATCATCCATAATGACGACCTCAACCCCTTGGCCTCTTAAAATATGGGCATTTCCTGAGGAATTGACCGTATCACCGATCACCACCCGTGGAATATGGAATTGGAGAATGGTGCCCGTGCACATCATGCAGGGCGAGAGCGTGGTGTACATGGTTGTCCCACGGTAATTCTTACGTGACCCCGCGGCGCGCATGGCCGACATTTCGCCATGTATAATCGGATTATTCTCCTGAACGCGCATGTTATGGCCTTCTCCCAGAATATTTCCGTCGGAATCGACCAAAACACCGCCAATCGGGCAACCGCCTTCATTGTAGCTCTTGAGCGCTAGTTCATAAGCACGGCGCATAAAAAATTTATCATCCAGCATTTCAACTCCCCTGTTTTTCGTGCAAAATAGAGCCATGAAAACTGTTAGGCAAGCTGAATCAGCGGTGCCGTCAGGTTATCAACCGAAGGGATACAACTTTGAATTACGATTTAACCGTTATCGGTAATTGCTGTACCGATTTTACCGCCCCTGTTTCAGAAGATTTCCTTCGTCAAAACAGCCTTATTCTGGGACAAAATGTTGAATTTGATGAGCAGATAGCCTTCTTACAGCTCAAATCGAAAGTTCTCGATTATGCTATCACCCCCGGTGGTGCAGGCGCCAATACGGCGCATGTTGTATCGGCACTGGGAGGGAAAACTGCCTTTATGGGGGTCAGAGCGGATGACCCCGAAGGCGCGCTCTTCGAAAAGTCACTGCGTGATGCTATCATTGATCCCTTCGTCTATAAATTGCCAAGTTCCACGCTCCCTAGCCCCCAAGTTCTGTGCTTCATTACGCCGGGTGGTGAGCGCAGTTTTGCAAGTTTCAATGGCGTGGCCACAACGCTGACTCCCAACGTTCTTGATCTTGATGTCATCGCGGCGAGCACCATCACACTTCTTGACGGACACGCCTTATGCTCGGCGACATCATTCGAAACGCTGATGCACGCTGCGCTCACAGCGCGCGCCGCCGAACAAATTGTGGCCATCAATATTGCCGACACCGGACTCATTGACCGTTATGGCGACGAAATCGAAGACCTGCTTATTCATTCCGACTGTTTGATTATGAACCGCAGTGAGGGCGAGCATCTGACCGGACTCAAATCACTTGAAAAAATGGCGAGCTTTCTTTCCCAAAAATTTCCCTTTGGTGCCATTACTGATGGATCAGCAGGATCAATTGTCTTTGACTGTGGCCGTATCGTTAACGTCCCTCCTGCCGATCTTTCGGGTATCCCCGCGGATAAAATCGATAGTAATGGCGCGGGCGATCACTATGCGGGCGGATTCCTCTTTGGCCTTGCCCATCACCTAAGCATTGAAGAATGCGGATTGATTGCCACTCTATGTGCCCGCGATTGTCTATCCCACTCGGGAGCACGCCCGATGGGGCCGTTATCATATCTTTTGCCGGAGGATGTTCTCTCTGACCTTGGCGCGGGGGAAAGCCTTCCCCCATCATGACTTTATCCCCTGTAGAGGCCATGCAAATGGCTGTCGATGTCGTTCTGACGAGTCCCCACCCCGAAAATAAAGTTGCGGCAACTTTATTTTCGGCGCAGGCTCACCTGTCACGAACCAACGACTGGCCCCAGCCCATCCGCGACAAAATCGGTATGACCACCCGCATTGGAGACAGCAGCGGCACACTTCATGCCGAAGTGAATTGCCTTTTGCATTTCAGCGCGAAAGCCGAAGGCGCATCGCTCGCCATTACCGACCCGTGCTGCCCCAACTGCGCCAAATATATTGCTGAGTCCGGCATTAAACATCTTTATATCGATCATAAAGGTTTCGAGAAAAACTTTGCCTTGCGGCGCGGCGATGAATTTGAAGATATGTCGCTGCGGATTCTCGCCCATGCTGGCATCACCATTGATAAAGTCCACCGCAAAAGCAACGTGATTACCACTATCTACGCTCCGCCGAAAAATTATTCTCCTCCTGAAGACAATCCGATTGAAATTAAACCGTCCCGCGCGCCTATCTCGGATGACACCTTGATGACCCTCGCACGTCTCGTGCGGGTTAAGCATCCCCGCTGGGGCTGCGCCCTTGCCACCGATACTACGGGTAAAACATGGACCCTGGTCGCCTCGGCCCACCCCGCCATTGGCTTTACAGAGCATGGCCTATCACACACCGATCTTCTGGATACAGGCAAATATGATTTTTATCTCGAACCGGTTAACCGCCTTCTGATGGGGGCGGCCCGCAAGGGTTTGCGACTTCTTCCTGATATGATCTGGTGTTCGGTCCTGCCGTCACCCCGCGAAATGGTTAACTTGATCGGTGCAGGGTTGAGCCGTTTGCGGATCGGTGATATTCAGACCCATAAGAAGGCCTCGTCCGAGGAAGCCTTCCGGCTTTTGGCAGAGACGGGGCTGGTACAATTTCTGGAGGAGAAATTAACATGATTAACGGCAACCCCATGACTGACGCCTTCACGCGCGCGGCCTATGACCGTGTCCCTGTGCACCACCAAAATCTTTTGACAGCGGTTGATCGTTTTGCCTATGGCGCGGCATTCCCGATTGAAACGACTTTAGGCGAGTATGCTGGAGAAAATTTTAACAAAGAAATTCTTGTTCAAGCCGTCACGGATATGATTCGATTGCCCCTGACCGATCCGGCAGCGCCCGTTGGCCATATCATGCTTGAACGCGCCTTTCGGGAATCAGGATTACCCGAGGCCAAGCTGGAAAAAATCATTACCATTACCGAAGAAGAAGCGATGAAGCGCATCAATTCTGGGGCTTATGTCCGCGAGCGTGACGGGGCCGTGCGCTACAGCGAGCATGGCCATCATGGCCGCCAGTATATTGCCCGCAACAGCACACACCGCACTGTTGCTGAAGTACTTCCTGCTCCAACCCTTGGCGCGCTCGCACTCACAACAATCAAACAAGGACTAAAACATTTGGGTTTGCGCTAGAGCAAGCCCTGATGGTGGCGGCGGATCATATCCTGAATATCTTCTTCACGGAATTCATAGCCGCGCCCCAGTTCTTCAATCACAATCTCGCGTACCAATAAGGCGAGGTCTTCGCCTGTCTCACACCACAGGTCGAGAACCGCGCGGCGATATACGACCAGCTTATCTTCTTCGCCATTGGCGATTTTCTTTTGAACCCCCGGAGCGACTTCCAGCGCCGAGTGAAACAGAGCCAGCAATTCGTATGGGTTTTCAAGATCCATATCTTGACTGATGGCTTCGTCCGCCAGTTCTTCGATTTCAAGCAGGAGATTTTCACATTTGGTGGTCAATTCATCAGGAAGCGTATCGATCACATGGCGCACCATCACCATCATGTCATCGGGTGACGGCGGAGCCGAGAAATTCATAACGATTTCCTGTCGCATCTGTATTTTCGCAGTCATCGTAAAGCGCCTCAAATCCTTGGGCCAAAATCTGTTGGATGATTCGGATCGTAGCGAAAACTAGACGGTTTGCCAAGTGGTGGCCGTTTGACCCTGTTTTACGAAGACATTTAGGCGCAATACCGAAAATTTTCCGGATCAGGCAGGCTGACTTTCAAGAAAACGTTGTTCCTGCGGAGCGGCCAACCAACTCTTGCCATTCTTCTTATGCAGTGCCGCAACGCTTTCAGGTACCCGCCCATTGCGGAAATCGTCAATCAGTCTTTCTCGCTCCACCTGTGCAATCAGACTCTCCCGTGAACTTCCATATTCAACATGAATCCCCGTTTGTCCAATCACATAGCTGGCGGCTTTATTACTATAGGCACGTTTTAAAATATCCTTGGCATACTGGGCAAAAACAGGAGCACCCAGAACATTGGCGAGGGCTTCACCCTTCACGTGGAAGACCACGTTGACATCGTCAAAGTTGATATTTTCCGGCGTCAGGCTCGTCCTGATACGGGCGCGCCATTGTTCCTGCGCCAAATCAGTTAAATCCTGATCGCGGCTGATGATGATATATTTGGTTGATCGGCCTTTTTCCTTTTCTTTCTCGCTCCGCTCCTTGAGTTGATACCAAGGACGGTTGAAAATAAAATCGTCCGTGTAGCCACCGAGACCTTCCAGATAAACATGCGAGAGGTTAGGCAATTCGCGGCTGAGCGCCGGAACAAGCCCGTAGGGCAGATTTTCATCAAAGAGAATGGAGATTTTTTTGCCGCGGTTATTCTGGCGATAGGCTTCGTGATCCGGCACATTGGTTGCCAAGAAAGCATGGCATAGATCAATGTCTTTTCTGGTGAGCTGCGGGAAGCGTTCGGTGGCATCGCCTTGCGCGACCGCTTCGAAAATTTCAGCCAGCGGAATGTCTTCCGTCTTAACAATACTTTCGTTATCGGCACTTCGGTCAAACAGCCGGAGGCAGTAGCCCGCCCCTTCCCCCAATGATATGACGCGGTCGGTCGGGCATTTGCGGGTAATTCTGAATTTTTGGTGACTCAACTTTTTCTCTCCCTGCCCCTTATTTTTTTATTTATGCGGGCTGCCTGAAATTATCATGATTCGGTTGCGCCGCAGCAACTCTTTTGGGGAACAATTCAATCGTTGGCTCTTTCACTCCGTGGTGAAAGGCGATAAATCCTGCCGTGTTCAGGCGCATTTCAGCCAGATTATCTGTGATATGCCCTTGCCGGATAACGTGATCCAGACGTTCGAAAATCTGGCGCAGTTCATCTTCCTGCGCTGTATGTGTGCACAGCACCACCACTGGCGCTTTGTCCACATAATCGATCAGTTGATCGGGATTTGCCGCTTTTACAAATTGCGGGGAAGGACGATTGGCCTGCCCTCGGTTGCGAATGATAACCAGATCATAATCCGGTTGTTTGCCCCATGCATCTGCGCGTTTGTTTGTCCCTTTTGGTGCAAGATCAAACGATCCAAAACGGTCCTCAATATAGGGATAAAATGTTTCGGGTATGTTGGTATCGAGAAGAATTTTGAGGTTGTGCCGCGGCACTTCCAGTTGCCCGACCAACCAGCGATCAAACTGGTCATTCATTCCGCGATGGGCTAAGAGGGCGGCCTCCAGCGTTTCGGGGCGCAGAGCCGGATCTGATGCCAGCAGTTTTTTGGGAACGGCTCCGTCCTTTAGTTTGCCGAGAATATCCGGCAACGTATAATAGCCGATATTCCCTTGCTCATCGTAATAGCGCTGCAAAGCAGAAGACGCAAAAAGCTGGTTAATGTCGAACACGCAGATACCTTTATGGCAACTTTTTTATTATGTGCATTTGCGATAAATCATTGCCGCATTAAAAGCAATAAAAATGTGTCAGCTTTCGATTTTCTCAACAGGGGGCATATGTTCAAGATGTTCATTGATTTCATCCAGAAACGGCATCGCCGTTTGTGTACCGCGCTTCATGCAGGTTAAGGTTGCGGCCACTGCGGCTCTTCTCATGCCTTCGGCCATGCCCAAACCTTCGTGAATGGCCGCCGCAAAGGTGCCGCAATACGCATCCCCCGCTCCGGTAATATCCACGATCTGTTCCTGATCTACGGGCATGATCCCCGTTCCCCATGCCTCACCCTCTTTGGTGAAGGCTACCGCGCCATGACGACCCAGCGTCACGATACAGGTCAGTTGGCCTTCGACGGATAACGCCTGCGCGAGTTTGAGCGCATTATTCTCTTCGCTGCCAATACCAAGTTTCTCGGCGATCTGGCGCGCCTCGATACTGTTGACGATCAGGTAATCGAGAAGACCCAATGCCTTTTTGGGAATTTTGATCGCGGGCGCCAAGTTAAGAATAGTTGTTACGCCACGTGCTTTGGCACGTTCCAAGAGTGTTACTGTCTGCTCGACAGGAAGTTCCATCTGCATCAGGAGAACATTGCGTTCAAGCAGAATTTCGTCGGGAACCTGTTCGTGAATCGCCTGAACATTTGCGCCCGTCATGACAATCGTCTGTTTTTTTCCCAATGATTCATGAGCAATAACCGAACATCCCGTCGGAAGTTCGTCCGTGTAAGCAACGCCCGAAACCATAACGCCATTCCCTTTGAGGGCATCGCGCAGCTTACGCCCGTAATCGTCATTGCCCACACGACCAATCAAGGCCACACGGATTCCCATGCGCGCCGCCGCGAGAGCCTGATTGCCCCCCTTCCCTCCCGACAACATCTCATAATCCGACGAGAGGACTGTTTCACCAGGGAGGGGAAGCTTTTCAAGACCCACGGAAATATCCATGGAGAGGGAACCGAATACGATAATCATCCTTCATACTACCATATTTTTTTATCTCCCCCAAGAGGCTCCAGAAAATAAGAATGATTATCAGCATTATTTCTTTTCAATTTTTTGATCTGGTGTTGGCATTTCTTAAGGGCGGGGCTATAACTGAGATATTCCACATGTGGCGGCCCCTTTAGAGGGCCATGTTCGGGGGAGTTTCCTGATGGATTACAAAGGTTTTTTTGATAAGCGCATTCAAGATTTGAAAAATGAGGGACGTTACCGCGTCTTTGCCAATCTTGAGCGTATTGCCGGTGAATTTCCGCACGCACTTTACCGCGATGCCGAAGGGCACACCAAAAAAGTTACCATCTGGTGCAGTAACGATTACCTTGGTATGGGGCAAAATCCGGTTGTGCTACGAGCTATGCACGATGCGATTGACCGCTCTGGCGCAGGCGCGGGTGGTACACGCAATATTTCTGGCACAACGCGTTATGTGGTCGATCTTGAATCGTCTCTCGCGGATCTACACCATAAAGAGTCTGCGCTTGTTTTTCCTTCCGGTTACACCGCCAATGAAGGTGCGCTCTCGACCATTATCCGGCTTCTCCCCGAGTGTCAGGTGTTCTCCGACTCACTCAATCATGCCTCTATGATTCACGGCATTCGTGAAGGCGGCAGTCAGAAATTTATCTACCGTCATAATGATCTCGATCACCTCGAAAGTTTGTTGCGCGCCGCGCCGCATAACCTTCCTAAACTGGTTGCTTTTGAATCTGTTTATTCAATGGAAGGTGACATCGCTCCGATTGCACAAATATGTGATCTTGCCGAAAAATACGGCGCGATGACATATCTGGATGAAGTTCATGCAGTGGGTGTTTACGGCCCGCGCGGGGGCGGTGTGGCCGAGATGCGCGGTCTGCTTGACCGCATTGATGTGATTGAAGGTACCTTTGGAAAAGCCTATGGCCTTATGGGCGGATTTATTACGGCCAACAACTCAATTATTGACGCTGTACGTTCGTACTCTGCCAATTTTATTTTTACGACCGCACTCCCCCCTGCTCT
This sequence comes from Pseudobdellovibrionaceae bacterium, assembly GCA_041674725.1. GTDB lineage: Bacteria > Pseudomonadota > Alphaproteobacteria > Micavibrionales > Micavibrionaceae > UBA1573. Next base: position 28,778 of record JBAYVC010000004.1, on the reverse strand, counting down.
GTGCGCTGGAGCTCTCGCTAGTGTCGAGTATCTCAAAACATCTTCGCGTGAGCGCGCTATTATTCATGCCAATGCCGCATCATTAAAATCGGCGCTCACAAAAGCCGGACTGACCTATCTTCACGGCGAGAGCCATATCGTGCCGTTGATTATCGGGGACTCCGTGTGCTGCAAAGCCATTACCGATTGGCTGCTACAAGCCTATGATATTTATGTTCAGCCGATCAATTATCCAACCGTCCCGCGCGGTACCGAGCGTATGCGCCTCACGGCAACGGCGGTACACACGCAAGCGCATATTGACCGCCTTGTGAATATTCTCTCGAGCATGTGGGAAGAAAATCACGGTTTTGCCGGCATTAAAGTCGCTTAATATTATATGCCCGCATAATTCGCAAGTTTTTGCGCGCGGCCCAGCGCCTGATCGAGCGCAGCCATTGTTTTAGAAAGATCGGGCGTGTTGTCATTCATCCATGTGAGCATCACCCACCCATAAACAGCGCACAATCCGGCGAGGCGCAGTTCACCCAGCCTTCCCCCCACATCAAACCCCGCCAGAGCGGCCATGGCTTTCATACTTCCCCTGACCTGAGAAATATCCGTGCATATTTCATTTTTTACCCAGCCAAAAGCTTTGAGAAAGGAGATATGCGCCGCGCGGTGAGGCGTAGCCAGATCAAACCGTTCCATGATTACATCAAACAGACGATCACGCAGTGATGTGTCACTATCCCACACCAGTCCCGCCTCTTCCGTTTGCCGATCCAGATCAGTAGTGATGGCTCTGACAATATCTGCTTTGTGCGGAAAGACAGCGCAAAGCTCACCATATGTCACCCCACAAGCTTGAGCAATCTCAAGAGGAGCCACTGTCTCCCACGGTTCTTGCGCAGCGAGAATTAGCGCCTGCTCGATAATCTTCCGGCGAAGAGAGGCTTTGTCTATTTCTGTCTTTGTTTTTACTTTGCGCATGGTGTAAAAATAGTGGACTACAGACCCTAAAACAACCCTGAAAGATTCTTATCCAATGACTTCTCGTTATGGCGTTACCGCAATTGGCAATGCAATTGTTGATATTTTGGCTCCTGCAAGTGATGAGCTGGTTAATTCGCAAGCTGCCTTCGGGATGCACCGCGGCGCCATGAATTTGATTGATGCACCGCGCGCCGCCGAAATTTATGCCATGATGGGCGCAGCAACCGAAGTTTCCGGAGGCTCGGCTGCCAATACCATGGCGGGGTTTGCCTCTTTTGGCGGAAAAGGCGCTTTTATCGGTAAAGTTGCTGATGACCAAATGGGCCGGATTTTCCGCCATGATATGCAAGCAGGCGGTGTCACATTCCGCACGCCCCCCGCACAGAATCATTTGCCAACCGCACAATGTCTTATTTTAGTCACACCTGATTCCCAGCGCACCATGAATACCTTTCTCGGTATATCCACTAAGCTAGCTCCTGCCGATGTGGACGAAGACCTTATTTCCAGTTCACGCGTTACTTATCTTGAAGGTTATCTGTTTGATGAAATCGATGCCAAAGCTGCTTACCGTAAGGCCTCCGAACTCGTTAAAAAACATGACCGACGCATCGCACTGACCCTCTCCGATACATTCTGCGTCCAGCGCCACCATGCTGATTTTCTTAACCTCGTTGACCATCACGTTGATATTCTCTTTGCCAATGAAGCCGAACTTCTTGAACTGACAGGCCTCAAGGAAATTGATTACGCTGTATCGGCCATTCGCGATAAATGTCCGATCAGTGTTGTGACACGCGGCAAGAATGGCTCGTACATTGTTACCAAAGATACGACCTATAAGATCGACGCTATTCCACCTCAGCAACTGATCGATACAACAGGCGCAGGAGATGCGTATGCTGCCGGATTTCTGTTTGGCTTGACCGAAGGGTTACCCCTGCCGGAATGCGGACGCCTCGGGTCACTCGCTGCCAGCGAAGTAATCAGCCATCTCGGGCCACGCCCGATGGTCAGCCTTAAAACCCTTGTATAGGATGTAATTTTTAGTCGGTGTGGATGGGTACGCCGAATTCAAACTTCGATGTTTTTACCGACAATGCCGATTTAACCGATGCCACGTTGGTACTTTCAACCAAGTGGTTGGTCAGGAAATCCTGATAGTCATCCCAATCGCGGGCCACGATCTTGAGCAGGAAATCACTCTCGCCTGTCATTACGTAAGCCTCACGAACTTGCGGCCATTTTTCAAGTTGTACTTCGAACTTTTTAAGCTCTCCCTCACCAATAGATGAGAGCTTAATATGTGCGAAAACCGTTACAGGGTAGCCCATCGCCGCAGCGTTCACACGCGCGTGGTAGGAGAGGATAATGCGACTTTCTTCCAAATTTCTGACACGGCGCAGACAAGGCGGCGCGGATATACCGGCATTTTTAGCCAGATCAACGTTGGTAATACGCCCATTAGACTGAAGATCACTCAGAATGCGCCGGTCAATCCGGTCCAGTTTCACAGCAACCTTGTTTTCAAGTACTGGTAATGTCATGTTGTTATTCTATCCTTGTAATTTACTTTGCTTACATACATTATTTTGATGAAAATGAAACATTATTTTATTGCGCTGCACTCGTGATCGCCACCTTTTCCACCGTTTATTCTTCCCCTTGCTCTACACCGGATAAAATCCCTAACGTCTGGGTTGCAACCGAAGGGATGGCCGGCACCGAAAACCAATGTATCGGGGTTGCCGAAGCCCTTGGATTTCCGTTCAAGGTGCACCGTATTTCCCTCCGGCAACCTTGGAAACTGCTTTCGCCCTATCTCGGCTTTGAGTGCTCCTTGAGTTTTGCCCCTCTCCCCCAGCCGCCATGGCCTGATATTCTGATTGCCTCTGGACGCAAATCTATTGCGATTTCGCGTTATATCAAGAAGCAGAGCCAACAAAAAACCTTTACCGTACAAATTCAGGATCCCCGCATCTCACCCGATGATTTCGATCTGGTGGCTGTCCCCCGCCACGACCCAACGCGCGGCGATCATATTCTTGTGACTATGGCCACGCCCAATCGGGTGACTCTTGCTCGGCTCGAGACCGCCGCCAAAGAATGGGCGCCGCTTTTTTCAACCATTCCCGCCCCCCGCGTAGCCCTGCTTGTGGGAGGTAGCACAAAGAGCCATCCGTTTACAGCGCAAGAACTCGACACCCTGATCGGGAGCCTATCGGTTCTCCCATCCAACGTTACTTTACTGGTGACAACATCGCGGCGCACAGGGGAAGAAAACACCGCCAAGCTCCGTGATTTTTGCGCGGGCCGACATCACTATTTCTGGGATGGAGAACTGCCCAATCCCTACCTTGGTATGCTGGCATGGGCTGACTCCATTCTGGTTACTGCCGATTCAACATCCATGATTTCTGAAGCGGCCAGCACGGGTAAGCCCGTTTATACTTTACCGATGATGGGTCTTTCGCGACGGCAGGAACTTCTGGTCGAAAACCTGACCGCAGATGGTTATATCCGGCCCTTTGCGGGGAAATTCGACAGCTGGACACCCCCACGCCTTGCCGATTCAGCCTTGATTGCGCAGGAAATCCGCAAAAAACTTGGATTAATGTGAATTTTGTCACGTTGGCTCTTTACCAAAAGCCGCCAAGCGTCTAGATCATGGGTATCATGACTCAAAAGCAATACACGACCAAAGTCCTTATTATCGGATCCGGCCCTGCCGGATATACTGCCGCCATTTACGCTGCACGCGCGAATCTTTCGCCCCTGCTGGTGACGGGTATGGAGCCGGGCGGTCAACTTACCATCACCACCGATGTTGAAAATTATCCCGGGTTTGCCGACCCTGTTCAGGGCCCATGGCTGATGGAACAAATGCGCCTCCAAGCCGAGCATGTCGGCACACAGATGCTGAGCGACCTGATCGTCGATATTGACTTTTCGAAGCGTCCTTTCACCGCGAAGGGCGATAGCGGTACGCTCTATATTGCGGATTCAGTAATTATCTGTACAGGAGCCAAAGCCCGCTGGCTCGGCATTCCTTCCGAGAAAACTTACCGCGGTTACGGCATCTCGGCCTGCGCCACGTGTGATGGATTCTTCTTCCGCAATAAACCAGTTGCTGTGATTGGCGGCGGCAACTCTGCCGTTGAAGAGGCTTTGTTCCTCGCCCAGTTTGCCAGCCATGTCACCCTCATTCACCGCCGCAACACACTCCGCGCCGAAAAAATCGGTCAGGAACGTTTATTTGCCCATCCGAAAATATCAGTTATCTGGGATAGCGCCGTGGACGACATTCTCGGCCATCCTCCAGGAAGTGAAGGGCAACCGATCGGTGTCACAGGTCTGCGCCTTAAAAATACCACCAATGGATCGCTGCAGGATATAAGTGTTGACGGCGTGTTCGTCGCCATTGGTCATGACCCCGCAACCGAAATTTTTAAAGGTAAAGTAGCCATGGACAAAGAAGGCTATATTCTTACCGCCCCTGATTCCACGGCCACGTCTGTTGCGGGGGTTTTTGCCGCGGGTGACGTGAAAGATAAAGAATACCGTCAAGCGGTGACCGCTGCCGGAATGGGGTGCATGGCCGCACTTGAAGCTGACCGCTTTCTGGCTGGCGTACATTCGAAGCGTTATGAGGAGGCTGCCTAACGGCAGGCCCTGCGATGGATTGGGATAAGCTGCGCATTTTTTATATGGTTGCCAAGGCGGGTAGTTTTACCCACGCTGGAAATTCCCTGAACCTCTCGCAGTCCGCCGTTTCGCGGCATATCTCTTCATTTGAGGAAGAACTTGGCCTATCACTCTTTCACCGTCATGCGCGGGGGCTTGTCCTTACCGAGCCGGGTGAGATGCTTTACGAGGCCTCACAAGATATTTTCTCGCGGATGATGGCGATTGAAAGTCATTTGAGCGATTCGCGCGATAGTCTTTCGGGGCCGCTTACCGTCACGATTGCCGAATTTTTTGGTACAAGTTGGCTTGCCCATCTGCTCGGAGAATTCCACAGCAAATATCCTGAAATCCGCACCACCGTTTTAATGGATGACCGTATCCTCAATCTGGGACTTCGTGAGGCAGATGTCGCTATCCGGCTTTACAAACCAGAGCAGCAAGATTTGATCCAGCGCCATATTGTGACCATGACCTTCGCAGTCTGCGCCTCCCGCGCTTATCTGGAGCGGTGCGGCACTCCGAAAAACTTTGCTGATCTTGCCAAGCATACTTTGATCGCCTACCCATCACAGGCAGTTGTTCCCTACAGTAATCCCAACTGGTTGATTGACCAGCTTGCTTTGCCCGCGGATTCAGCCGCCAATGTCCTGGCCATGAATTCCCTTTCAGCGATAGCACAAGCCATTTACAGCGGAGCCGGAATTGGCGTTCTTCCCCATTATATGATTGAAAGAGAAGGCAATTTGGTCAATCTGTCACTCGGAGTCCCGCCGCCTTCTGTCGAGGTTTACTTTGTATATTCGGAGGATCGCCTCAATTCCCGCCGCATTGGTGTTTTCCGTGATTTTCTGGTGGAAAAGGTCAGTGCAACCCCCTTCTAAGGTATGGTCGCGCCGCACAATCTTTAGTTCATTTTTAGAAAAAACCCTAAAACTCAAGGTATTACAATTTAGCATTCCAGCTATGCAAAAATAGCATTTGTTTTTTAACACTCCTAGACATATAAGACCCGTGAACCTTTTGGTTCTTTACGTTCTTTTGAACGTAAAACCTCCCTGTTCAACTCGCCGGGCTTTTAAGCCCGGTTTTTTTTGTAAAAACTGTTCCCCTTCCCTTTATCTCTGTTACTATGGGTGTGTACTTTTACCTTTTGGCTGTTTCAGCCTTTCGAATTTGTTTCCCATGTTTCTTAACTTAAGCAAAAATTCAGCAAAACCAACGACAAAACCCCCAGTTATCGCCTTGTTCAACCATGGCGGGGGGATGCGTGGGCTTATTACCGCCCATTTTATGCAAAAAATCGAGGATGTTACTGGTTTACATATGTCAGATATGGTCGATATTTTTATGGGCCCCTCGACCGGATCAATCCTTAATGCCGCCCTGAACATCCCTAACCCCTATGACCCGCAGAAACCAAAATTCAAGGCGCGACATATGGTGCGCTTTTACGAACGGGAAGGCATTCATATTTTTCCGCGCGACTCTTTTCGCGCCTTCCGCAGTATGATCCATGATTTCAATAACCGAACGATGCAGCTGGAACAACTCGGGAATCTCCTCAAACACGGGCATTACGAACATGCTAGCCTTGGCCGCTCGCTGCGCGCCCTTTACGGGCGGCACACCTTGTCGAATTCGCTCAAGAGCCTTATTATTCCTGTCTATAATATTGACTCAACCCATCATTACCCCCACCAAAGAGTGGGCAGCCACGCCGTCTGGCTTAAAAATATCAAGCTTGAAGACGCCCTTGCCCGCCCGCCCTGCCCACAGGTCGATATTTATGATGCCGTTCTTGCCAGTACCGCCGCGCCCACCTACTTTCCCTGTCACCGTTTTCCGGTCAAGGCCGCACCGGATGCCGAGGAAAGTCTTATCACCGGAATCGATGGCAGTATGTTCGACAACCCTTGCGTCAGTTATTTTGGGGCGCTCAAGCCGCATCTTCCGCCTGATCGCGACCTCATTCTGATTGTCCTCGGAACGGGACAAACCAACACCTCTATCCCGCGTGACATGTGGAATCGCTATGGTGCCTTAGGCGTGGTTGACCCCAAACATAATATGCCGCTTATCAACTTCTTCTTTTATGCGTCCGAGACTGCCCTTCTTGAAAGTTTTGAAGATTCATTCTCGTCAAACTTGTTTGTCTTTAACAAATCCCTGGTCTCCGGCCCCTATCAACACGACTTTCCGTCAACCGATATTGACGATGCCAGCCACGAAAATGTTCGGCGTATGAAAAATTTCTTCGAGATGACTCTTGAGGAAAACCGCCCTCAGTTTGACCGAATGTGCGATCTGCTGGTACACAACTACGAGGCGAAACTCAAGGGACCCTCGCCTCTGGAACCACAAAAACCTGTGCGCCGTAATTTTTTCGGCCCAAAAACTTCTGGCAAATAAGTGTTTTTTTGATTATAGAAAAACACACCCTAGCGACATATCAGGTTCCATTTCCTCATGCCAGAGAAGCGTGTTCCAACTCCCCATTCTGTGTTGCATCTCCATGGCGGAGGGGCCCTTATTCTCTCGCAGCTTCTTAAATGCACGGTCATTGAGGATGTAACTGGCGCGCGAATCTGGGATATTTTTCCAACGGTTATGGCCGACTCAGGCGGCACTATTCTTGCCCTGTGCCTACATGAAATCCCTGCACGTGATCTCCTCCAAACATATATGGAGTCAATTCCTGAATCTCTTCCGCAAAAGGGGTTTTTCTTTACCCAGCCCCTCCCCGTGACAGCTAACCGCTTCGACCCTAACCATCTGGAAGGTACGCTGCGCAAAATTCTGGGTGATAAAAAACTTGGTGATGTCCGCGGCAATTTGTTGGTGCATACACACTCTCTTGAAAACGGGGCAGGACGCTTGGGCAAAATTACGGCCTCTGATGGGCATACATCTTATTATAATACGGATGGTAACCATAGCCTTGTGGATATTGCGCTCTCGGCTTCGGCCGTTCCCGGTATTATGCCCGATTATGATGGCTATATTGATCCGATTGCCACGCAAAATCCAACGGCAATTTTTGTCAAGCTTAAGGATGCTTTTCCCGATACCCCTTTTCACTATCTTCAACTAGGGTCTATCCACGACCAACAGGTTGGGAATAGCTTGACACAAGGCAGTTTTCTGGGGGGATTGTTTCGCGGTCGATTTCTAAGATATACGGCGTTTCACGCCAATTCCCTGCATCTGCACGATCTCAATTTTGCCTATGATAACGTTACGACCCATTCCTTGGTTACAGATACACGCACCCCGTTTCAATCCACCAATAACTCCATCAAGCAGCGGACGCTCCTGAGCATTGAAACTCTGGACGATATTGAAAGACGCAGCGATGAATATGAAGTTTTATGTTTAGGTTTACGCGAAAACATCCTTCATCACACGGGCAGTTTCATGGGCATTACGCAATCAGTTTCCGATGTCCGCGCACAGGTTGACCCTTTTATGTTCAAGGGAAAAATTGTGACCGATGACCCTGATTCCGTTCCGCCTAGTTTTCCGAGTCCGGATATTATCCCCCTCCAGCAATCACCTCAGTATATCTTCGGTTATGCCGCTGGCTACATAATCGGTAATGCACTGAGCCATACCAAGGGGACGTTGACCCGTGCATTCAAAGATGTTCTGGCAAGTTGGGAACCCAAACTTTTTCCAAAACTCGAACGGGACTCTACCGTTTCAAAAGATACACGCGCTCCATAAAGAGCGCGCGTCTCCTATCTTCATTTAGTTCTTACTCAGGCAACTGCCGTTTCTTTTGAAACTTTCAGCGCCGCGCAGGCTTTTTGGATCCGCATGCAAGCCTCTTTGAGCAACTCGGTTGAGGTGGCATAGGAAATACGGAAGTACGGCGACAGGCCGAACGCTGCGCCTTGCACAGCCGCAACGCCCGCGACTTCGAGCAGATAGGTTACAAAATCCTCATCCGTTGCGATGGTTTTCCCTGCTGGTGTCACTTTGCCGATGCATCCTGCGCAGCTCGGGTACACATAGAAGGCCCCTTCCGGTATCTGGCAGGTGATCCCCTCAGCAGCATTGAGCATCTCCACGACCATATCGCGGCGTGCCTTATAAGTGTCACGCCAACCATTGAGGAACGACTGGTCACCGTTCAAGGCTGCCACTGTTGCGGCTTGCGAAATAGAGCACGGGTTGGATGTGGAGTGAGACTGCACAGCACCAATGGCTTTGATAATGTCCTTAGGCCCTGCCGCGTAGCCAATGCGCCAACCGGTCATCGCATAAGCTTTTGATGCACCGTTACAGGTGAGCGTCCGGTCATAAAGTTTAGGCTCAACTTCGGCAGGGGTAAAAAATTTAAAGCCATCATAGACCAGATGTTCATAGATGTCATCGGTCATCACATAGACATGCGGGTATCTGATCAGTACATCGGTCAGAGATTTCATTTCATCATAGCTGTAAGCAGCGCCGGTCGGGTTGCTCGGAGAGTTGAGGATCACCCATTTTGTCTTTGGTGTGATCGCAGCTTCAAGATCTTTGGCGGTGAGTTTGAATCCGTTTTCTTCACGGCATTCGACAAAGACGGGTGTCCCTTCGGCAAGAATCGTCATGTCGGGATACGACACCCAATACGGCGCCGGAATAATCACTTCATCGCCCGGATTGAGGGTTGCCATCAGGGCGTTATAGAGAACCTGTTTGCCGCCTGTTCCGACGGTGATCTGGCTGCGTTCATAGGAGAGGTTATTGTCGCGTTTGAATTTGGCGATGATGGCGTCTTTAAGCGCGGGCGTTCCATCCACGGCGGTATATTTTGTCTCACCACGTTTCATGGCAGCGTAGGCCGCTTCTATCACAAAGTCAGGGGTGTTGAAATCCGGCTCACCTGCGCCAAGGCCAATCACGTCTTTGCCAGCGGCCTTCAACTCAGCCGCGCGTGTGGTCACCGCAATCGTGGGGGAGGGTTTAATACGGCCTAAACGTGACGCAATTACAGACATGAATTTTCCTTTCCGGTTATATTTAGCCCTGCAAGTTAAGAAAATTTCGTCCAAAGAGCAAGAGGATTGTCGTAATCAAAAGGCATCAGGGCGAATAAGTCGCTCGGCGGCATTGCGGTTAACATCACAGTTTTCTCCGAAGGTGATGTTTTGCCGCATAAACCAGTCTTTGAGCGGCTTTAACGTTTCGTTTTCAAGATCACGCATCATATAGCGCTGGAGCGTCGGAATGAGAGGGAGGAGCGCTGTTTTTCCGCTTAAAGCCAACTTAATGGCCTGCCCAATAACCCTGCTATGGAACTGGCAGGCAATCACCGGATACCACTGCGCAAAAGCATCCCGTTCATCTTCGGCAAGGCTCTTCAAAAAACGCTCCAAGCATTCAAGACGGATCGGTTCAGAAACAATCCGGCGTGCGTCTTCAAGTAAATTGACCAGATCATAAGGAACCGGTCCATTCATTGCACCTTGAAAATCGAGAATGCCCACTTGCTGGACATGATCGCGTTCAGGCAGCCACATCAGGTTCCCCGGATGGAAATCAATATGCTGGAATTGATGGGGGATACTGGGGAGATTTTTTTCTATTCCCTTCCATATCCGTTCATAATCCTCCACAAGACCCTCAGCATTTCGCTGCCCGCGCGCGAAGGGCATGTACCAATCCACAATCCTGCGGCGTCCTTTATACACGTGTCCATCGTAAAAATTGGGTAGTTCAATTGGCTTACTGCGCGCCTGCTGATGAAGATGTATGAGAGCATTCGTTGCAATCAGATAAAGATCATGGGTGCGTCCCTCTCCCATCCCGAGAAGACGCGAAAAACTATCATCGCCAAAATCTTCGACAAGCAAAAGCCCACCTTTGAGATTCTGGGCAAAGACTTCGGGCGCGGATAACTCGAGTGAGCGCAGATAATCGGCTATTTTTATGTAGTCACCTAGCTTATGCCCAGGGGTAGCCCGCGGATCATCATCCGGCACCGCGTGCATGACAATGGCTGTTTTGTCCTTCTTTTTGATACGGAATATTTTACGCTGCGACCAGTCTTCACCGACAGGGAGTTCGGAGGCCCCGCCCCATCCGGTGCTGGCATAAAAATCAGCGCGTTGCTCGGGATCAAGACCCATGGTACTTACTTCTTTTTGGAGGTCTTGCTTTTAGCAGCCATGAGTTTGAGCGCATTGATATGCTGCTGGGAGGCTTGTTTCTTACCAACACGGGGAGCCGCATCTTCCGCAGCAAATTTAGGCACATTCTGTCCCCCTAGCGCCTTGAGCAGATCAAGGCCAAACGCATTTTCGTTTTTACCTGATTTGGGCGGCGTGGGTACTGCCGGAATATCATCGCCTGCGCCGCGTTCTTTTTTCTTTTGTTCTTGAATCGCGATACGGCCTACGGCATGGGCGACAATCCCCGATAAATGGGGCTTCGCGAGGGCCAAGAGCAGTTGGTCATCCTCAAGCGCTTGTGACGAGATAATCTGGCGCGCTTTGGTTTCGTTGCCTTTGGCTTTGGCAAGAGCGTCAAGGATACAGGTTTGCAGATAGGATTTGGCCATGGCGATTCCTCGTGATTATGCCTAAGAATAACACTTCTGCATCCCCGACAAAAGACATAAAACACTATTTTATAAGGGCGGCCAATTCCGCAACCAATTTCTGCACACCCTTAACGCGGTCTTTGATGCTGTCCCACGCGCGAATAATAACCAGTTTCTGGTCGGGGCGGATTTTAACGCTGCTGGGGTTTTTGTTAATCCACGCAAAAAACTTGTCGGGGTTGGGCGGTGCATCGTTGTGAAAGCGCATAATGGCTCCCTTGGGGCCTGCATCACAAGCCGCAATTCCTGCTTGTTTACACAGCATTTTGATGCGCACGATGTCCAAAAGGTTCGTTACTTCTTCTGGTAGGTGCCCAAAACGATCCACCAGTTCGGCGGCAAAAGATTCGGTGTCGTCCTCGCTTAGTAAATCCCCAAGGCGGCGATACAGGCTCATGCGGGTGGTCAGATCGCTTACATAATTTTCGGGGATCAAAACCGATGTGCCGAGATTGAGGACGGGACTCCACTCATGGTCTTCGGCTTTGTGTTTTTCAGTTTTTCCCAGCCCCGAGCGTGCCAGCGCCACGGCGTCTTCCAACATCTGCTGGTACAGTTCAATCCCGACCTCCTTGATATGACCGGATTGTTCCTCACCAAGCAAGTTACCCGCCCCTCGGATGTCAAGGTCATGGCTTGCCAGCTGAAATCCCGCGCCAAGGCTATCGAGCGTTTCGAATATTTCGAGGCGTCTTTGCGCGTCCGCTGTGAGCCTCAAGAGTGGAGGGTAAGTCAGGTATGCATAAGCACGCAGTTTTGATCGTCCCACACGCCCCCTGATCTGATAGAGCTGCGAGAGGCCGAACATATCCGCGCGGTGGATGATGATGGTATTCGCCGATGGAACATCAAGGCCCGATTCAATGATATTGGTGGCCAGCAATATGCCGTATTGACCGTCATAAAAAGCATTCATCCGGTCTTCAAGATCCGTCGGGGTCATCTGTCCATGCGCGGTAATCACCTTCACTTCCGGTACCAACTCTTTGAGCTGCGCCTCCAGATCATCCATGTCACCAATACGCGGGCAGACAAAGAACGTCTGGCCACCACGGTAATGTTCACGCAAGATCGCTTCACGGACAATCAGCGGATCATAAGGCGTGACAAACGTGCGGATAGCCAGACGATCCACTGGCGGCGTGGCAATCAGGCTCATATCCCTCACGCCCGTTAATGCCAATTGCAACGTGCGCGGAATCGGCGTTGCCGAGAGGGTTAGCAGATGCACTTCGTTTTTGAGCTCTTTAAGGCGTTCTTTCTGCTTTACGCCGAATTTTTGTTCTTCATCCACAACCACGAGGCCTAAATTGGCAAATTTGATGTCCTTGGAAAGCAGCGCGTGCGTCCCAATGACCACGCGCACCGAGCCGTCGCTCAACCCGTCTTTGATAGCTTTGGCCTCGCGCGGCGCAACAAAACGCGAGAGCTGCTCGACCCGTATGCCCATTTCGGCAAAACGTTTTTGAAAATTGGTAAAATGCTGCCGTGCCAGCAGTGTTGTCGGGGCAATCACTGCCACCTGCGCCCCTTGGAGCGCTGCAACGAAGGCCGCCCGAAGCGCGACTTCGGTCTTACCAAAACCGACATCTCCGCAAATCAGGCGGTCCATGGGTTTTCCCGATTTAAGGTCGCCCAGTGTATCTTCAATCGCACGCAGTTGATCATCCGTTTCCTGATAAGGAAAGCGCGCGACAAATTCATTATAGTGGGAGGGGTCGATATCCAGCACATCTGCTTCGCGTAGCAGGCGCCCCGCGGCAATCGCCAGCAATCCCTCAGCCATCTTCATCAAGTCTTTTTTTACACGCGCTTTACGGGCCTGCCATGCCGCGCCGCCCAGCTTGTCCAGATCGGTATGACCTTCATCGGCACCAAAACGCGAGAGAAGGTCAATATTTTCAACCGGAACAAACAGGCGGTCGCCGCCTGCATAAGTAATTTTCAGGCAATCATGTAACAAGCCGCCCGCTTTGAGTGTCTCAAGCCCTTCAAAGCGCCCGACCCCATGATCGATATGCACGACGAGGTCACCCGGGGCAAGCGCACTGACTTCCCTTAGGAAATTATCGGATTTTTTACGGCGTTTGGAGGCGCGTGTCAGGCGATCTCCCAGAATATCCTGTTCAGTAATAACCGCCACATCCGGCGCGATAAACCCATGTTCGAGATGAAGAAGAATGGCGCCTGTTTGCCCCGCCTTCAGCTTTGTGACATGATGCCAGTTATCACACGGGTGGGGCAGTCCTGCACCGCCCTCTTCCATCATGATTTTCAAGCGATCGCGTGAACCTTGCGAATAACATGCAATGATAACTTTACGCCCTTCCTTGTGGAGAGACGTGAGGTATTTACCAAGCTCTGTGAATAATTTTGCGCCATCGGCGAGGCGAATATCGGTGAAGTCGCGCGCACGTTTAACTGGTTTTTCGTCGGTGCTTTTCGGATCGGCAAAGGCCTCGATAAAAACGGCTTTTTGTGCTTCAAGAAGGTCATCACATTCAGCTTCGCTCACATAAAGCTGGGAGGGAGGTACAGGATGATAGGCCGCTCCGGTTAGGGAAACATCCTGCCCTGATTTTTTATTTTTACGCGCGAGCAACGCCACATCAAGTGTTTTTCGCGCTTCATAAAAATCCTTCACCTGAGTCAAGCGTTCATGAATGGCCTGATGAGCCTGCGCATCGCACGTTATGTGCGCGTTAGGCATGTAAGCTATAAGCGTTGCCATCTGGTCATGAAAGAGGGGCAGCCAATGCTCCATCCCTGCGTGTTTACGGCCTTCGCTCACCGCTTCATAGAGCGGATTTCCGGCAGTTACAGTGCCAAAAAGAGCACGGTAGCCTTGGCGAAAATGCGCAATTGTTTCCTCATCCATAAAATATTCTGTGACAGGCCTCAAGGCAAAGGCATCAAGCCGTCCGGTTGTGACCTGCGTGGATGGATCAAAACTGCGGATACTTTCCACTTCATCACCGAACAAATCAAGGCGCACGGGGTTCTCGTAGCCGGGCGGGAAAATATCAATGATACTGCCGCGCACTGCAAATTCACCGTTTTCGCGCACGGTACTGGTGCGCAAGTAGCCATTTTGTACGAGAAAATTTTTAAGCTGGTCTTCGCCAATTTTTTTACCAGCGCGCGCGGTGATATGCGCCGCACGGAGTTTGTCCGGCATCATCACCTTTTGCGTGAAGGCATTCACACTTGTTGCCACAATGCGCGGTTTGAATAAACCATCATCCTTCCATTCGAGGAGGCGCGCCAAAGCCGCAATGCGGCTGCTGACAATATCCGCATGGGGCGACACGCGGTCATAGGGTAAACAATCCCACGCCGGAAAAATGACAACTTCAACATCCGGCGCAAAAAAGCCGATATATTCGGCAAGGCTACTCAGACGCGTATCATCAAGTGCCACGTGGCAAATAATGTTTTTTTGCCGCGCCGCATCACGCGCCGCATCGGCGATATAACGCGCATCCATTCCTTCGGGCAGATTATAAACTGTCCTGACAAGAGGGGTAGCGGGCGCGGAACCTATATCCGTTTCATGGGGCTGTGGGGCATGCATGCCCCGTTATGTGGCAAATCTATGGGCCAAAATCAAGTCCAGAACCCGCGATTCGAGTTCTTCGGGTGGTTTTTTACGTCCAATAATCCAGTCATAGACGTCCGGATCATTATTCATGAGTATTTCCTCAAAAATTGCGAGGTCACCCTCGCCAAAGCCCGCAATGTATTTTTCAGCAAACGAACCAATCAAGAGATCCATTTCCCGTGTGCCGCGGTGCCATGCCCTGAATGTCAGGCGTTTGCGCTTGTTTTCGAGCGGCTCGACTTGGGGGGATGATTGGGGCATAATGATTACTCCATTTTAGGTCATGTGGAGGAGATATTATGTCAGTTCTGGCTTTCATCAAGGAAAATCGTGTTTTGGTCGCGGGGCTCATTTTACCGCTCCTCTTGGTGGTCGTCTTGGCTTTTGCCAAAACCCTGCCCGCAACACTGGTTGATGCTCCGGTCTATAAGGTGGCTTTCAGTTCACAAAACTGGAGCGGACAAGGACAAATCCTCCTTAAAATCGATGACCAAGGTCATTTGACCGCATCTTATCAAAAAAATGAAGGTTATGTCGCTCAAACCAACATTGCATCTCCGGTGCCCACAACGACCCTTTATGTGTATGACCCCACAACAAGCCAAATTAAAAATTATGATTTTTCTTTAGGGACGGACGAAAAACTCCCTTCTGTCGCGACCTTCAAGGACGCAAAATTTTCAACGCAACTTATTTCCCCAGATGGGTATAGTTTCGAAAACTATTATTATTCCCACAATTCCCTGATTACCGAGATATTTATGTCCCGTTCAAGCACACAAGGCCCCGTTCTTGTCAAAGAAAACCGCGTTATCAAACTTCCTCTGCCTAATCAATATTATGGCAGTTTCAATTTTGTCGGCTGGATCACCGAAGGGGACGTAAAATGACTCTTTCCCGCACGGATGCCCTCAGCACTATCCGTACCCTTATTGCCGAGCATCACCTCACGCGCGATGATGTCTTGGCTCTTTTAATCACCGAAGCCGATGTCACGTCCGACAGCAAATCCGGCGGGATGCTCCAGCGGCTCATGGTTTACCTTGGCGGCGCTTTTATTTTTGTCGGGCTGTGCGTCTATATCGGCATGATCTGGGATGATATCGGGAGTATCGCGCGCGTGATTGTTTCCTTTGGCAGCGGGCTTGTTGCCTTTATCATGGGACTTGTATGCCTTGGCGATGTTCGGTTCCAGCGGGCAGCAACACCTTTGTTTTTGATTGCCGCGGCGCTTGAGCCTACAGGTCTCTTTGTCTTTATGGATGAATATCTGCCGCATAGCGGGGACGTGGCCAAAGCCGCAACCGTTGTGTTCGGTTTTATGCTGATCCAGCAGGGCGTTGCCTTTATCGGTACGCAAAAAACATCCCTCCTCTTCTTCTCACTGCTCTTTTTCTATTCCATGCTGTTCAGCTTGATGGGCCTGTGGGATTTGAGCGACCCCGAAGATTTGCTGGTGCCTTCCCTTACGGGATTGATGGTGGCGTGGGGCGTCGCCAAAACGCCGCATCACGCGATTGCGCCTTTTTTCTATTTTTGCGCTGCCGCGACAACAGCCATTTCAGCATTTGATCTATTTGAAAATTCGCCTCTGGATATTTTACTCATCGGCGTGGCAGCGGCCCTGATTTACCTGAGCACCTATGCTGCCAGCCGGACTTTACTACTGGTCGGGGTGGTTTCGCTGCTGGCGTATCTGGGCTATTATACCGATGAATATTTCATGGATATCGTTGGTTGGCCGATTGCCCTCATCATTATGGGGATGATTATGATCGGAATCAGCTTTTTTGCCGTGAAATTGGGGCAAAAAATTGCTAAACAGGCGGTATGAGCCAGCGCCCCTTTGTTCTTGATCCTCTTTTCCGGTCGGTCGGAGTTATCTCCGGCGTTGGGCCGCGCATGATGAAACTTTACGAGAAGTTGCTGGGCGGGATACGGCTGCGCGATCTTTTATTTCATAAACCCGCCGATATAGTCCAGCGCCGTTTGATTGGTGCCTTGAGCGAAGCCCGCACTGGCGAGAGCGTATGTGTCAGCGTCACCATTGACAAACATACGCCTCCAACAAGGCGTGGCGGCCCGCACCGCGTCCGCGCACTTGATCCAAGCGGCTTTATCGATCTTGTGTTTTTCCATGCGGGCGGCGGCTGGGTTGAAAAACAATATCCTGTTGGCGCAAAAATTACCATTTGCGGACAGGTGGATGATTACCGCGGGACGCGGCAGATGACGCACCCTGACCTGCTTGATGGGCCGCCCGCAGATGCGCGCGAAATTATTTATCCTTTAACGGCGGGCCTCACCACCAAGATGCTGCGCAAGACGATTCTCTCTGCTCTTGACCAGACGCCCGAGCTGCCGGAATGGCTTGATCCTGTCCATGTTTCGCGTATGGGCTGGCCCACATGGAAAGAGGCCATTATCAACCTTCATCATCCGCAGGCAGCCAAAGACCTTGAATCCTCCTGCCCTGCGCAGATGCGCCTCGCTTATGATGAACTTTTGGCGAACCAACTCACTCTTGCTATTTTGCGCCTCAAACAACGGAAACTCAAAGGCCGTGCGTTTCCTACTAACGGGCCACAGCGCCAGAAATTAATGGTAGCCCTTCCGTGGGAGCTCACTTCGTTTCAACGCGAAGCCCTTACCGAGATTGATGCCGATATGATGGCCCCGCACCGGATGCTGCGCCTCCTTCAAGGGGATGTGGGGAGCGGGAAAACCATTGTTGCGGCCCTCGCCATGATGAATGCGGTCGATGGCGGCGCGCAAGCGGCCTTCATGGCTCCCACAGAAATTCTCGCGCGCCAGCATGGCGAGACGCTACGCCCTTTTTTCGAGAAAGCAGGTATTCCCTTCACTGTTCTCACGGGGCGTGATAAAGGCAAAACACGCGAGACGGCTCTGGCTGCCATCTCGTCCGGCGCGATAAAAATCGTGATTGGTACCCATGCCTTGTTTCAAGAGGATGTTACTTTTGCCGACCTTGGTCTTGCTGTCATTGACGAGCAGCACCGCTTTGGTGTGCATCAACGCCTTGAGCTTTCCAATAAAGGGATTGGCACTGATGTTCTGGTCATGACCGCCACGCCTATTCCACGGACACTCACCCTTACGGCTTATGGCGATATGGAAGTCTCGCGCATTGCCGGAAAGCCCCCGGGGCGGAAACCCATTGATACACGGCTCATTCCGCTTGATACGCTTGACACGATGACGGAACGCCTCAAGGGACAAATTGACCACGGGGTACAGGTTTACTGGGTATGTCCTTTGGTTGAAGAATCCGAAATTCTTGATCTCGCCGCCGCCGAAGAACGCTACCTTGTCTTACAACAAATTTTTGGCGAGCGGGTCGGCCTTATTCACGGGCGAATGAAACCCAAAGACAAAGACGCCGTAATGGAAAAATTTGTATCCGGCGCGATTTACGTTCTGGTCGCCACCACCGTGATTGAAGTCGGCGTCAATGTGCCCAATGCCACCATCATGGTAATCGAACATGCCAACCGGTTTGGCCTTGCGCAGCTTCATCAACTGCGCGGACGGGTTGGGCGCGGTGATGCACAATCTTATTGTTTCCTTGTTTACGGCGAACCCTTGACCGAGGCGGCGCGCGAGCGGCTTAAAATTTTACGGCAGAGTGAAGATGGGTTTTTACTTGCCGAAAAAGATCTGGAGCTGCGCGGCAGTGGTGATGTTTTGGGCACCAAGCAAAGTGGTATCGCCGAGTTTCGCTTTGCCGACCTGACCAGCCAGAGTGATCTTCTTATTTCGGCGCGCCAAGATTCATCCCTCATTCTGGAAAAAGATCCTGATCTGCAATCCCCGCGCGGCAAAGCCCTGCGCGCCTTGCTCTACCTCTTTGAGCGCGATCAGGCCATCAGCTATTTAAGGTCGGGGTAATTCCTTACGAGCTGTTGATTTACGCCTCCCACAACTCTATTCTCCTTGCCATAGGTATATCATGTTTCACGATGACGATCTCGACCCGAAAACCAAACGACTCAAGCCCCGCAATCTGGACAAGCTCTCGATTGATGATCTTCGTGCCTATATTGAGGACATGAAATCCGAAATCGCCCGCGCCGAGGCCGACATCACCAAAAAAGAGGCGCATAAAAATGCGGTCTCATCACTCTTCAAAAAGAAAGAAGGATAAATTATGGCTGAAACTAAAAAAGTGGCTCTGGTCACCGGATCAACCAGCGGTATCGGTCTTGGCATTGCCCGCATTCTGGCAGGGAATGGTTACAACATTGTCCTGAATGGTTTTGGCGAAGCCGCAGAAATTGAAAAAGTCCGCAGCTCTATTGAGGCCGACTTTGGTGTACGCGCCTTGTTTGTGGGCGCGGATGTCACCAATTTTGAAAGCATGGTCAAAATGGTGACGGAAGCCGAGAACGCGCTCGGCTCTGTGGATGTTCTCGTGAATAACGCCGGTGTCCAGTTTGTTGCGCCGATTGAAGACTTCCCCATTGATCAGTGGCAAAAGATCATCAATATTAATTTGTCCGGTGTTTTCTATGGGACAAAGGCTGCTCTCCCCGGCATGAAAAAACGCGGTTATGGCCGTATCATCAATATCGCGTCTGCGCACGGGCTCGTCGCCTCAGCCGGAAAAGCCGCTTATGTTGCCGCCAAGCATGGCGTGGTGGGGCTGACAAAAGTTACGGCGCTTGAAAATGCGCGGCAGAATATCACCTGCAACGCGATTTGCCCGGGCTGGGTTCTCACGCCGCTGGTTCAAAAACAGATCGATGACCGCGCCGCCAAAGAAGGCATCCCTGTTACGCAAGCGTCCGAGGAGCTTTTGCTTGAAAAGCAGCCGAACGCCCGCTTTGCCACGCCCGAGGAAATCGGTGGCCTTGTGCTTTATCTTGCGGGAGATGCGGCACGGAACGTTACCGGCACCACAGTTTCCATAGATGGCGCGTGGACCGCGCAATAATTTTTGCACAACCAGCCATTTCTTGACCGATTCCCGCGAACGGGGTAGTGTGGCGCGTCAATGAGTTAAGTTTTTAAAGGAACAGAAATATGGACGAGACCCAAGCCCGCCTGCGTGAAGCCGCCGATCAATGCATCAAGGCCTATGACGTGTGGGATAAATCCAAAAAGAACGTGGAAGCCCGCGAAGACTTGCAAGAAGCCCTGCATGAGCTGCGTAAAGTGGCAGCGCGCGTTGAAATCGAAGTCGCCGCATCCGAGCGCGAGGAAATTACCCAGCGCCCTATCCCAATTCCGCCGCATCGCGCCTCGAACAAATCGCGTCAGAGCGAGATGGGCAATGAACTTCCTGACTTTATTACCGAAGGCGGTAATGACACGGAAGGAAACAATGACCGTCAGCCTTCACAAAACCAAGGCCGTCCGCCCCAACGCTCCGGCGGCCATGTCGGTGGGGGCCTGCGCCGTCCGATGCGCCGTCCCCAGACAGGTGGCAACACCCCTTCGGGCAATGCCGGAAATGATGATGCGTCATAACATTTGACTTTTCATAATTTAATAGTTTAAACATCGGGCATGAGAGTGCATCTTCTGCCCGATATTTTTTCGTTTCTAAATGATATTCGTCCCCAGTATGGGCGACCAACCCTCATTTTCTTGGGCGGCTCACAAGTTGTTGATGGCGGTATTCATAAGGCACAAAATTCCGACCATGATGTATTGGTAATATTCCCGCAGATCGCTATCCCCGAGTCCTTTGTTTTCACCTCGCCCGATGGTGTGCGTTCCTATGACCTAATCCTGCGGGATGGCCGCAGTATGGCGTATGATATTTTGCAGGCCCATCAGGATGGAAAAGGAACTCTTCTCAATATTGCGGCTCTGAGCATTCCCCTTTATGACCCAGAAGGGAGGGCTGATTCATTTCAGGCCTTGATCCGTTATCACTACGAACACGGCCCTGACCTACTTCACCCCGATGATTTTGAGGGAGAATATCTTTCTTTGAGATCAAATTTTTCCAACCTGAAAGATGACGCAAGCTTTACGGCCTCCCTGCTCGCTATTTCAAACAGAATGGCCAAAACTGCACTGCGTGTCGCGGGTGGGTGGACAGGTAACGGTAAAATTGCCGGACGTTACCTTCAAAAGGAGATGCCGACTTTTTGCGGCGCCTTGATTCAAAGTTTTCACTCTGCTGCGCAAGCCCTTGATCCAGCACCACTTCAACATCTTGCCATCCACGACCTTCCCTTTCTTTTTGAGGAAGGAAACAAACGCGCCCAGCCGATTGCCGCGCCGCATATATCGCCCGCTTTTAATCCCGCTCCCGATGATTTGGGTGAGGCCACAACGTCCGCCCGTATCAATCTTGATGCCCTTGCGATCTATGCGCAATCAGATAAGACCACCGCGCAGGATGCCGCCTCTACATGGATTCATATGAAACTGGGGAACCTTGCCAAACCCTTGACGATGGAGCGTTTTACCAAGAAACCCGAAGAATATTTCTTTGCTCTTGGCCGCGCGATTTCCGGCATTGCGGATGTTTACGCCGCTCAAAAATTCTCCAAACCTTCCGATTTCTCTATGACCGAGCGTATTCGCTCTCTCTTTGCTCACCATGCCGCGTTTGCGCCTGCTACCAATCAAGCGCTTGAAGGCCATCCAGAATCATTATGCCTGCTTTTTGATCAGGCGCTAGGCCGTGTGGTACATCCACCCCTGCCTTTTCTGCATCGCCCCTCGCGCGCCGATATGATTGCCGACCCCGCTCTCGTTATTCCCGATTCATGGGTGTTTTAGTTATTCACAATTTGCAACTTGTTTATTTTCTTTCTTGCACGGCGAGTCATCGATGGATTAGACTTGGTCTACATGATTCGCCTGACGAATCAGTTTGAGATAAGCACCTTTCCCCACTCATTAAAAAATTCTTGCAACGTCAATGCTGCCTGCAGCGCATCTCTACCTCGGGAGGAGTCTCTTTAAATGATTAACATCAGGATGAATAACGTGGACCATCTTTCAAAAAAATTATCGCCGAAGATCTCTGTGATCGGCGTTGGCGGTGCCGGTGGCAATGCCGTCAACAACATGATTTCGACCAACCTCAATGGCGTTGACTTTGTTGTCTGTAACACGGACTCCCAAGCTCTGATCAGCAGCCTTGCTGAACATAAGGTACAACTGGGCACAGCTCTTACCGAAGGTCTTGGCGCTGGGGCTAAACCTGAAATCGGGCGCGGCGCAGCCGAGGAGAGCCTTGATGATGTCATGCAGTATCTTGAAGACGCCAACATGGCGTTCATCACCGCTGGCATGGGCGGCGGTACTGGAACAGGTGCAGCCTCTGTTATTGCCAAGGCTTGCCGTGAACGTGGTATTTTGACCGTGGGCGTTGTCACAAAGCCCTTCCACTTCGAAGGATCGCACCGCATGCGCCTTGCCGAAGAAGGTATTTCCGAGATGCAGAATTACGTGGATACGCTTATTGTTATCCCGAACCAGAATCTCTTCCGCGTCGTGAACGACAAAACCACGTTCTCTGAAGCCTTTAAAATGGCGGACAGTGTTTTGCAATCTGCTGTGCGCGGCGTGACTGACCTTATCGTTGTTCCGGGTCTTATTAACCTCGACTTTGCTGACATCCGGTCGGTGATGCAGGAAATGGGCAAAGCCGTTATGGGCACGGGTGAAGCCACAGGCGATAACCGCGCCATTGAAGCCGCCGAGAAAGCCATCAGCAATCCGCTGCTTGATGACGTCTCGATGAAGGGTGCCAAGGGTGTGATCGTCAACATCACAGGCGGTTATGACATGACTCTGTTCGAAGTGGACGAGGCCTGTAACCGCATCCGCGATGAAGTTGACCCCAATGCCAACATTATCTTTGGTTCATCCTTTGATGAATCAATGGAAGGAAAAATCCGCGTGTCAGTTGTGGCAACCGGTATTGACGCAGCCGCCGCCGAGAAGAAAACCACGCGCACGGGTGGCTCGGGCACATTGGGCGGTTTTGTTTCAGATCGGCTCCGTACCCGTCAGAGCGAAGCCTCTCAAATCACCTCAACCCCCGTGCGGGCTTTTAGCGGCATTCTCTCTTCGTCTTCCGCGCAAGAAAATCAGGTGCAACGCCAACAACAGGTCGCAGCAGCACCTGTTCAGCAGCAACCTGCCTATCAAGAGTCCGCAGCTCCAGCCACGCAGTTTGATTATGCCACACAAAATGCAGCTGCACGCGGCACCCGCATGGGAGAGGCCTTTATCCCGCCACAACCCGTGATGGCACAAGGTGGTTACGCCCAGCAGCAAGCCGCTCAAGCGGTTCAGGCTCCTGTGTATCAACCACAGCAAGCTCCAGCGACCCAAGCACCTGCACAACATTACGCGCCAGCCTATGAAGAAGCGCAGGCCCCTGCACGCCGTAAATCACCCTCGCTGTTCGAGCGCATTACCGGTGGTTACCGTCGTTATAGCGGTAGTGATGATTTTGGCAATGAGGCCGCCCAACCTGTGCAAACAGAATCGGCGCCCTCCCTGCGCGCACAGCCGCGCATGGCGCAAGCTGCTCCCGCTGTTAGCGCCCCAGCGCAAGGTCGCCTCAATATTGATGCACCTGCTGCCCCCAAGTCCGAGGAAGAGGAACTGGATATTCCAGCTTTCCTACGCCGCCAGACAAGCTAGAGAATTTGAGAAGAGCTTCTCCCCCGAAGAAAACCCCACCTTTTGGTGGGGTTTTTATTTCACCTCTGGTAATCCCTTCCTAGGACTGAAACACAGCATCGATAACCATGCGCGCGATATCATCGCAAGCCATTCCCAGAATAGACAGTGATGTGGCCAGCATCCAGTTGATACTAAACGTATAGGTAATAGCGAACGCCACGTAAGCATAACTGTAAAGTGTCATGGTCACAAACAGCGGATAGGCTTCCTCCCACTCCCAACGCCCTGTACTCATCCCCAGCAAGATCGGCAAGATGATAACAAACCCACTTATCCCCACCCAATTTTGCATCCCTACAAAGCGCGGGAAAGCCTCGACCTTCCCCAGACTTTTGGTGATGATATACATTAACGGTAAATAAAGCGCCGTTGTCAGGAGATAAAGAAGGACAAACTGCAACAACACCATCAAGTAGGTCTGCCCCTGATACTGCGGATTGAAGGGGGCCACTGTTGCCACAAGCGGGAGGAGCACAACAGGTACTGCAAAAGAAAGCTTGGCAGCTCCCCACGAGTTTTCAAAACGTCCCATGCCCGTTTTAAGAAAGAGCGGTATATCCAAACACCCCATTAGTGCCTGTGTTATCTTTTGCGTCATAACGTCCCCCCTTTGTATTTCACCCTTTTATGATAGCAAAAAGCCTGCTTCAAGAGCAGGCTTTTATAATTCTAGAGCACCTTAAAAAATTTGACTATTCGTCAGATTTTTTCTTTTTAGCGGCGGCCTTCTTAGGTTTTTCTTCAGCAGGAGCAGCTTCACCGACTTCGGCTTTTTCGGCTTTCTTCTTGGTGTTTGCTTTTTTGACAGTTTCTTTGGAAACAGTCAGTTCGTCTGCTGGACCTGCCGCTTCTACAGCTTCTTCAGACGTGAAGTCTTGGCCTGAGTCTTTGCCTTTTGCCGAAGGATCGCGATCAACAAATTCAATCACTGCGATTGGGGCTGCATCTCCATAACGGAAACCGGCTTTGAGAACGCGGGTGTAACCACCAGGACGACTTTCATAGCGAGGCGCCAGAACAGAGAAAATTTTAGCAACCATAGCTTCATCGCGCAAAAGAGCGATCGCAGCACGACGGTTAGCAAGACCACCTTTTTTGCCCAATGTGATGAGTTTTTCGACGTAGGGGCGAAGCTCTTTAGCTTTGGGAACGGTGGTAATGATCTGTTCGTGCTTAATCAAGGCGTTGGCCATGTTAGCGAACAGCGCACGACGGTGCGAGCTGGTCCGGTTAAGTTTACGTTGTTTCAAACCATGTTTCATGGCGTAGTCCTTTCTTTGTTTGCAACGATGTCACAAGGTGACAATCATCAATTTCCTGCAGCCACTGGAGCGAATATCTCGCGCTGTTTTGCCGCAGGTGCGGGCAACATGCCCTTTGGGAAGAACCCCTCGCTCCTAGTGAGCGAAAGGATCATCCAATTTTTTAGCGAGTTCTTCGATGTTTTCAGGAGGCCAGCCTTCGACTTGCATGCCGAGGTGGAGACCCATCATCGTCAGAACTTCTTTGATTTCATTGAGCGACTTACGGCCAAAGTTCGGGGTACGCAGCATTTCGCTTTCCGATTTCTGGACGAGGTCACCAATATAAACGATATTGTCGTTCTTGAGGCAGTTGGCCGAACGCACGGAGAGTTCAAGTTCTTCCACTTTCTTGAGCAGATTGCGGTTAAACGGCAGGGACTCTTCGATTTCGCTGACTTGCGCTTCTTTAGGCTCATCAAAGTTGATGAAGACTTGCAACTGATCCTGCATAATGCGCGCCGAGAAAGCGACGGCATCTTCAGGCGAGATCACGCCGTTGGTTTCAACGGTGAGTGTCAGTTTATCGTAGTCAGTGATTTGGCCCACGCGAGTATCTTCAACTTCATAAGATACTTTGCGCACTGGCGAGAAAATGCTGTCAACCGGAATAAGGCCAACAGGTGCATCTTCAGGACGGTTTTGTGAAGCCGGGCGATAACCTTTGCCTGTACCAACAATCATCTCCATATCGAGTGTTGCGCCTTTATCCAAGGTACAGATCACAAGGTCAGGATTCATGATTTCGATGTCGGCGCCAGCTTCGATCATGCCTGCGGTCACTTCACAGGGACCTTCAGCCAAGATGCGCATACGTTTCGGGCCTTCGGCGTGCATGCGTACGGCGATCGCCTTGATGTTGAGGACAATGTCCGTCACATCTTCGCGCACACCTTCGATGGTCGAGAATTCGTGCTGAACACCAGCAATTTTAACAGCCGTAACAGCGGCACCTTGCAGTGAAGACAGCAGAATGCGACGCAAGGCATTACCCAGCGTCAATCCAAACCCACGCTCGAGCGGCTCAACGACAATCTTACCGATGTTACGGGTATCAGATTTACGCTCAACCTCAACTTTGTTGGGTTTAATCAATTCCAGCCAGTTTTTCTGTATCAGCATGCTTGTTCCCTTTCACCATGCATTGACAAAACGCTGCGCTAAGAAGCGCAACAACAACTCTAAGCACTGCCGATTAGATACGGCGGCGTTTCGGAGGACGGCACCCGTTGTGCGGAACAGGCGTAATATCCTTGATCGAACGGATGGTGTATCCAGCGGACTGAAGACCACGCAAGGCTGATTCACGGCCTGCGCCGGGTCCCTTGATGGTCACATCCACTTCACGCATGCCATGCTCTTGGGCTTTGCGTGCAGCATCTTCAGCGGTAAGCTGAGCAGCATAAGGGGTCGATTTACGCGATCCTTTAAATCCCATGATACCGGCAGACGACCAAGCAATAGTATTACCCATCGGGTCGGTGATGTTTACGTGGATGTTGTTGAATGATGCATTAATGTGGCATTGACCTACAGCAATGTTCTTACGAACAACCTTTTTGCGGGTTCCACCTTTTGCGCCTTTACCGGCGGCTTTTTCTTTAACGGCCATTTTTCTAACCTTTATCTTTCACTATTGTCTGATTACTTCTTCACGATTTTCTTACCAGCAACCGGCTTCGCAGGGCCCTTGCGGGTACGTGCGTTGGTGCGGGTACGCTGACCGCGAACAGGGAGACCACGGCGGTGACGAAGACCACGGTAGCATTGCATGTCCATCAGACGTTTGATGTTAAGCGAAACTTCACGGCGCAAATCACCTTCGATCATAAAACGACCGGTTTCGATAATTTTGCGGATTTGGTTCAGTTCATCTTCGGTCAAATCCTTCATACGGCGGGAAAAATCGATTCCCACTTCAGTGCAGATCTGCTCGGCGGTGAAACGGCCAATGCCATGGATATAGGTGAGCGAAATGATTGCTCGTTTATTGTCAGGAATGTTGACACCGGAAATACGGGCCATAAATGTGACTCCTTTTAAGTCATATGTTGATTTCAAACCGAACCGTAAAATCCCTTTGTTTTAAACCACTTAAAACAGATGGAGACGCCGGTTCGTACACCAAAATTCCAGAAGCAAACCTCGCCCAGGCAAAGCTCTCTTTGCTGGAATTGTCCGCATATTAGGGATTGCGGGCAATGAGTCAACAAAAATCTTATTTTTTCTGTGGATAAGTCAACGTTATACAAAAATCATCTTCTACTTACATGGTGGGAGGCCCCTTGGTAGGGATTGTTTTTATTATGTATAATATATAGTTTCAATTTCTTGGCAACGCAGGTATGTAAGTTTACCCTCTTGATATAACGTATCATGAAGGAGGTTCGATCATGCCTTTGCCGCAGTCCATCATCTCAACTAACCCTTCCCGCAATTTTGACGTTCTGGGCGAGGTGCCGATGTCCTCCCCTGACGAGGTTCGGGCAGCGCTTAAAAAAGCCCACGCCGCCTTCCCCGCATGGTCGCGCCTTTCTCTGCCCGAGCGCCTTGCCCATATGAAGCGATTTCGTGACGTGTTTATGGCACGCAAAGATCACCTTTCCACCTTAATCTCCCAAGAAATGGGGATGCCGATTACGCAGTCCCATTTCAATACCGAGCGGGCCGACCGTTATATGATGTGGAGTCTGGATCATGCTGAAGAATCTCTCTCCCCCCTTATAACGCTACAAACAGAGTCAGAGATCAACGAGGTCATTTATGAGCCTCATGGTGTGGTCGCGTGCATCTCGCCATGGAATTTTCCTGCGTCCAATTTCGTCTGGGCATGCTTCCAAGCACTTATTGCCGGAAACACCGTTGTCTTCAAAAATTCGGAAGACGTGCAGCTTTTCGCTTGTGAGATAGAGAGCATTGCGCAAGAGTCAGCGTTACCGGATGGTGTTCTCAACGTTATTTATGGCGATGGTCAGGTAGCGCAGAATTTAATTGCGGGTGACATTGATTTCATCTGTTTTACCGGCAGTACGCGGGTCGGGCAACTTCTTTACAAACAAGCTGCCGAAAAATTTATTCCGTGCGTCCTTGAGATGGGAGGATCAGACCCTGCCATTGTCTTTGCCGATGCCAACCTCGAGAAAACCATTCCAGCCATTTATTCGGGGCGCTTTGGGAATTGCGGTCAGGTGTGCACGGCACTTAAAAGGCTCATCATTCACGAAAGTCTTTTTGATGATGTTGCAAAACGTTTGCAAGAAACGCTTACGATGCAAATT
Source organism: Pseudobdellovibrionaceae bacterium (assembly GCA_041674725.1). Classification (GTDB taxonomy): domain Bacteria; phylum Pseudomonadota; class Alphaproteobacteria; order Micavibrionales; family Micavibrionaceae; genus UBA1573. The sequence goes on along the minus strand of JBAYVC010000004.1, from coordinate 665 downwards.
GTGGGTGATGCACTTGATCCGGCTACAACCATCGGGCCGCTGGTATCCCAAAAACAACTCGACCTACTCGAGTCCCAAGTTGCCGATGCTCTGGATAAAGGCGCTCATATTATCAGCGGCGGTCGCCGCCCTCCCCATCTTCAGGGGGGGTCATTTTATGAACCAACATTGCTTACGCATGTTACTCCCAACATGCGTATCTGGCATGAAGAGGTATTCGGGCCTGTTTTACCCCTCGTACCGTTCTCTACATATGATGAAGCTATAGCCCTTGCCAATGATACAATCTACGGGCTAAGCGCCACGATCTTTACCGAAGACCAAGCCCTTGCACAGCGCGCCACAGGTGATCTTAAGGCGGGCATGGTGAAGGTCAATCATTTGCTCACTTCTAAACCCTGCAATCCTTTTGGTGGTCATAAATTATCCGGTATTGGCCTTGAAAACGGTACCTTCGGCTTTCACGACGTCTGCCGCAAAAAAATTATCGCGCGTGAGATATAATCTAAAAACTTAATCCATTTGAAGCGTGATCGGAGATGGAGCCGTTTATCTGCCACGACTTTGCGCCATAGAAGTTGGCGATTTCGGGACTGATAAACAGCAAGGTGCCAGAAGGCGCTCCCTTCATCGCATCGGGAATACTTTGCCCCTCGCCCAGAACT